>JAJYJK010000014.1:0-32149 GCA_021789555.1 Nitrospirota bacterium
AAGGATTAAAAAGATATTCGTTACTCGTACCTGAGCGGCTCCACCGGATTGAGCCTCGCCGCCTGCCAGGCCGGATAGATCGTCGCCGAAAGCGATATTGCGATGGCGGCAAACGAGACCGTGACGAAATCCCATGGGTTCATCTTTACGGGCAGGTGGCTTAGGTAATAGACGTCGGCCGGGAGTTTCACTATCTGGTAGGTATTCATCAGATACCCGAGCAGATACCCGCCCGCCACCCCCATGGCCGTGCCCACCAGGCCTATGAGCAGCCCCTGGATGACAAAGACCGCCATTATGCCGCGGCTGGTCGCGCCCATCGCCTTCAGTATCGCTATCTCCCGCTGTTTTTCGACCACATTCATCATTAAGGTGCTCACGATGTTGAAACTGGCCACAAGTATTATGAAGGTAAGTATTATGAACATCGTTATCTTTTCCAGTTTCAGGGCGGAAAACAGGTTTTTGTTCATCTGTATCCAGTCCCTCACGAAATAGGGGAACCCCAATTGCTTGTTTAATTTTTCCCTTACCTCCGGGGCCCGGTATATGTCGTCGAGTTTCAGCTCTATGCCGGAGACCTTGTCCCCCATGCCGAAAAACCGGGCGGCGGGCCCAAGCCCGGTAATCGCCAGGTTGGAGTCGTACTCGAACATGCCCATCTCGAAGATGCCCGCGACCCTGAACTGGCGCATCTTCGGCAGCATGCCGAAGGGGCCTATCTCACCCGTCGGGGAGAGCACCGTGACATTGTCGCCTACTACAACCCCAAGCCGGCTTGCAAGCTCCGAGCCAAGCAGGATTCCCGGCTCCTGCCCCGACAGCGTGAAAAAAGAGCCGGCCTTCATGTGCCGGTCCACATCGGTCACGTTTTTTTCCAGCGCCGGGTCTATGCCCCTGATGTAGACGCCCTGCGATGCGCTGCCCGCGGACAGCATCACCTGCCCCATCACAAACGGCGAGGCGGCCAGGACGTGGGGTTGTCTCTTCAACCTCGCCAGAAGACCTCCGTAATCGTCTATCGTGCCGTTGGCCGAGAGCACCACGGCGTGGGCGTTCACGCCCAGGATCTTTTTTTGCAGGTCGTTTCTGAAGCCGCCCATGACGGACAGCACCACCAGGAGCGTCATCACCCCCAGGGCGACACCGCTTACGGAGACGGCGGCGTTGAAGGATATGCCTTTCTGTTTCTTTCTGGACTTCAGATACCTGAAGGCGATAAACAGGGTATAAGGCAAGCGCATCCCTTAATAATAATCAATCGGGGCATGTTTTGCCAGAAACACCGGCATTTTTAATTCGGAAGCCCACCCGCCTCCCTCACCCCAACCCTCTTCCATTGGGAGAGGGAGAAACGAAGAGGGTGAAGGGCGGGCGGGTTTTATGATATAAATACATTATGTCCCCGTTCGTCTTCATCATAGCCCTGTTCCAGCTCATCGTATTTCTTGGCCACTGGCTCCTCTATAAGACGCTCGTCAGGTTTTTGGGGCTCCAGGGTTCTACGGCCCTGGGGTCCGCGGCCCTGAAACTCCTCTTCGTGTCGCTGTCCATCAGTTTCCTGGCCGCCTCGGTGCTTGCCTTCAGGCAAAGCGGCCCGCTTGTGCGGGCCTTCTACACGCTTTCGGCCTCATGGCTCGGGGTCTTTCATTTCCTCTTCTGGGCCTCCGTCCTGTGCTGGATTTCGTTCTGGGCGCACAGGGCGTTTGGGTTGCGCTTTGATTCCGCCACCTGGGCGACGGCCCTTCTCTCATTGGGGTTAATCGCCGGCCTCTACGGTATCGTCAACGCCCAAAACCCCGGGATAAAAAAAATCGACATCGCCCTTTCCGGCCCGGCCGCGGGGCACAATCCGCATAATCTCTGGAGGGGCAAGACCGCGGTCTTCATAAGCGACCTCCACCTGGGGCCGGTCAGGAATACGGGCTTTGCCCGCCGGATGGCCGACAGGATAAGGGGACTCGGCCCGGACATCCTCTTTATCGGCGGGGACCTCTATGACGGCACAAAATCCGACGCCAAAAAACTCGCGGAGCCTTTCGCGGAGATTGCCCCCCCGCTTGGGGTCTACTTCATAACAGGCAACCATGAGGAGTTCTCCGCAGGCGCAAAGGAAAGATACATCCGGGCCGTAAGCGAGGCGGGCATAAAGGTGCTCGACAACCGGATGGTTGTGGTGGATGGCCTCCAGATAGTCGGGGTCGACTACATGGACACCTTCACAAAAAAAGCGTACGAGCGGGTGCTGGAAAAGATAGGTTTTACACGTGGGGGGCCGGTGCTGCTGCTGAAACATTCGCCCATGTACCCGGATGTCTCATACAGGCAGGGCGTGACGCTCGAGCTCTGCGGCCACACCCACGGGGGGCAGATATTACCCGTCAACTTCATTACCCATTATGTTTACAAGGGGTTTGACGGCGGTCTGAAAAGGCTCGGCAATCTCACCGTCTATACATCGGAGGGGACCGGCACCTGGGGGCCGCCGATGCGCGTGGGCAGCGAGCCCGAGATCACAGTCATCCGCTTCTTATAGTCAGGCCCCGACAAAGGCAGGAGGCGTACGGGGACGGCCAAAATAATTATCTGCCTGGTCCTGAGAGAGGAAGCTATGCGGACGGACACACACCGCCGCATCTTGATAACTGTTTGCCCTTCGCCCTGAAGATGGATTCAATAAAGCCGTTCGGACACGCCCGGAACCGCGCGACCGAACGAAAGGGCAGGCAGATATTATTCGGGTTTCATCTGCGGGAAGAGGATCACGTCCCTTATCGACGGGACATCGGCCAGCAGCATCATGAGCCTGTCTATCCCCACGCCCTCGCCTGCCGCGGGGGGCATCCCGTATTCGAGCGCCCTGATGAAATCCTCGTCCATGGGGTGGGTCTCCTCATCGCCCCGGGCCTTCTCCTCGAGCTGCTTTAAAAACCGCTCGCGCTGGTCCAGGGGATCATTCAGCTCCGAGAAGGCGTTTGCGATCTCCCGGCCCGCGATGAAAAGCTCGAACCTGTCCACAAGCGACGGGTCGGAGGCCTTCTTTTTGGCAAGCGGGGAAAGCTCCACGGGGTAATCCGTTATGAAGGTGGGCTGAACGAGAGAGGGCTCCACCGTCTCCTTGAATATCTCGTCCAGGACTTTCCCAAAAGAAGCGCCGGGGGCCAATTGTATTTTATTTGACACCGCCCATGCCCTGGCGGCGCGCTCGTCCCGTAGCGCATCGCCGGGCACGCCTTTTTCCTCCATGATGCCCAGCATCGGGTAGCGGGGCCAGGGCGGGGTCAAATCAATCTCCACATCCCCGTATGGGAATTTCAATTTCCCAAGCGCCTTCATCGCTATTTCCGAGAACATCCTTTCGGTAAAGGACATCAGAAATTCGTAGTCCTTGTTTGCCATGTAGAATTCGAGCATCGTGAACTCCGGGTTGTGTCTTGTGGATATGCCCTCGTTCCTGAAATTCTTGTTCAGCTCGAAGACCCTCTCGTAGCCGCCGACGAGGAGCCGCTTCAGGTAAAGCTCCGGGGCTATTCGCAGGTAGAGGTCCATGCCCAGGGCGATGTGATGCGTCTTGAAGGGTTTAGCGGCGGCCCCGCCCGCGATCTGGTGCATCATCGGGGTCTCGACCTCTATGAACCCCTCTTTTTCGAGGAAATCCCGTATCGCCTTGATCACCGAGCTTCGGAGACGGAAGGTCTCCTTCACCTGGGGATTGGCGATAAGGTCAAGGTAACGCTGGCGGTACCGGGTCTCCACATCCTGAAGCCCGTGCCACTTTTCGGGCAGGGGACGGAGGGCCTTGCTGAGGAGGGCGAAATCCTGCACCCCTATGGTCAGCTCGCCCGTGCGGGTCTTGAAGAGGAGCCCGGAGACGCCGATGATGTCTCCCATGTCGATATATTTCTTGAAAAAGGAGTATTTTTCAGCGCCGATTATGTCCTTCTTGAAATAGAGCTGTATCTTCCCGGTGGCGTCCAGCAGATGGGCAAACGAGGCCTTTCCGAAATCCCTCACGGTTATCAGCCTGCCCGCGACGACGGCCGGGGGCGGCGCCGCCTCGAGCTCTTCCCTGGATTTCGGGGCGTAGTCCGAGATGAGCTGCAGGGCGCGGTCTTCGACCTCGTAAGGCCCGCCGTAGGGCTCGACTCCAAGGGCCTTCAGCTCCTTGAGTTTTTTGAGCCTCTGCTCCATGAGATCACCAATGGTCTCTTCGGCCATAAGATGAGGATTATAAAAAGCCCCGCGTTTTTTAGTCAAGGAGATATGGATTTCCCGCCCCCCCGCCCTAATCCCCCGAACGACAAAAACCTATCCGCCCTCACTCCTGTCCCCTCTCCCTTTGAGGGCGTATCGCAATTCAGCCAAACCGTGATAGGATTAGAATCTAAAGAAGGCGAAAGCCGGGAAAAATAAGGCAGGGGGCCAATGGGAAAGATACTGATAACCATCTCCAGACAGTTTGCAAGCGGCGGCGCCTATATCGGGCAAAGCCTCGCCAGACGGTTTTCCTACGCGTATTTCGACAGGGAGATACTCCGGCGGGCCGCGGAGCAGTTGGACGAGGAGGAGGCCCGGATCGAGAAACGCGAGGAAAGGCTCTCGGGTTTTTTCGAAGACGTAATCAGGCCTTTCATCTTCGGCTCCCCGGAGACGGCCTATATGCCCCCGCCCCTGCGCCCCGTCGATGACCGGGACCTCTTCCGGGCCGAGGCGGCGATAATCCGCCAATTCGCCAAAAAATATGACGCCGTCTTCGTCGGGCGCTGCGCGTCCCACGTGCTGCGGGAAGAGCCCGGCCTTGTAAACATATTCCTCCACGCGCGGATGGAGTTCCGCGTGAAGCAGGCCATGGAGGCCTACGGCGTGAGCGCCGATGAGGCCGCCGGGCTCATCGAGAAATCGGACCACGACAGGAGGAAATTCATAAGCGCCATGACAGGCGCCGATTGGACCGACGTGAGGAATTACCATCTTGCCATCGATACCGGAAGGACCGGCTTCAAGACCGCGGAGGAGATGGTCCGCCTTTTGGTCGAAGAGGTGCGCGCCAAAATCGGCGGCGCGAAAAGCTGACGGAGCCCCGCCGGATAAAATTTCACTAAAACATAAAGACGGGTTTTTGCTGGAACATAAAAACGGGCATTTGCTAAAACATAAAGACGGATTTTGCTAAAATATAAAATAGTGAAGAGATCATGACCCCGACCGAAAAAATCAGCACCGAAAGCGGCATAGTGCTTTTCATCCAAAAGCGCATCTGGGAAGACCAGGCGGAGATGGCCATCAGGGCGGAGGGCGGGCAGGAGCGATTCGTCCTGCACTGGGGATTTAAACGCGAACCCGGAGGGCCGTGGGAGGTGCCGCCCGAGCGGAACTGGCCCATTGGCAGCAACCCCTTCGACCATGCCGCCATCCAGACCCTCCTGGACCCTTCAGGGGGAGAGATCACGATAAAAATCGACCTCCGGGCAGGTTTCAGGTTCCTGGACTTCGCACTGTTTTTCCCGGCGGAGGGCCACTGGGACAATAATCTGGGCAGAAACTACCGTATCGAGCTGCCGGGGCCAATCGCGCCGCCCGCATCACCCGGCACTCCAGCACCCGGCCCTCTGGAGGGCCGGATGGGGGACATCGACTTCCTTGCGCGGGAGATCATCCAGAAAGAGATGGGCCAAAATTCCTGGACCCTCATGCACAGGTTTAACCTATGCTGCGATCTTCTGGACAAAGTAGGGGAAAACGATATCGAGGGGCTCGCGCTCATCTATGTGTGGCTGAGGTTCTCGGCCTTAAGGCAGCTCGACTGGCAGCGAAACTACAACACCAAGCCGAGGGAGCTCGGCCATGCGCTGGACAGGCTCTCCACGAAACTCGCCGTCAGATACCAAAACGCGCCCGGGGGGAAAGAGCGGGAGATGATAAGGCTCATCATGGGCACGCTCGGCCGGGGCAGCGACGCCCAGCGCGTCCGGGACGAGGTGCTCGCCATCATGCACCGGCACCACATAAAAGAGGTCTCCGGCCATTTCATGGAAGAGTGGCACCAGAAACTGCACAACAACACAACGCCCGACGACATAGTGATCTGCGAGGCCTATCTCGATTTCCTCCGAAATGACGGCAATACGGAGGTCTTCTACCGGAGGCTCAGAGAAGGCGGGGTCACAAAGGCGAGGCTCGAAAGCTATGAGAGGCCCATAAAATCCCCTCCCGACTTCATACCGGCACTGAAGGACGCCCTTATACACGAATTCGGGAATTTCCTGAACATCCTGAAGGCGGTGCACTCGGGGACCGATCTGGATGCCGCCATCGCCGGGGCAAGGGGCCTTCTTGACCCCGAGACCGCTGGCGTAATCGACTCAATCCGCCAACCGGTTGGCCTGAAGGACCAACCAGTTCGCCCGGAAGGCAAGACATCGGAAGGCAGAACAGAACGACCTCTTTTAGTAAAAGGAGTAAAAGAACTTGCGGAGAAGATAATCAGGGCAAGAAGGCTGCTTGCGGAGAGGCCGGGAAAACATTTTTCCCCTGGCGAGATGCGAAATCTCCTTTTCCTCGACATGGCCCTTGAGGACCATCTCAGGGTCTTGATAGAGCGCAATCTCGAAGCAAAAATAGGGCCGGAGGATATGGTGTCTCTTATTTCTCTTGCCCTGGAGAACGTCTGCCTTTCATCCTCCGACGCCGAGCTGGACTACAGCCTGAAATTCTGGAGGCGCCTGGAGAAAGGAGAGCTGCCCCTGCTGAAAAAGGCATGGGCCCTTCGGGCGGAGGCGGCCCGCGAGCGCATCGGGCGGGCAATCGGCGCCTTTGCCGCAAGGATGTATGACCTTCTGGACCCGAAGGCGAGATACCTGGGGGAGGCATTCCGCGCGGAGCCCTGGACGATAAAACTCTTCAGCGAAGAGGTGCTCCGCGGCAGACCCGCTTTCGCCCTGTCCGCCTTAATCGGCCTCATAGACCCGGTCCTCAGAAAGACAGCCGATATAGGCGACTGGCAGATTATCAGCCGGGGGCATGGGGAGAGGGGCCGGGCTTCCGGAGAGGTAATGGTCGTCAGGGCGCTCAGGGACATACAGGGGCAGGATTTCCCTTCCCCGAAAGTCATAGTGACAGATGAGATCCACGGCGATGAGGAGATACCTGCCGGCGTTTCGGCCATAATCACCTCTTCTTTTATCGACAGGCTCTCGCACCTCGCGATAAGGGCAAGAAATGCGGGTGTGTTTTTCGCCACCTGCTTCGATCAGCAATTGATGGGGGAGATAAAATCGGCGGAGGGCCGCAATGTGGGGGTACGCCTTGCCGCCGCCGGCCTTGTGAGCTTTGAGGCTGCCCAGGCAGAGCCCGCCCAGACAGTGCCCGCCCAGGCGGCCCAGGCCGCCCTTAGAAATCCCGTCCGGCCCCGCGGGATGACGGCCGTATCGCCGCCCGAATACGCCGTCGCGTTTGCCGATTTCACCGAAAAAAACGTCGGCTACAAGTCCATCAATCTAAGACGCCTGTTTGGAAAACTACCGGACTGGATAAATCTTCCGGCCTCGCTTGCCATCCCCTTCGGGGTCTTCGAAAAGACGCTCGGCCTCGGGGAAAACAGGGAGGCCGAAAAAAGATACCGGCAGCTTGAAGAGGCGCTCAATAGCCGCGGCGAGGGCTATGAAAGGACGCTTGAGGGACTTAGAAAGACCACACTGGAGTTATTAAACCCTCCCGCGGGGCTTGAGGCCGCTCTGAAAGACAAGGCGTCACAACCGGGGCTCGCCCTTCCCGCATGGGACGAGGCATGGACGTGCATAAAGCGCGTCTGGGCCTCCAAGTGGAACGACCGGGCCTATCTAAGCAGAAAAACCAACGGCATCCGGCACCAGGACATCTTCATGTCCGTCCTCATACAGGGGGTCGTGGAGGCGGAGGCGGGCTTCGTGATACACACGGTAAACCCATTTACACTAGATCCGGATGAGATATACGCCGAGGCCGTGCTCGGCCTGGGCGAGACCCTGGCGGGCAGTTATCCGGGCCTGTCGCTGGGCTTTACCTTCAGGAAAGAGGCCAGGCGGGCGCGCATACGCTCGATACCGAGCAAGAGCGCCGGCCTCTTCGGGCAAAAGGGCGGCCTCATATTCCGCTCCGATTCAAACGGCGAGGACCTGGCCGGTTATGCGGGGGCTGGGCTGTATGACAGTTTTATATTGCCCCCCCCGAATAGGGCGACGCTGGATTACACCGGCAGCCGCTTCGTTTGGGACGAGGAGTTCCTCATGGATTTCACACATAAGGTGGCCAGGATCGGCCTCGAGGTGGAAAAGGCGATGGGGGGCGCACAGGACATCGAGGGGGCATTCGTGGACACTGGCGCCCCCGGCACTGGTGCCCACGGCGCTGGTGCCCGGTTTTATGTCGTCCAGGCCCGCCCCGAGGTGCTTTAAAAACTGGTGTGGTGTTTCAAAAATTATTCGCATATTGTTCAAGTGTTTTTAGCCGTCATTCCCGCGAAGGCGGGAATCCGGAACTCTTGTTTTTTAAGACAATGGATTCCCGATTAATACCTTGGGAATGACGGCAAGCAGCTTTTTTCAAAAAAATTTTATATAAGGAATTTCTGAAACACTACACTGGAAGGAGGGCAAAAAATGCGGCCGCCTGAAAAGACGCTCATTTACAATCTCTTTCCTCTCCTGGCGGGGAGGTTCAACGACTGGAAAAGACATCTCGAAAGGGCGGCGGAGATGGGTTTCAACTGGATATTCGTAAATCCCCTCCAGAGACCGGGCGCCTCGGGAAGTCTCTATTCCGTCGCGGATTATTTTTCACTGAATCCGGCCTTCATCGACCCCGCGGACAAGAGGCCGCCCGAAGAGCAGTTGAAGGCGATGCTGAAGACGGCCCGCGGGACCGGGCTCAGAATGATGACGGACCTTGTGGCCAACCACTGCGCCGCCGATTCGGAACTTTTAAAGACGCACCCGGAGTGGTTTCTCTGGAAGTCTAAAGGGCGGGTGGAGCATCCCTTCGCGTTCGAGGACGGCAGGAAGGTGGTATGGAAGGACCTCGCTAAATTCAACCATGCAAAGACAAAAGACCCGGAAGGGCTTTTCGCCTATTTCAAGTCCGTCGTGGAAGACCAGATAAAAACCGGCTTTGAGGGGTTTAGGTGCGATGCGGCCTACCAGTTGCCAAACGCGTTCTGGCAGAGGCTCATACGGGAGACGAAGAAAAGGCGCCCGGAGGCGCTTTTCTTCGCCGAGACCCTGGGCTGCCCGCCCGATCAGACAAGAAAGACGGCAAGCGCCGGGTTCGATTACATCTTCAACAGCTCCAAGTGGTGGGACTTTCGGGGCCATTGGCTGCTTGAACAGTACGTCCTTACCAGGGAAATAGCGCCTTCCATCAGCTTCCCGGAAAGCCACGACACGCCGAGGCTCTCGGAGGAGCTCGGGGGCAACCTTGACGGGCTAAAGCAGCACTACCTGTTTTCGGCCCTTTTTTCCACGGGCGTAATGGTCCCCATCGGCTTTGAATTCGGCTTCCGAAAGAGTCTCCACGTCGTCAGGACAACCCCGCGGGACTGGGAGGAAACAGGGGTCGACCTCAGGGATTTCATAAAGAGAGTCAATGATATAAAGGCCGCGCATGCAGTTTTCCAGGAGGAGTCGCCGACGGCAACACTCCCCTACGACAACCCAAACGTGCTTGTGATGTGGAAGGCCTCGGTCGCCACCCAGGAAGAGGCCCTCCTTATTCTCAACAAGGACATCCAGAACAAACAGCACATCTGTGTTGAGAGCATCCAGAGGTTTTTGCAGGCAGGCGCGCCGACCGTCGACATCTCGCCCGAATACCGGCTGGACTACATACCCGCCCCCTTCCGGTACGACCTCAGGCCCGGCCAGGGCATCGTGCTCATAACTAAAAGAGATATCTATTAACCCACCCCCGCCCCTCCCCATCTTTGTCCCTTGACTTTTCGCACTTTTTTGAAAATAATAACACTGAAATGGGAATAGTCAGGTTCGGGATTTCGCTTGAGGGCAATCTGCTGAAGAATTTCGACAGGCTCATCGGGGGCAAGGGATATTCGAGCAGGAGCGAGGCGATCCGCGACCTGATCAGGGACGCGCTCGTAAAAAAACAATGGGAGGGCGGCACGGCCCAGGCCGTGGCGACCGTCACGCTCGTCTACGACCACCATACGCGGGAGCTCTCCGACACGCTTACCGACCTGCAGCACAAGTTCCACAAGGAGATACTCTCCAGCATGCACGTCCATCTGGACGCGCACAATTGTCTGGAGGTCGTCGTCTTAAAGGGCCCGGGCCGGGACCTCCAGGCCATATCGGACAGGCTCATAGGCACGAGGGGCGTAAAGCACGGCAGGCTCACGATAACCACCACGGGAAAGGGACTTGAATGAATGGAATAAAAAATGCACATCCCTGACGGATATCTGGGCCCGCCGACATACGGGGGGCTGTGGGCGGTGATGGCGGGCATCTGGTATTTCGCTTCCAGGCGTGTTAAAAAGACGCTGAAGGCCACCGAAGTGCCGCTCGTTGCCCTGGGCGCCGCGCTTTCTTTCGTGATAATGATGTTCAATGTGCCCATAGTGGGAGGCACAACGGGGCACGCGACGGGCACGGCCCTGCTTGCGATAACACTAGGCCCGTGGGCTGCCATAATAGCCGTCTCCATAGCCATTGCCGTCCAGGCCGTCCTGTTTGGCGACGGAGGCATAACGGCCCTCGGGGCAAACTGCTTCAATATGGCCTTCACGGACGCGATGGTAAGCTACGCCGTTTACAGACTGATAGCGGGCGGCCTGGGAAAGCGCAATGCGCCGGGGGGCCATAATCCGGGGAAAAGGACGATCCTTGCCTCGGCCCTGGGGGGCTATGCCGGCTTGAACGCCTCCGCTTTTCTGGCCTCAGTGGAACTGGGTCTCCAGCCGATCCTCCACAGGGGGCTGGATGGAAGGCCGCTTTATTGCCCTTTCCCGCTCAAGGTGACCATCCCCGCTATGATGGTGGGGCATCTTGTCGCTTTTGGCCCGCTGGAGGCGGCATTCACCGCGTTCGCGGTCGCCTACCTGGGGAAGGCATATCCGGAACTGCTTGGAAAACGGGCAATATGAAGAAATGGTGGAAACTCTGGGCGCCTCTGGCCCTGCTTGTAATCCTTACCCCGCTTGGGCTCTGGATACCGGGTCTTTTTGGCGCGGGCGGGGCCTGGGGCGAATGGGAGGCAACGGAACTTAAAAAAATAATCGGCTATGTCCCACGGGGCATGAAAGGTCTTGGCGGGCTCTGGCATGCGCCCGCCGCAAACTACGGGATAGGCGGCCTGCCGGACGGGTTGGGTTATGTGGCTTCGGCCGTAATGGGGGTGGCCGTAATCGTGCTTGCCGGGTTTGCAATCGGACGGGTCCTTTCGAAAGATGGAAGAAAAAGAAAAGATCAGAGGTGAAACCGTGCTGCCGGAGTGGCTGACCACCCCGCAGGCCATCAGGGCTCCGCAGGCCGCCGGGGCGCGGGGGCGAGGCAGGAGGCCCCTGCTGGAGCGCACCCTGCACGAGGCCGTGCGCTTTCTCGACGACGCGCTTTTCAATGAGGCCGTATCGGCAAGAAACGGCTTCTTGCAAAAGGTCGACGCGCGGATAAAGATAGCCGTCACGCTGGTGCTCATAGTGGCGCTTAGTTTCAGGCGCAGTCCGCTTGAAATGCTGCCCTTTGCCGTATTCGCGCTCCTGCTGGCCGTGCTTTCGCGCGTGCCAATCGGCGTTTTCCTGAAAAGGCTCCTGCCGCCTGTCCTGATGACGTGCGCGATCGCAATCCCGGCCTCCCTGAACCTGGTGGTAAAAGGCCAAAAGGTCTTCACGATCTTGAATACGGGCGGATGGCACGGACTTCCGCCTGAGGTGTATCTGACCAGGCAGGGGCTATTGTCGGCCATCGGGCTTGTCATCAGGGTCCTTGCCTCGCTGGAGCTGGTCTTCCTGGTGAGCTTCACCACGAGGCCCGCGCGGCTTGTAAAGGGACTCGGCTCGATGCTCCCCGGCTTTCTGCGCACGCTGGCCGGGATAAGTTACCGGTACATCTTTTTCCTTGTGCGCAGGCTGGAGGAGTTTATATTGGCCCAAAAGGCGCGCACCGCCGGGGGCATATCCGGCGCTCAGGCGAGGGCGTGGACAGGCTCCCGGGCGGCCTCGCTCCTGCTTCTGAGCCTGGAGCTGAAAGACGACCTGAAGATGGCGATGGAGGCGCGCGGGATGAGCTACGGGCTCAGGGACACCGAGGGGAAGCTCCGGCCCCGCGCGGCCGACCTTGTTTTCATTGCGCTTAGCGCGGGGGTCTTGCTGATATGAATGTACCCGAAGTTATATGTAAGCTGATATGCCCGAAGTTACATTTAAGCTGATATGAATGTATTCGAGCTGCAAGACGTAACCTATCTCCACAAAAACGGCCATAAGGCCCTGGACGGGATTAATTTTTGCGTCGCCCGGGGCGAGGCCGTGAGCATACTGGGGGCAAACGGCTGCGGCAAGAGCACGCTGCTTTATATCATGCAGGGACTCCTGAAACCGGCCTCGGGCAGCCTCCGGGTGTTCTCCGAAGACGGCTTCACCGATGGCTGCCGAGCGCGGATAAGCCTGCTTTTTCAGAACTCCCAGGCCCAGCTCTTCTCCCTGAGCGTATGGGACGAGCTGATGTTCGGCCCCCTGCACCTCAGGGCAATGGAGCTGGAGGCCGCAAGACAAAGGGCGGGCGAGGTGATGGAACTGCTGGGCATAGAGCGCCTGAAAGACCGGTCCCCGTGGCAGCTAAGCGGGGGCGAAATGAAGAAGGTCGCCCTGGGCGCCTGCCTCAGCACAAACCCGGACGTCTTTCTGCTGGATGAGCCCACATCGGGGCTGGACCCCAGGAGCCAGGTGGAACTGGTGGAGCTTATAGCCGCGCTGAAAAAGGCCGGAAAGACCATAATCACCGCGACCCACGACCTGCACATAATCGCCGATATCTCGGACAGGGCCATAATAATGGGGGAAACCCACAGGGTGCTTCTGGAGGGCGGCCCGCGGGAGCTTTTGAGGGAACACGACCTCCTTTTAAACGCAAACCTCATCCACGAACACGTCCACGCCCACGACGGCTATGAGCACGAGCACACCCACTACGGCCCTCATGAACACCACGAGCACGCGCACGGCCACGGCGGACATGAACATGAGGCCGGACATGACCATGAGGGCCACGGTGAAGAGCACGCCCATGAACACGCGCATGAGATCGGGGAAACCGGGACCGGGGAGGACAAGGTCCGTGAAGATGGACAAGATGCCCGATTGACCGAAGTCAAAGAAAAGCTGAAGATCCTGCTGCCCCACTGGGCCGAACACAATATTGAGCACGCCCATACATATATGGAGTGGGCGCAAAAGGCCCAGTCGGCCGGGGCGGACGAGCTTGCCCTGACCCTGAGGGAAATCGCAAAGGAGGGCGAAAGGTTAAACGCCCTCTTTGACAGGGCGAAAAAGATGTTGCAGGAATGAGAATTTGAAAAAGGGCCGCCATCTGGCGGCCTTCTATATCCGGTTTTTACCTAAACCCTAATAGCCCGGCACGGAGACGTTCACGTTGGCCACGCTGCCGCTGACGCTTATCGGGCAGTTCCAGTAGGCGGGATTGTAATTATCGATGAATGCGACCTGCACATTCACGGCTGTCGAACAGGTCGGGAAACCGCCGTTATAATTGAGATAATTGGCTGCGGTATAGGGGTACTGAGGATAGCCCCTGCATGTGTCTCCGGGGCCGGGGCATGCATAGACGTAATAGGTCCCGGGGGTTTTGATCTTTATGGTATAGTTGCCGTTCGAGTCAGTGGGAGACAGGGCGGCATATTTTACCGGACCGCAATCATTGGCTGCAGCGGTATTCTTGAATTCCCATTTGCATGGCGCTATTGTGGCCTTCACGAACCAGCCCGCCAGGGCTTTGCCCGAAGCGCCCTTCACCGCTCCTGAAATCGTGACCGGCTGGCCGAATATGGATGCGTAAAGAGTGCCCATATTAATGACGGAACCGGTGGTGATCGTTACGGTGGAACCGACGGAATACCACGTATAATCCCCGCCTCGGGGCGGGCCGTACGCCTGCGCCTGGGTGGGGGTGGCCGAAAGCGGCGCCCTCCGCATGATCATCATTCGATAAGTCCCCTCCGGGACGCTTACGGAAATGTTGCCGTTCGCATCGGAGGGCCCCAGGACGTACTGCGCGTTCCTGAAATACTCCTGCATTATCGGGGTCCCTTGCGGATATGCGTGAAGATATACGTAGGCCCCCGAAAGCGGCTGGCTGACCCCGCTTCCGTTATAAACAAAAGTCGCGGCAAGCGTGCCGTCCGCCTCGGCAATACCGGCAAAAAGCGCCGCCCAAAGTGCTAAGACTGAAAGAATTACAAGCCATTTTTTCATGGCGTTATCTGCCCTCCTTTAAGGCATTGGTCTGTAACATCTCACCTGCCGTCTTTCCTGCGCGGCCTCCGGTGACTTTCACTTGTCACCTGCTCTAATAACCGGGGACAACGACGTTCACCCCGGTTGCCCCCGCGGAAGCAACGCTTGTCGGGCAGTTGTAATAGAAATAGCTGCCGCAGGCCTCGCACCCAACGGCCGTGGCGCATGTGGGATAGCCGCCCGGATAGCCGGCGTTTGCGAAATTCAGGGCCGGGCTTGCGTAGACGTAATAGGTCCCCGCGTCTTTGATCGTGATGGTATAGTTGCCGTTGGCGTCGGTGAAGGCCGGGTATTTCGCCGCTCCGCACTCGTTGAAGGAATGGGCGTAGCTCCAGTTGCCCGATTCGCAGGGCACGGTCGCGGCCTTTACCGCCCATCCGGCCAGGACCTTGCCGGAGGCCCCCTTCACCGTCCCGGTAATCGTGACCGGCCGCCCGTATATGTCGGCATTCACCGCGCCCAGGCTGACTGCGCCGCTGGCGGGGACACTCACGGTTCCGGTCGAATGCCAGATATAATCCCCGGTATATGGGGGACCAAGCAGCCCGTAATTGCCGCTGCAATAAGTGTATGGGCATGCGGTGGCCCTCTTTATGACCCTGACATAATAGACACCCGCCGCCACGCTTACCGAAATATTCCCGCTTGCGTCGGAAGGCCCGTAAATGCAGGCAGACGGGTCGTTGGACTGGCAAGACACGCTCTGATAGTATTCTGCCGGGTGGGCTGGGCGGTGTTTTGCAGATATATGTAAGCCCCCTGAAGCGGCTGGCCGTTATAAAGGACTGTCGCCGTAAGCGTGCCCGCTATTGCCGTCCCGGCAAAAAGCGCCGCCGCAAGCGACATCAAGGCAAATGCGACAATAGTTTTCCTCACTTGATCACCTCCCTTCGCTGATTTACGTAAACCCTCGCCTCTATTTGAACCATTATCCCTTGTTATTTGTCCCGCTACAGACGGGTGCGCATGCCCCTAGCAGGGGTGCACGCAAACGGAGCCGATCACGCGAGGCCTTACATATCTCTTCTTCATCTGTTCCCTCCTCCTTTCAGGATTGTGGGAATGAATCTTCCCCCTTTTCCATGCAACTTCGAGAAGCAATTTTTATTCCAGTACCCGATAAACGCCATATAGAATAATCAAACCAAACGTTGAATTTCAACTTTTTTTAAGTAGTTAGCCCCTCTTTTTAAATTTGGAAATTACAGGTTGCAATATGCGAAATAACGCTGGCGGGATTATGAACAAGAGGGATATAACGCAGGCAGGCGACGAATGAACCACCCGAGTAAGAAGGGCGCGTCACAGGCATTATTAATAGTCTCAAAATAGTCTGAACATTCTTTGCCGTCATTCCCGCGTGTCTTTAGCGGGAATCCAGGATAAAGGGCAATCTTAAAATGGATGCCCGATTAAGGTCCTCGGGCATGACGAACAAAGGAAGAAACCGGTAAATACTATTATGAGACAGTTAATGGGAACCGGAGAGGGCCGCCAAACGGCGGCCCTCTCATCGTTGCGCACTGACAAAAAACTTCCCAAAAGAGGTTTGCAGTCCGCTTGCTGCCAAATCCCTAAAAATTGCCGCTTATGTTGACCCCCGTCAGGCTCTGCCCGCTGCCGACGGTTATGGCGGAGATAGCCCCGCCCGAACCGGTGCCAAATCCGCCCGCGTTGCTGCACCCCCCCCCCCCCACCGCCTGCCAGCACAAGCCATAGCAGATGCCGGGAGTCGAGCATGCATAGATGTAATAGGTCCCCGGGTTTTTGAGCTTTATGGTGTAGTTTCCGTTTGCATCGGTGAGGTTCTGCGCCGGATATTTTGTCCCGCAGTTGGCAGTTGGCCCATTAGGCCTTTCACACACCCCAGAAGCCTGAATAGAGTGGCAGTAGTTGTAATATAATTCCTGACAGATCTGCGTGGTAGCCTTTACGAACGCCCCAGGCACGGGTGTTGAGCCGTCAGATTTGAAGACCCTTCCCGAGACCGTGATAGGCTCGCCGAAGAGCGTGGCGTAGACCGTGCCCAGGTTGATTACGGAGCCGGTGGTGACGGTTATCGTGGGGGCCACCGGGGCGCCGTAATTCCAGGTATAGTCCCCGATGTTGGGCCGGCCGTATGTCTGGGCCTGGGTCGGGGTGCTTGTAAGCGGAGCCCTGCGTGTGAAACGCACGTAATATTTGCCTTCAGGGACGCTGGCCGAGATGTTCCCGTTTGCATCGGTGGGCCCCAGTATCAACAGGGGACTTGAAAAATACTTTTCTTTCGGGTTTATCTTTGTGCCGCTCTGCAGATAGACATAGGCGTGGTCGAGCGGCTGGTTCACCCCGCTTCCGTTATAGAGAAACGTCGCCGTGAGCGTGCCGTTCGCCATCGCCACTCCGGCGGAAAGCATTACCGCGAACATTGATATGATAAAAACAGCAGGCCATCTTTTCATGGCATCACCCACCCTCCTTTTCATGGTGATGTTTATACGCCTTTCGGCAGCGCGGCGACAGGCAGGCGACAAAACCTTTTTCACCCCTTTCTGCCGCCTGACCCGCCACCTGCCGCTCATCACAAATCCGGGGCTAGGCAAGCCCCGCCCTTACAATTCCCTCTGCGCTAGCAGGGGTGCACGCAGACTGAGCCCACTATGCGCGGCCTTGCATACCTCATCTTCTTCATATCAAACCCTCCTTCCTCTTCTGGAATTCCAAATCCGCGACTTCTCTCTCTGTTTAAGGCCTAATAACCGGGGACAACGACGTTCACACCGGTTACCCCCGTGGAAGCGACGTTAGTCGGGCAGTTGTAATAGAAATAGCTGCCGCAGGCCTCGCAGCCGACGGCCGTGGCGCATGTGGGATAGCCGCCCGGATAATTGGTGTTCGCAAAATTCAGGCTGGGGCTCGCGTAGACGTAATAGGTCCCCGTGTTCATCAGCGTGATGCTATAGTTGCCGTTGGCGTCCGTGACGGCCGGATGTTTACCGGTCCCGCACTCATTGAAGGAATGGGCGTAGCTCCAGTTGCCCGATTCGCAGGGCACAGTCGCGGCCTTTACGGCCCATCCGGCCAGGACCTTGCCGGAGGCGCCTTTCACTGTCCCGGAGATCGTAATGTTTTCGTATGCGGTGGCGCTCACCGTGCCGAGTGCGACCGTGCCATTGTCAGCGACGGTGACCGTCGGAGGATTTGCCGCGTAGATCCAGATGTAATCCCCGGGATAGGGCGGCCCCAGATACGAAACCCCTGAACCCGTCCTCTTTGTGATACGCACATAATAGGCGCCAGCGGGCACGCTTGCCGAGATGATTCCGCTCGCATTGGAAGGCCCCAGGATATAGGACGCGTTGTGATAGTACAACTCCCTGGGGGAGAGCTGGGAGCCGCTCTGCAGATACATATAGGCCCCTGAAACAGGCTGCCCACTATAAAGGACTGTCGCCGTGATCGTGCCGTTTGCCTCGGCCGCCACAGCCGAAAGAACTACCGTGAACATCAAGACTACAAAAAATGCCAGCCGTTTCTTCATGGCATCATCTACCCTCCCGTCAGGCGATTTCATCGCCGTTTACCCCGTCTTTTTCCGTTTCTGCCTGCCACCAGCTGCTTGTCTCACATACGGGCGGAGCTACTTGTCAGCAGCCTTCCCCCTTGCCTTGCACATTCCAGCCAGTCTCCAGTTTCCGGGCTAGCAGGGGTGCACGCAAACGGAACCGATCACCCGGGGCCTCGCGTATCTTGCTTTTTTCATCTGTCTGTCCTCCTTTCAAGATCGGGAAAATTTATCTTCCCCTTTTTTTGCCTTCCTTCCACAACCGTATAAAAGCAATTTCCATTCCAGATATAGGAAAAACCCCAAGTAGTATATTCAACCTTTCATTTAATTTCAACTTTTTTTCAAGCAGTTATCGCACTATTTAAAATTGAAATTTTAGAAACCTTTATATTGAGATTTAGGTGCGAAATGACGCTGCCGGGTTGTGATATGAGTGTGATTTAACACAAAAAAACCCCTCTTTAAAACAGGCGCAGCAACCGCGGGCTCCTGCGCCTGCCTGGGAAAATGGCAGTCTATCTAAAATATGCGTGGGGGCTGCATTGCCATGATTACAGCTCTCTAATTCGCCGGAGGGTCCTCCCAATCGTGCGGCTTTAATCCCTTCACTATATGCACATATAGCGCATTTGTGCCGGCCTGTGCCCGCCTGAGAATCGGGGAGATTTTCGATTGCATCACTTGGGGCGGTATTTAGGTTCCGGCATATCCCGCGAATTTCTCGCCGTAAAACTCGATACCCGAGACAAAAAGCTGCGGTTTTGTGCCGATAATCATTAAATCGGGCCCGCATTTGATGTTAGTCGTCTCCCGGTCGAACCGGCAGGGCCCGCCGTCGGTCGTTGCCCGAACCTCCATGTTCCGGATTGTCGGGTTTTGGATGTTTTTTATGGCTCTTTGTAGAGCCCCCTGAGCCAAGGAAACAAAATCATCATATCCCATACCCCTGACATCGATGTGGCCGCTCCTATCCTTCCGGACACTGCCCCGGATGCTGTCGAGGTCCTCGGTAAGATAAAGATAAGCTTGGCCGATTATGGCACCATAGTTGGCAAGGCAGTCCCGATATTTCCGGACCGCCCCCTCATCCGCCAGGCCCACCGGATAAAAATCCCAGACGCACGGCTCCTCAAAACCGCAATACCAGTTATAAGACCACTGGGTAACGTGCCGCCCGGATCGAATTTTTCGATGCGGGCGTTGCCTGTATCGGAGACGTAAATGTTGCCGGATGAGTCCACCGCCACGCTATTTGGATGATTCAATCCGCCCCATGAAAGACTATACGAATAGACCGCCTCCGCCGCCCCAGCGGAAAACACGGCGCCAAACATCAAGACAGAGATTGCCAAAAGCCACTTTTTCATGGCACCATTTCCCCTCCTTTGGTGCCAGCCCCCCTTTGCCTGCCTGCGAAGCAAATACGGGCGGGGCAAGCCCCCGCCCCTACAATTGTGCGCTTGCTAGCAGGGATGCACGCACACAAAACCGACTACGCGCGGCCTTACATATCTTGTTTTTCTCATCTGCCTGCCCCTCCTTTCGACCTTGATGATGAATTCCCCAACTTTGGCTAGCAAATTATATTCCTGAGATGGAAAAACTCCAGATAGCCGACAAATGCCGCCGATTTGGATTCTAATCTCAAAGAGTTAGATTCTTTTTTAAATTTAACAATTTTAAAATTTTAATATTCGAGGTTGCTGTGTGAAATGACCCTGTGAAAGCGCGATATACCGCCAGCGGCGAATTCAAAAATAAAAAATGCTCTTGCGCATGCAAAAAGGGCCCCCAACCCGGTGAGGCATTTCAAACCAAGAGAGAGAGGGGAGAGTCCGTCAAGACAGCCAGAAAGACGGCGGCCCGGCAACCACCCGGGGGCAACGCCTTAAGCAGCCTTTACCCAGAGGTTTTCAGTCCGGGGGCGCTAATCGAGTCCCGCCTGATACTCGGGCGCGATGCCCATGCCCCTTTGCCTGTATGCCACGCCGACGGAAAGAAAGAATATGAGCCCCACTATTATTGCGACCTTTCCGCCAAACGGCGTGCCGTCGGGCGTGCCGGCGATGCCCCAGTTGTTCACGAGCGCGCCCCCCACAATCATGCCCAGCACGGCCGCGCCGGCATCCGTGTCCCCCTGGCCGGAGAGGATAAGCTGCCTTAAGGGGCAGCCGCGGATGAGGACGGAGCCGAACCCCACGATGACCATCCCCATCGCGTTCCAGAAGTAATCCTCGTTCGAGCTTGGCTGCCCGTGGATGCCCGGGTGAAATTGCCCGGTGAGCAGATTGGCAATGAAGGCGGAGATTATAAAGGCCCCTATGGCCAGCAAGAGCCCCGTCGATTTGGGGCATCCCTTTACCTCTTTGGGGCCCCACAAAAATAGGCGCGAAAACCCGCCCGTTATGCAAAAACCGGTCTTCTGGGCGAGCCCCCCGATTGCAAGCCCGGCGACCAGGGACATCCATATGGGGGCATGCAGGGCCGCCGACCCCTTGACGCTGCCGCTTATAAACGGCGCGCCGAAAAGGACGAGCAGCAGCAGGGCAAGCATCGAGCCCGGCACCAAAAGCCCGTTGGCCGAAGGCATCGCAACCGGCTGGCCGAGCCTGAAGCCGCCTTCGAGGAATTTCAGGCCCAGCCAGACGCCGGCCATTATCCCCGCCACCCCCGCCAGGGCCGTAAAATCCCCCGCGGACAGCTTGATGAGCATCTTGACCGGGCACCCGATGAAGACCGCGCAGCCTATGATGAGGAATATCCCCGTAAAGAATTTCAAAAGCGGGGAACTCCCCCCGGTCGCCCTAAACCCCCCGCTCCTTACCGCGCCGAAGAAGGAGCCCAGGACCAGGCCGATTATCTCCGGCCTTGCATACTGCATCCTGAAATTCTCATGGAGCCGC
This sequence comes from Nitrospirota bacterium, assembly GCA_021789555.1. Classification (GTDB taxonomy): domain Bacteria; phylum Nitrospirota; class Thermodesulfovibrionia; order Thermodesulfovibrionales; family JdFR-88; genus JAJYGJ01. The sequence goes on from JAJYJK010000014.1 coordinate 20,969, forward strand.
AGCGCGCCGGCTATGTTTTCAAGGAAGCAGGATATGCAGATGCCCGTATTTGGAGGATTGCCGAAGTATGACAAAATCGGCGCGGCGACCCCGAGCGAGACACCCGCCAATATGAAGAGCCATCTGTCCTTCCGGTTGAGTTTGAAAAAATTATCCGCAGCGGGGTTACCCACAGGAACCGGCGAGCCTCCTCAGGAGATAATAGATGTCGCTTTTGGCCTTTTTAAGGCCCTCGTTTTGAGGGTTTCCGCCAAGGGCCGCCAGTTTGCGTCTGGCTTCCCGCAGCGCCACCCTGATCTTGCCGCCCTCGAAGGAGTGCGAAGTCTTGTCCGTGAAGTCCGGGTTCAGCTCCACGGCCTGCCTGTATTGGGCGACGGCGCTGACGGGTTTTTGCAACCTCATGTAAACGTCCCCCATCAGCATGTAGAATTCGGCCTCATAGGGGTATTTGGCCAGGGCGTCCTTTGCGAGCGCCTCGGCCTTGACCGGATTGCCGCCCCCGTTGAGGATATTTTCTATCTGCCTTATCCGGGCCCCGGCCTCCTCCGGTATGGCCTGCCGCACGGCCCCCCCCCGGAATCCGCTTGCCGGCGCTGCGCCGGTCGTCGTCCCGCCGCGGAAGAAGACCGTCAAGACGACGATTGAGGCGCAAAGCGCAACTATCCCGGCGAGGGCCGCCTTGTCCAGCCCGTCCGGATTGAATTTGAAATTGAAAAAGCTACCACGCATTGAGAAATCTCAGTATTTCTGATAAGGCGGCATATTGGTCCTCTTCGCCATGTCCCTCACGACGTCGTAATCCTTGTCCGTGACCGGGTGAAAGCCGTCCAGCCAGGCGCTCTTGAGCACTTTCACGACCTCGCCGTCGATTGAAACGGTGGTGTCCTTCGTTATGGAGAGAAGGGCCTCCTTGAATTTTTCCGCCAGCTTGTCATCCACTTTCTGTGAGGCCGCGAAGGTGCAGTAGGGTATCGGCTGCCCCGTAGCGATTATCCTGAAATCCGCCGGGTTTATCCTGCCGTCCTTGATCATCTTCTCGTAATCCAGCATCGGGAAGGCCCCCGCGTCGTATTTCCCGTAAAGCACGCCGTATATCAGGGCCTCATGCTTATAGGTGCCGGGGGGGATGGTATAGAAGGCCAGGTCCCTTTCCGGGTCGATGCCGCCCTTGAGCATCAGGTCGTACTGCTCCATATAGCCGGTAGGGGCAAGCATGGGGCCAAAGACCATCGTCTTGCCCTTGAGGTCCTTTATGCTCTTGATGGGGGAATCCTTCAGCGTGACGATCGCGCCGGCGGACTTGTAACCCATCGAGCCCTGGATGTCGGCCGTAAGCGCCCTCGCCCCGAAATACCGGTTGAGGATAATGTAGAGCAGCGAATTGGCATGCATGAAGTCCAGGTCCCCCGCCTGCTTCTGGAAATCTATCGTGTCAATCGGCACCGCCACCATTTTAATGCCCAGTTTCTTGCTCAGGTAGGCGGTAAGCGGCGTAAACCGATCAAGTGTCTCCTGCCTGCTGTTGCATATCATGAAGCCCACCTTGTAAACCTTGCCCGCTTCCTGCGTGCCCCTGCCCGCATTGCTGCAGGAAAGAAGGGCCGCGCCGGAAAAAATAATCAAGATGATTGCGGCGAGACGCCTCATTTCTCCTCCATTACAGGTTCATTTTTTTTGGACAAAACGATGCTGACACCCCTGAGGTCCTCCCCGGCCGCGCTGACATCCCCGCGCCAGCCCATGATCCTAAACCCCCCGGGGCCGACTTCCGCCGCGCCCAGGGCGACTTTGCTTCCGGCCGGCACATAAATCTCATAGCGGCCTTTTTCATCGCTGGGCGAAGAGATATAGTCCGGCATTCCCGCGGCCGCGCCCTTGAAGGCGACCGCGCAAAGGCCCACTGCCGGCCTCCCGCCGGCCTCCCGTATAATGCCTTTGATAACGACGAGTCTCTTTAGCTCCGGGTTGAGCATGGAAAAGGCCTCTCTGAGGCCGTAGAGCCTGAAATCCCTTTTCACCATCCCGCCCGCGATATCGACGACGGGTCTTTCGGTGGAGGCGAAGTCGTCCTTGTCCAGCGGCCCGAAGCGCTCGCCGTCGGCCTTTTTCCTGGCGAAGGCGACATATGTGCCCTTGGGCAGATAGACCATGAACCTGCCGTCCGCCCCGGTCCGGCCGGAGACGAAATCCGGCGGCGTCCCCAGGGCGGGGAATTCCCCCGTGTAGACATAAACATAGGCCCCTTCGACCGGACTGCCCGAGGGGCCGGTCACCACTCCGTCGAGGCCCGCCGCACTTTGTGCGGCGGACAATGCACCCTGTGCGGCGGCCGTCCCGGCCTGTGCGGCAAAAACCGCGCCCGACGCAAGGAGAGCGGCGGCAAGCGCCAGGGCCAATTTCATATAAGTCTTCTTTCCTTGAGGAAGTTCTCGGCCGCCCGCTTCAGCCCGGCCTCCGACGACGTCTGCGCGGCCAGCCGTTCAACACTCCCCGTGTTCAGGAACCTGGCCAGCATGTTCAGCACGCGTGGGAGCGCGGGGAAGTTCTGGAGCGCCTTTTGCCGGATGACCGGGGCGCCGAGCGCGCTCCTGCCGTTAAGACCGCGCATCGGGAAGGGCGCCAGCCATATCAGGCCGAGCCTCTGCTCGAACGCCCCCTTCAGCGCGAGATATGTCTTTTCCGGGGCGGATGAGCGGCCAACCCTTACGCCGATTGCGTCCGCCTCCGCCATCGCCTGCTCCGTGTCGTCTATCAGGAAATCCAACTGGCCTTTTGCGGCCGCTTGATACATGAGCTGATCGTTCTTGAAAAATACGGGCTTGGCGGTCGTCCCCGTCCGCTCCGCGATAAGCACGATATAAAGCTCGGCGACGGCGCGCGAGCTGCGCCCGTCCACCACCCCCATCCGCAGTATCCTTCCCACGCAGGCCTGGCTCACCCCGACCCCGCTAAACGCCGCCAGCAGCGATGAGGCGAGCGCGAATACCAGAAAGAAAAAGAAAAAACTCTTTTTCACTTGAAATCCTCCTTTTGCCCGTTCTCTTTTTGGATAATGGAGCCGGCCGGCCCGGGCATGCTGACCGCGGGGCTGTTTTCCACCGGGGCCGCAAGAAACGGCCTGTAAATGGCCTCCCCGACATGGCTGTCCCGCCTCTTATCGTAAATCCTCGATTCTATAGCAGACTGCTCCGGGCTTCCCCACCAGTTGCCGGAGACCCGCACCGGCTTCGGCTCAAAATCCCCAATCCGCAGGTTGTACCAGTCGTTGCCCGCGATGTTGTTGCCGGAGATCTGAAGCCCTTCCGGGCCCTGGCTTACGAAGATGCCTATATTGTTGCCGGAGATTGTATTTCTCCTTATCATCGCCTCGCCGAAATAGGCCCTTATGCCTATATGGTTTCCGGTGAACAGGTTTTCCTCTATCAGCATGGGGCCGCTCCGAAACCTGATGCCGCCCTCGTTGCCGATAAACCTGCAATGGCTTATCTCCATATGCGTGAAGTGCACGTGCATGCCCCATGTGGCGTGCCTGAAATCGGCCCAGGAGATGACCGAGGGGCCCGCGGAATTGATGTATATCTCATCCCACGCCTCCTGCCCCTTCTTGTCCGAGGTAAACACGATCCTCTGCCCCTGCGTGCCCCGGGCGACAATCCTGCCGAAGATGTTCAGCCCCCCTTTTTCATCGCCCTTATCGCTGAATTTTATTACCGTGCCGGGCGCGATGCTCAGGGTCGAACCTTTTTGGACGGTTATCTTGCCCTCCACCCGGACGACCCCGCTCCAGAGCGTATCGGAAGCGATAAGCCCGGAGCCGGCCGCCGGACGGGGCGTTAAAAGACAGAGCAATATAAAAAGCGCAGCCCGTTTCATTTTCATTAATTTACACCCTCTCCCAATCCCGCCTGGGCGGGATTTTACAAAAGGCCTTTAGTTAAATCCCCTCCTAGAGAGGAGGGGATTAGGGGAGGTTGATACTTTCCTCCCTTCCCTCCTCTTTATCCGGCCCGAGCCTGAACGGCTTGAACCTGACCTCGCCCAGTTTCGGGTCGTTTTTCCGGTCGAATATGGTCTTTCCAATATCCTGCTCCACCCCTGTGCCCCACCAGTTGTCCGCGGCGTCCACTGTCTGAGAGGTCTTCAGACCGAGATTGTATTGGCCGTTTTGATAGATGGAGTTGCCGGCGATGAGGCTTCCCAGTCTTTTGACCGAGACGCCGTTTTTCCCGTTCCGGGTGATGGCATTGCCGAAAATCCTCCCCTTGAAACCGTCAAAGGATATTCCGTTTACGCGGTTGCCTGATATGTCATTGCCCGAGAGCGTCCCGGTGCATCCCTCGACGGAGAGCCCGTTTGCGCCGTTTTCCGAGAGCCTGTTTGCGGCCGCACGCACCTGAGAGTCTTTCAGGTAAAGCCCGTTTTCCCAGTTTCCCGCGATGCGGTTGCCGGAAAGGAAGACCTCGGAGTCCTCAAGCGATATGCCTCTCCGGTTGGCGCGGGCCCGGTTGTCGCGGGCGGAGAGCTTCGATTCCTTCGCCTTCAGCCCGTCGATTATATTGCCCTCTATGACATTGCCGTCCAGCTTCGCCTTAGCCCTCAGAAAGTTTATGCCGATGTAATTGTCCGTAATGGTGTTGCCCGTCATCTCTACGGAGGAATCCCTGAACTGGACGCCGGTCAGGTTTCGGGTCACGAGGTTTTGGTCCATCTGCACCTGGGAGCTTTGGAACTGGATGGCCCTGAGATTGTCCCTGAGGACGCTGTTTTCAATCTTAAGGGACGAGAAGTGCGAGTGTATGCCCCTGTAGGCATATTCGACGACGCAGTGATCGAATATGCTCTGGGCGGCATCGCTGCCCATCAGGCTCACGCTGTCCCAGGCCCCCTTCCTCCTGATATCTTTCGAAGTGAAGGTTATGGGCGCCTCCCGCGTGCCCATCGCCCAGATGGTCCCCTGCGAGGTAATGCCGCTTTCCCCTATGCCGTCCTTGTTGGTGTCCATGAACCCGAACCTGACGACCGTACCGGGCAATATCAGGAGTTTCACCCCCGGCGATATCTTCAGCCCCCGGTTGATTGTGACCCTGCCGCTCCAGATAGTGTCGTTTACAAGGGTCTCTTCGCTGTTAAAAACTATATCGGAACTATTTAACTTTGGCTTTAGGAGCGCCTTCCCGCCTGGGGGCGGCGGCTGCTCGGGGCGGGCGCCGTCTGAGGCGGAAAGCACTTTTGCGTAAGCGCTCTGCTCGTCTTCGTTATTTTTGAGCAGGACGGCCTTTCTCTCAAGCAGCGGGTCGCCCAGCAGCAGGAGCCCATGCCTGTTGCCCTCTATCCGCACGTCCTCAAGGCGCGCCTCCGGCGCAAGCCCGTACAGGACCACCCCGTAATTATTGGAGGAAAAAGAGCTTTTTTTGATATTCGCCCGGCACGCTATGCAGTAAAAACCGGTCTCGGCGCCTTCGACGCTCGTATTTTCGATGCTGGCCTGGCCGCCGTCCACCTGTATGCCCGCCCATTTGCCCCCGTCAGCCGAGACGAACCGGACGGGACGCCCCGGCGCGCCGGCTGCGCGCAACCTCCCCCTGACCGTTATTTCCGTGAATGCCGACAGGTATTCGGGGTCCGTTTTGGAGGTGAGGGCGGTGCTCACCTTGACGGTCGTGCCGGGGGCTATATCGAGTGTCGCACCCTTTGAGACTATGACACCGCCCGTCACCAGGACATTGCCGCTCCAGGCAGTGTCCTTCAGGATTACGCCATGCGCCTCAAGCGCCCACGACCCCGGAGGCAGAACAAGAAATAGCGAGACAAAAACAAAATAAAGATAAAGATATCTTTTCGTAAACCTGCCCTCTCGCCTATAAACGCAATTTCCATTCCGAGTTGTTAAAAAACAAAGATATCATAAATAAACTTTTGTCCCTATTTCAAGAAAATAATATTAGTTTTTAAATTGAAAAATTGAAAAACCCCGAGGCTTAAGGGGACTAGTCCCCCCGCGGGGAATCTAATGCAAGGAATTTCCTCCATTATATTCGCTCGCTTGACCCCGCGGAAAGTTTTTAGCCGATACAGGGGTCCCCGGAAAACTTGTTTTCCGGGGCGGGGGCAATGCGCTCGCTATCCATTTAATAAGTGGGGGTGTAATTGATATTCACGCCGGTCAGCTGCCCGCCGCTGCCAACGGACACCGGGCAGTAAGGGTAACATGCAATGGCCCAACTCCCCGTAGTAATGCATTGGCTGCAACTGGACCAGTAGGTCCCATACATATCCATGCAGGACGAGCAGGTGGCGGCCGGGAATGCCTGCCATGCGTTATAGCCATAGGCGGGGCTCGGCATGGCATATAGATAGTAGGTGCCCGGACTGCTGAGCTTTATCGTATAGTTGCCGTTTTGGCCGGTCAGTTGCGGGGCCGGATGTTTTATGCCGCACTGGGTTGCCACACCCCAATAATAATATCCCGCTATGCAGGGTGACTCCGCGGCAATCACAAACCATCCCGCCCGGGGAGTCCCCGAGGCATCCGTGACTTGTCCGGTGATCGAAACCGGGGGGGCGGAAGGGGCCCCGAATATAGTGGCATATATGGCGCCCAGGTTACTGACGGAACCGTTGGAGACGGTTATGGTGGACCCGGGGGAATACCAGGTGTAATCGCCCGGGTTTGGCGGGCCGTATACAACTGTGGGCGTCGAGCCGAGCGGCGCGCGGCGGACAAGGCGGACGCGATAAATGCCATTGGGGACGCTGGCCGAAATGCTGCCGTTGGCGCCGGTCGGGCCGAAGACGTACTGCGCATTCCTGAAATATTTTTGCATGATCGGGGCCCCGAGCGGCGGGTACGCATGGAGATAGACATAGGCGCCTGAAAGCGGCTGGCCGACCCCGCTCCCGTTATACATGAAGGTCGCGGTGAGCGTGCCGTTTGCCTCGGCCATCCCGGCAAAAAGCACGGCAGCCAGCATCAAACCGATAAACACAGGAAGCCGTTTTTTCATGGCGTCAATTGACCCCCTTGAAGAGATTATCATTCCGTTATTCACCCTAATATCCTGGGACGACGATATTCTCTCCGGTCACGGCCCCGGTGACGTTTACAGGGCAGTTGTAATAGAAATAGCCGCCGCAGGCCTCGCACCCGGCACCCGCCTGGCATGTGGGGTAGCCGCCCGGATAGTTGGGATTCCCAAAGTTCAGTTTCGGGCTTGCATAGACGTAATAGTTCCCGGTGTTATAGACGGTGATGGTATAGTTGCCGCTGGAGTCGGTGAAGGCCGCGATTTTCGATTGCCCGCACTCGTTGAAGGAATGGGCATAGGCCCAGTTGCCGGATTCGCAGGGCACGTTCGCCGCCTTTACGGCCCATCCGGCCAAAAGCCTGCCCGAAGCGCCTCTGACCGTCCCCGATATAGTCATGGGCTGGCTGGACTGGACCCCGTATATCGTGGTATTCACCGTGCCCAGGTTGACCGCTCCATTGGTGGTGATAGTTATAGTGCCGGGATAGAACCAGGTGTAATCCCCGGGATACGGGGGGCCAATGGCGGCAAGATCGTGTGATACGGGAGATAAATACCCGGACGGGTTCGGCGTGAAATTCGCCCTCTTTATTATTCGGACGTAATAGGCGCCTTCGGGCACGCTTGCCGAAATGTTCCCGCTCGAATCTGAAGGCCCAAGCAGATAAGCCGCGCTCTGATAGTATTGCTCCCTGGGGGAGAGCCGGGAGCCGCTTTGCAGATACGCGTAGGCATTTTGAAGCGGCTGGCCGCTATAAAAGACGGTAGCCGTGAGCGTGCCGTTTGCCATTGCCATGCCGGCGGGAAAGACCGCCAACGACGCGAAGATAAAAAAAACAGTCAGCCACTTTTTCATGGCGCTACCTCCCTCCTCTCAGGTGACTTCGACCTTTAACCTGCCCCCTATCGCTTCCCTCCCAAATAACTTGCTGCCGGCCACCTGCACCGGCAGGGATGCGCGCACCAGGCATCCGATGACGCGAGACCCCATTTCATGACTGAGGTAATGAGCTTCCCACGTTTCCGTCACAACCCTGGATAGCAAGTAAGTAGCAATTATCACGCCAGCGTTGGAGGCGCCGGACAGGGCAATTGACAGCCGGTTGGATTTCATCCATTTTATTTCTATTCCAATAAGTTAGGAGCGCTCTCTTTTTTAAAAGTAAAAATTTATAAAATTAGAATGGCTTGCGGGGGATAGCGCATGGTGGTGTGATATGGCGCATTTTGCACGCGATATTCTGTTAAAACCTGCTGCGGGGTCTCCCCGGTTTTCCGCCCCATTAAAGTGGCGAGATGACGAGTCGGGCGTTGCTGGCTGGCTTTTTTTGCGCCTGACCGGTCACCCGCCACTTTTCCAAATGCGGTCGTCAGAATCAGCAGGGATGCACGCATGCAAAACCGACCACGCGCGGCCTTGCATATCTCATCTTCTTCATATAAAGCCCTCCTCCCCTCCGGTATTATCAGATACTATTGGGCAATGATATTCAACCCGGTCAGATAGCTCCCCGCGCCAACCGTCACCGGACAGACCGGGACTTGACCGCTATTATACACGCCGCCCGTGTACGGCGGGCATGTGGTATAGGGCACCTCGTCCTGGAACGCCTGAAAATAAGCCGCATAGGGCTGGGCATAGACATAGTAGGTGCCGGGATTGCCCAGATTTATAGTATAGTTGCCGTTCGAGTCGGTCAGCTCCCGCGCCGGATATTTCATGCCGGGACAGCCTCCGACCTGTCCTCCCGCCCCGACCTGGCAGGGCGCCGTCGTCGCCATTACAAACCATCCCGTCTGGGGAGTCCCCGACGAATTCGTGACTTTCCCGGAGATGGAAATCGAGGCCGTCTGCGGGGCGAATACCGTGGCGTACACGGCGCCCAGGCCGATGAGGGAACCGGCGGTGACGTTTATGGTGGAGCCGGCGGAATACCAGATCAAATCCCCCCGGCTTGGCGGTCCGTATTCATTTGTGGAAGTCGCGGCAAGCGGCGACCTGCGAATGAAGACGCGATAAACGCCGTTTGGGACGCTCACCGAAAAATTACCGTTTGCATCGGACGGCCCAAGGACGTACTGCGCGTTCCTGAAATATTTTTCCATGATCGGCGAGCCGCTGGGCGGATAGACATGGAGGTAGACATAGGCGTTGTCAAGCGGATGGATGGCCCCGCCTGGGTCCTTATACAGGAATGTGGCCGTGAGCGTGCCGTCCGCCATTGCCGACCCGGCAAAAAGCACGGCAGCCAGCATCAAACCGATAAACACGGGGAGCCGTTTTTTCATGGCGTCATCTGACCTCCTTAAAGAGATTATCATTCCGTTATTCGCCCTAATATCCCGGGACGACGATATTCTCTCCGGTCATGGCCCCGGTGACGTTTATCGGGCAGTTGTAGTAGAAATAGCCGCCGCAGGCCTCGCACCCGACACCCGTGGCGCATGTGGGATAGCCGCCCGGATAGCTGGTGTTTGCAAAATTCAAGTCCGGGCTGGCGTAGACGTAATAGGTCCCCGTGTCTTTGATCGTGATGGTATAGTTGCCGTTAGAGTCGGTGAGGGCCGGATATTTCGCTGCTCCGCACTCGTTGAAGGAATGGGGATAGGCCCAGTCGCCCGATTCGCAGGGCGCGGTCGTCGCCTTTACGGCCCATCCGGCCAGCGGATTGCCCGAAGAGCCTTTCACCGTACCGGATATCGTGATCGACTGACCGCCGTATATTTCGGTATTTACCGCACCCAGGGCGACTACGCCATTGGTGGTGACGGTTATGGTGGCGGGGCTGCCGGTGTAGAACCAGGTATAATCCCCCGTGTACGGGGGGCCAAGACGCGACGAGCTATTCGCCCTCTTCGTTATCCGGACGTAATAGGCGCCTTCGGGCACGCTTGCCCGGATGTTGCCGTTTGCATCTGAAGGCCCAAGGATATCAGCCGCCTGCATATAATACATTTCCCTGGGCGGCAACTGGGAGGCTCTTTGCAGATATATGTAGGCATTTTGAAGCGGTTGGCCGTTATAAAGGACCGTCGCGGTGATCGTGCCGTTTGCCATTGCCATCCCGGCGGAAAAAAATGCGGAAATCGTAAAGACGATAAAGAAAGCAAGCCATTTTTTCATGGCATCCACCCTCCTTGTAAGGTGACTTGGAGGCTCTGACCTGTCGCCTGCCGCTTGTCATTTACAACCCGCGCCTGTGGGGACCAGTCCCTTTGACGCAGGGAAGAGCAATTATGCGGAAAGCAATAATTATCTGGCCGCTCCATTTATAATGGCGCTGTTTGTTGGGGCAGCGGGATTGCTTCCGGGCGCGGGAGGGGTATTTTGTCCTGGCAGGGCCCCATTCACCTGCCTTCTTTCAGGCACTTTCAGGACCTTGATATCCCTCGGGCTTACGACCTGCCCGGTTTTCACGGCAATGCCTATGCCTTTTTTCTTCATCGCATTCAAGTCCGAGTAGCCGTAGCTGCCGATAAGGGAGCCGCCCTTCGGCTTGCCGCCCCCGTACTGGTTCCTCGCCCTCAAATAATATACGCCGCCCGCACAGACCCTGAGGATGTATTTGCCGTCGGGCCCGGTTTTGTCCGAGACGAAAACGGGTCTGCCCGTCATCGAAGACACGGTATATGCAAAGACAATCGCACCCTTTACGGGCTTGCCGTCCTGGCCGTAAATCCTGCCTTCAATCGCCGTTATGTCCTTAACCCCTTTGGTCTTCCGCTTGAAAGGGACTGCCTGGGCAATGGTGCCGATATCGAGCACTCCGTCTTTTTTTATCTGGAATTCCCTGGGCCGCCCGTTTCTTTCCTGCGCGCCGTAGAAAAGGTCCCCATCGTGCGGCGGGCCCATGTCCTTTTTGCCGGAAGCCCTCTCGACCGCGCCCATAAAATATCTGCCCACAGGCAGCTCCACGGAAAACTTCCCATCCGCATCTATGGGGGCCGTCTTGTCGGGGACCCGCCAGTACCTGTCTCTGGAGGGCGGAGGACCGGCTGCATTGAAGAAATAGGCCATCCCTCCGGACAAGGGTTTATCGCCATGGAGGCTCAACAATCTCCCGGTAATCCGGCCGAGGTCCACCGGCTTTTTGTTTTCAATTTTACCCGGCCCCCCCGGAAAAGCACCCGGCGGCGCCACCGACACTGGTGTCAC
>JAJYJK010000014.1:32249-50817 GCA_021789555.1 Nitrospirota bacterium
GACACTGGTGTCACGGACGCTGGTGTCGAGGGCACTGGTGCCCTCGATTGGATATTCTGCGCCGCTGAAGATTCCCCTGCCAGGCAGGAAACGGGCAAAAAACAGAGGAATATGAAAAAAGCCAGCCATACGGCCTTTAAAAAATCATGACGCTCACCCGGCATCGGAGTCCCCGTCTTGCAACACCCTGTATCCTGGTCCATCAATTAAAAACCCCCTTGATTCTTCATAGCTTTTTCCCGCACTGACGATAAATGATTGCACAAGACACAGGCAAATTTCAACCGCATAATGGATTCCCGCCCGCGTCTGGGCCCTCGCCCCCCGAAAATAAAATCCTCCCGGCGGAGCGCGACGGACGATAGCGGTTTTTGCTTTTTAACTATCTTTTTTAAAAGATTTTTTGTAAAGTATAGCCGTTTTACGATAGCAGTGTATTTTTTAAATATGACCGACATCAGAATCGAAAATTGAGAGATAAACCGGCCTTGTCAAGGTCATTCGTCCGCGCCATGGTCTGCGGCCTTTCCCTTTTGCTTGTAATCTGCCTTCAATCCTGGGCCGCGGGGACAAAGGAAAAATTCGATCCGCAAGGCCGGTTAAACGTCGGCGCTCTGGTGCTGGCGTTGCCTGTCCTGGACGAATCCGACTCCCCAAAAAAACCGCCTTCCCCCATAAACTCTCATGCCCTGGCCACAGACGGACCGGAAGCGGGCCAGTCCGCGGGCCAGTCCGAGGACCAGCCGGTTGGCCTCCCAAACCTGCCTTCAATATCTCCTCTCCGGCCAGCCGGAAATTTTACACCTCCCGCGACGCCAACCGCAAACATGCCGCCCGCGGCAATTACCGATAACGATGTCGTCCTGAATTTCGAGGACGCGGACCTCCTGGACGTCATACACACCATCTTCGGAGAGATCCTCAAGGTAAATTACGCGGTCGACCCCCAGGTCAAGGGGAAGGTGACGATAAGGATCTCAAAACCCATCTCCCGGAAGGATGTATTGCCGGTCATGCAGATGATCCTGAAGCTAAACGGCGCGGGGTTCACTGAAGAAGACGGCATATACAAGATACTTCCCGTAAACGAAATCCCGGAGACCACTCCCCGGGTCTACGTTTACCCGCTCCAAAACAGCAAGGCCGCCCATGTCGCGCAGCTCCTGCAGTCGATATTTAGCGGCTCGTCGATGTCGTCGTCAGGTTCTCACGGCCCCATGATTTCCCAACCCCAGATGCCGGGCGGCCCGGCGGGCGCGGCCGGGACGAAATCCCTGGTCTCTTCCTCCACCAGGGTCCTCGCCGACGAGATCACGAATTCTCTCATCGTCCTTTCGACCCCGGAAGACTACAAATTCATTAAAAAGACCATCCAGAAGCTGGACACGATCCCGCGTCAGGTGATGATAGATGTGCTCATAGCGGAGATCACCCTTTCGGACGAATTCAAGTTCGGCCTGGAATGGGTGCTTGCAAACAACCTGCACCTCACCAACAAGATAAACCTCAACGGCCAGGCGGGACAAAACACCAACCAGCTAAATCCCCTGCCAAACCCGCTGCCGACCACATCAGGAGCCATCACAACCCTGGGTGGATTCTCCTACGCGGCCCTGGATGCCGCGGGTCAGGTGAAGGCGCTGCTGCAGGCGCTCGCAAGCAAGAACAAACTGAACATCATCGCGTCCCCTCACATACTCTGCGCCGACAACCTCGAGGCCAGGATCCAGATAGGCGACGAGATACCTATCGCCACCTCGCAGGCAACCACTGTGGGCGGCGGGGCGGTTGCTAGCAGTGGCCTTATAGCAACCCAAACCATCCAGTACAAGGACACAGGGACGATACTGAAGGTGAAACCCCAGATAAACGAAAGCGGGCTTGTCTCGCTGCAAGTCAACCAGGAGGTCTCGAACGCCACGCCCGAAACCATCCTTGGCAGCCAGCAGTTCGTCATCTCGAAACGGGAAGTGACAACCAACCTGGTGGCGCAGGACGGCCAGACGATAGTCCTTGGCGGCCTCATAAACGAGAGCACGACAAAAACAAGGACCGGCATCCCCATATTAATGGACATACCAATCCTTGGCTACCTCTTTGGCGCCACAGACAATTCCACCACCAGGACAGAAATCATCGTCCTTCTCACCCCTCACGTTATCAGGAACCAGAAGGAAGCAGGCCACGTCACAAAAGACTACATAAACAGGCTCAAAGGGCTCAACAAGGATTTTAAAACCACCATCCCGTTTCCTGACGGAAAGAAGTAAAAAGATTACACCCTCTCCTTTAAGGGAGAGGGTTGGGTGTGGGTGTTTTTTCTACTACCGGATTATAGAGAAAGACCGTCATGGCATCTTTGTCCCTGACGAGGGTGACCTCATCGGGTTTGATGCTCGTAAGCACGAAGCCGTCAATCGAGTCCCCTCTTTTATAGACCTTTATCTTCCCGCCGGCCGCGGAGTGCAGCATCGGCTGGCCGCCCGGCCCGTACATGGGGGTCCCGTAAAAAGGCGGCCGGGGCTGGCCGTAACGGCCGGATGGGAACATCGCCCCATGGCCGGCAGGGCCCCCCGGTTCTGACAATCCGGCCGGCCCCGAAAATCCGGCCGGTCTCCATTGGCCGGGCCCGCCGCCGCCAAATTTCGGTTGCTGCACCTCGATATAGGCGAGGCTCAAATCGCCCGTTATCAGGGTGCCGCGCAGGATGAGGACCGGCTTCGGCGGGGGTTGCGCGGCCGCCGCATCCGGCCTTTCAACCGGTATGGTCCTCGCGGGATTGAAAAGGTTCTGCCTGCCTATGATCGCATAGGAATCGAGCGAATCCTCGGCCTCGTTCTTCACATCGCCCTGCCCGTTTTTCACAAAACCGGCGAGTTTCACAGGACCGGGCTGGCTGCCCCCATGAGGACGGCCGGCGTGAAACTGCGCGCCGGGGCCGGGATTATACGTGAGTGAAAAGACCAGCGCGGCGGCCAGCAACAGGTTCAATACGTTTATGTTCCCGAGAAAATTTTTCATCTCTGCGGCCCAAACGCGGCAGGCCGGCCCGCGGGCCAGCCCGTCGGGCCACCCATCGCAGGCTGGCCTGTTGGCGCGCCCATCGCCGGCCCGTTTACAGGCTGGCCTGCAGGCGGTACGCTTGGGGACTGGTCCCTTGCGGGGGCCGAACCGCCCGAAAGGGGACCAGTCCCAGGACCAGTCCCTAACCCGTCCGTGAGGGCGGAAACGGTCAGTCTTGCCGTTAGGGCCTTCGGGTCCCTGATATTCGCGCTCTGGACATAAAGCTCTTTTACCACGAGGACGGGCCTGTGCGCTTCGATCTGGTAGAGGACATCCGTGAGCGCATTCGTATCGGGCAATGTCATCTCGAAACTCGCGCTGATGACCATGAACCTGCCCCCCGCAGCATTCCCCAATTTTTCGGCCTTGCCGACTTTTTCACTCGATACGACCCCGCCGCCGCCCGAGATAATCGTTTTCACTGTTTCCTGCAGGGCCGCGCCCGATATCGACAGGCTCTGCCCTTCGAAGAGGTCCGTCTCCCCGGCCATCCTCTGCTCCCGGAGGGCCTCGAGTTTCTTTTCAAGCAGGGGTTTTTCCGAGACCAGTCTCTTGTATTTTTCGAGCGTCTTTGCCGCGGCCGCCTGCCGGTCCTTGAAATCCGAGAGACTGTCGGCGCTTTTCATGTATACGTCCTGGTAAAAGACGAGCGCGGCAAGTATCACCGCCGCCGTCGCCAGGATTTTTAGCAGCGGTCCCCTTCTCATTTTTCCGCCCCGGCCGGTTTCCCCTGCCCGGAGGCGCCGGCCCTTTGCACCTTGATAATGAAGTGGTCGGACTTCGTCTTGGCGTCCCTCAGCGTGGGGGAAGCGAATTCAGCCTTCCTGAAATAACCCGGCCTCTCCAGCCTGGGAATAAGCCCGCTGGCCGATGCCGCATATCCCTCGATCCGGACGGAATCCCCGGAAAATTCAAGCCCGGTGAGCCATGCGGATTTGGGGATAACGGCCGTAAGCTCCTTCACGGTGCGGATGGCCGCGGACCGGTCGAGGTCAAAATCCCTTATCGCGGAGATCTCGCCATTTATTACCCCTATCTGCTTCATTATGCCATCTATGCCAAAAACCTTCTTTTTTTCGAGCGCTATCTGACGGTCCAGGGCCTCTACGTTGCCCGCTTCAACCCTTATCGGGCTGATTACGCGATAACCCCACAGGGCCAGAAGAAGAAAGACCAGAAGCGCGCTGCCGGCAACCGGGACCTTCGCCTTCCGCCTCCGGCCGTTGCTAAACAGATCCGGCCCCGCCGGATTAAACCGCAGCGCCTCCGAAATCCCCAGCCTCGCCCCCGCAGACGATTGCCCGCCGCCCGGATTTTTATCGGCGGCAAAATTCTCATCGGCATAAACTATCCTGGACACCGCGAGCCCGTTTTCCGCGAGCACGTCGATAAAAGGTTTCACTTTTTCCAGTTTCACGGCCGAAACCCGCAGCGTCAACTTCCGCCCGTCTTCGCCCGCGACGCGCCAGTCGTAAAACATCCTGCCGGCATCGAAAGGCACCAGGCGGTCCAGCTCGTACGAGACGGCGTTGGGGATATCGTGTCTGATTGCGGCTGGAAAATCCGCGTCCTTCCGGACCACCCACTCCGCGGGAATCACCAGCACGCCCCCATGCGGGCCTGCCCCGCCCGAATTGAAAACGCCAAGGACGGATTTCGCGGCCCGCGCCAGCTCCGCCGGCCCCGGATACTCCTGCCCCCCGGTCTCGGACCTGCCCTCCTTTATGATCTTTATCCGGGAGAGAAAGCCGCGGCCCGCCGCCGCGCCGACCGCCCCTTTTTCAATCGAGATGGAAACGATCTTTCGCGGCAAAAGCCTCTCATCGGCGGCGCTAAAGGCCAAAAACGACAGACCCTTCCGCGCGAGCCGGAAGGCCCGCCGGAAAAACTCACCTGTCTGTCTAACCTGCCCTTTTGTTTCCATCAATCCCGATAAGCCGGACTCTTATAATATAAATATTTGTAGGAATTGTTTGTAAAGTCCAGCATGACGGTCGCCCTTATAGGATAACCCTCTTTCTCACCGTTTTCATAGCCGACCGAATCTATGGTGAACACATTTGACTCCACAGTAGTCAGGTACGGGCTCAACGGTTGGTAATAGGCCCCGAGCAGGGCCTGGAGGTCCTGCGGACCTGCAATCTTTTTCACTTCCCTGTAAGTGATTATCTGGTCGGCCATCTCCGGGCTCATGCCCGGAATGCAAAGCAGCACCTCCCTGGGCGCGTAATTTGCGTTCACGGCCTGGCTCTTCGAGTTGACGGTCAAAAAGTCAATGAGCCCCTTTGACTGCCCCGTGCCGAAAAGCAGCTCCGGGGTTATCCCCTTTACGAGCAGAAGCTCCTCCAAGACCTCGAAATTCGCGCCCTTCGGCTTATACGGGGTGGGCAGGGACATGTAGTAATCGCTTCCCGCCCCGTGGGGCCTCGTCAAACCGCTCGGGTCCTTCCAATCCATTATGCAGTCGGCTATGGCGTTCGCGTCCTCGTCCTTTACCCCAAGCTGCATCAAGAGATTGTAGAGGAAGACTTCGGGGACCGTATTTATGTCCAGCTTTCCGGTCTCGCCCAAAATGCTCACCCTGTAATGGCCATCCCCCAGCCGGTCGCCATAGACCGTGCCGTCGGCCCTCCACGCGGGCGTCTCGGCGCTGTCTTCGATGGCGTTTTCAATGCCGTTTTTATTCATGTACTGGAGTTCCATTATAGCCCTTTGCACGCCCGCTTCGGCCAGAAATTTTTCCCCCGCCTGGTCCCGGAAGGCAACCGTCGAGAGCGTCTGGCTCCTTGAAGTCAGCGAAAGCGACAGGACAAGGACCATCAATATGGCCGTCACCCATATCACCAGCATAAGAACTATCCCGCTTTCGGACTCCTGTTTTTTTTGAAATCCCCTCCCAGATGGGAGGGGATTAGGGGAGGGTTGGGAGAGGGTTTCACAAAAAGCAAAAAAACTCATTGGTTGAGTCCCGCAATATTATCGGCAATGCCCCGCACGTTCACGGGTATGATCATGTGTGTGTTCCTGGGGCCGTAAACGAGATCTATCCCGACATCGAGGACCTCCTTGCCAAGCCGGCCCGCCTTCAGCCGGTCCACCCACTCCCCCTTTTCCCCCTTAAGCTTCCTGACGAAATATTTGAAGCCGACGCTGTCGGCCGCGGGCAGCAGCACGGTCTGCTTTTTTATTTTTGTGCCGGTGATGGTCTCCTCCGCCCTGAAAACCTGTTTGCCGTCCTGCCCGGTCTCCACGGTGTATTTCACAAAAACGCACCCCCTCCGGTTGCCCCATATCGAATAATCGCTTGCAAACTGCATTTTGCTGGAATCGCCATGAAAAGAATAATCCTGTCCCTGCCGGGGGGCGAGCACCACCATCCCCTGTATCTGGGAATCCAGGATATTGCAAACAGACGTAAATCTCTCCTCGAGGTCGGCCCTCCGCTCTCCGGAGCGGACCGAACTGAAACCGAGTTTCATCGCGCCCCCGACAATGACCAGCACGAGCATCGACAGCACAAGGGAGATAAGCAGCTCAAGGAGCGTGAACCCCTCGTTTTTACCGATGACGGCCTTCATCAGGGTTTTCCTTCCACCACTTTAAGCGTGTTTAAAGTATAGGACTTGTATTTTCCGCCCGACGTCCAGTGGACGGTCAGGTCCACCTCCATGAGTTTCAGGTTTAAGTTTTCCGTCCTGTCCTCGAGCACCGGATGGACCGAAACGTCCACATCGTAAAGGCCGTCCACGGACTGCCTGGTGTCGCCTTCGGTGATGGTGTCGGCCCCCAACACCCCCCTTAACTCCTCCTGGGCGGCGGCGACGGCGGCCGCAAAATCCCCCGAGGCGGCGATGGACCTCATGTCGTATGAGAAAAGACGGCTTATGAGCAGCAGCACGGTCGCCAGAAGGGCCAGCGCCACCATGACCTCCAGCAGTGTAAAACCGCCGCGGAAGTTTTTTCGCGCCCGGCTATTCATTATGTCTACCATTACGTCTGCCCATTATGCCCGCCTATCCCCTATCCATTAGTCTGGTCCCCGGGGACTGGTCTCCCCGGTCCGGTCAGACCGGGGACGGTCGAGCCCGTAACCGGGTCCGGCTCTATCTCGTATTGCCTCTTGTCATCCCAGATGATTACCGAGCCGCCTTCGTCGACCGCGCCCGAGGGCAGAAAGGAAATCCGGTAGACTCCGGAATCGATCTCCTCGTCCCTGGGGCCGATGACCTTCATATGGATGTCCGCCCCGAGGCGCTTTTGGCCCGGCGTGTTTTCAATCCCGAAACTCTTTGAATCGAGGTCGATCAAGACGCCCTCCCGCCGCCCCTTCAGCTCCGCAAGCGCCCTTGCGTAGCGAAGGGTGGCCGAAATGTTTCTGGCTGCGGACTCCAGCCTGCTTGCCTTCATGACGGAGACCAGCGAGACGGAGGAGATTGCAATGATAACGGAGATGAGAAACAGCACGATCAGTAATTCCAGAAGCGTGAACCCATTGTACTGCTGTTTCCGCCTTTTCATCGAATTACTAAAGAGTGCATAAGTATGTCAACATGGCTGTCATTCCCGCTTGTCGGTCCCGCCATCGGCGGGAGTCAAAGAAGGATTGCGGGCAAGCCGCAATGACAAAAACGCAGATATTGTCTTCTTACTTATAGCATTAGTAATACTCATCATCAAAACGACCCGGTTCTCATATCAAAACGAAATATCCGTTATGCTGAATATCGCGCTCAGCATGGAGACCACTATAAAGCCGGTAATAAGGCCCATGCACAGGATGAGGGCCGGCTCGAGGAAACTGATGAGTCTCCTTATTGCGTTTTTGAGGAATTTTTCATAGATCGAGGCGACCCGCAGGAGCATCTCCGAAAGCTGGCCGGTCTCCTCCCCCACCTGTATCATGGATACGGCAAGCTGCGGGAACACCCCCGTCTTTGAAATCGACTGGGCTATGCCCTTGCCCTCGCTCACTTCCCTGGAGACCTCATCGAGGGAGGCCGCCATGACCTGGTTCGTCATTACCTCTTTCGAGTTTTTGAGCGCCGGCAGCAGGGGCACGCCGCTTGCAAGCAGGGTGCCCAGCGTGCGGCAGAACCGCGCCGTCTCTATCTTTGTGACGACACTGCCCAGCAACCTGATCTTAAAACCGTCCAGCCTGTATCTTCCCTCCTTGCTCGCCGCATAGCCGCGAAAGAAAATCCAGATGAAAAATACAGGCACGAGGAGTGCCCACCACCAGGCCCGAAGACCTTCACTCGCCGACAGCAGCAGCCTGGTCGAATACGGCAGACTGGCCCCCATGTCCTGGAAGATGGAATTGAATTTGGGCAGCACATAGGTAATGAGGAATGTTATCGACACCCCGCTTGTGGCCACCAGTATCGAAGGATATATCATCGCCGAGGAGACGTGGTCCTTCAGCTCCTTCCTGGCCTCCAGGAACTGGTTCAGGTTGTCGAGGACGACGTCGAGGACCCCGCCCGCCTCGCCCGCGCGTATCATGTTCACGTAGAGCCTGGGGAAGACGTCCGGGTGCAGCCGGAGCGCCTCGGAAAAGGAGTTGCCCTCTTTCACGCTCTTCAGGACGGACTCCACGGTCCGTCTCATGGCCCTGCTCTCGGATATCCCGGAGAGGACGCCAAGGGCCTTGTCCAGCGGCAGCCCCGCGTTTAAAAGCGAGGACAGCTCCGTCGTGAATGTAAGCAGGTCGTATTTCGCTCTCCTGAAGATGGGGAAGGGTTTCGTTCCGGCCTTCCCCGCGCCCGGTCCGATATCGAGGATTATGACGCCCGAGGATTTCAGCGCGCTTACGGCCGCGCTCTCGTCCGCCGCCTCCATGACGCCGCGGGTGAGCTTCCCATCGACAGAAGCGGCCCTATAGGAGAAACTGGCCACTCAAGTCTCCTATGTCTCCTGCGTCACCCTGAGCAGTTCGCCTATGGTCGTCACCCCGGCCTTGATCTTGTCCACCCCGTCCTCAAACAGGGTCCTCATGCCGTTTTTGCGCGCCGATTCCTTTATCTCATTCACGTCGGACCTGCCCACGATCAATTTGCGGATGTGTTCGTCCACCGTTACAAGCTCGAAGATGCCCGTCCTGCCGCGATAGCCCGTGTGGGCGCAGTTCTCGCAGCCCCTGCCCACCAGGAGCGGGAGCCCCTCGGAAAGACCCGTGATACGCACCTCGCCGGCGCTCCCGTTTTCCGAGGCGGCGGCCTCCTTGCACTTGGGGCAGATTACCCGGACGAGCCTTTGCGCCAGGATCCCCCTGACGGTGGAGGAAAGCAGAAAACTCTCGACCCCCATGTCCAGCAGCCTCGTGATGGCGCTCGCGGCGTCATTGGTGTGCAAAGTGGAGAAGACCAGATGGCCGGTGAGCGCGGCCTGTATCGCTATCTCCGCGGTCTCCAGGTCCCTGATCTCGCCGATCATTATCACGTCGGGGTCCTGCCTTACGATGTGCCGCAGGGTGTTTGCGAAATTGAGCCCTATCCGGGGTTTCACCTGGATCTGGTTGACCCCCTTCAGGTGATATTCGACGGGGTCCTCGACGGTGATGATCTTCAAGTCGGGCGAGTTGATCTTGTCCAGCGCCCCGTAGAGGGTGGTGGTCTTGCCGCTGCCGGTGGGGCCGGTGACGAAGATGATCCCGTTGGTCTTCTTTATAAGCTCCTTGAAGGGCGAAAGCACCCCCTCGGGGAACCCGAGGAGGTCCAGGTCTATCACGATGTTCTCCTTGTCCAGCAGCCTCATGACCACGCTCTCTCCGTGCAGCACCGGGATGGTGGATATCCTCATGTCTATCTCCTTGGTCGATAACTTGAACCGGATGCGGCCGTCCTGCGGGAGCCTCCGCTCGGCGATGTTGAGCTTCGCCATCAGTTTGACCCTGGAGATGATGGCCGACTGCAGCCTCTTCGGCACGGACTCCACCGTATGCAGTATGCCGTCTATGCGGTATCTCACCTTCAGCTCGTCTTCGTAAGGCTCCAGGTGTATATCGCTGGTCCTCGTCTCCACGGCCCTCATGATGAGCGCGTTTACGAGCTTTATGACCGGGGCCTCGGAGGCGAGGTCCTTCAGGTGGCCGAAATCCTCCTCTTCGTCCCTCAGGAACTCAAGCGTGTTCGCCTCGCTCATCTCGTTTACGAGGCTCGTTATGTCCTCGGGCTTCCGCCCGTAAAAGCGCATCCAGTATTCGTCGACGACCTGCGGGGGCGCGCCGAAGACCCTCACCTCGGCCTCGAGGGCGACCTTCAGCGCCCTTACGGTCTGGGCGTCCTCAGGGTCCGCCATGATGACGCTCAGGGCGCCGCCCTCGAGCCCCAGGGGGACTATCCGGTTTTCGCGGATGAAACGGGAAGAGAGCCCATCGGGCAGAAAAGGTATCTTCGGGAAATCCTCCAGGCTCTGATAGGGTTTTTCGTCGCTCATGAAATGCCCCGGCCCCGCTTAAGGCCCCTTGTCCCAGTTTGTGACGTCCTTGTCCTCGCCGTCTCCGCCCGGCGCGCCGTCCTTGCCGTAGGAGAAAAGGTCGTATTCGCCATGCTGGCCGGGGCACTGGTACATGTAGGGCCTGCCCCACGGGTCCTTAGGCAGGCCCTTTTTCAGGTAGGGGCCGTCCCAGTTGTCGATCCCCGGATTTTCGAGCAGGGCGCCAAGCCCCTGCTCCGTCGTGGGATAACCTCCTGCGTCCAACCTGTACTGGTCCAGCGCCTGCTCCAGCAGCTTTATCTGGGCCGCCGCCGCAACCTGCCTGCCTTTCCCCAGCTTCGAAAATAGCCTGGGGCCCACAAGCGCCGCGAGGAGGCTGAGGATTACAAGCACGACGAGCAGCTCTATAAGTGTAAACCCCCTCTGGAGGCCTCGATTGTCCGCTTTCATATCTGGCCTTGAGAAAAAATTTGAAAAATCGGGGCGATTGGTTGTTTTGAACTTCAGGGGCTGCAATAAAAAAGATAAGTATAAGTGAAAATTGAAGAAATTCTTCACATGCGTAAATTAGCAAATAAAAAGCGGCGGTGTCAAGTGCGGGGAGGAAATGAAAACGGAAACCATAATTTTAGGGTTTTGTATAGTTTTAGATATATAAAATTATAAAAATTCCTTGAAATACAAATAAAAATTACCTTATGATAATGCAAGTTAATATTAACTTTTGCCGGCAACTGTACGATAAGAGGTTCGGATGGACCGCCGAATGTACCTGAAGATAAAGAGTGAAAAAAGCAAAAGCAGCGACAACTGCGAGGTCCACGGCCCCACGCCCAGGAGTGTAAACAAGGCGCTTGTGACCCTGCTTTCCGCCGCCATCCTGCTCATAATCTGGCACGTATGGGAGTTCGGGCCGGCCAACGGTTCGGCTAACGGGGCGGCGACAAGCGGGCAGAAGATGTTCCCCCTGCTGCTGGGACACGAAGTATGGGACATAATCTTTGACCGCTACGGCATTATCGCCCAGACGTGGAGCATCCTGCCGTATTTTCTGATAGGCATAGTGTTGGCCGCGTTAATACGCACTTACAAGCTGGCCATAAAGCTCCGGAAGGCCATCGGCCGGCACGGTTTCATAAGCATCTTCATCGCGTCGCTCACCGGCATAATGTCCCCCCTTTGCGCCTGCGGGACCCTGACGACCGCGTTCAGCCTGCTTTTTGCGGGCGTGCCGCTCGCCCCGGTCATGGCGCTCCTTGTGACCTCCCCGATCATGAGTCCCACGGCCTTTATCCTTACCCTGAACGACCTCGGGCCCCAGTGGGCGGCCATCAGGGTAGTGGCGGCCTTTTTGATGGGCATCTTCGCGGGGGTCGTGACCTATCTGCTTCGCAATAAAGGTTTCTCGGACTCCATATTCATAGAGGGCGCAATCGTGAAGGGCGATTTCCATGACGAGGACTATCCGGATGCGCGCCTGAAATGCACCTGCAGCCAGAAATTCGGCAACCGGGTGGCCGCAAAGACCGGCAACAAGCTGCTGATATTCCTGGCGAAGTCGGCCGAGATGCTCTGGCCGGTCGGCAAATACGTCCTGGTGGGCGTCTTCATCGGGACCATAGCGGAAAGGTACATGCCTTATTCGTGGATGTACGGGCTCTTCGGCCAGGGGAACAAGCTGGGCATCGTCTGGATAACGATGGGCTCCATCCCGATATTCCTGCACCAGATAAGCGTCTCGAGCATACTCTACCACGTGAAAAGCTCCCTTAACGGGACGATGAGCGGCGGGGCCGGGCTGGCCTTCCTGATTGGCGGCCCGGTGACGGCCGTGCCCACGATGGCGATGTTCTGGAGCGCATGTAAAAAGAGGGTCTTCTTTCTTTACCTGGCCGTCTGCATAGTGGGCACAATCGCGATATCCTATGCCTTCCAGAGCTTCGTCTTCGTGCCGTACGTGGACACCGACAACCCCCTTCTGCGGGGCGTAAAGTCTTTACCGGGGGGTGAATCCCCCGTAATCACCAGGACCGACAGCAACGTCAGGATGGTCATGGACCCGGGCGGCAAGGGCATTATCGCGGTCTCCTATGATTACCTGGACGGCAAGGGAAACATGGTATTCGATTCGGGGCCGGGCCGTTTCCGTTTCGAGGCCGGCAATCCCGACAACGAGAGATACGTCGAGAACATCGCGGACTGGCTGGAGGCGGGCAGCCCCGGGGAGGACAAAGACATCCTCGTCTATGACGCATCCGCCGGGGGGCTCGGTAAGGACATTGGCCGGTACGCCGCCATACTGGCGAAAAAGGGATTTCACATAAAAATAACGGACCGGAAGGAGACGCCGCGCATCTCGGGCGGCCTGCTTGAAAGATACGGCGAGCTATGGGTATTCGCGGGCAGCCATGCGCCCGGAGGCGCCTTCTCCGCGGATGAGCTCTCCGCTATTTCCGGGTTTGTGGGGGAAGGCAAGGGGATGCTTGTGGTGCCGGCCGGGACGGGGACGGGCGCGGCGGACCTGTCGGCCGCAAACGCGATATCCTCCAGGTTCGGGGTAAAGTTTTCGGGGGCCGTTCGAAACAGGCGCGAGCTTCCGGTGTCAACCTCATTTTATTTCCTGAACAGGATGGCGGGGCTCTTCCGGAGCGTCCTTGAAATTACGCACAAGGCCTGAATGAAGTCAATACAGCAAGGTGGAGGAACAATGAAAAAGACCCTGGTCCTCGATGTGAAGAAGACAAGCAAGTTCGGTGAAAAAAAACCGCGTAAAAAGGTAGTGTGGAAGGGTGAGGCCGCGCGTATTGCCCTGATAGGGCTGCTGCCCGGCCAGCAGATCGACCCCCATGAGCACGACGGCATTCACATATGGATAGTCATGGAGGGCAGCGGGCAGTTCCTTGCCGAAGGCAAAAAACCAAAGGCGATCGGCCCCGGCCAGATCTTCGTCGTGCCGACCGGCGAGCACCACGGCATTCGCAACGCCACGAGAAAAAAACTCGTGCTCGCATCCATATCGGCCTGAAGGGCGACACATGAAGATATTCAGAAACCCGGACGTGATGTGGAGGGAAGAGACCGAGCACAAGCAGCAGGCGTTAAAGGCCCTTGCCGACGGGGGGGAAGCCGAGGAGATAGGCGCTTCCATCCTCTTTCTAAACGGCACGATGCTTACCCTGAACCTGCTTGGCACGGAGATATGGAGCAGGTGCGACGCAATTGATCCCGACAGGCTCGTAGCCGACCTGTCTGAAATCTTCGACGTGGACACCGAAACCCTTAAGGCGGACGTTATGGATTTTCTCGGCGAACTCCAAGAGAAAGGATTCATCCGCTATGAGCAATGACTGGCTGCCGGAAGCCCCTCTTATAATCAATTTCGCCCTGACCAACAAGTGCAATTTCAAGTGCAAACACTGTTACAGCAGGAACGACCCGGACGATGAACTGGACACCGCAGGCGCGAGGCTCTGCGTGGAGAGCCTGAAGGAGGCCGGCGTCTTGTCGCTGAATTTCGGCGGCGGGGAGCCGCTTCTGAGGAAAGACCTGCTGGAGATAGCCGCGCTGGCCGCAGGTCTGGGCATGACCGTCTCGATGAACAGCAACGGTTTCCGGCTCGACCGGGAGACGGCCAGGACACTGAAGACGGCCGGCTTCAGCAAGGTCGGCATCAGCCTGGACAGCCCGCAGGCGGAGGTCCACGACGGTTTCAGGGGGGTGCCGGGCAGTTTCGAGAGGGCCTCGAACGCCCTTGGCTATCTGAACGAGGCCGACATCGGGACCTCCATCTCCTCCGTCATCTGCCGGATAAACTACCGGGAGATAGAGGGCCTGATAGGGCTTGCGCGGAAGACGAAGGCCGGACAGCTCAATTTCCATAACTTCAAGTGCACCGGGCTTGGGTACGCCAACAAAAGCGAGCTGGACCTCACCCCCGAGGAGTGGAAGGAATTCTACAAGGCGGCGCTCGAGGCGAGGAAAAACACCCACGACCTGAACATTTCATTGGACGACCCGATAATAAGCTCCCTTGGGGAGAGTCGCGCGGGCTCGCTCGTAAAGGGCAGCGTCTGCGGGAAGCTCTCGCTGAACATAAAGACAAACGGGGACATCACCCCCTGCGGCTTCATCCCCCTGGTCATAGGCAATATCCTGAAAGACGACCTGCACCAGCTCTGGGCCTCATCCCCGGTGCTGGAAAGACTGCGAAATAAAAAGCCGACGGGCAAATGCGCCTCCTGCTCCAATTACGAGGACTGCCTGGGCGGATGCACGGCGAGGGCGCTTGCGCTGACGGGCGACATCAATAGCCCGGACCCCCACTGCTGGAAGTAGCGATTGGAGTTAGGGCAGGAGACTGAAATGGCATGGCTCGCATCATTCCCGGCTGCCATCCTGGCCGCCTCCGAGGCTTTTGCCGTCGAGCGACGGACAAAGAACATTTATCATATACATGTCCGGACAGCCGGCAAAAAAATCCGCTCGCATGCCATCCCCGTCTCCTGCCCAATCGCATCCCCTGTTGGGCAAAAAAGGGCTCTTCCTGCCTTATGTGAAACCCTCTCCCCGGAAGGGTGGGGTCCCCGAAAAGCCCAAAGGCTTTTTGGGGCAAAGGTAGGGATGGGAGAGGATTGATTAACCATGAATAACCTCTCTGCGCCCCTGATGCTCTACTGGGACGTGGCCGCAAGCGATGGGGCGTCCCGCCCGGATTTAGCCGATAAAATCAGCCGCGATATTGCCTCCTCGGGGATATTTATCCTGAACCTGGAAGACGCGGGGGGCAGGATGAGCGCCGCCACAGAAAGCATACTTACCCAACTTAAGAACTCCGCCGTGCAGATCGTGCTTACCGTCGGCGGCGAAAAAGCACTCGACGCCCCGGCGATGGAACTGCTGGCCGCAAGCCGTCTGAAGCGCCTGCTTTTTCGAGTGGGGTCATTGGACGAGCTGAGGTCGCTGTCGAAATCACTCCCTGATTACGGCCGGCATGCGGCGCTTGGGGTCTCCTTCGCCCTGAACGGGGAGAATCTGGAGGAGGCGCCCGCGGTCATCGAATTCTGCCTGGCAAATGAACATCTCAAAGCGGGCGTGCACGAGATCCCGATAGCCCGGGCGAACGGAGATAAAAAAATCTTCGTCCCCGGCCCCGAAGTGATAAAAAAACTTGCCGGCGAGACCTCAAAAATCCCGCTCGAAAAACTGAACATCCTCGTCCATGATCCTTTCCTGTGGCCCGTCTTCGCCAGGGGCAAATCGCCGAACGCCGAGGGCTGCCATGCCGCGCAGACGATGCTGTACATCCGCCCCGATTTCGAGGTCACGCCCTGCCCCATAATGCCGTGGGCGCTGGGGGACCTCCGTCGTATGGGTTTGCGCGAGATATTTTCTTCCGCGAAAAAGCGGCAAGTGCGCGAGATGCTCGATGCCACACCCGGCGCCTGCCTCGGCTGCCGTGAGGCTGACACCTGCCAGGGCGGTTGCAGGGGAAGGGCGTTTGCGCTTTCGGGCTCGCTCGATGAAAAAGACCCCGCCTGCCCGGTGAAGACTTAATTTTTATTTTTCACCGCCAGCGCCAGAGCGATATCACAAAGCCCCTGCTGACGACTTTTGAAGCCTCCGTGAATGCCTAAGCTCTCAAGGATTCCCGCGAAAGAATTAATTTCAATTCTGGAAAAATTCGGTTTCGAGTCCGTTCGCCAGAAAGACAGTCATGTCATTTTGAAAAAACATGCCCCTGTGCCATTTTACCTCCTATTTTTAGAGCATAATCTCCCGCATTCTTCCCAATTGATCAAGGACCTCCGCCAACTGCGCGTAAACCGGGGCGGCTTCTCCGCACTGATGAGGCATCTTCCCCAGCTTTACGGCTGCACGGGCCAGCCTGCCGAGGACATCCGGTATATCCTTTTCATTCAGGCCGGAGACCTTTTCGCCGCGGTAATTGCTCAGGATTGCCTGTATGGCCTTTGGAAGACGTTTTATATCCGCGCTGCCGTCCGCGAGGAGGTAAGGCAGTTTCCATGTTTTTACATTGGCTGCGTCTCCGATATAGGCGAAGCAGTGCGAAGGCAGCTTGTATTTGGGATGAATGAGCCAGTCCGCCCCAGGCTCAGCCACTCGCAACGCCTCCACTTTCTCTTCGGGCAATAAACGCAAAACAGCGTCTGGCCGATTCTCTCTTGGTCGCCAGATACCATCGACGCTCAACCACCATAGCTGTTCCGGCGGCTCGGTTGAATCGAGAGATACGAAAACGCGGTCCTGCCTGCCCCCGTGCTGAATGTCCGCGGCGTACAGCATGACCCCGTCGCTTATACCTATGCACTTCACTTTCTGTTCGGATGCATATCGCGTCACCTGCCCGAGCGCAGCGTCAACCCCGCGTTCGTTCCAGGCAAGCGCACCTGGACGCTTCGCTTCTAAAACGAGGCGCTTTATCCCAAGACTGGTCAGGATGAGGTCGGCATGCCTGATCTGATTATTGATATCGGCTAGGGTCCAGTCAAGCACGTTTGTAAACAGGTCTTCCAATATATTCTCGGTTACTTTTTCCGCCGCATTCCCATACCGCTCCTGTTGCTTCAGACGTTCACTGCGTTTTGCGAGGAATGCGGCCCAATTGCTGCGTATCCGCTCAATGGTCCGGCGATAAGATGACAGGTCCTCGATCATTCTTTTATATTCGCTCTGCTTATCCCAATACATCCTGCAAAATCTCTTTTTGACCGTTCCGCATGAATCACGGTGTATTATAGTTAATTTTCATCAGGGAACTAATGGCGCATAATAGACTCGCAAGTTAAAAAAATTGAGTGAACGCTTGAGAGATGTTTTTGGAGCTTGTCTTAACTGCTTGTGTTGACAGGAAAAACTGAAAGCCGGGGATGGGGGTTGAACCCACGACCTGCTGATTACGAATTGCTTTTGGCGGGATTATGCAAGTGCTTGAAAATACCAAATTTTGCATGAAAAATGCCAAAAAAATCAAACAGTTGTGATAGTGTTTATTTATAAGTTTCTCTATACGAAAGGGCCATTCTGGAACCTCTTTTGTCACGTTTTTGTCACGGTAGGCATAAATACTAACAGGAGTTAACCAAATGGAAAAATTGGAAAAATTATTGAACATAGACGAAGTGGCTGAGTACTTGGGCGTGACCAAGGCCACGATCTATTCTTGGACTTCCCAAAAAAAGATTCCGCACATAAAGCTCACTAAAAGGCTCCTGAGGTTCAGAGAGAAGGATATCATGGACTGGCTTGCGCAAAAATCGGTCGACGCCAATGCGTCGGACACCGGCAAAAGGAACAGATATTATGCCAGGCCATCTTCCAGTCTGTCCGGTGATGATATCGAAAAGATCATCAGGAACGCAAAAGAGGAAGTTCTTAAAAATTGATATTTAAAATCTGTATGCAAAAAAATCTTGAGCTTTCAAGGACAAGTGATCTGTATCCATAAACGCATACATAAAGGCGAGGACTTTCGATCGAAACATGACATATTCCATTGATTTCGGGTTAGCAAGACTGCGTCCAGGATACCGCACGTAAGCTGGCGCTAACATTTTTGGCATGTTACGGGATAAAGTCCGCGCTGGCTCGGTACCATCATTGTGGTAAATACTGGTTGAATCATTGATTTTTCGTACGTAGGGGCGCTGCTTGCCGCGCCCTGCTGTTAATCTGTAATGCCTTTGACGATTTCAGGGTTTTCCTCGTCCTCCGCCCATTTCAATGGATTGTCTTTTATATAAGCTCTGATCGCGTCAAGCTCATTGTCATCCCGAATGATACGCTCATAAAAATTCCGTTGCCAAACTGGAATCCCTGTGATATTCCGGAATTTATTTATCCGCACAGCCGTTTTCGATTTAAATCCGCGAATTATGTTCCCCAAAACTAATGCTGGATTATTGCGAGCCCTTTCAATCCAGATGATTGCATGCAAATGATTGGGCATTAACACATATTCATCAAGGCGGACAGCAGGATAATTTCCGGGTAGTGCCTCCCATTCTTTGCAAGCAATTTCTTTTATTTCATTATCAAGGGAAATACATGCCTT
>JAJYJK010000014.1:50827-51915 GCA_021789555.1 Nitrospirota bacterium
TCGGCTACTCCATCGATGCCGGTGGGGTCTTACGCCCTAAAGACCGCTAAATCCGCTATATTACTTGCTCGGTGGGCCGCTCCAAGAGTTTTATCCTTAAACTCCTGTTTCATTATCAAGGGAAATACATGCCTTTTGCCACGAGCAAATTGTTATGAAATATGATCCTTCGCTCGAATAATCCCATCCTTTGAGTCTTATAGACCTTCGACGGTGAGCATCAGGATCATATCGCATGCCGTAACCATATCATTTAAAAGGCGGGCGCAGCAAGCGGCGCCCCTACGTACAAAATTCAAAAACGTTCTGTCAATGAAAATAGTGTCTGTCCCTATTTTGTTTCCTATTTTGTTTATTTTGTTCCATGTCCATTATTGGTGAAAACAATTACTCCTCTGTCGGGTTACGTCGCTCCAATAGTTTGAAGTGTGCGTAGAAACCTCGCGAAATCGCGCAAGTCTTTCAAATCATTATCCGGAATCCCATCTGGGTCGAAATGCATGACTTCGTTTCGAATGCTTCGCACTTTTTCAAGCAGCCCGATGAACACGCCTCGATCAACGCCGAGGCGTAACCGTTTCCAACGCTCAGGTTCTTCCAACAGTCTCTTGTACTCGCCAAAGGTCAGGTCATATACAGCCTCGATTTCCCTTGAATCATCAGATGGATCTTTTACAGCCGCTAGTTCAGCTGAGTTAAAATGATTACCAATAAGTCGCCTGATGTGATTTTCAATTTCCCCGAGCAGAAGAAACGGTTCGGTCATTTGCTGAAATTGTAGACTTAAATCACTTGTGGTGACAATGCCAACAATACGCTTATCAGCACCTCGAACCAAAACGTATTCATGCCGTATTATGAACGGAATCGCCGTGAACAGGGAAGCATCAGCGTTAACCTCTGCATGTGGCTCCATTGTTTCACGAACCACTGTCGGATGTCGTCCAAGCGATAGTCTGGTGTGGGGTAAGATGGAAAAAGTGGACACCAAAGCTAAGTAGAAAATACAATACTGAGCGGAGGTGCCAGGATGAAAGGGGTTCCCAATGGGAGGTACACGAAGGAGTTTCGGGAAGAAGCGGCGAAGC
>JAJYJK010000064.1 GCA_021789555.1 Nitrospirota bacterium
TCCTCATTCTCGGCCAAGTCCGTTTCGATTATCTTCTCAAGCTCCTGGACCAACGTACTGGTTGACGAGGAAGATTGTTCCTCACCAAAACAAGGCTGTATCCCCATAGCGTCGAGCTGGTCAAAAACAGGGCGCATAGCCTCAGCTGGCCGACGATAGAATTCGCTGCCCCTGATTCGCGCAAATGTCCAGCCTAGTCTTTCAAGAATTGCTTGCCGATCCATGTCGTCAGCTAATTTTTCTATAGGATGCCATCTGTCGCCATCGCATTCCACAGCAAGCCGTTTGCCATTGTCTTGAACGACTATATCGATGCGGTAATAGCCGACCTTCCACTGTGTCCGGAGTTCGTAACCCTTATTGGCTAAAATGCGGATGACGTCTCTCTCAAATTCCGATTCCGCGCGTTTTTCCTCTTGATCAAACATCCGGATAGTCGCCATCGGGTCCTGGGCATGGAGAATGAGATCACGTCTGATGTCGCCGGGTTTCAAGTCATTGTGCGGGTCCAAAGAATGCACAACCCAGAGCTGGTCTTTTGCCCGGCTACAAGCGACATTGTACCTTTTCTTGAACGCCTCAAAAGCGCCCTCTCCCCTTCTGGCCAGAGGACCTTCGCCCATGTCCTTACCGCTATCGATAACAGAAAGGAAAATTATGTCCCGCTCGTCCCCCTGAAAATTTGCAGGGTTTCCGCATAATATCCTGCGCTTATCGTAATCCAGCGGATCCAGGGCCTCGCGCAACTTTTTATCAATGGCGTATGCCTGGGATTCTCCGACCATCGAGATGACACCAATTGTCTTGCCGGCGTACGCAGGATGTTTGCACATGGCCTTGATGAAGTTGGTCATCGTTTCTGCTTCTTTCCAGTTCACCTGGTTCTGAGCAACACCATCGACACGGTAGGCGATGCACGCTGGCTTTAAATGTGTGGAGGTCGATTCCCGGAGAGGACGTATGCAGCCGTCATATGATAGGCGGTTACTGAACGCGATGATCTCCGGAACACAGCGGAAATGCTCCACAAGACAGATGGCCTCGCCGAAAGATTGCCTGCCGAGATCGTAGACAGAAAAACGATTATCGAACAAGCGGGAGTTGGGGATGTCTTTGAGGTATGTGTCAATCAGATTATGCATAAGCGACAAATTCTGGCCTACCGCATCCGGCGTCACCTGCTCATGATCCCCAACAATAACAACTTTATCGGCCTGGTACATCGCTATCAGCGCATTGAGGTCTGCCTGGCTCGCCTCGTCTATAATTACTACATCAAAGCGGTTTGAGGCCGGATCGAAGTTCTCGCTTACTGCTGCGAGCGGCATGATCCATACCGGCACTGCCCGCGAAGAAAGCTTCATTAGCTTCCGGCTTTCGGACAGCAGTTTCCACTTGATTTCCGATTTCTGCGTAGATTTGAGTTTTTTGTATGTGTCGAGCCAGCCGACAAGTGCCTGTCTCATTGGCTGATTATTCTGGACCCGGCCTATCTGTTTTGCCCACGCTTTGGCAGAAATCAAACTGATAGTAACATCCCTGAGTATGCGCTTGTTCTGATCGATCTTTCGCTGAAGAGCATGGGCATCGAGTTCGTTACGCCTTACAATCTCTTCCGAGAGCTGGCGCCATTCCCAGGCCTGGACCGGCGAATCAGGGACTAATTTCGTATCATGAGGTGGGACTCTGTTGGCAATAGCCGCTGCCCATGAGGGCGCAGATTTCGCGATTGATTCGATCATCGCCTTACGCCTGGTAACTACCGGCTGTATTTTATGCAGTTTTTGGGTATAATCCATGGCTTGCCGATAGCTGCCAATATTTCGTGACCTCACCGCGGCGAGCAACTGGCAGATACAACCATGATTCGCCTCATCGCCCCCGTATTGAAAAAGTTTTCGCTCTAATTGTTCCAGTTGCCTTTCGCATTCCGCCAGACGGGTCCGCCTTATCTGGGCCTCAATTATGTCCGGCAGGACTCCAGTGCATGCTTTCTCAGCCAAATAATAGTCGGCCGTTTTTGAATTTGACCAATAAACCGTCGTATTGGGACTTACCTCCCGCGGAATCTCAGTGAGTACCTTGTCGATATTAAGTCCAAGCTGCTGAAAATGATCTACAAGTGGCAGCCAGATCGATTGGTGCCAGTCAAGACAATATGTAATCTCGACAACAAGCGGATGCGCCGATTGTTCCGGATTTGGGCCGAGATCAGAAAAAGACGATCCGCCCCTTGTGGTAATAAGTTGTTCCCATAATTGCGATATTTCCTCCCTCGCTTGCATCAGGCTTGCCAAGCAATGTAGCGCTGTGAAATGTTCGCGCCTATTCGGCCGGCCTGTTGACACTGATGCTGTGTTTATTAATTTCCGCCATTCGCCACGGGTCATCAGCTTTACGGTACCCAGCTTGCCGCCCTGATCAAGATAAGCCAATATCTCTTCTATAATCCCACATTGCTTTGCAAGTTCTATTGCGTCCGACAAGGTAGGTTTGAAGTGCAGGTTTAGGATATGCTGGGAGTTTAATTCATACGCGTTTAATATCTTTTTACCAAACACTTCCCATACTTCCCGGTGGCTGCCCCCTTGCACCCCGGCCACAATGGCGTAAGGCCGCCACAATTGATTCCGATGATTCCCTGAAAATTCTTTGGCGATATCCCGGAGTAGTTGAGCCAAATTCTCACTAGCGGCATCACAGCCCTCATTCCAAAAGTCTTTCTTGAAATCAAGGTCTGTTGCCCGCAGGCTGGAGATGTCTTTAATAAAATCGTCAAACTGGGCAACAGTGGGCAGCTCTGTTAAGGCGGGAAGAGGGCGGCAGGCATCTTGCTCTTCCTGAGCAGTAAAATCCTCATTAGTGCCATATAGGAAAGTGAGATCTTCGTCTGTAATCGGGAATGGAGATCCCCATGCGATTGGGACTGGCAACCAAGAATATTGCTTCTCATATTTGGCTACATAGCGTGCCGCATCGGCAGGAGTGAGAGATTTCCCAAATAAATTTATTGGAAGATACTCACTTTCCAGCGCCATCCGGAGTTTTCTCGTTAAAGTGCGGTTGTCTTCGAGAATTTTCCGGCGCTCCTGGGTGAGCCGATCAGTCGATTGATTGAGTGACTGAACGGTATCGCGGCCGAGACGTGTATTGATTTCAGCAATAGCGGCTTCCAGTTGTTTGCGAGCATCTACATCGCTCCCTAAAACAGAGACACATAGAGACTGTAGGTCCTTTGGTATCTGTGATCTGAGAACACGAAGAGCTTTAGGAGTATGGCTTGACACAAGAATCCGCTGTCCTTGGGACAAAAGGTGGCCGATGATATTGCCTATGGTGTGCGTTTTGCCAGTGCCCGGCGGCCCTTGCACCAAAACACTGCCCGCAAAGGATAACCTGCGTATAATCTGCATTTGCTCTGCATTGGCTTCTTTCGCCAATAGAATCTCTTCATCATTGATTTGCGGAGGGGCGGCTGCCTCCTCAGGAGAGCCGGCATCCGCTGTAGAAAGCCCGTCACTATCTGGCGATATGCCTGTGATCAGGCCGAATGCAGGCGGGAAAGCCGCTCGTTGGTCGATATCGTCCAGGATTGATGTTATCGCACTGGCGAAGCCAGTTGAGCGCTTACGCACGAAAATAACGGGCTCACGCCACATCCGTGGATGTTCTCCTGCCTCGTCCTCAGGCTCACCGCAGAACTCGCCATGAGTAGGGGAAATAGTCTGAATAAGAGCTTTAAGGTAAGCATCCGTCTCGGCTGAGCCCAATGGATGATAAGGCGAATCGGCCAGCTCTTTCCGGCGTTGCTCGATGCCGCTTGCATTGATGCCTTCAATGTCCACCAGGCACGAATTGTATAATTCCGGATCGCGATCAGTGTCCACAATGCAAAATTCGGGCTTTAGCGGATCAAATGTCAACTCTACTTTTTTCAACAGTAGAGGGTGATGAATTCTGACCTCGCCTGTTTCTAAAGTGGAGTGGGTTTTCCAGTCGAGTAAGCCGTCGCTTACCATAAGCTCGCAGCGCTCGCCTTCCTTCTCCAGGAATGAGTACAACTCGTATACTTGCTCGAAATATGCCAACGCCTGGCGTGCTGTTATTTCCGGTCCAACCCAGTCGGCCATGGTTTTATTCCACTGCTGCCAGGACTGGAGCCTTTGAGGGTCATCTGAAAAGAAGACTGTCACCGATTCGTCATTATCATTAAGCTGGTTTTGGCTCTCGACATGTTTGGCCGGTTGATTCGGATCGTCCCAGCCCGATACCAGCCATTCCAAAAGCTCCTCCGGTGGCGCAGGGCAAGGGGTTGTCTTGGCGCGGCTTATTCTAAACTCAAATTCAACCGGGGACTGCCCTGGTTCTGTACTGCACGGGCGTATTAGCTGGATAGAGGGATGTTCTGGCAGATTTGTAAGCTTTAAAATTCGGATTTGATCGGAAATATTTCGCTCAGGGCGGAATCTTAGACTGTTAGCCTCACGCAGGAACTGAAAAAGGCTTTTAAGTCTTTTTCTGAGATTGTCTCTTCTTTCGTCTATTTCCAAGTTTTTCCTCAAAAAACCGCCTGTTAGCAGTGTACAAATACTATATATTCAGGTCAACAAAAATGCCATAGGATAACAGGGCAAGAAGGAAAAGGCGCGCCTGGCCTCCCCAAGAAGCCGGGGAGAGATTTTCTTGAGTGAGCCAGGGAAGGCATGAGAAGGCCGAAACAAACAAACAGACTGAACAAACCAACAAGCCCCATGGCAACAAACGGCGTTTTGCAACAAACCAACAAAAAGAGGAGCAAAAGCCAGATAAGCATTCGAAAGTGTAGCTTTCTTTTGGCAGAATTATTTCGGGATATACTTTTTAAATTTCGGCTTAAAAGCGGGGGAAGCCAAAGCGCCATCCTGTATTTTCTTAAGCAGAGCGGGAGTAAGAGCGTCATGAGGTTTGAATAATTTCCTCTCGATAGCCTCTCTCATACGACAGACCTCGGCCTCTACCGCGTCCACATAATTTATGACCGATTCATGGCGTATAAAAGGATGGTCGCCCTTGCGTAAAACGCAAGTTGCATCTTTGACCGGCGTCCGTGTTGTAACATTCACGAATAAAACTTTTTCTTCGATAACGGGAGATATGACGATATAAAGGTGCTCGGTGCTATACGGCGGGCGCGCGCTGCGGAAAGCAAAACCGGGGCCTATCATTAATCATTGAGAAAGTGCAGCCTTGACGTAATCCAGATTGGCAACTTCATCTTCAATGATGGCGATTTCTCTTTCGGTCTTATTCAGGGCTTTAAATATGTCATCCACCCGAATCGGTATTGACGTGCCCCGCGGGTCTTCCCATTCAGGTAGACTCTTGTGGCAAATTTCAACCATTTCCCACTGATCAAATTTTTCATATTTGTGGAAGATTTTAAGCAGCAACTCTCTTTCTCTTTTGCTCAGTTCATCCGTGCCGGGGTCTTGCTTCATCCGGACGCTGAAATTTGCAGGATCGGAGATATGCTTATGCCAGAATGATTCAAGGCGCGGCGCCTTGCCTGAATTGATTTTGTCCAGGACCGAACTCAGAACAGGGCCACGATCCATGGAGAAATAGGAGTCGCCAGTAATTGGACGCTCCCACAAATGGAGGGCTTCCCGGTCAGCTAGATACAAAAGCTTTATGAGCTTCATGTAATTCAGCTTGCCATCACTGTGTTTTAAAAAAAATGCGGCTGCCTGAGTTGTCTTGATTTCATTGAATTGAAAACGTATCACTTTACCTCCGTGTCTCTGGCCCGGATATGCCTTGACTGCTCCTGGCTATTATCATACGAACGAATCCGTAATTTTTCAATCTCTCTCTAAGCGCCCAAATGAATCCAGAGACAGTCCAGAGACAGAAATTTAGCAGTTTTGCTAAAATTAACTTATTGATTTTAAAGGAAAATAAAAATGCCGAAGGGGGGATTTGAACCCCCACGGAGTTTCCCCCACTAGACCCTGAACCTAGCGCGTCTGCCAGTTCCGCCACTTCGGCTGAAGCTTATCTTATCATCTTTCAAACGTGAAGGTAAAGCGGAAGGACCCCGCCTGCCTGCTTCCCTCACCCCTATCCCCTCTCCCAGTGGGAGAGGGGGCGGCAAGGAGGTCTTTTCCCAGGGGTGAAGGGGGGCAGTCGCCCCCCTTCTATTTTTTTACCCTTATGTTCACCGTCAGTTTGCGGCCTCTCCGACCACGGCCTTTTCCCCCTTCTGGCGGCTGAGGGTTACATTGCCCTGCTTGTCGATGTCCACCTCCACTATGTCGCCTTCCTTGAAGGCCCCTTCGAGGAGTTTTACGGCAAGGGGGTTCAGGACCTCCCGCTGGATGGCCCGTTTCAGGGGCCGGGCCCCGTAGACCGGATCGAACCCGAGCTGCGCCAGCCGCTCTTTTGCGCGGGCCGTGAGCGTGATATCGAGGCCCTTTTCAAGCAGGTAGCGTTTCATCCGGTCTGTCTGGATCTCGACTATCTGTTTCAGCAGTTGCGCCGTAAGAGGGTTGAATATGATTATCTCGTCGGCCCTGTTTAAGAACTCGGGCTTGAACTGCGCCTTCAGGTCCTGCATCACCTTGTCTTTCAGCTCCTCCTCGTTTTCGCCGGGGGGGCCCCAGTAGACGCGCGGCCTTTTTTTCCGCTCCTCGAGCAGCTCCTGGATATGGACGCTGCCGATGTTCGAGGTGAGTATCAACACCGTGTTCCTGAAATCCACCACGCGGCCGTGCCCGTCCGTGAGGCGGCCGTCGTCCAATACCTGCAGCAGGAGGTTGAAGACCTCCGGGTGCGCCTTTTCAATCTCGTCAAAAAGGAGGACCGAATAGGGTTTGCGGCGCACCGCCTCGGTAAGCTGGCCGCCCTCCTCGTAACCCACGTAGCCGGGGGGCGCGCCTATCAGGCGCGATACGGTGTGCCGCTCCTGGTACTCGGACATGTCTATGCGCACCATCGCGCCCTCGTCGTCGAAGAGGAACTCGGCAAGGGCCTTTGCAAGCTCGGTCTTGCCCACGCCGGTAGGCCCCAGGAATATAAAGGAGCCTATGGGGCGGTTGGGGTCCTGCACGCCGGCCCGCGCCCTCCTTACCGCGTTTGCGACGGCGGTGATGGCCTCTTCCTGTCCGACCACTCTCATCCTCAGGCGGTCCTCCATCTTCAGGAGTTTTTGGACCTCGGTCTCAAGCATCCTTGAGACCGGGATGCCGGTCCACTTGGAGACGACCTGTGCGACGTCCTCCTCGTCCACCACCTCCCGGAGCATCTTCCTCCTGGACTGCGTCTGGGCGAGTTTTTTGGTCTCGGATTCGAGTTCCTTCTGGAGTGCAAGGAGGGTGCCGTATTTCAGCTCCGCCGCCTTCCCCAGGTCCCCTTCCCGCTCGGCGCGCTCGGCCTCGATGCGCCTGGCCTCGACCTGCTCCTTTATCTGTCTTATATTCGCGATTATCTCTTTCTCGCTTAACCATTGGGAGCGGAGCCGGACCCTGCGTTCTGAAAGTTCCGCTATCTCGCGATTGATGCCCTCCAGCCGGTCCTTTGCCTCATCCGAGCCGTCCTTGAGCATCCCCTGCCTTTCGATTTCGAGCTGCCTTATCTTGCGCTCTATCTCGTCAAGCTCCACGGGCATGCTGTCTATCTCCATGCGGAGTTTTGAAGCGGCCTCGTCTATCAGGTCTATGGCCTTGTCGGGCAGGAACCTGTCGGTGATGTAGCGCTCGGAAAGGGCGGCCGCCGCCACGAGCGCGGAGTCCTTTATCTTCACGCCGTGGTGCACCTCGTAGCGCTCCTTCAGGCCGCGGAGGATGGAGACCGTGTCCGCGACGGAGGGCTCCTTCACCAGGATCGGCTGAAAACGCCTCTCGAGGGCCGGGTCTTTCTCGATGTACTTGCGGTATTCGTTTACGGTCGTGGCCCCGATGCATCTGAGGTCCCCCCTCGCAAGGGGGGGTTTCAGCATATTTGACGCGTCCATCGCGCCCTCGGCCGCGCCGGCCCCCACGATGGTGTGCATCTCGTCTATGAAGAGGACCACCCTGCCCTCGGCCTTCTCGATCTCCTTGAGCACGGCCTTTAACCTCTCTTCGAACTCGCCCCTGTACTTGGAGCCGGCTATGAGCGCCCCCATGTCGAGGGCCACGACCTTTTTGTTGCGAAGGGTCTCCGGCACATCGCCCTGCACTATGCGCTGGGCCAGGCCGTCGACTATCGCGGTCTTGCCGACGCCGGGATCGCCTATCAGGACGGGGTTGTTCTTCGTCCTTCTGGAGAGGACCTGCACCAGGCGCCTTATCTCCTCGTCCCTGCCTATGACAGGGTCCAGCTTGCCTTTTGCGGCCAGTTCCGTAAGATCGCGGCTGTAGCGGGCCAGGGCCTGGTACTTGTCTTCGGGGTTCTGGTCGGTCACCTTCTGTGCGCCCCTTATCTCGCGCACGGAATCTAGCATGGCCTCCGGGGTTGCCTTCTGCCTGGCCAAAAGTTCAGCGCCCGGCCCGCCTTCCCCGGCAATCGCGTAAAGCAGGTGCTCAACGCTTATGAACTCATCGGTCATGTGGCCGGCCTGCTTCATGGCTCGCTCGAACACGTCTTTCAGCCTGGGCGACGCATAAAACTGGCCAAGCGGGGTCGCGCCCGTGGCCTTCGGGAACCGGTCCACGACCTTCTCCACATCGGCCTTGAGCGTCCCGGTATTGACGCCGAGCCGGCCCAGGACCTGTACGGCTATGCCCTCTTCATCCTCAAGGAGGGCTAGCAGCAGGTGCTCGGGCTGAAGCTCCTGGTTGCCTTTCGCCTCCGCAATCCTCTGGCTCCCGGCGAGCGCCTCCTGCGATTTGGCGGTCAGTTTATCCATTCTCATTGCAGATTCATCTCCTTCTCTTTTATATCATTGCCCTTCATCTTCGCTTCCCGTCATGGCGCCGAACATGCGCCTCATCCTCCGCTCGAAATCGTCCCGGGAATCGTCCTCGAGGTGCTCCAGCATGCTGAACATCTCCTGCTGGAGTCTCTCGATGCGCTCGCGCATCCGAAGTATTATGTCCACGCCGGCCTTGTTCACGCCCATCTCCCTGGTGAGCCTTATCACGAGGCCGAGGCGGTCGACGTCCTCCTCGGAATATAGTCTCTGCCGGCCCGTGCGCTGCGGATGGACAAACCCCTCGCGCTCGTACATCCTCAGGGTCTGCGGGTGGACGTGGAGCATCCTGGCCACAACACTGATCATATAGAGGGGCTGCTCCTTCCGCCGTTTCATTTAAAGGCCTCCCTCCGGGGGTTTTCCATGTATGCGCGCTCAAGCTCGGCAAGCGCGGCCTTCACCTTCTCGTCGAGGCGTTTTGGCAGCGCGATATAGATGTCGGCATAGAGGTCTCCCCTGCCCCCCTTAGGCGATTGAAATCCCTTTGCTTTAAGTTTGAACCGCTGGCCCCCGGCGGCGCCGGCAGGCAGTTTCATGATTATCGTCTTCCCATCGGGGGCGGGCACCTCGATCTTTGCGCCGAGGGCCGCCTCCCCCACGGTCACGGGGACGTTGACATATACGTTGTCGCCATCCCTTTTGAAGAAGCGATGGGGTTCAACCCTTACCTTTATCCTGAGATCTCCGGCCGGCCCGCCGCCCGCGCCGGCATTGCCAAGCCCCTTCAGCCGCAGCATCGAGCCGTTGTCCACCCCGGCCGGGATTTTTACCGAGATCGTCTCGGCGGAGAGTTTTTTCCCCGAGCCCCGGCAGGCGGAGCAGGCCTTGACCACCTTCTGTCCGCTCCCCCCGCACTCCGGGCAGCTCTGCACCGTGCTGAAAAAACCGCGCTTGGTCTGGAGCCTGCCGGAGCCCGCGCAGCGGGGACATTTCTTCACCTCCAGGGCGCCGATGCCGCCGCACCTGGGGCAGACGGCCTCCCTGTTTATGGTCACGTGTCTGGTGGTGCCGCTAAATGCCTCATTGAAGCTCACATCCATCTCCGTATAGAGGTCCGCGCCCTTCCGCGCGGCGAACCCCTTTTCCTTTGCCGCCCCGCCGAAAATCTCGGAGAAGATGTCGCCGAAACCGAAGTCGTACTCATAGGGTCCAGCCCCAGCCCCGTAGGGTCCAGCCCCAGCGCCGAACCCTCCCGGCTGCGGGCCGCCCCCCGCCCATTGGCCCGCCCCTGACCACTGAAATGTCTCGGGCCCGCGGTCGTATTCCTCCCTTTTCTTCGGGTCGCTCAAGACGGCATAGGCCTCGTTTATCTCCTTGAACCTTTCTTCTGCCGTCTTGTCGCCGGGGTTTAAGTCCGGATGGTACTTGCGGGCGAGCTTCCGGTAGGCGGCCTTTATCTCGTCCGCGACGGCCTTACGGCCCACACCCAGTATCTCGTAGTAATCCTTGACAGTGGCCATCTGCTTATATCTCCTCTGATTTCAAGTCTAGCTCTTTAGTAGATTCATGTCAAGTCATCTTATATTACCACTCTAAGGTTTCTTTACTTGTCTCTCTAGAGCCCAGCGCAATCGTGGCAGAAGACAAACGGGTGCATGGCTCGCATCATTCTCGCCGGACATCCTTGTCCGGCTCCGAGGCTTTTGCCTGCTGCCGCCATCCGGGCGGCAGCTGCGGCAAAAAAATCCGCTCGCATGCCCCCGTTTGTCTTCTGTCTAACACGCCACGCGTTTACTTACAGCGCTGTCAGAGAAGCGCCGCCGGCAATAGCGCCTTTCGCTTTTCCGGGGGGATTGGGGCATCGTCCCCGTACAGATGGAGTGGGGACGGGAAATTCAATGAATTATGTTTTATCCTAAAAGGATGGAAAAAGACATGATCTACGGTGTAAACCCGGTGCTGGAGGCCCTAAGGGCCGGGGTCGCCCTGAAGGTATTCATCTCCGGGTCGAGGAAAGAGGATGTTGCCCTCATCGAGGAGCTTGCCGGCAAACGGGGTGCGCCCGTCCAGAGGGTGGGCCCGTCTTTTTTTGAAACCTTTCCAAAGGGCCATCAATCCGTGGCCGCAAGGGTGAGGTGGCCGGCATTGGCGGATGCCGGGCAGATGTTCGAGGCCGCCAGGGCGCACGGCGAGCCGCCTTTGATCGTCGCGCTCGACGGGGTGGAGGACCCCAGGAACCTGGGGGCCATCATGCGCTCCGCCCTCGCCCTTGGCGCACATGGTATAATAATACCGAAGCGGCATGGGGCGGGGCTCTCCCCGGAGGCCGTGAAGGCCTCGGCCGGCGCGGCATGGGGCCTGCCGGTCTCGGTCCAATCCAATATCAAATACTCCCTGGACGAGCTTAAGGAAAAGGGGCTTCTCATCTGCGGCGCGCAGGTCGAGGGAGGCATTGCCCCCTGGCAGTGCGATTTGAGCCAGCCCCTGGCGCTGGTGCTGGGCGCAGAGCAGCGCGGACTCAGGCGGGTGGTCGCCCAAAGGTGCGATTATCTCCTGTCGGTCCCCATGCGGGGCATAAACTCCCTGAATGTCTCGGTGAGCGCGGGGATTTTATTATTCGAGATTTTACGGCAGAGAAACAGCAAAAAAGACAAAAAATCCTGAATCTTCCGAAAATATTGTTTTTTTCTTCTAAAATTCACTGTAACAGCAAAATGATAATGTCCGGTATGAGCAAAGTAGAAATGTCCGGTTTCCGCAGTGCTATACTGCCCCTTTTAAGAAGGAGGCGGGATGGCGGAAAGGGACATTATCACGATGAGGCAGAA
>JAJYJK010000065.1 GCA_021789555.1 Nitrospirota bacterium
GCGGGCATATGCGTATTATTAATCGTCTCATAATAAAATAGACATTGTATATGGTCTGTCATACCGGCCCCGTATCGCAGTACGGGGTAAACTCCGGCCGGAATCCAGTGACTCTGCTGGGAAAAAAGCAAAGTCGCTGGATTCCGGGTCAAGCCCGCAATGACGGAGAAAATCATTCAATCTGATGTCTAAACTATTATGAGACCGTTAATAATTACGCAAAAGTTGGATGTTCGTCCTTTTTTTCAATGTATTATTCCAATTGTGCTATCTGAAGATGGACATCCCTTGTCCATAGAACGTTTATATGGGATGATAAAGAGAGAATGAGTTTTTATAAAAAGCCATGAAAGAAAAAATAATCTATCTTTTCTACAAATTTATCAGTTTTTTTACGGAACTTTTTCCCCGTTCCGGGTCTCGTATTATCGATGCTGTGCTCTTCATATTATTGGGGAATCCCCTGCCAGTCAACATAATCCGGACAATAAACCGCAGTCGTCTGAAAACTGGAAATTTTCAAAAGATATGTGTCCTGTGTGATATGAATATTGGCGACTCCATAATAGTCCAGGGGGCCATACTTGGCCTCAGAGACTTTTTACCCGACGCCCGAATCGATTATGTCATCAATCAGAGCGCAAAGGATCTCCTGGCGGGGAGCCCGGAAATTTCAAACCTGTTCGCCGTCTATTCCGGTTCAATTGTTCCGACCAGACAAGATATACATGCAATCAATGAAATCCTGACGCGCACGAAATACGACTTGGTATTTAATTTTTGCCCCTTTATATCCAGTAAGGATATTGCAATTTCTTCGAGTACAAAGTTTATAAATTACCATGGCATTGCGGCAGCAGTAATCAGAGCGGAAAAAGACCCCATGGCTAAAAACCACATGTTGTATCAGGCGCATCAATTCATTGAAAATCTGTTTCCTGATTTTAATGATCGCGAGAACAAAAATT
The DNA here is from genome assembly GCA_021789555.1 of Nitrospirota bacterium. Taxonomy (GTDB): domain Bacteria; phylum Nitrospirota; class Thermodesulfovibrionia; order Thermodesulfovibrionales; family JdFR-88; genus JAJYGJ01. The sequence goes on from JAJYJK010000065.1 coordinate 969, forward strand.
TTCGGGGCGGACATATTTATCTGTCCCGGGAGGCCGCAAATAAAGCAGCCAAGTTTATAAACGGTTCAGGGCTAGATCCGGTTAGGCCTAAGATTTTTTTAAATCCCGATGCCTCATGCCGTTTTACCAGGATACCACTTGATATTCAGGTTTCACTATTGCAAAGACTGACTGAACTCCCCGTTAATATTTTACTTGGCGCCGGCCATTCTAAAAGGAATATTGAATTTTCAATATTAAAAGCATTGCCGGAAAATAGGCGTCAGAACATAAGGATTGTACCCGCTGTCACTCCCCTGGATGTTTATGCTGCAATAATCGATCTTTGCGATATCTATATCACCGGAGATACGGGCCCTCTGCATATTGCAGCCGCTCGTAAATATGCAGAAAGGAAAACCGATAAATTCAGAAATCGAACAGCAATTTTCTCAGTTTTCGGCGCAACTCCTCCGAGGATTTATGGCTACGACACGCGTTTGCCCGGATTTTTTCAGGCAAACCAGGACGCTCCATCCCACGTCTATATCGCTCCGAGTTCATGCCGTAATATGGTATGCATCGCAAAAAAATTCATAACCTGCACCCCCTATTGCTTTTTTGGCTCTCTGGATATTGAGAAAATAATTTCCGATATTCGCTCATATTTCAATATGGATGAGCGAATGGGGCAAGAAAATGTCAATGCAAAAATTATGCAGGCATAAATCAGGGACCCATGAATGGATTTTTGTTTATATTTTCAACTTACATTATGGGGTACCTGACGGCTATTCCGATCGGTGCGACCCAAATTGAAATAGCAAAACGCTCATTCAATAATCAGCTCCGGGCAGCCTACATGGTTGTGCTCGGTTCTGTATGCTCGGATGTAATGTATGGTTTTATAGCAATGTTTGGAGTTGTTCCTTTTTTGGAAAACAAGACCGTTGTCGCGTATTTTGGCTTATTAGCGGCGGCAATACTTTTGGTGCTTGCGTTCTTTACCTTCAAGGATGGAGGAAAGGCCAACATGCAGGAGCTGAACAGCCCCATATTAAAAAGCAAGAGGCTGTCCTTTGTTGTTGGATTCATGCTGGCCGTAACAAATCCCATGATGATAATCTGGTGGCTTATCGGTGAAAAATTCATTCGTGAACTTGGATTAATCCGAAACTTCACGACAGTTACAATCCTTCTTTTTTTAACCGCCGGTGGGCTGGGACTTTTTTCCTACTTGTTTACTCTTTCAAATATTTTATACAGGACGAAAAGATTCATATCGAAAGAAATAATGAGGAAGGTTAATTACGGCTTTGGCGTTGTTCTCGTGTTGTTATCTTTTTATTTTTTAATCAGTTCGCTACGCGGGATACTGCATTTGCACACATGAACATTAAACAAATATTTCCAGTCGGGCAAATTTCTTCTTGATATATTCTTTTTGCTCTATTCTTTAAGGCTACTATATACAAAGTATCTCTCAAAAAGAGTCTCGGGCTCTGTTCCAAATGTTAGGATTGCAATATATTAATCGTCTCATAATAAAATAGACATTGTATATGGTCTGTCATACCGGCCCCGTATCGCAGTACGGGGTAAACTCCGGCCGGTATCCAGTGACTCTGCTGGGAAAAAAGCAAAGTCGCTGGATTCCGGGTCAAGCCCGCAATGACGGAGAAAATCATTCAATCTGATGTCTAAACTATTATGAGACCGTTAATAACCAAACAGGACATTTCTACTTGGCGCAAAACAGGACATTTCTATTTGGCGTTGACATAATTCCAATGTTGACATTTCCATCTGCCTGTGATTAAATCAAAACCGAGTTCAGGCTTGCAGGTGCCCCATTGAGGGCATAAAAGGGAATCCCGTGGAAATCGGGAGCGGTCCCGCCGCTGTAACCGGGGACAAGAGCCTCCAGGAAAGCCACTGTGCTTATAAAGGGCATGGGAAGGCGGAGGTGAGGATGAGCCGGGAGCCAGAAGACCTGCCTGTGAGCAACTAGAGTTAAAGAACTTCTCGCGGAAGAAGTCAGGACGGGGATGGTAAACCCGTCCGCAAGGGATGAAGCAAACTGGGTGCAATCCCGATGGCTGTTATGGCCATCGGGATTTTTTATTTTCAAGGCCTGATCAGGCGGAGATTGAGTAGAGGGATGCATTTGCAATGGGTTTAAGGGCATTAAAAACGGTGAAAGTCCAAAATAACGCTGCCGTACTTGCAAGGAGGAGGTATTTTATTTATGCATATCGAAGACGGAATTCTGCCGCCCAGGGCGTGGGGATTTTGGTATGGCGTCACAATACTCTTCATTATTCCGGGTATAAGGGAAATTAAACGGCGGGTGCGGGAGAACCTGGCGTACAAGCCGTTTCTTTCCATGACCGGGGTTGCGGTCTTTGTAATATCCGCCATGCACCTGCCGGTCCCCGTGACGGGTTCCTGTTCCCATCCCTGCGGCACGCCGCTGGCGGCTATTATCGTGGGGCCTTTCGCCACAGCTGTAATCTCATCGATCGTTCTTTTTTTCCAGGCCATATTTTTGGGGCACGGAGGCATCACCACCATCGGGGCCAATGACTTTTCCATGGGTATAGTCGGTGGAATTTCCGGCTATCTATGCTGGAAACTCCTGAGGCGTTTCGATTCTCCCTTATGGCTGGCGGGCGGCATTGCCGGTTTTGTGGGTGACGTGATGACGTACTTGACCTCCGCTTTCGAGTTGGCCTTGAGCCTGCACGGCCATATTCCATTGGTAAGACAATGGATGATTTTTTTTGCGGGGTATGGTCCGACCCAGTTGCCGCTGGCTATTGCAGAGGCCGTTTTCACAGCCGCCGTGTTGCAAGTAATGTACAATCGCCGGCCGGATTTGTTACCCGGCATAACGGGTAAAAGGTCCGGCAAAATCGAGAAAATACAAATGAAGGGAGCGTAAATATGAGAGCAATTGAAAATGGCGCAGCGGAAACCACTTCCTGGTTTGATCCCTTTACGCGCTGGATGCTGATAATCATGTTCGCCACACTGGCAGCGATTTTCGTCTCCGCCAAATTCATGGACATGCATAGCATGCTTGGCGGCGGCACAGACGATACTGTAAACGCCATGGCTTCCCAGGCGGCCCATGTCAAGTCTCATCCTTTCGTCGATCTGCCAGGGGACGCCCAGGTCGGCGCCTTTTCCATAGCCAATTTTTTCGCCGGCATGATTGTGGGACATAACTGGAAGAAGCTGTTTGAGAGGGAGAAGGGGTAGGAGTTTTTGAATATGAACCTTGCAGCGTGTAACCGGATGCCAAGCACGACCTACCTGCACCGCCTGGACGGACGAATTAAGACCGGCGTTCTTTTGGCCGCCGTGGTCATTGCCAGTGTTCTGGCCAGATGGCCCCTGGTGGCGGGCACTTTGCTTGTCACCCTGGCCCTTATGTTTACGCTTCACCTGCCGCTGAAAAGAGTGTTGTGGCGCATGTCCGCCCCCTTCGGTGTGGCCTGGCTGGTGCTCCTTAGCCTGATATTCAGCACCGGCCATACGGTTATTGGCACAGTCAATTTCCGGCATATTTCCTTGACCGTGTATCGGGAAGGGCTTACCCTTGGTTTCCTGATCATGCTCCGGATCCTTACGGCAGTCTCTCTGGCCATGCTGCTTTCTTTTTCAACTCCCATGGTTGAGATTCTGGCCACGCTTCGTATTTTTAAAGTGCCGGGGTTGATCCTGGACCTGGCGGACATGATTTACCGCTATGCTTTCTCGCTGGAGGAAATTGCCGCGACCATGCGCAAGGCCCAACTCGCCCGGGGAGGCGAAGGGCTGCCCTGGCATCAACGGGCCAGGGACATAGGAATGGTTGCCGGGAATCTGCTGATAAAAGCTCTTGACCGCAGTGTCAGGATTTATAAAGCCATGCTGGCCCGGGGATATGACGAAGACGCCAAAACACCTCCCTATTATACCGGTCCCGTTCCGGCAAAGGACCTCCTGGCCGGTGTCCTGGCAGGCTTGAGCCTGTTCGCCTTGCTCGTTTGTAACTTTGCGGCTGCCTGGAAAGGCTGGTCATAAAACGTGGATCTGATAGAACTGTCTGACGTAAGTTTTATATATCCGGATGGGACCCAGGCCCTGACCGATATAGATCTCTCCGTCAGGGCTGGTGAAAGGGTGGCCGTGCTCGGGGCCAACGGTGCAGGCAAGTCTACCCTTTTCCAACTGTTTAACGGTCTTTTGCATCCCGAAAGGGGGATCGTGACGGTCAAAGGCCGGGTTGTCGAAAAAGCTTACTTGAAAGAGGTGCGCCGCATGATCGGCATGGTCTTCCAGGACCCGGACGACCAGCTTTTCTCCAGCACGGTACGTCAGGAGATAGCTTATGGTTTACTCAACCTCCGTTTGGCCGGAAATCAACTGGAACAGACCATTAGCGGGGCTTTGCAAGTAGTGGGACTTCCCGGCTATGAAAACAAAAGCCCTTTCAATCTAAGCGGGGGCGAAAAAAAGCGAGTGGCTCTGGCCAGCGTTTTGGCCATGCGGCCGGAGGTCCTTGTCCTTGACGAGCCGACTGCCGCCCTCGACCCTCTTGGCGCGGCTAAAATCATAAAATTGCTAAACGGCATCAACCGGGAACTGGGCATCACCCTTGTTTTCGCTACCCATGACGTTGATGTCGTCCCTCTCCTGGCTGGCCGGGTTTACGTGATGGACAAGGGCGAGATAAAACTGTCCGGCCCCACGGCGGAAGTATTCGCCAGGAAGGACTTGATCCGCGCCCATAACCTGAGGTTGCCGCGTGTGGCCCATCTGGCTGAATTATTGGAACGCGATGGGCAATGCCGGTTCCCTTCGTTCCCCCTGACCATAGGCCAGGCCAAAAAAGCTCTCCTGGAGCGGATCGCGGAAAAGGAAGCCGGCACTGAATGAATCTTTACACGGGCGGCACGGAATGAACTACAAGTATTTCGTGCATCTGGACTGCAGCTTTTTCCCGTGCCATGACCTTGATGAATGGAGATCGTGCCTTTTTTGCTGGTGCCCGCTTTACCTGCTGGACTGCGGAGGGGATTTTACTTTCAAAAACGGGATAAAAGACTGCTCCAGCTGCACTATTCCCCATACCGAAGAAGGATACGGCTACGTTCTTCAAATCATAAACGGCATGAGGCGGGAAATCGTGGAAATTCTCGCCTTGAAAAAAAGTGACTCTTTTTAAGAGGCAAGGCGCCAGGGCCTATTGACAATAAATTGTGAGGGAATTGCAATTACACGAAATTGAAAATAATAACACTATGGACGATTGCAGGATTTGGGATATCACTTGAAGCTCCCGCTCGGGACAACCGGCGGACATTTGCAGTAAATTGATTTTTTTTGGCGCTTATTGTAGCACGAATATTATATTAGTAGCACAATTGGATTGGGAATATTGGAAGACATATGCAGAAAATGGCAATTGAAGGCCTGGAGGCGCAAGTTTCCAGGCAGGGCATAACCTTATCGACATGGGGAGGCAATTATGCGTTTCAGGGTTTCTCTTGTTTTTTTCTTTATGGCCTGCCTGATCGCCTCGCAGCAGGCCTTTGCAGCCGGCCGTGACCGGCAAATTCCGGAACGGGTGACCATCAAGTGCTGGGCCTGCCGGGAAATAGCGGAACTGGGGGAAAAATACAAGGCGGAAAGGAAACTTCCCGACGCGGTTGTAGTGGATGGGAAGCCCATATCCAGGAGCGAACTGGCCCGATACCTCCTCTCAATACTGGACAAGGTCGTGGCAAAGTGTGATTGTGATAAAGACGGGGCCGGGGCGATTCCCCGGGAGGACCGGGACCGTCTTTCGGCCCTCCACGAGGCGTTGAAGGCGGATTTGGTCAAATATGAAGGGTACATTACGATCAGGAAAACGATCGAAAATATCCTGGCCGGGCCCGAACTGCCCCCTTTTGAGTACAGGGTAGGCGTTAACGGGTTTATCAGGGGAGACGGGGTGGGCAACTTCAGGCTCCCGAATCTAAGCTACGCCCCGGACCACAGTGAAGGACGGTTCCTGTACCGGATACAGCCTTACGCTTACTGGCATCCGAACGGCTATCTGGATATCCACCTGGAGGGACAGGGTTACGGCTTTTACGGCGGCAGCCAGCACAAGGGCGAGTATTCCATATACCAGGGGTTTGTGGAAGCGAAGCTGCCCGGACAGGATGTGCTGGCGCTGAAGGCGGGCCGGCAGGAATTCGTATATGGCAGCGCTTTCATTCTTGGGGCGGACTCATTTTTTGACGGCCTGTCGTTCGATGCGGTGAGACTAAGAGTGCGGCCGGCTGGGCCGCTGACGGTTGATCTGCTGGGCGGCAGGTATGCCGCTCCATTTTCAGGCGGTGTTGAAGGGTATCTGGAAGGCGGGTATGCTGCTTATATCTTTTCCGAGGGCAACACCGCCAGCGCCTATGTGTTACGTGACAACGGGTCGCCCGGCCATCATGCGGGGGAGCACCTCAGCATCTGGGGGCTCCGTGGCACTTGCACGCTCGGCCCGGTCTCCCTTGAAGTTGAGCCCGTCTACGAGTCGGGACTGACCTTCAACCCGGCTGACGGAAGCAATGACGTCATAGACGCATATGGAGGACACGTTGACCTGACAGCACCGGCTGTGCTGGGAGGTTGCAACAACAGGTTTTTCCTGAGCTATGCTATTGGTTCGGGCAGCAAGGAAGCGGCAAACGGCGTGAATTTCAGCAGGGAATTCCGAAACCCCGACAATGATTCCCCGCTGATGGGCGACATGCACGTCATAGGCGATCTCTCGGGCGTTAATGTCGCCGGCCACCATGCCAGCGGTCTGCAGATTTACGCCCTGGGTTGGGCGATAGATATCACAAGAGAGCTGAATTTCTCCGCAACCGGCCACTACGTTGTCGCCAACGGCGTGGAAGACGGCTTCAGCCGCAACGTGGGCCTCGAGACCGATTACAGCCTCACTTACACGATAGACGAGAATTTCTCGGTCATCCTAGCCTACGACAATTTTTTCACCGGCCAATTTTTCCGCGACGCCTCCGGAGGGGGCGGCGACATACATTACGGATACGCCATGCTCCAGTTCAATCTTGCAAAGACAAAGCCGAAGGCCCCCGGGATATGACGAAAGCGGATAGGGCCATGCGGGGGTCTCGGGGAGGCAGGACGGCTTTAATTGAGGAGTTTTACGCCCACCCTGAAGAGGTCTTCGGTTATCATCTTGCACCATCTGACGGAGCCCTTTCTGGCCCCGTTCCATGCGGCCTCGCCGTATACGTTCAGGAGCATGCCCTCATTGAGATGCACGGGGGTGTAGATGCATATCCCGGCTTCGCTGATATCCAGGGAGATGCCGCGGCTGGTAAGGCTCTTGGTGCGGCCCCGCTCTTCCAGCGAGTAGCTGCAGGCGATCGGAAACGTGACAAGCTCTCTTTTTTGGACCCTTGCCTCCGGCGACCTGCTCTCCGTCATCGGACACCTCTGCATATGCCAATGAAACCATCGTCGCGGCCGGAGGTCAACAGCGCAAAGGTCTTTAAAACCACCAAAGGGCCTCCTGTTTTCATAAAATTACATCGCAACATGCAAACTGGCAAAGGCTAGAGGCCGCTTACGCGAAATCTAGTAAAGCACAAATTTTCCACCATGTCCACAGGGCTCCGCAATTGCGTTCCGGCGATCGGCGTTTGACCTCCGGTCAGCGTCCAAACGATTTTGGCGGTGTCCTTTGGGTCCATGATGGATTGCACCGGAAGCGACCGCGCGGCCTGCCCCTGCGTTATCATCAAGGCGCGGCTTAACGGCGCTTTTCCCTGCTACGGCCACTGACATCGGTTTGACCCCATTACGGCTGGGGTCAAGGAAAATGGGAATCAGGCGGTTATATCGTGAAGTCGCCAAAAGTCTTTCCCGCCTGTCTGTGATTTTCGCCAAAAGGGCTTTTAATTGGGCGGCGACTAACTTCCGCGTTGGGCAGCTCCCTTATCCGGATATCTCCCACGGACGGTTCGAAGCCCCCAGGGCCCTTCCAGACAACCGTCTGGTTTTTCCCGAAGGCCTTGGCGGAATAAAGCGCCCTGTCGGCCTGCAATATAAGGTCTTCAGGCGATTTGCCGCATTCCGGGAACATGGCGATGCCGGTGCTTATCGTAATGTTTCTCACCGGCTCGCTGCCGGCGCCCAGCGGCATGACGCTGACATGGTTTCTTATCCTCTCAAGGACATTGAACGCCTCATCCTTGCTGGTCTGCGGCATGATCAGGGCGAACTCCTCGCCGCCGACCCTGACCAGGATATCGTTTGCCCTTATGCAGCCCGTTATTGTCATGGCTATTTCCCTCAGGGCATGGTCCCCCGCCGGGTGCCCCTCGGTATCGTTCAAGACCTTGAAATCATCAATATCCATCATGGCGAGCGAGAAATGGAGATTGTATCTCTTCGCCCTCCGATATTCTTCCTCAAGCCGGACGTCAAAGTAGCGCCGGTTGAAAAGGCCGGTAAGGGGGTCCGTTATGGACAGCTCCCTCATCTGCTCGGAGGTCCGGTGGCAGTGGTTGAGCTTCAAAAGGATGGACGCCTCCGTGGCGAAGGAGGACAGGGCGGAAAGCTCCCTCTGCGTAAACGGCTCGCCGGTCGACTTGTCGGAGAGGTTCAGTATGCCGATCGTCTCGCCGGCTATCTTCAGCGGCAGGCTCAGGCAGGACTGCGTCTTGAACAGGGGCCGCGGCTTTACGGAAAAAGTCCTGAGTTTTTCCTCGTTGTCAATCAGTATTGGAACGCCCTGCTGGAAGACCTTGCCGGCAATGCCCTCGCCCGTCCTGACGCGGACATCTTTCATGAGCCATTTATTGACCCCCTTCACCGAGATGACCATGAGGGCCTCGCCGTCGTCGTCCGGGAGCATAAGCGAGCATTTCTCCGCGCCCGCGAACCTGGCAGACTCGTCCACTATCGAGTCGCAGAGGGCCTGCCGGTCCTTGTAGTGGTAAAACAGCTCAGATGTCGTTGTTGAAATGAGGTCCAGGCCGGCGGAGCGTTTAGCGTTCTCGTCGCCCTGGTGTCTCACGCTTAAAAGATAGGCCAAAAGCTTGCAAAGCCCGCTGATGGAGTCAAAGGACTCACGGTCCAGCAGGCAGTTGAATATGCCCAGAAACCCGGGGAAGCCCGTCTGCGGGTTTATGGGGAAAAGATACATGGAGATGACCTCTTCCGGGAAACCCGAATGCCTCAATCTATAACTGTCGATAACTGAAACGGGCATCCCTGATTGAATGGCGTTCGACACCGGATAAATGTCCTTTGAGAGTTTTATCTTCCGGACGATTTCCCTGCCGCGGCCTCCCGTCGATTCCGGCTGGAAGCGGCCTTCCTTCATGGAAAAGATGGCCGCCGTGTCCACTCTGAAGAGGAATATGACCGTGTCGATTATGATCTGGTGTATATCCTCGATCTTCACGTCCGGTCCTATGTTGGCCGCGAGGCCTATTATGGTCCTGGACCACTGCCACCTCTTGCCCAGCTCGCCCTTCTCATAGCCGGAGGACAAGATGCCCTCAAGCAGCGGCTTTATCGACTTGATATGTCTTTCTATGCTCCGGGAATCCATGAAATTCAAGTCGCCGGCCCAATCCTCCGCCGGCCGGCCCGCAAGGCCGAATTGTTCCGCCTTCTCGGCGTAGAACCTGGTGAAATCCTTCCTGGAGAGGTAAAAACCTTCGCAAAGGGCCACCAGTGTCACCTCTTTATATCGTATGGGCATGAAAACGTGGTACTGCCCGGTAAACCCCTGCATCAGCAGAGACTGTGCGTTCTTGATTGTCAATTGCAGATACTTTGAAAGGAAATCGTTATATAATTCGTGCCCCTTCTTGCTTATCCTTGCGCGGGAAAGCAGGAGGTCTTCACTCGGGGGGGCGATAAGGAGGTTTCCCCTGTCATCGTAAAGAGAGAAATTCAGGCCGGTGATGGCTGAAAGCGATCTTAGCGTCTTTGTCAGAAATTGGATGTCTATCATTTGCCTGTCAGTTGCATCATTATCTGAGTTTTCTTAGCAAAACTTATACCACAAGCTACAAAAAAGTATTGATATTGGTTGCACAATGATTTTATGCAGGCTTAATCTTCTCGCCAGGCATTTTCCCCGGGTTGCGCCTCGGGACCCAACTCCAAGGATTTTCAAGGATTATTATGCGATAGAGGGCGCCGGCCCACTATAATTTCAGGCGCTATTCGTAGTATGCTTTGGCGCCCCGGGCGAGATTCAATGCCCTGTAATTTGTAAGCGTTAAAGTTATTAAAAAGAGCCTCCGGTGTCGAAAAAATTTACATTCTCTGGTAGGATTTTTACAGTTCATTGGTCTCTCCGGCCTACTAAAAATCTTTAAAAAGAGACGTCGAAGTAAGGGCAAAAAAAATTTTATAAAAAAAATTTTTTCTACCAACAGTTGCAAGTATGTATTGCGCACGCAGCCCTGCGGGCATAGTCAAAAAAGGATGTTCACGGGGCACTGAAACGCCGGCCTGCTGTGGAAAATCCTATTTTATAAAGTAAACGCTAGAAAAACTACTTTCCCCTTTTTGAAGTCGTGCGAGTAATAATGGCGAATTTTGAAACCGGCTGATTTACAACAAATATTCGACATAAACCAATCTGCAAAATTTTATTATCTAAAATATGTAAACCTGCCTTGA
>JAJYJK010000066.1 GCA_021789555.1 Nitrospirota bacterium
GCCCGATCCGGACATATACTCGGCGCTGGTGTCCCACCTGGTCATCTCGTCAAATGCGGTTGCATGCGCCCTGTGGCAACTGAGGCACATGACGGCCGCGTTGGTGCCGTCCGGGCCCGCCGTGCTCGAAGAGCTCAGGCCGGTGGTTACGCCTCTCTCAAACGGTACCAGCGGCAGATAGGCATTCGCCGAGGAGCCGGTTATGTTGCCGGTCGAGACGTATTCGTTGTAGAAGCCGGCAATGGTGGGGCCCAGCTTGGCTGCGTCGCCGGCCGGGTGCCTGTGGTTTGTGCCCGTGCCGCCGCCGTTCAGGAAGCCCTGGTGGCAGTTGGCGCACCACTCGGCAACGCCCGTGCCATAGTCGGTGTGGGAGATGCTGCCCGCCGACTCACTCTCTTTGAAGGAAGAGGGCGCGACCGCGACCGGAGCGTTATAAATCCAAGTCCAGGCCTGCGGATAGCCGGCTATGCCGGACGGCTGCGGCCCGTAAACGGCGGGATCGCCGGGTACGTAATATTTGTCCCCGAGAAGCCTGTAGTTGCCGAGTATCGTACCGGATACAGGCGTATAGCCATAAGAGCCGGAGCCGCTTACCGGCTTCTGGCCGTTTCTTGTGCCGCCGTTTACGCGGCCGTGCGGGTTGTGGCAGGAGTTGCAGGCCAGGTTGCTGGCTTGATACAAGGGCTGAGTGCCTGCGCCGGGCTGCACCGTAAGGGTGGTGTCCGCGGCGAGGCCGAAGTCATACGCTACTATGCTGTGGCCGTGGTTCTGCCCCCGGGAGGTTACGGTGTTGCCGGTCCACGGCGAGTAGGTGTAGGTCTGGGTGAGCCAGTAAAAGTCTCCGCCAGGCGTGTAGGAGCTGCCGTCAGAGCTCATGATGTTGTAGAACGCGGACTTGTGGGAGTGGCAGTTGAGGCAGGTGGAGCTTGGGTCCGTGCCCTTAAGGAGATACTGGTTGTGGGTTGTGCCGGGTGAGCCCCAGCCGCCTACGCTGTTTGATACGCCGCCCAGCGAGTTGTGCATCGTGTGGCAGCCCTCGCAATAAGCGACGCCGCCGTCATGGAACGCGAAGGCCGCGCCGCCAAAGGCGAAGACGAGACAGGCCGCAGCCATAAGAACGAGTGCAATCCTTAATGTTTTCATGTACCCTCCTTGATTATTGTTCTTCCTTTTTTCCCGAGTCCCGTCCTGCATCCTTCCCCGTCCGGGTGCCCCCCGGAAGTTACCCCGATTAAAGAACGCTATTTGGATACAAAACGGGCCGGAGCCTGCCTGCCGCCGAAGATAGAGCCATCCCCGCGAGAAGTAAAACCCATCGGGTTGAAGGCTTTAAAGACGGACGAGCAGGTCCGATTGTTTTCCCCTATGCGATCACCCCCTTTTCCTTTCCCGGTCCCTTCCCCTTCCGGAGACAGGTCCAGTTGACACAATTAATAAACCGTTATTAATAAACCGCGCTGAATACACTTACACCCCGATTGCCTGCCTGGCTTACGTAAATCCTGCCCCCTGGACCCGTGACGACGTCGCTTGGGACTATGAGGGAGCCAGGTCCGTAGCCGCGGTATCCGAACTCGGTCCTGAAGTTGAGGTCCTTGTCGAAGACGAGCACGCAGCAGCGCAGCCTGTCCGTGACGTAAATGAAGCCGTTGCCGTCCACGGCTATGCCCGCGGCGACCCCGAACCTGCCTGGCCCGCTGCCGCCCCTGCCGAAACTCACCGCCTTGCCGTCCGGCGTAATCCGGTAGGCCCGGAAGAGCGTGGGGATGGTCAGGAAGATGTCGCCATCGCTGTCCACCGCGAACCCGAAGGCGCCGTTATCGTCCATGACCATCTTGGGCGTGAAGTTCAGAACCTTGTAGAGCTGGTACGTCCTTATGCACTTGCCCGTGTGGTCCACCACGGCCACGAGCATCTGGCTGTCGTCGGCAAGGTATATGATGCCGCCCTTGATGTAGAAGATCCGGCTGGGCCTGAAATGGGAAAAACCGGCCGGCAGGCCGCTGACCTCTATCCTGGACAGGAGGTCCCCCCTGTAGTCGCAAAACCCTATGAAGAAGCGGTCCCTTGAGCCGTTATAGGAGAGGGTGTAGATGTGGCCCTTCTTGTCCACGGCCACATCCTCTATGTAGCCCAGGTCGGAGGCGTCGCCGAAGCGGTAGACCTTCATCCCGGTGGTATTGAATATCGTGACGCCGCCCCGGAGCGGGTCGGTGACGTAGACCTCGCCCCGGTCCTTGTCGATGGCCAGCTTCGCTCCATAGCTGAAGGGGATTGTGCCGGAGAAGTCGGCCAGATTGTACTGATAGCTGACCTGCAGCCCGTATGCCTGCGCGGGGCGGTAGAACGCCGTCAGGAGAAGAAACAAGATTGGGGCGGCCACCGTGAACCTTTTTTTTATGCCCCCTGCCTTTTCACCCACTGCGCCATCCTCCATTCGCAATCCCTCCGTTATTTAAAGATGCAATTAATATACCAAGGGGATTGATTATGCAATAACTGGTGGAAAAAAATCAAAAAGCCGTGGAAACCGGGAAAAGGAAAGTGGCCCTTTTTGGCAGGCGAAATCCCTCATACTGCGTGATTTAACGCAGAAAAAGGTGGATTTGGGTGGGCAGGGGCGCTGTTTCGCCCCTGCCCGTACATCTACGTCCGGGATACGTCTATGCCCCCCAGAGATTAATAGAGATTAATCGATTAATCCTGGATGTGGCACTTGTTGCAAAGCTGCCTCTGATAAGAACCCATATTGGCCACTATGTCCCAGCCGTAATACGGGGCGTTGGCGGCCCAGGGCTTGGCGGTGGCGACAAGGGCGCTCGAGCCGGAGATGAAGTCGGCCGTGGTGTCCCACCTGGTCATCTCATCAAATGCGCTGGCGTGCGCCCTGTGGCAGCTAAGGCACATGACGGCCGCGTTGGTGCCGTCCGGGCCCGCCGTGCTCGTCGAGCTAAGGGTTGCGCTCTTTCCTCTCTCAAACGGGACCAGCGGCAGGTAGGCATTCGCCGAGGCGCCGGTTATGTTGCCGGTCGAGACATATTCGTTGTAGAAGCCGGCAATGGTGGAGCCCAGGGTGGCGCTGTCGCCGGCCGGGTGTCTGTGGGTGCCGGTCGTGCCCGTGGCGTCATTGTTCAGGAAGCCCTGATGGCAGTTGGCGCACCACTCGGCAATGCCCGAACCATAGTCGGTATGGGAGATGCCAGCCGTGCCCAGGCCTTCAACCTCTCTGAAGGTTTTCGCGGTGACCGCGACCGGGGCGTTGGCGATATAAGTCCAGGCCTGAGGATAGCCGGCTATGCCGGACGGGGCCGGGTCATAGATGGAAGGATCGCCGGGCTGATAGTACGTGTCCGCGAGGAGCCTGTAGTTGCCGTTTATCGTCCCGGTTATCGGGGCAGTGCCATAAGAACCGGATGCGCCAACCGGCTTCTGGCCGTTCCTGGTGCCGCCGTTTACGCGGCCGTGCGGGTTGTGGCAGGAGTTGCAGGCCAGGTTGCTGGCGTAATACGTGCCCTGCGTGCCTGCGCCGGGCTGCACCGTAAGGGTGGTGTCCGTGCTGAGGCCGAAGTCAGCCGCTACTATGCTGTGGCCGTGGTTCTGCCCCCGGGAGGTCACGGTGTTGCCGGCCCACGGCGAGTAGGTGTAGGTCTGGGTGAGCCAGTAGAAGTCGCCGCCGGGCGTGTAGGAGCTGCCGTCAGTGCTCATGATGTTGTAGCTCGCGCCCTTGTGGGAATGGCAGTTGAGGCAGGTGGAGCTTGGGTCCGTACCTTTCAGAAGATACTGGTTGTGGTCGGTGCCGGGAGTGCCCCAGCCGCCTACGCTGTTTGATACGCCGCCCAGCGAGTTGTGCATCGTGTGGCAACCCTCGCAATAAGCGACGCCGCCGTCATGGAAGGCGAAGGCCGCGCCGCTAAACGCGAAGACAAGCGCTGCGGCCGCCATAAAGATTAATGCGATTTTTGCTGCTTTCATCGATTTCCCCCTAATTCTTCCTGTTTAATGTCCGGTTCCTTCTCCGGCAGTCATACCTGAAACGAAAACCCTCACAACTTTTCGCCTTTCAGGCAAAGACAACCGGATTCCTTTTTGCTTTCGCCGCCGGCCAGACCCGTAAACCATTGCCGGACCTTGCGGCAAATCCTATGCACCTTTCAAGTCTTTATCCTGCACTACCACCTCCTCCCTTTCTGGCGCTGGCTGCCACTCAAGTGAAATCATTCAGGCCTTTGCCTCTAATTCGGATGCCACGTTAATGAGCAATTTACATACCAGGCGTTTTTTTAAAATATTCAAACTTGTATATACATTTAATTTTTGAATACAAAAATGACTTAAAACTATTTAAAAATAACTAACTTTATAAAATGCAAATGGCTTCCCACCGCCATTTTCCGGGTCTCGGCAGGCATTGCCGCTATGGGGCGGGTCCGTGAAATCCCGCAAGTCGATTGCGTGATTTCACCAAATTTGGGATTTAAGAACACTTTACAAACGGGGTTTTATCCCTCACCCTCCGTCACGCTAAGGGCGGGACTCCCCCCTTTACCCATGAGAGAGGGTTGGGGTGAGGGAACGGGTGGGGAACGGGATGAGAAAAAATTGATTTTACATTTGACATTAAGGGCGGACCCGTGGCAAAGTAATCACGTTTTGCGGCAAAAAGATGCCGGAGGGTCATCTTTCTAAAAATCCAAGGAGGTCTTCTCAGCAGATGCAGACAGGCAAAGTAAAATGGTTCAATGAAGCAAAGGGGTTCGGTTTCATAACGGCAGACGACGGCAGCGAAGTCTTCGTCCATTTCTCCTCGATAAAATCCGACGGGTTCAAGACTCTTGCCGAAGGCCAGGCAGTCAGCTTCGAGGTCGAACAGGGGCCAAAGGGCCCGAGGGCCGTAAACGTAGAGAAAAAATAGACCCTGAAATCCGGTATACATAGGCAAAACAAAAAACCCTTGGAATCCAAGGGTTTTTTGTTGCCGCCCCCCAAAAAACCCGGATTGACATACTACCGGTTTCCTGATAGTTTTTAATTAACCAGACAGTTTCAATCGACCATCCGGGGCAGTATCTCCAGGTTTTTCAAAGATTTATTCAAAGCCGGTCCCAAACCGGACGGGCAAACAAACCAAAAACAAAAACCCCTGAAGGCCAGGAGGCTGGCCCATGAAATTCCCCAGGTCCGTTCTCATCGCTGCCGCCCTTGCCGTGGTCAGTTATATCCTGTCGCCGGCCCTCGGCGGCCTTACGAAGACGGCCTCCGCATTCCATGACGGCGGCGTCGGTTACTGCGAGGGCTGCCATTCGATGCACAATAATTTCGGTACGGGCGGCATAAACAACGGCCCTGTTGCCGGGAAGCCCGTGGGCGCAGCGGGCCAGGCGGCAGGCGTCTATCTGCTGCTGGGCTCGGACGCCAGCTCAACCTGCCTTAATTGCCACTCGAAACCCCCGGTTTCCGTGTTGAGCGCCGACGGCAGCGCATTCACCCCCGGCGGGGATTTCTTCTGGCTTACCGAGGACGTCACTTACACGCCGAAGGCCGGCGGGGTTTCCATGTCGCCCGTTACGGTCCTGGGGCAGGAGCACGGCCACAATGTCATCGCCGCCGACTTCGGGCTTACCTCTGACACCGCCCTCACCGTGGCCCCCGGCAGCACCATCAGATATCCCGCCAGCGCGCTTGCCTGCAACAGTTGTCACGACCCTCACGGCCAGGCAAACGGGGGCTCTCTGGCGGGCCGGCAGGCCATAGCCGGCTCGGGTTCATATGGGGGGACCGCGCCGGGCGGCTATCAGAGCGGCAATTACAGACTATTGGGCGACAGGTTTTATACGGGCAACCAGGAGTTCCCGATGACTTTCGCCTACAACGCCCCCGTGGCCGTCTCGGTCCCGCCCCCCTTCACGGAGACCTCCGACAACCTGCACCACACGGACTACGGCTACGGCATGTCCGAGTGGTGCGCCAACTGTCATGACAACTTCCTGAACTCGACCTCCAACAGCGCCGCCGTCCACCGCCATCCGGCGGGCGTGTCCGCCCTGATCGTCAAGGCAATGGCGGACATTTATAATTCCTATGTCAAGTCGGGGAATTTCAGCGGCAACTCCAGCACCTCTTATCTCTCCCTCGTCCCGTTTGAACGGGGCCTTGGCGCCGTCCTCAGCAACACCAGCACCGCGGGGCCGTCCACGGCCCCCCTCGCAAACTCCATGTGCCTCAGTTGCCACAGGGCCCATGCCTCCGCCTTCCAGGACATGACCAGATGGGACACCCAGGCGGAGTTCCTAGCCCAGTCCCATCCGGCCACGGGCGACAAGCTAAACCATGTCTTCGTCAACAATGCCCCCTATTACGGCCGGGACATTGCCGCGCTTTACGGTAATTACCAGAGGACCCTCTGCAACAAATGCCACGGCCAGGACTGAAAATACGCAATATTGACAAGCCGGAACTTAAGTGGGAGCATTTAAAACATAAAGCAAAAGGTCATCCGCCGGCAGCGGGCCGGTCCCGGTTATTTATAAGAAATCCCCTGGAGGAATTTCATGAAATTCGACCTCATCTGGAAGCGCCTTTCCCCCAGCGTCATCAATTTCTGCCTCAGACGGGACATAATCCGCAGGGCCCTGCTTAAAAAGGCGGAAGAAAAGCTCTACGAGAATTTCGTGATCAAAAACACCGGCAGCCGGCCGCCGCTTATTCAGAAGGCGCGCGCGAAGATGCTCGGCAACCTGCTCCACACGGTCAACGCCGCCCTCTCCGACGGACGCATATCTCCGGGGGTGTTCGAGGCGATAACGAGGAATTTCATAGGCAATATCCTGCTGGGGGAAGAAAACCGCACCGCGCATTTCCATGAGAGATACGGCATATACCCCCCCGCGTTTCTGACCATAAGCCCCACGAAAAAATGCAACCTCTTCTGCACCGGCTGCTACGCCTCAAGCTCCTCGGGCAGCGCGGAGACCCTCGGTTACGACATCCTGGACAGGATCATCAAGGAGAAAAAAGAGCTTTGGGGCTCCCACTTCACCGTTATCTCGGGCGGCGAGCCCATGCTCTACCACGACAGGGAAGCGAACAAGGGCCTCTTCGACCTCCTCGAGGAAAACAGCGACGTCTACTTCACGATGTACACCAACGGCACCCTGATAAACAAACCGGCGGCAAGGAGGATGGCCGAGCTGGGCAACATCACCCCCGCCATATCGGTGGAGGGTTTCGAGGAGCAGACCGACGGACGCCGGGGCAAGGGCGTCTTCGGCAGGATAATGCAGGCGATGGACAATTTGCGCGAGGCGGGCGTGCCCTTCGGCATAAGCGTCACCGCCACGCGCAACAACGTAGACGCCATAATGTCCGACTCGTTCTCCGGCCTCTATTTCGCCCGGAAGGGCGCCGTCTACGGCTGGATATTCCAGTACATGCCCATAGGCAGGAGCTACACCCTGGACCTCATGATCACCCCGGAGCAAAGGCTGGCCCTCTTCAAAAACAAGCAGCGCATGATACATGAGTCCAACCTGTTTCTCGTCGACTTCTGGAACGGGGGCCCCTATTCCCTGGGATGCATCTCCGCGGGCAGGCCGGGGGGATATTTCTATATAGACTGGAACGGCAACATGGCCCCGTGCGCCTTCTTCCCCTATTACCTCTCGAACATACACGACGTCTACAGGGAGGGCAAGACCTTAAACCACGTGCTCTTCTCGGGGTACTTCAAATCCATCCGGAAATGGCAAAACGATTACGGCTACACCCAGCCGGCGGGAAAAGTGCAAAACTTCATCGCGCCCTGCATCATAAGGGACCACTTCGATCACGCCCTGGGCATGATAAAGCAGTTCGGCGCGAAGCCGCTGGATATGAACGCGGAGCAGGCCCTAGGGGACACGGATTACCACAAGGGCATGTCCAGATACGGCGAGGAAGTGGATAGGCTCACCGGGCCGTACTGGAAGAAGGAGTTCATGGAGTCATAGTGACAAATAGCCCAAAGCCGGCGCGCCAGGTCCCGCCATGGCGGGATTGCCGCGCCCTTTGACGTGGCAATAAAACAATCAGGAGGACAGGCCTTGGATATCGATCAACTCTGCATAAATACCATTCGGATGCTGGCCGTGGACATGGTGCAAAAGGCCAATTCCGGCCATCCCGGGATGCCGATGGGGGCCGCCCCCATGGCCTATGTGCTCTGGAGCCGTTTTTTGAAATTCAATCCGGGGGACCCGAAATGGCCCGACCGCGACCGTTTCATCCTCTCTGCCGGCCACGGCTCCGCCCTCCTCTACGCCCTCCTGCACCTGACGGGTTACGACATGCCGATGGAGGAGCTGAAAAATTTCAGGCAGTGGGGCAGCCATACCCCGGGCCATCCCGAATACGACCTGGAGCGCGGGGTGGAGTGCACCACCGGCCCCCTCGGCCAGGGTTTTGCAGACGGCGTGGGGATGGCGATGGCGGAAAAATTCCTCTCGGCCAATTTCAACCGCCCCGGCCACGAGATAGTAGACCACTGCACATACGCGATTGCAAGCGACGGAGACCTCATGGAGGGCATTTCGTCCGAGGCCGCCTCGCTTGCCGGCCATTTCAAGCTGGGCAAGCTCATATACCTCTACGACAATAACCATATAAGCCTGGCCGGCTCGACGGAGCTTACCTTCACCGAGGACGTCGCCAGACGCTTCGAAGGGCACGGCTGGCACGTCCGGAAAATAGAGGACGGAAATGATGTTGAGGCGATAAGCGGCGCACTCGAGGCCGCCCGCGCGGAACCGGAGCGCCCCTCGCTCGTCATCGTCAGGACCCATATCGCCTACGGGAGCCCGCACAAGCAGGACACCTTCGAGTCCCACGGCTCACCGCTCGGAGAAGAGGAAGTCAGGCTCACAAAGCAAAATCTGGACTGGCCGCTTGAGCCCGCCTTCCACATCCCCGAAGAGGCGTTGAAAAAATTCAGGACTGCTCTGTCTCGCGGCCAAAAATCCGAGGAAGACTGGCAGCGGAAAATGACCGCCTACGCAGAGGCCTACCCGGACCTGAAAGCCAGATGGGACCAGCTGTGGCGCGGGGAATACGCCGCCGGATGGAAAGAGAGGCTGCCGGTATTTCCGGCGGGAGAGGCGGCCGTGGCCACCCGCAAGGCGGGCGGGATGGTCATGAACGCGCTATATGATTACGCGCCGTCGCTTATAGGCGGCTCCGCGGACTTAAACCCATCGACTCATACGCCCCTCGAGGGACGCGGCACCTTCGAGCCGCCCGGCACGGGCACGGAGGCCGTCCAGGGCTCGGTCGGCAAATGGGATTTCGGCGCCCCCAACATCGCCTACGGGGTGCGCGAGCACGCAATGTGCGCCATAACAAGCGGGCTTGCCCTCCACGGGGGGCTCTTGCCCTTCGCAAGCACGTTTCTGATTTTTTCCGATTACATGCGCCCCGCAATCAGGCTTGCCTGCCTGATGAGGCTCCATGTCATCTACGTCTTTACGCACGATTCGGTCAGCCTGGGCGAGGACGGCCCCACCCATCAGCCAATCGAGCACCTCCCGGCCCTGCGGGCGATGCCGAACATGACCGTCATAAGGCCCGCGGACGCAAACGAGACATCGGAGGCCTGGGCGGCGGCCCTCGAACGAAAAGGCGGGCCGGTCTCACTCATATTTTCAAGACAGAAGCTGCCGGTTATAGACAGGCGGAAATACGCCCCCGCAGACGGGCTCCGCAAAGGGGCCTACATACTTGCGGGCCCCCCCTCCGTAAAACCGGAGCTAATCCTCATCGCGACCGGCTCCGAGGTGCATCCCGCCCTCGATGCGTATGAGACGCTCACCAGGGAGGGCGTAAGGGCCCGCGTGGTCAGCATGCCCTGCCAGGAGATTTTTGAAGAGCAGAGCGAAGGCTACCGGAACGGGGTCCTGCCCCCCGATGTGACCGAAAGGATAGCCATTGAAGCAGCCGCCACGAGCGACTGGTACAGGTACGTCGGCCCTCCCTCCAACGGACAGGGCATGGTCATCGGAATAGACCGCTTCGGCGCCTCCGCCCCAGGCTCAGTGAATATGAAAAATTTCGGGTTCACAGCAGAAAATATACTGGAGAAGGCCCGGGCGCTGCTTGGCAGAAAGACAAAGGCTTGAAACACCTCCGGCCTGAGAACATCCCCTCCCAACCCTCCCCCTTCACTGGGGAGGATTTCACAAAAAACAAAAAGGAGAGAGCATGAGCAACCCACTTCTGGAGCTGAAAAAACTAGGCCAGAGCGTATGGCTCGATTATTTGAGCAGGCAGATACTGAAAACGGGCTTTCTCGCGCGCCTGATAGACGAGGACGGCCTGACGGGGGTCACTTCCAACCCGACCATATTCCAGAATGCGATCTCGGGCAGCGCCGACTACGACCCGTCCATCAAGGGGCTGCTCAAAAAAAACATGGCCGACCCCAAGGAGATTTTCCTGTCCCTGGCGATAGAGGACGTATTGGAGGCGGCAAAACTGCTTGGGCCCGTCTACGAGTCCACCGGCGGGCTCGACGGCTACGTGAGCATCGAGGTCTCCCCGGACCTGGCCTACGACACCGGGGCCACCATCGAGGAGGCGCGGAGGCTTTTCTCCTGGGCCGGACAGCCAAACATCTTCGTGAAGGTGCCCGGCACCAGGCAGGGCCTGCCGGCAATCCAGCAGCTCATAGCAGAGGGGATAAACGTGAATGTGACGCTGCTTTTCTCGGTCGACCGCTACAAAGAGGTTATAAACGCCTATATCTCGGGGCTTGAAAAAAGGCTGCAGGCCGGCAAACCGATAGACCGCGTGGCCTCGGTCGCCAGCTTCTTTGTAAGCCGGGTGGACACGCTCGCCGACAAGCTCTTGTCCATGCGTTACAAGGAGGCGAAATCTCTCTTCGGAAAGGCCGCCGTGGCAAACGCGGTCGTCGCCTACGGCGTTTACAAGAACGCCTTCGCCGATAAGCGCTTCCTTGAGCTAAAAAACAAAGGAGCGCGCATACAGAGAATCTTATGGGCCAGCACAAGCACCAAAAACCCGGAATACAGCGACATAAAATACGTGGAGGAACTTATCGCCCCGGACTCGGTAAACACGATGCCGGAGGAGACAATAAACGCATTCAGGGACCATGGGAAAGTCAGGGCGGCCCTGCCGGGCGAGCCGGCCGAAGCGGAGAAGACCCTGAAGGATTTTAAATCCGCAGGCGTGGACATCGACGAAGTCACAAGCCGGCTCGAAGCCGAGGGGGTCGGGAAATTCTCGGAGTCCTTCCGGGCAGTCCTCGATACGATGGCCGAGAAGAGAAATACGCTTTTGACGCGGAAATAAGGCGCCTTTCAAACCCGCCCACCATATTTACCGTGCCTTTTAAGGTATAGGGGGCTTCGCCCCCTATACCCCCGTGCAAATGCAAAAAAACATACCCTTGAATATGGCCGCAATTGCCAAAACAAGATTATGTCCGGGACTCCGCAGTAGCGCGCAGCGGCTTTCCTGCGCGGAGTACGGCCACAAGTCTGCGATTTTTTAAATGCGAACGGCTGTCGAATTCCGGTTGAAACATTTGATTTATCGTAGGGGCGCTGCTTGCTGCGCCCGGCCGTGATTAGCAATGCC
>JAJYJK010000067.1 GCA_021789555.1 Nitrospirota bacterium
ACTTTCCCCTTTTTGAAGTCGTGCGAGTAATAATGGCGAATTTTGAAACCGGCTGATTTACAACAAATATTCGACATAAACCAATCTGCAAAATTTTATTATCTAAAATATGTAAACCTGCTTTGACAGTTGTCGGTATTTCTATTAGGAAGCAGTCCATTTCTCCGGTTTTTTATTATCTAAAATATGCAATCAATATGTAATCTTTCTTTTACAGTATGTAATCTTTTCTTAACAGGGAGTGTCTCTACTCCCGCAGTTTCGATTTTTTCAACTTTTAATTGGTAGACAAATCTCCTGATTTGGGATAAAAGTTAGGGCTGGCGCGAGGGGGGGGAATTTTAAAAACGAAGCCAGTACTTGAGGATATGCAAACGTATGGGGATTGTAAATGCAGTTGATTCGGCAGGCGGTTTTTAATATTTTTTCCAAAATTAGCCGATAAGAGCTAAGTGGATGTGATGAAGGAGGGCGCATTGAGGGATATCCGGGGTTTTTCTTCTTTGAACGGCATTTTCCCCTGGCGATATGAACCCCACCGTTTGTTGTTAAAAATAACTTGTTGTTAAAAATTAATATGTTGAAAACACGGGTGTAACAATGGACAATTATCATGCTTTCGTATCTTTAAAAATATAGAAAATCTACACGGGGGGAATGCATTTTAATGCATTTTAAGGGGGGCGTATCCAATCATCAAACAAGCTTCGGACGATGCCCGCGATGAAGACCGGCCTTGCGGGGGCGGTAAAATTCATTTCGGCTTGCCTGGCGGCGATTTTAATTTTAGTACTCAGCTCATGCCAGCCAAAGACCAAGGAAGAGCTTTTCAGCAAGGGAGTCGGACTCCTCAGGAAGGGCGACGCAAGGAGCGCCGTCATCTATTTGAAGAAGGCCCTTGACAAAGACGCTTCGTATACGGACGCGGAGATTGAGCTTGCAACAGCTTACAGCAGGCTCGGCAAGCTGGACTCCGCTCAGAATGAACTGGTCAAGATATTGAAGTTAAACCCTTCGCTTGAGAAGGCCCACATCGAGCTTGCCAGGGTATACCTGGAGCAGTCAAAGCCCGACAATGCGCTTGATGAGCTGAAGAAGGTCCCGGCCGCAAAGGCGGCCGATGCCCGGGTCCTGGATGAAACCGGCTGGGCCTATGCGCTCAAGAATGACTATCCGGCCGCTCTCGATTCGTTTGGGAAGGCCCTTTCGGCCGGTGGCGATCCCGTGGAAATAGGGATCCATGTGGCCAAGGTTTATTACGAGATGGGTGATATGGCAAAGACCCAGGGGAAACTCCTGGAGGTGCTCAAGAGGGACCCCGTCAACAGGGACGCCCTTCACCTGCTGGCCGCCGTGCAAATAAAGGAAAACGACGTGGACGGCGCCCTTAAGACATATGCCAGGGCCGGGAAGTCCGATATCCAGGCGCAATACAATACCGGACTGCTGCTGATGGGGAAAAACCAGTTTGATCAGGCCCGGGTCATATCCGAGCAGCTCATAACGGGCTGGCCCCACAGGCCGGAAGGCTATATGCTCAAAGGCATCGCCCTTTTCAACATGAAAAAATACGACGATGCGAGCGGTTTTCTGAGGAAGGCGCTCACCATTGCGCAAAGCCCCGGGGCCCATTATTACCTCGGCCTCTGCCTGTATAACATGAACGATTTGGAGGAGGCTCTGGACGAGATGAACAAGTCCATCACTCTGGAGCCGTCCCTTGCGCCCGCTCAGACCCTGGCGGGGCTCATTCTCCTGAAACAAAAGAGGACGGATGACGCCATCGCCCAACTGAAGAAATTCATTGCCACCGGGAAAGAAAGCGCGATCGCCCACAGCCTCCTTGCCGACGCATACTTTGCCAAGGGCATGAGCAGCGAGGGGATGGCGGAACTGGACCGGGCCATTTCGATTGACCCCTCGCTTGTTGACGCGCATATCCAGAAAGGGGTCATCGAGCTTGGAAGCGGCAAGTTGCCGGAAGCCGAGACGGAATTGAAGACGGCGGTTTCACTAGACCCCGGCATTCTTAAAACGAGACTGCTTCTTGCCTCTTTTTACGTGAAGCGCAGGCAATACGAAAAGGCAATGGATATCCTGAAAAAGGGGCTTAAAGGGCAGAAGGCGGATGCCCCGATCTACGACCTCATGGCGAAAGTCCTCCTTGTGCAAAACAGGATGCCCGAGGCGGAGGCAAGCCTGCGGAAGGCGGAGTCGATAGACCCGGATTATCCGGGCTCCTATTTTGACCTGTCTTCCCTCTATGTCCAAACGGGCCGCAGAGGCAAGGCCGTCCAGGAAATGGAGGCCCTCTGCCGGAGGGTCCCGGGCAACCTGGAGGCCGAGCTTGGCGCGGCCTCGCTGTCAGAGTCGGTCGGCGATAATGCCAGTGCCCAAAAATACTACAGCCTGGCCGCACAGTCCGGCAAACCGGAGGGCTATCTCGCCCTTGCCTCCTATTGCATGCGGAAAAAAAGGACCGCCGACGCCCTGGCCGCCCTCGACAAGGGGCTTTCGAAGGACCCTTCATCGGCCGCCCTTTATGAATTGAAGGGGGACATACTTCTTGGGAGCGGAAATTTCGCCGGCGCGGTGAAGACCTTCAATGCCCTTGGAAAGGTCGATCCCAAGGCGGGCCGGGCCCTGCTTTTGAGGGCGTATGTCGCTTCCAAAAAAACGGCGATGGCAGTGGACCTTATAAAAGGGGAGCTGGCCCAGGACCCCGGCAACATCCAGGCCATGTCGCAGCTTTCCAGCGTTTACATGACCATGGGGAGACCCGCCCAGGCGCTTGATACGGCAAGACAGATAGTAAGCAGGGCGCCGGACTCCCCGATCGGCTACCTGCAAGTTGCGCTCGTCCAGAGCGCGAGCAATCCGGACGCGGCCATAGAGACCCTTAAGGCGGCGCGGGTGCCTAAAAACCCCGCGGTGTCCATGATGCTCGGCGACCTGTACTTCCGGAAGAGGGTTTATCCGTCGGCGCTGAGAGAGTTCGTCTCGGCCGAAAGGATGAAACCGGATTTCGCGCCGGCCATCTACCAGCAGGGCGTTGCGCTTCAGGCGATGGGGAAAAACGGCCCGGCGGCGATTGCGTATCAGAAGGTCCTCGGCCTGGAGCCGCGGAATGTCCTGGCGCTCAATAACCTCGCATATATATACGCATCCCAGGACAAGAACATCGCAGCCGCCCTGAAACTTGCCTCCTCGGCCTATGCGGCGGCCCCTCAAAACGGCAATATCGCGGACACATACGGCTACGTCCTTCTCAAAAACGGGCAAGCTGCGCCGGCCCTTGAGATGCTGAAAAAGGCGAGCGCGCTTCTGCCTAAAAACCCCTCGATCCTTTACCACCTGGCCCTTGCGCAAAACGAGCGGGGCGAGAAGGATATGGCTGTCTCGACCCTCAGGAAATGCGCGGGCATGGGGAATTTCCCGGAGGCCGGAGCGGCCAGAGCCCTGCTTGCAAGGCTGGCCGGGGCAAAGACGCGCCTGAAAAGCGGGGCGGCAACGCGCAAGGCTGGCAGGACATGATTACGGGCTTTGCGGCCAGAGGACGCAAGACGGGGGAAGGACGCCGGTTCTGAAATCATGAGCAAGAGACTATTGCTGCTTTTCTCAGGCGATGTCTGCCTCGCGCTGTTTGCGGCGTACTCCGGCTCGCTGCTCGGCTTCGGCCGGGTGCTTACCAATGGGGCCGGCTACGTCCTGAGCTGGAAGCAGGCCGCTTTCTTCCTCGCCATGATGATTTTTGCCTCCTATCTGGCGGAGTTTTACTCGGTCGAGAGCACCACCAAGAGGGTAATCCTCCTGAAGTCCATGATGATCTTCACGATTTCCATGTTCACTCTGGCGTTTTTCTACATCATGGCGCCCTCCTTCATGGCCGGCAGGATGCTCAACGTGGTTTCCGCGGCCTTTTTCTGCGCCCTGCAGTTCTTCTGGCACCTGAGCTTCAACGCGCTGCTACAGATATCCAGGTTTGCAAGCAAGGTCCTGGTCGTGGGCACCGGGCCGCTCGCAAACAAGATAGGAGGCGTCATCACGGACGGCTCAAAGGGCAAGCACGTCCTGCAGGGCTATTACCGATGCTCCAACGAGCCCGTGGAAGTGCCCTTTGAGGCAATCGTTAAAAACGGCGACGGCCTGCGGGCCGCTGTCCAGAAGGAAAAAGCCCATAAGATCGTCATC
The DNA here is from genome assembly GCA_021789555.1 of Nitrospirota bacterium. Taxonomy (GTDB): domain Bacteria; phylum Nitrospirota; class Thermodesulfovibrionia; order Thermodesulfovibrionales; family JdFR-88; genus JAJYGJ01. Next base: position 4,192 of record JAJYJK010000067.1, read on the forward strand.
TCCGTGTCGGACAGGAGAGGGACGCTCCCGGTGGACGACATACTGCACTGCAAGTTCAGCGGCATAGAGGTCGTGGACGCCCCGTCCTTTTACGAGGAAATGACGGGCAAGCTGCTGATAGAGAACCTGCGCCCCAGTTGGTTCATCTTCTCGGACGGTTTCCGGATAACCCCCGCGCTGAAATTCTTCAAGCGCGCCTCCGACATATTCTTCGCGGTAATGGGCCTGCTGCTGAGCGCCCCGCTTATGCCGTTTATCATCCTTGCGATCAAGGCGGACTCCAGGGGCCCCGTCCTTTTCAGGCAGGTGCGGGTCGGGGAAAAGGAAAGGCAATTCACCATATACAAGTTCAGGACCATGTGCGCGGGCGCCGAAAAAGGCACCGGGGCCGTATGGGCCAGCGAGAACGACCCCAGGGTGACACGCGTGGGGCAGTTCCTGCGCAAGAGCAGGCTGGACGAGATAATGCAGCTCTTCAATGTCCTGAAGGGGGACATGAGTTTTGTGGGCCCGCGCCCCGAAAGGCCGGAGTTTGTAAAAGAGCTGAAGAAAGTCATACCATATTATTCCGAGCGGCATTTCGTCAGGCCGGGTCTGACGGGCTGGGCGCAGGTGCGCTTCCCTTACGGGGCTTCCATCGAGGACGCCATTGAAAAGTTGAGGTACGATCTTTACTACGTAAAAAACATGTCTTTCTTTTTGGACCTTTACATCATCCTCGAGACGGTCAAGGTCATCCTTTTCGAGAGAGGGTCCCGGTAGGAGGTAAGATGAGGCCGAAAAATTTCGTGTTTTCACTTTCACTGCTGCTTGTATTGTCCGTCGTGGCCTGCGGCGTGGCCAGTGCCGGGCAGTACACGATAGGCGACGGGGACGTGCTGAGCGTATCGGTATGGGGCAACCCGAACTTAAACGTGAGCGTCCCGGTGCGCCCGGACGGTATGATATCCGTCCCGCTTGTCGGCGACGTCAGGGCCGCGGGCGCCACGCCCGGGCAATTGAAGTCGCTCCTTGAGAAGCAATACGCAGGGTATGTGAAAAACCCGGTAGTAAGCGTAATAGTGACGGAGATCAACAGCTTTGTCGTCTACGTGTTCGGTGACGGGACTTCCCAGCCCGCGGTCGCCGGGGCGGCGCCCGGCTCGACTTCGGGGGCCTTCACCCTGAAGAGAGACACCACCCTCCTTCAGTTGCTTTCGAAAATGGGCAGCCTGGCAAACGCCGATCTGAAAAGTGCGCGCGTCATCCGTGACGGCAAGAAGCTGAGCGTCGATTTCTACAAGCTCTTCGTCGGGGGCGATGTCTCTCAGGACATCGAGCTTAAGCCGGACGACTTCATTTACATCCCGAGCAATTTCGAGAGCCGCATCAGGGTGGTGGGGGCCGTGAAGACGCCCTGCACCCTGCCGTTCGAGGAAAACATGACCGCGCTCGACGCCGTCCTTTCCGCCGGCGGCTTCACCGATTACGCCAGCGGCAACAGCGTCATCATCGAGCGGAAGGAAGGCAGCGTCATAAAAGACCTGAAGGTCCGGCTCAAGGACGTGATGAACGGCGACATCAGCAAGAACGTGCCGCTAAAACCCGGTGACATCGTCATCGTCAAGACGGGAATATTTTAGAGGAGCCCCTTCATGGCTGAAAACAGCTCTAAATCCGAAATCAGCAGATACCTGGCGGTCATCCGCGAAAAAAGATATGTCGCGCTTGCCGTGGGCCTTGCGGTCCTGTCGGCGATCGTGTGGGGCGGCTTCCTGTGGCCCAAGACTTACAGGGCGGACTCCACTGTCTTCGTGCAGAAGGGATTGCTCATGCAGCCCTTCATGAAAAACAGCGGGGTCAGCGCCACCCTCGAGGACGAGCTGAGGATACTGAAAAACAGCATGACCAGCAGGAGCATCCTCTCGCGCGTATTGAAGCATCTCGACATGGACGTCACGGCGAAAAACGCCAGGCAGTATGAGGCGCTCATAAAAAAGGTCCGCGAGGACCTGGATGTGACGGTAAAGGAGGGCAGGCGCGAAAGCATCGACCTCTTCACCATATCCTTTGCAAGCGGCAACCCTGCGGAGTCGAGGGATTTTGTAAACGCGCTCGTCAACGAATACATCGAAGAAAGCATTGCCGACCGGAGGAACTCGGCCCTGGGGGCATATACTTTTTTGAGCGGGCAGATGGACGGCTACAGGAAGAAACTCGATGAGACGGACCAGAAGATAAGGGGGTTCATGCAGGCCCACCCGAATATGATGCTTCAGGGGGCATCGGCATCCGCCTCAAGGATTGGCGCCTTGCAGTCCGCGGAAGTTGACGCCGAAATAAAGCTCAAGGAACTCATGGACAAAAGAAACGAACTTGCCATGGAGCTTTCCGGGAAGAAGAAGCTTGTTGCGGGGCTGGGCGCAAAGGACGGCTCTTTCCAGTCCAGACTGGACAGGCTCAACGATGAACTTATCATGCTGAAGACCAAGTATACGGACCAGTACCCGGAAGTCATAAAGACAAAGGCCGAGATCGACTCTCTCAAAAGGCAGATGCAACTGGCGGGCAGCGCCCCGGAGGCGGGGCAAAATGCCGCCATAAACCCTGTCTACCAGCAGTTGAGGGACGAACTGGCCCAAACGGACTCGGCGATAAGCTCAGCGAAAATACGGCTCTCCGCGATATCCGGGCAGCAGCTTGCGGCAAGGCGGACGATTGGCAGCCTGCCCTCCGAGCAGGCCGAACTGTCAAATCTGCAAAACGACAGGGACGCCGAGCAGAAGATATACGATAACCTTGCCCAGGAGCTTGAGAGCGCCAGGGTATCCAAGGACCTGCAGATGAGCGATTACAGCTCCATGCTGCGGGTGGTGGACCCGGCGGTGCTGCCGTTCATACCCGAGAAGCCCGACATGGTCAAAATGATAGCCCTGGGGCTGTTCCTGGGACTGTTTTCCGGGGTCGGCGCGGCGATAGGCCTCGATTATCTGAATAACTCCTACAGGGACGAGGAGGCAGTGGAGACGGGGCTAAGGATACCGGTATTGATTTCCATCCCCCGGATGGCCACGGAGGAGGACAAGAGGATATCGATGAAAAAAGACCTGAAGGTCTTCGGGGCCGCCGGGATATACGTGCTCATGATATGCGCGCTTTTGGTGCGGGAGTTCATGTTCAGATATATGGGGATAAGGGTTTTCCCTTTTTAGGCGGCGAAATGAGAAGCGTATACTTCCATGACTGGAGGACATCTGCCGATGAGCAGGATTGAAAAATCCCTGGAGAGGGCGATTGAGATGCGGGAGTCGCTGCGTAAAGGCCCCGGGAAGGAAACCCGCGCCAATACGGCGGCTAAGGCGGACATCACGAAATTCGAATCCGGAGAGCCACTGATCAGCGCCGAGGCTGTGGACAGGCAGATCGTCTGCATCAGGGACCCCAACTCTCTGGTCGCGGAGCAATACAAGAAACTCCGCGCGAGGATTTTGAAATCCGCGGGGGACTCGCTGAATACCGTAATGGTCACAAGCTCGCAAATAGGCGAGGGCAAGACGATAACGGCCATCAATCTGGCGGTGGCCGTCGCCGGTCAGCTGGACCACACGGTGCTCCTCGTGGATGCCGACTTGCGGAACCCCAGCGTGCATAAATATCTGGGCATGAAGCCGGGGTGCGGACTGGCCGATTATCTGAGGGGCGACGTAAAACTCTCCGATGCCCTCATAAAGACGGGCATCGGCAAGCTGGTGCTGCTGCCGGCCGGCAACCCGCCGGACAACCCCTCCGAACTGCTGTCCTCGGAGAAGATGAAGGGGCTGGTCGACGAGATTAAAAACAGGTACAGCGACAGGTACATAATCTTTGATTCGTCTCCGCTGCTGGCCGCGGCCGATTCCATTTCGCTCGCGGGGTACATGGACGGCGTCCTGCTTGTGGTGCAGGCCGGGCATACGGCCCCCAAGGCCGCCAGGAAGGCGCTCTCCCTCATCAAGGGCTGCCGTCTGCTGGGCGCGGTCTTCAACAACGTGCCGGAGTACCTCGCGCGGCAGCAGATTTATTCCTACAATGTTTACGGAAGCACATACGGCGGCGAAAAAAACCCGCGATGACCCGGGTTAAGGACTAAGGGGAGGAACTGGCCTTTTAATGTATTTATCTTTTTTCGGCCTTGACTGCAAGCCTTTCCAGCTTACGCCGGACCCGGATTTCTTTTTCCTCAGCAAAGGACATAAGAAGACCCTGACTTATCTCTCGTACGGGATCAAGTTCAACCAGGGGTTTATCCTTGTCACCGGAGAGGTCGGCATCGGCAAGACGACCATCATAAGAAAGGTGATCAAGGAACTCGACGACGATGTGAGGCTCGCGAAGGTCTCTAATACGCGCGTCTCCTCCGATCAGCTCTGGGCCCTTATCAATGACGATTTCGGACTCGACTCCGCGGGCAAGGACAAGACCCGGATGTTGAGGGACCTCACGGACTTTCTTATCGGCGAATATTCCGGCGGGCGCAGATGCATGCTTTTCATAGACGAGGCGCAAAACCTCTCCCCCGAGCTCCTCGAGGAGGTCCGGCTCATTTCCAACCTGGAGACCGACAAGTCAAAGCTCCTGCAGATCGTGCTGGTGGGGCAGCCCGAGCTTAGAAAGACGATCGCAAGACCCGAGCTGATGCAGCTGAGGCAGCGCATAAATATAAGCTGTCATTTGAATGCGCTTTCAAGGGAGGAGACCGAGGACTATATTTTCCACCGGCTTGAGAGCGCCGGAAACCGCGACGCGGCAACTTTCGAGGCGGGCGCCATAGACGCCGTCTACGCGTTCAGCAGGGGGATTCCCAGACTTATCAATATCGTATGCGATTTCCTTTTCCTCTCGGCGTTCGCCGAAGGCACAAAGACGCTCTCCACGGCGCTTGTCAGGGAAGTGATAGGCGAGATGGAGCACGAATGCAAATACTGGAACAATGAGCCGGATGAAAAGGCCGGCCTCCCCGAAGGCGGCGTGCAGGAGCTGATGCTCAGGCTGAAAAAATTGGAGATAACCGCCTCCGAGAAGCGATTGGACAGGATCGCGGGCGTCAAGATAGAGGAGCGCATTTCCATCGCGGAGGCCGCCCTGAGCGACGCGGCGGAAAAATTGAGCGCCGAGGCCTACAGGCTGAACCAGGTGGAAAAGAGCATCCAGGACAAGTTCCACACCCTGGAAAAAGACATGGAACAACTTAAGGGCATACTCCCTTCAAAAGAAAAAAAATCGGGGAAAGGGAATCATAAAAAACCGGGACTTTGGAGCAAGATACTAAACCTATGAACTGGTTTGCCCTGTATGTGAAATCCAGGCACGAGTTCGTAACCTGCGAGGACCTCGGCAGGAAAGGGATTGAGGCTTTTTTACCTCAGGTAAAAAAACTCAGACGGTGGAGCGACAGGGGGCAGTTCGTGGATTTCCCCCTGTTTCCGGGGTATCTCTTCGTCCACACCATTGCCCAACCGGAGCAATTCGTGAATGTGCTGAGGGCGCGCGGGGCCGTTGCGCTCGTCTCGGCCCTTCCGGGCCAGCCAACCCCGGTGCCCGATGAAGAGATCAGCTCTCTGAGGATAATGATGGAGTCCGGCCGGGAATTGGATGTCATGCCGCATGTAAAAGAGGGCGACAGGGTAAGGATTAAAGGCGGTCCGCTGAGGGGCGCCCAGGGCATCCTGGGCAAAAAGGAAGGGCAGTATGTTTTTTTTGTAAATGTGGACCTCCTTGGCAGGAGCATCGGCGTGAAGGTTTATTCCGATGATATGGAGCCCTTTTAAGGGGTTTCGTTTTGGTTTTTTTTTGGATGCAAGGGTAGTTTTACAGGGGCGTGAAAAGTTTCACTTTCACGTGACGCGAAAGGGAAAGATGCTTCTCGGTCGCCCGGATGGGACTGAGAAGGCGGAGCATTGCCGGCAATGAGAAATCAAAGGAGGTCCCGCATTTTGAAAACAGGGCAGATCGCCCTCTTTTTATTGCTCGTTTTCTTCGCAAGCGGCGCGCAAGGGGCGAAATTCAGCGCCAGGTCATCGCTTTCGGTCGACGAGGAATACAATGACAACATCTACCTGACGGAGAGGGGCAGGACCACCGATTACATAACCAGGCTCATGCCTTCCCTGGGCCTGAATTACAAGGCGCCCCTCTGGAAGTGGGACCTGGCCTATACACTGGATTTCCGCCACTACCTTCACGGCTCCGTGTCGGACAATTTCGCGCACGACCTGAACCTGAACAACTCGACTGAACTCCTGAAGAAGTTCTTCTATCTGGACGTGAAGGAACAATATACGCGGTCGTCCCTTTCCCTGACCAGAAACTACACGCAGGAGAGCCTCTTCGTCAACCAGTCCGACCGCAACGACGTCGCCGTGACCCCGCATTTTACGCTCAGGCCCGGCAGCGGCACTACAGTGGATGTCGGCTATACCTATGAGAACATATGGTACAAGGAGTCAACGGCCGTTAAAAAGCAGGACAACAATTTTTACGCGGAGGCAAAGAAAGAGGCGTCTGATAATCTTGAACTCACGGCCGGCGCGCTCTACCAGATAGACCATAACGATATCGAGAATTTTAACAAGACCGACCTTCACGCAGGCGCAAAATACAAATATGCCCCGGACTGCTACCTCTTTCTTACCGGCGGCGACAGTATCTTCGATTTTAAAAATAGCGGCACCTCGAACCAGATATCCTGGGACGCCGGCGTAAACCACCGGTTCGCCTCTTTCTCCGCGAAGCTTGAGACCTCCTCCCGGACCGTTGAAGACCCCACTAACATAGCCGACAGGGTCGATGCATATAGCATATCCCTGCTCTCCGACTCCGTCAGGACCCCGGTCACATTAAGTCTGGCCCTCAGCGAATATCGTGACGTTCGGACAAAAACGCTTATAACGAGAGATTACGGGGTGGCGGGGACAGTGTCCCATAATTTCACCGAGGACACAAAGGTTTCCGCCAATGTCTCGGCCGACAGACTCGAGGACAAGCAGCAGGCCTCGTATACCAACAGGCTCCTGTCCGGGCTCGGGCTTGATTACAGGCTTTCGCGCAGGGTGGCATTAACGCTAAATTATCTGTTCATATACAGTCATTCGCCAAAGGTGCTGACCGACAGATACCTCAATAACCAGCTCACCGCTGGAACCACAGTTACGTTTTAGAAGGAGAGACCATAGA
>JAJYJK010000068.1 GCA_021789555.1 Nitrospirota bacterium
TTTCTACTTTGCTCATACCGGACATTATCATTTTGCTGTTACAGGGGCGGCCGCACCGGCTTGACAGTCTTGCGTCCCGGAAAATATACTCAAAAAACACTTCATTTTTTCCTTTCTCCGGGCCATCAGGAAGGCGACTGGAAGGCTTTCCGCCCGGGACCCAGCCGGCTTCGGGAGGAAAAGGCTGCTTGACGGCGGGCGCGGGGAGGGAAATGCCGGGAGGAAAGGCGACCAATTGAGAGGCGGCGATTGAGCGGGGGAAAGGGGCATCCGGATAAATGGCTTGTAGCCCTAACAGTCATTACGGGGACGATAATGAGCGCCCTGGACACAAGCATCGTAAACGTCGCCCTGCCTTACATGCGCGGCAATCTCGGGGCCAGTGTGGAAGAGATAACCTGGGTGGCCACGGGCTACATGCTTTCGAGCGTCATAATCATGCCCATTGTCGGGATGCTAAGCTCCCGGTTCGGCAGGAAAAAGTTTTATATGGCAAGCGTATTGCTTTTTACTGCAAGCTCGTTTCTGTGCGGCGTTTCCTGGGATTTAAACTCGCTTGTCGTCTTCAGGATAATACAGGGGATAGGAGGTGGGGCGCTTATACCCGTCTCGCAGGCGATTCTCAGGGAGAGCTTTCCGGCGGAGGAGCAGGGGATGGCGATGGGCATATACGGGTTTGGCGTGGTGCTCGGCCCGGCAATCGGCCCCACAATAGGCGGATGGCTTACGGACAATTACTCCTGGCCCTGGATATTTTTCATCAACATCCCGATAGGCATTATAAATATGATGCTGGTGGCCCGCTTCCTGCATGACCCGCCCTATCTGAAGAGGGAGAAGGGCAAGATAGATTTCCCCGGGCTCTGGCTATTGATAATCGGGCTCGGGGCGCTTCAGCTCATGCTCGAAAAGGGCGGGCAGAAGGACTGGTTCCAGTCCGGCTTCATAGTGTATCTTGCCGCCGTCTCTTTTATCGGCATGGCGCTTTTTATCTGGAGGGAGCTTGTGGCCGAAAAGCCGGCGGTTGATTTGCGGGTGCTGAAGAATCTGCCCTTCGCCTCGGGCACGATGCTTGGCGGCATACTGGGGGTCGGCCTGTACGGGAGCCTTTTTCTGCTGCCGCTTTTTCTTCAGCAGCTGCTGGGGTATCCGGCCTTCGATTCGGGGCTTGTGCTCATGCCAAGGAGCCTCGCGATGGCGGTCATGATGCCCGTTGGGGGCAGGCTTTATAACAGACTTGGGCCGAAGGTCCTTATAGGCATAGGACTTGCCATTACCGCCTTTTCCTTTTGGCAGCTCTCAAACATGTCTCTTGACGTGGGGTTCTGGGACCTTTTCGTCCCCCAATCCCTTCAGGGCGCGGGCTTCGGCATGATATTCGTCGCCCTGAGCACGGCGGCGCTTGCGTCCATAGAAAGGCACAGGATGACGGACGCAAGCGGGCTTTATAATGTCGTACGGCAGGTCTTTGGCAGCGTCGGCATCGCGCTGACCGCAACCGAGCTCACACGCGGGGAAAACATCTTCAGGGCGGACCTCGTGAAGGACGTGACCCCTTTCACCGCGAACGCAGCCAATTTTGTGCGCGGGATGACCGGGGCGATGACACGGCAGGGCAATGACCCGGCCACCGCCGGTTACAAGGCCTTGAACATCCTTAACAATGAGATGACCCGGCAGGCTTCGATGCTTTCCTACAACCATGTTTTCTTCCTCGTCACTGTCCTTTTTGTCTTCTGCATTCCCCTCGTGTTTTTTCTGAAAGGAGACCATGGCGGAGAGGAGGGCGGGATAATCGCCGATTAGCTCCGAAGGCCCGCCCGGCTGCGAGACCGTGAAGGCCCTTTATCAAACGATACAAACAGGCCGGCGAATGAGCGGCCCCCGTGCACCCCCGTGCACGAAGTCGTTTCTTAAGGTATTGCGTGAAAACTGATACACTGTAAGGGTAAGGGGAATATCGCCGGCTTTGGCCGCATCTCCCGGCGCGACTCCGGGGCGATGAGAATTTTTGGCGTGCGGGCGGTAAGGAGTCAGGCAATAATCGTGAAGGCTGAAACTGAGAAGACCGAAGCGGCCATCATTTACACCTGCCCGATGCACCCTGAGGTACGGGAGCGGAAACCCGCCTCCTGCCCGAAATGCGGAATGGCCCTGGAGGCTGAAACCCCTCCGCTTGCGGCTAAAACCCCGGTCAAAACCGAATGGACGTGTCCGATGCACCCCGGGATCGTCCGCGACGCGCCCGGCAACTGCCCCATCTGCGGCATGGCGCTGGAGGCAACAACCCGCGCCGCCGCGCCCGGTGAGCAGGAGAACCCGGAGCTTCGTTCCATGTCGCGGCGTTTCTGGCTGGGCGCGGCCCTCACAATCCCGCTTGTAATAATCACCATGCGGGCGTTTTTACCTTTCATTAAATTTACATTCCTCACGCCGGCGGCATTAAAATGGGTGGAGCTTGCCATCGCAACCCCTGTTGTACTGTGGGGCGGCTGGCCGTTTTTCGTCCGGGGCTGGCAATCGGTAGTAAACAGGAGCCCCAACATGTTCACCTTAATCGGGCTTGGCGTATCGGTGGCCTACGGATACAGCGTGGTCGCGGCGCTCTTTCCGTACATCTTCCCTGCCTCTTTCCAAATGGCGGGGGGCGAGGTGGGCACGTATTTCGAGGCCGCCGCGGTCATAACGACACTGGTCCTTCTGGGACAGGTATTGGAGCTTCGGGCCAGGACGAAGACGGGCGCGGCAATAAGGCAGCTTCTGGGGCTTGCGCCCAAAACGGCGCGCCGGGTGCTGCCGGACGGCGCGGAAGAGGACGTGCCCCTGGACGTGGTCAGGCCCGGAGACCTGCTTAGGATTCGCCCCGGAGAAAAAGTCCCCGTGGATGGCGGCGTTCATGAGGGGACAAGCTCCATAGACGAGTCCATGATAACGGGAGAGCCCATCCCGGTGGAAAAAAAGAAGGGCGACCGTGTGATAGGGGCCACAATAAACGGCTCGGGGACTTTACTGATGCGGGCCGAGAAGGTAGGCGCCGAGACCCTCCTTGCGCAGATCGTGCGGATGGTGGCCGAGGCGCAGCGGAGCCGCGCCCCCATACAGAGGCTTGCAGACTCCGTTGCCGCATATTTCGTCCAGGCGGTGGTGGGGATCGCGGTCCTCACCTTCATCGGATGGGCGATATTCGGTCCTGCGCCCCGCATGGCCCTGGCCCTGATAAACGCCGTTGCCGTGCTGATAATCGCCTGTCCCTGCGCCCTGGGGCTTGCAACCCCCATGTCGATAATGGTGGCAACCGGCAAAGGGGCGACCGCGGGCGTCCTCTTCAGGAACGCCGAGGCGATAGAGATCATGAGGAAGATAGACACGCTGGTCGTGGACAAGACCGGCACGCTCACGGTTGGGAAACCAAAACTCATTGAAGTCTTTCCCGCTGCCGGTTTCGACGAGCAGGCGGTCCTTTATCATGCCGCCTCGATAGAGAAGGGCAGCGAGCACCCGCTTGCGGCGGCAATCGTAAACGGCGCGGCCGAAAGGGGGGTTGCGGCCGGCGCCGCATCTTCTTTCACCGCAATGGCCGGCAAAGGGGTCTCCGGGCTGGTGGACGGGCGCAACGTGATGCTTGGGAATTTTGTCCTGATGACGGACTCGGGGATGGATTTTGGCGGGCTTTCGGCCAGGGCGGAAGAGATGCGCAAGGCCGGCCAGACCGCCATGTTCCTCTCCATTGACGGCAGGGCGGCGGGGCTCATAGGTGTGGCCGACCCCATTAAAGAGACCACGAAAGGCGCCATAGACGAACTCCACAGGGAGGGCCTGCGCGTAGTGATGCTTACAGGGGACAACCGCACCACGGCCCGGGTTGTGGCGTCCAGACTGGAAATCGACGAGGTCATCGCCGAGGTCCTGCCCGATCAGAAGGCGGATATAGTGAAGCGGCTTCAGGATGAGGGCCGGATGGTCGCCATGGCCGGAGACGGCATCAACGACGCCCCCGCGCTGGCCCGGGCGCACGTGGGCATAGCCATGGGCACGGGAACGGATGTGGCGATGGAGAGCGCCGGCGTGACCCTCGTAAAAGGCGATCTGCGGGGAATCGTGCGCGCCATCCGCCTAAGCCGCGCGACGATGAGCAATATAAAGCAGAATCTTTTTTTTGCATTCGTTTACAACTCCCTTGGCGTGCCCATAGCCTCGGGCGTTTTGTATCCTATTACGGGGATACTTTTGAGCCCCGTAATCGCCGCCGCCGCAATGAGTTTCAGCTCGGTATCGGTAATAGGTAATGCCCTGCGGCTGAGAGGGGCGAAGATATGAGCGGTTTTCATCTCTCGCGGTGCTCATTGCCATGTGCGCCGTCCTTAAGGACGCATCAGGTCCGGGAATAAGTGATTATGTCCTTTTGAAACTCATTGATGATCTCTTCGGTCAGGGACGGGCGGATTTTGGGCAGCATTTCAACAAACGTGTCCGTAGTCACCTGATAATTCTGTTTATTTGCAAACTCCTGGTCAAAGGCGAACTGGGCCACTTGCTGAAAGAGATATTCGATATCGGCGGGCGTAAACCGGGCGGTCATCTTTACAATGAGGCCGAGGTCTATATGCGCCCTGTTGATATTGAGTTTGGACATGAACTGCTCCAGAATGGTCCGTCTGCCGTCCTCGTCCAGGCCTCCGACCGGGATGATGCAGTCAAACCGACCGGGGCGAAGCAGCGCGGCGTCCAACTGCCGGATATAATTGGTCGCGCATATGAACAATATCTTGTTCCCCCGGCTCTTCAGCAGGGGGACCTGTTTTAGCAGTTCATTGGTAATGGATTTGTCGACCCGGTTTGCGGCGTGCCGGCTGGAGGCGATCTCCTCGAACTCGTCTATGAAGACAACGGCCTCTTCGAGGGTGCGCGCCTTTTCCATGATGTTATGCAAATTGGCGCCTATCCTGTCTGCGCCGTCCACCATGAGCATGCTTGGCAATATCTCTATATACCACCATGACAGCACACCCGCTATCGCCTTTACGAAATGGGTCTTGCCGGTGCCGGGAGGCCCGAAGAAGATGATGGTCTTGGGGGAAGTCACGCCGTGCTTCCTGGAAAGGCCCTCCTCTTTCAGGGGCAGAATTATCCTTCTTTGGACCAGCTGTTTCGGCGGCTGGGAATCGGATATGGTGTCCCATATTTCGCCGCTCATCCTCTGGGCCCCCATATCGGCCAATATGTTTATGCGTTTATAGTCCATATATTCCTTGAGGGCCTGGTCCATGTTTTCAAGGAAATCGATGCACGCGGTCCGCAGGCCTACATCGCGGCCCAGCTTTTCAGACATGAGCCACTTGTGCTGCAATATTTTTTGCCACAGGTCAGCGGCGATATCGGTTTCGAATTTCGTGCCGCTGATCTCGAAGATTTTATTGACGCACGTCTCAGGTGACGGGATTTCCGGAAAAGAATTTTTCATGATCTCAATCTCCCTTAATTAAAAAACGGGCTCCCATAATTAAAAAACGGGCTGAAACAAAAAAATCAGGACAGAGCAGGTCCCGGCGATTATATTTCAATATGGCTGAATAAAGGGGGCAGGAACCGGAGATGCTCTATCCCGTCGTCTATATGAGTCTTATATTAAATACTAGTTAAAAAGCCTGCCCGTGTCAAATAGGGCGGCCAGCATTATGTCGCGCCATACAAGTCATTGCCGGAGAAACCAGGGTAGCTTTAATGGAAATGACCAATCCCGGAGCGGCATGCATCGAAAACAAGCCCGCAAAACATCAATGTTTCAGTTCTTCCATGAGGTCATGGACTGAAAGTATCCTGTCCACCCTGCATGCGTTCGTCCCGGCCGTAAAAAGCGGTTCCTCAGCCGTATCATATCCGGCGGAACTTAACAGGCCGTTACAGATGCAAAAATAGTTTTCATTGTCCTGTTTTGCCGGGCACCTGGTGAATTTGCCCGCGGGGTCTCTTTGAAGGACGTATCCCTTGTCGCACTTGGGCGCCCTGAGCCTTTTGAGCGCGGAGGCGAACATCGGGGATTGCCTTATTACCCTGAACGGCAGGCCGCATGGAGAGCCGGGGTTATGCGCCACCAGCATGTCTTCCTTTTTGGCGCTGACCACCGCCTGCTTGTATTCATGTGACGCGCCGCTTTCCTCGGTGGCGAGAAACCTCGTCCCCATTTGCACCCCGCTTGCGCCCATCAGCAGGAACCTTGCTATATCGGTGTGCGAATAAATTCCGCCGGCAACGATGATCGGGAAATCCCCATGTTTCAGGGCGACGTCCTTGACCGCGGGCAGAAGGTTTTCCAGCCTGTTTGATTCCATGTCCAGTTCGTCAATCTTAAACCCGAGATGCCCGCCGGCAAGGGGCCCTTCGAGCACTGCGGCGTCCGGTCTCCGACCCGCCTTCTCCCACTTCCGGCACACTACTTCAAGCGCCCTGGCGGAAGAGACGATAGGTATCAGGGCCGTTTCCCCCGAAGGCCCCGAAGGGCGGATAAGCGGCAGGCCCAGCGGCAATCCGGCCCCGGAGATAATCACGTCGGCGCCGGCATCGATGGCGCCTTTTACGGATTCCTCGTAATCCCGCGCAAGGGCCACCATTATATTGATTCCGACATGCTGTCCGCCCGATTCCTTTGCCAGGGAGACCTCCTCATAGGCCGCCTCGTAGGAATTGACTCTTTTGCCTTTTCTTCTGGAGACCAGCAGGTCCAGGCCGGCACTGGAGATGATCCCCAGCCCGCCTTCCCTCGCAACTGCGGCTGCGAGCGGGAACAATGAGATGCCCACCCCCATGCCCCCCTGCACGATCGGGACATCGATTTTCTTTCCTCTTATCGCCAGAGATGGAAAAAGAATGGCAGAACTCCTGTGGAAAAAATTCCGGGATGAGGCCCCAACCCTTTTAAGTTCACTGTTAAGTATACCAAAAACCCTTAAAAAAATTTTATTAAAAGTCTCATAATAATATAATATAGTATAGTAATGTGCAAAAACACCCTCTCTCCCTCTTGGCGCCTGACCAATCTTCATATTATTTTGAGGCCGTTGATAAGCTTGAGGATTATTAAAAATTGATTTTTTAAAATTGCAATGGGGTCATGCTATTGACAGAGTGCCCCCAAAGCTGTTACTGTTGTACATCAAAACATATAACTGTTACTGTGCACGGATGAAAACTACGCCATTGTAAGCCTCGGCATACCACGCTTATTTTCCCCCGAACAGTGAAAGAAAAGGAGTTTTATGGAATTTCAGAGATTTGATCTTCACCCCCTTGTCGCGGCCGGGGTCAAGGCTGCGGGCTATGACACGCCGACCCCGATTCAGGCGCAGGCGATCCCGCTCATTCTTGGTGGCAAGGACGTCATGGGCCTGGCCCAGACCGGCACCGGCAAGACCGCGGCCTTTGTCCTGCCCATTTTGCATCGCCTGATGAACGGCCGGCGCCGGCAAGTCAGGGCGCTCGTCATCGCCCCCACCAGGGAACTGGCGGAACAGATACATGAATCGATAAACACCCTCGGAAAACAGACCCGCTTGAAGAGCGTCACCGTTTATGGCGGCGTCGGCATGGGTCCCCAGGTGGAGAAGCTGAAACACGGTGCGGAAATTATCGTTGCCTGCCCCGGCAGGCTTCTGGACCACATCGGCCAGCGTACGATCGATCTTTCCCGTCTGGAGGTGCTCGTCCTTGACGAGGCGGACCATATGTTCGACATGGGTTTTCTGCCTGACATCAGGCGCATCCTGAAGCATATTCCAGGGCAGCGCCAGACCCTGCTCTTTTCGGCCACCATGCCGCAGGAGATACGGGGCCTGGCCGGGGAAACGCTGAAAGGGCCTGTCACGGTCCAGGTGGATGAGACCGCCCCCGCGGCCACGGTCAGCCACGCCCTCTATCCGGTCAGCCAGCATCTGAAAACCGCGCTGCTTGTCGAACTGTTGCAGCGCACCCGCATAGCGTCCGTCCTGGTGTTCACCCGTACCAAGCAGCGGTCCAAGCGACTGGCTGAACATCTTGGGAAAAAGGGCTACCGGGTTGCCTCGCTTCAGGGGAACCTCTCGCAGTCCAGGCGGCAGGCCGCAATGAACGGTTTCCGTAACGGCACGTTCCAGATACTGGTGGCTACCGATATCGCGGCGCGCGGGATAGATGTGACCAGGGTTTCGCACGTTGTCAACTATGATGTCCCCGGCACCACCGATGCCTACATTCACCGCATCGGCAGGACCGGCCGCGCCTGCCGCTCGGGTGATGCCTACACCCTGGTGACTAACGAGGATACGGATATGGTTCGGGCCATCGAGCGGGTCCTGGGCAACCCGATTGAGCGCCGCAAAGTGCCTGATTTCGATTATAACGCCTCCGTTGCGCCGATACACGCCGGGTGCGTACCTTCGCGGCGGAACGCCTCTGCGGTCCGTCGGCCCGACGGGACAAACAACACGGGCAGACTATGGAGCAACCCCTCCAGGACGAGACCCGTCTAGGGCAAAAAGTGCCAAAAGACCTGACATTTGCCGGAAGTCCTTTACGTAAGGGATATCTTTCATTGAGATTCGCCCGGTATTCATCTGTTTTTGTGATTTTTGTTGCCAACGGTACGCATACGTGTTAGTCTGTAGGCAAAATTTCAGAAGTATTGCCATTCAAGGCCACAAGTATTTTAACTTCGCGGTCTTCTTATTGCGACCTTCTGAAAATTTCCAATCCAAAAAAAGGAGGTGCGCAAAATGGCGGAAGGAACAGTAAAGTGGTTCAACGACTCAAAGGGTTTTGGCTTCATTACGAGCGAAGACGGCGGCGATGTATTTGTCCATCATACTTCCATTCAGGGCAATGGGTTCAAATCCCTTGCCGAAGGTGACAGGGTCAGCTTCGATGTCGAAAAAGGCCCCAAGGGCCCCAAGGCCGTTAACGTTGTAAAGCAGTAAGGAACTGTAAGTCGCCCCCTTTTCAGGGGGCGACTCCCTCCAGGGGCAGCGTGTTTGACCGGATGCCAGAAAATCCTTTAGAATCAATCAGCGAGAGTGGCGGAACTGGCAGACGCGCTGGACTTAGGATCCAGTGGGGAAACCCATGGGGGTTCAAATCCCCCCCCTCGCATTGCCTTATAAATCAAGGAGTTACCCTTCTTAAGCACTCCCGGTCGATCAGGACATGATGGTTGCGAATGCTTCGTGCTGCCGCAAGATGAATTAAGACCGGGCCCCGGCGCCCCGACCCGACCCATCTTCTATTTCCTCGCCATCTGGGCGAACATGGTCTTGGCGGCTTCCTATTATTAATTTATCTCATATAATCGATTGACTTTCAACCCGCACGTTTATTTCCAGTCTGTTTGGCGCATGCGGCAGGCAGCGCCCCTTTACGTCAGTCCCCCGGCATTTGAAACCCCCCCTTTTTTCAATGCCTCGATCACCTGCCTCTCCGGGGAGAGGTGAGAAGGCGGCCGCATGTTTTAATATAAGTGGATGAAATGTGATGTCCTTGTCATAGGGGCTGGCGCCGCGGGGTTGATGTGCTCGATTGTGGCCGCAAGACGGGGGCGGTCCGTGATCGTGCTGGAGCACGGAAAACCGGGCAGGAAGGTGCTTGCCTCGGGAGGGGGCCGCTCCAATTTCACGAATCTTAACGTCTCGGCGGATAATTACCTCTCGGAAAACCCCGATTTCCCCAAATCCGCGCTGGCCGGGTTCACCCCCGCCGGCATTGTCCAATTCCTTGAAAGCCGGGGGGTGCTGTTTGATGAGAAGGAAGACGGGCAGCTCTTTCTGAAGGGGAGATCCAGAGAGTTGCTGGACCTGCTGCTTGGCGAATGTAAAGACAACGGCGCAGGTATAATTACCGGCATGGAAGTAAAGGGCATTAGGAAAAAGGCCGGCCGCTTCATTGTGGATACGGATAAAGGGCAATTCGATGCGGAATCGCTGGTGGTGGCAACCGGCGGGCTCTCGTGCCCGGAGTTGGGGGCCACAAACCTTGGCTACAGGATAGCGTCGCAATTCGGCTTGAGGGTCACCCCGCTTCGGCCGGCCCTTGTGCCGTTTACATTCGGCCCGGAAGAATTAAAGAGATTCAGCGGGCTAAGCGGTCTGTCACTGAAGGCCGGGATCTCCTGTGGCAAAAAATCCTTCAGGGGGGACATCCTTTTCACCCATAGAGGGCTGAGCGGCCCGGCAGTTTTGCAGGCTTCTTTGTACTGGACGGGCGGAGGCCTTGCGATAGACCTTCTGCCTGATGTCGACATTAAGGGGATGTTTATAAATGACAGCGCCCGCTCCACAATGATGCATAATTATCTCTCTGGTTATATGCCCCGGCGCTTCGCCCTGAGGTGGTGCGAGCTTTTTTTATGCTCCAAACCTCTGCGCCTCTATCCGGCCCGGGAGCTTGAGAGGGCCGCGGAAAGCCTTCATAACTGGATTTTCCGGCCCTCGGCAACGGAGGGATACAAGGCGGCCGAGGTGACGGCGGGCGGAGTGGACACGAGGGAACTCTCTTCAAGGACGATGGAGTGCAGGAAAGCGCCCGGCCTTTTTTTTGCCGGAGAGGTGGTGGACGTAACGGGCCAGCTTGGAGGTTATAATCTGCACTGGGCATGGGCGTCGGGCAGCGCCGCGGGCAAATATGCGTAAGAAAATAATACTTGCGTCCGCCTCCGAAAGAAGAAGAGAGATATTGGGCCTGACGGGGCTTGAGTTTTCAATTGAGGAGAGCGGAGTCGAGGAGGAGATGCGCGCCGGCATGCCGCACCGAAGGCTTGCCCGCCTCCTTTCGAGACAGAAAGCGGCCGCCGTCGCGGCAAAGGAAAAAGATGCGATAATAATCGCGGCGGACACCTTCATAATCATTAATGGCCGCTATTTAGGGAAGGCGCATGACCAGGCGGAGGCCAGGGCGATGCTGCGGGCTTTAAGCGGAAGACCGCATCTTGTTATTACAGGCTATACCGTAATGGATTCTTCAAACGGCAGGCGGATATCCGGTTCTTCCGAGACTAAGGTCTATTTCAGACGGCTGGGGAAAGAGGAGATAGATTCCTATATAAAGACGGGCGAGCCCATCGGCAAGGCCGGCGCATACGCCATACAGGGGCTTGGCGCGGCCCTGGTGAAGAAGATAGAAGGGGATTTTTTTAACGTGGTCGGCCTTCCGCTCGGCGCATTGCTCATGACACTGAAGAAATTCGGCATACGGACCTTATAAGTCTCATCTGAAATCCCGCTCAAGGGTCAGTTAAGCGGGCATGCCGGCGGACACCGCGGCGCGGCGGCAGGGCCTAAAATTAAAATGCCTTCATCCCGAT
>JAJYJK010000015.1 GCA_021789555.1 Nitrospirota bacterium
TCTTTTTTGGCATCCGCCTATCATGACAGATTTTCCCCTTAAAAGAATCCTTCTATCCCCTTGCCATTATTGGCTTTTCTGCCCTCGTGTACCCATTTTTTACCCACTCGATTTGGAGAAGACCCCAGTAAATATAACAAGGTCATGTTCGACCAGGTGGTGTTCTATTTGAAAAAGGACGCAAAGCATAAGGATATTCAGCCCGAACAAATGAAGCAACTGGCGGACGAATTTGCACGCGCCGCTGCAAAGGCGATGCAGGGGGCTTATCCAATAGTAGGCGAACCAGGGCCCGATGTCCTCAGGGTGCGGGTTGCAATTACGGACATTGAGCCGGGCAATCCCGTAAGAAGCGGCATGACCACCGTGCTGCCCATCGGCCTTGCCGTGAGTATCATACAAAAAGGCGCGACAGGAAAATACCCCGGCGTGGGGAGCGCGAGCATGGAGGCTGAATTCCTCGATTCCCTCACAAATGAGCGGCTTGCCGCCGCAATCGACAAAAGAGCGGGGTCGAAATTTTCCGGGTTCTCAAAGTTCGCCTCTGCAAAGGAGGCATTTGATTTCTGGTCGAAGAGGCTGAGGATATTTCCGGATAAAGCCCACGGCCGGACACGGTGACATACATTATAGGGGAAAGCGGGGTTCTGCATTTTCCGCGCTTTCCCCTGTTTTTTGCCGGGATCCTTTTAATCGAGAATGAGTCTTAAAAGCATATTTTTATTTTTAAAATAAAATAGTTAGCTATTCATAAAATCAGAAATGCGTATTTTGAGTTTTCCTTTATTTTTAGTCCAGCACTCTCATATTACAAGAACATCCCAGCCCAGTTTCCGAAGGTCTTTTCTGTTTTTAATATCTCTTTGCCCGGTGGCTTGTCTCTTGTTTTCCCAGAAATCAACATTTTTTGACTTTGCCATATCTGCAACTATGCATATGCCAAAAACAGCCATGAACAAAAATGACTTTTTTCAGGCATGGGAAAACCAGATCAGGCTTGCCGGGGGGTCTTTTCGTTGGAATTATTGTTTGACGAAACGGTATCCCGGTTGTTATCATGTAATCAAAAGTGTAATCACTGGAGGCACCTATGGTCCGCACACAAATTCAGTTGACTGAAGACCAGGCGAAGACATTGAAAAGATTGGCCCATTCGCGCCATCTCTCCGTAGCCGGACTGATACGGCAGGCTGTCGAAACCCTTATAAAATCGAGCAGCGCCGCAGATATCGAGGAGAGGCGGAAAAGGGCATTGGATATCGTAGGCCGGTTCAGTTCAGGGAAGCGGGACATTTCCAGGGAACACGATAAATATCTCGCGGAGGCGTTCAGGAAGTGAAGGTCTTCCTCGATACATCGGCCTTCTTTGCTTTGCTTGACAGGGATGACTCAAACCACAAGAAGGCAAAGGAGCAATGGAACGGCCTGCTTGATAATATCGACAATAGCCTGGTCGCCACGAACTATGTTTTAGTTGAGAGTTTCGCTCTTGTCCAGCACCGCCTCGGCCCGGAGGCGGCACGAGGTTTGCAGGAAAATCTGTTGCCCCTTGTTAATGTTGAATGGATCGATGCCGAAACACATAGAGCCGCCATGAGCGCATTTCTTGCCGCATCGAGGCGAAAATTAAGCCTTGTTGATTGCGTAAGCTTCGAGTCTATGCGCACCCTGGGCATCAAGACGGCTTTTGCGTTTGATCCCCATTTCAAGGAACAGGGTTTTAAGCTGGTCCCCTGAACCCCCATTCCGTTTTGAAAGGGAAAGGGGTCACTCGACGCAACCCCCCGATTTCATTTGGCGTCCCCAATGGGATTCGAACCCATGTTACCGCCTTGAAAGGGCGATGTCCTAGGCCTGGCTAGACGATGGGGACTTCGACACTCAATGAGACGAAAATGAGCCGCGAAGGATTCGAACCTTCGACCCACGCCTTAAAAGGGCGTTGCTCTGCCAACTGAGCTAGCGGCCCTCATTTAAAAATATAACATACCTTCTGAAACAGGGTTTTGTCAATAACCAAACGGGCTTATGATATAATTATTCGATGAAGAAAATCGCGTTTCTTTGCACGGGGAATTCGTGCAGGAGCCAGATGGCCGAGGGCTTCGCCAGGCAGCTTGGCTCCGGGGTGATCGAGGCGTGGAGCGCGGGCGTGATAGCGGCGGGGGTCAATGAAAATGCCTCGGCCGTCATGCGGGAGGCCGGTGTGGACATATCGGGGCAGTGGTCAAAGACGCTTGATGAGATACCCCTGGACCAAATGGACCTCGTAGTCACGCTGTGCGACAATGCACGGTATTGCCTGGATGTGCCGGCGGGAGTGAAAAAATTGCATCTGCCGGTAAAGGACCCCGTGGGGGCCGTGGGCAGCCCCGAAGAGGTGTTGAATAAATTCCGCAGCGCAAGGGAGGAGATAAGGGCGGCCGTATCCGGCATCCTGGAGGAATATCATTGATGGCCCTGCCGGCCCAAACCCCCTTGACAGAAGCCCCTTGTTAATTGACATTTTTGCCGTAAATTTAGTTAAATATAGGACTCTTGGATTGTGGAGGTAAAGGCGTCATGTATGCGATAATAGAGACAGGCGGCAAACAGTACAAGGTGTCCTCGGGGGAAAGACTTGCGGTGGAGAAGCTGAATGCCGGGACGGGCCAGGAAGTTGTCTTCGACAAGGTCCTCGCGGTCGAAGGCGATGAAGGCCCGGTTTTCGGTTCGCCTTATCTCGCCGGGGCCTCGGTCACGGCGGAGATCCTCGGGAACGGCAAGGCCAAAAAAGTGCTCATCTTCCGCCAGAAGGAAAGAAAGGGCATGAGGAGGCTCAGGGGCCACAGGCAGCCATATACTGATATAAAGATCAAAGATATAAAGATCGGAGGCTAACGTACCATGGCTCATAAAAAAGGGGTTGGAAGCTCCAGGAACGGCAGGGACAGCGAATCCAAAAGGCTCGGCTTGAAACGGTCGGGCGGCTCGCAGGTCAGGGCCGGCAACATCCTGATAAGGCAGAGGGGGACGCAGTACCATCCGGGGACGAACGTCGGCATGGGCAGGGACCACACCCTGTTTGCGAAGGTCGACGGGGTGCTTACATTCGAGAGGAAAGACCGCTCGAGGCTGAGGGTGAGCGTATATCCAGAAACGGCTATAAGCGGGCCGGAAACAGCTATAAGCGGGCCGACGGCCGCGAGCTAAAATAAAAAGATCAATCGCCGCTTACATATCCCAGAAATATCCGTTAAAGGCGGTCCGGACATGAGGCCGCCTTTTTATTTTTCCCCCGAGACGGCATGAAATTCATAGATTATGTGAAGCTGCACCTGAAGGCGGGCGACGGAGGCGGCGGCCTCGTCAGTTTCAGGCGCGAAAAATACGTGCCGAGGGGCGGCCCGGATGGTGGCGACGGCGGCAGGGGCGGGCATGTGACATTCAGGGCCGGCGCCGAGCTTGCCACGCTTCTGGACCTGAAATACAAGAGCAGCTATATCGCGGAGCGGGGCGAAAACGGCATGAAGAAAAAGATGCACGGTCGAAACGGGAAGGACCTGATAATTCGCGTGCCCGTGGGCACCGTCATAACCGAGACGGGCACCGGGGTGACGATTGCGGACCTGGACGCCGACGGCAAAGAGGCGATAGTGGCAAAAGGGGGCAGGGGAGGGCTAGGGAACTCCCATTTCGCAACTCCCGTAAGGCAGGCGCCGCGCTTCGCGCAGCCCGGCCTGCCGGGCGAGGAAAAAGACGTGACCGTGGAGCTGAAACTCCTTGCGGACGTCGGGCTCATCGGGCTCCCCAATGCCGGGAAATCCACGCTTATATCCGTGATCTCATCGGCCAGGCCGAAGATAGCCGATTACCCTTTTACCACCCTGGAGCCGGTCCTTGGGGTAGTGAAATACGGCGATTACCGGAGTTTTGTGGTCGCCGACATACCGGGGCTTATAGAGGGGGCGCACCGCGGTGTCGGATTGGGTTTCCAGTTCCTGAGGCACGTGGAGCGCACCAAGATACTCCTGCACCTTGTGGACGTCTCGATAACGGCTGTGGGAGGGCCGGTTGGCAACCTGACGAAGGTCAACCGCGAGCTCGCCCTTTACAGCCCGGCGCTTGTGAAGAAACCCCAGGCCGTGGCCGCCACGAAAACAGACTCGGCTGACCCGGAGGCGCTTTCGGCCCTCCGGGAGCACTGCGAAAAGAAAGGGCTTGATTTTTTTGTCCTCTCTGCCGTAAGAAAAACGGGTATAGACGAACTCTTGCAATACCTGGCGGGAAAGGTGGGGCTGAAGGGCGCATGAGGCTTGTCGTCAAGATAGGCTCGAACATACTCTCGGCGAAGGAGGGCGGCCTCGATGAGGGGCGCATGCGCTCCATCGCGGCCGACATCTCGCTGGTTTCGGAGGAGGGCCACGAGGTGGTCGTGGTCTCTTCCGGCGCGATCGCGGCGGGGATCGGGAAACTGGGCCTGAAGCGAAAACCCTCGGACATAAAGCTTAAGCAGGCCGCTGCGGCGGTGGGCCAGACACAGCTCATGTGGCTCTACGAAAAACTCTTCAGGGAAAACGGCAAAAAGGTCGCCCAGATACTGCTGACCAGGGACGTCTTCACGGACCGCGTGAGATACATAAACGCCAGGAACACGGTTTTTACCCTCATCGGGCTCGGCGTGGTCCCGATCATAAACGAGAACGACACGGTGGCGATGGATGAAATACGCTTTGGAGATAACGACCAGCTCGCGGCGCTGGTGGCCTCGCTGCTGGAGGCCGACAGGCTCGTCATCCTCTCCGACGTCGAGGGCCTCTTCACGGCCGACCCCAGGCACGATCACGGGGCGCAGCTCATCCCGGTTGTCTCCGGGATAACCCCGGAGATAGAAAAGCTCGCCGGCGGCGCGGGCAGCCCGGTGGGCACGGGCGGCATGTACTCGAAGGTCATCGCCGCTAAAAAAGCGATGAGCGCCGGCATTACCGTGAACATAATAAACGGCAAGAAAAAGGGATTGCTGCAGGAGCTTATTCACGGCCGGCCCCACGGCACCGAATTCCGCCGCGGCAGCGGGGAAAAACTCCCCGCAAGAAAAGGCTGGATTGCCTACGGGCTCAAGGCGAAGGGGATGCTCGTAATCGACGATGGGGCCAAAGAGGCCATCCTCAGCCGTGGCAAGAGCCTTCTTCCCTCCGGGATAACACGGGTGGAGGGGATTTTTGACAGGGGGGACCCCGTTTACCTGGTCTCGCACTCGGGGCAGCGTCTTGCAAAGGGGCTGTCCAACTATTCCTCCGGCGAGATCGAAAGGATAAAAGGCCGGAAATCCTCGGAGATAAGCGCAACCCTGGGTTACAATTATTCCGATGAGGTGGTCCACAGGGACAACCTCGTGATCGTCGCATAGCCCCGCCTTACCCTTTCCTCGGCTATCTCCAGGCCAGAAATGTTCACAACCTTAAATTGCATTTTTTTCTTGACCGGCAGGCAGGCTTAATGCTATAAAAAAACCCATGCGCGGCGAGGCCGATGAGATTGCCGTCTGCCGGGACGTTTTCGAATGTCTGGCAAACGCCTTTAAGACCGTCAAATTATATCCGGGGCCGAATTGCGTCACACGAAGCCTGATCCGGCAACTCCATGAAAACCTCTGCTGCTTCCTTGACGAGTATGGCGAAATAGAGGCGGAGGTCATGCAGCTTCGCCTCATGTACAAGGGGCTTGAGGTCTATGGCAGGACTGAAAAGACCGGCAATATGGCGTTTTCTCTTTTTGCTGCGGGGATAAGGGGAGTTACTTTCAGGAGGGGGCTTGAAGAGGATGAAATAGAGACCTTTCTGGAGATGCTGAAGCGCTCTGCGGTTTTGCCGCCCGCCAGCCCCGGCTGGCGAAATCCCGGGCCGAGGCACATCGATTTCAGTTTTTTAAAAAGAGATTTTTTGCTCGATGGCGCACCGGGCGCCGTTGTGGCCCGGATGGGCGTCATAATCCGGGGGTCCCCGGAATCCGGAGGGGCAGATGAGGGCCCGCCTGAAGCAGGCTTTTTTATGGCGGGCGATCTTCCATCCGGCCCTGGTGAAGACGACGGACCAGGCCGGTCTTGCGCGGACGGGGTGCTTGCGCTGGCGAGGGCCGCGATGCAGAGGGATAACGCCTCCGGCTTCCTCGATCTGTTGAAAAAATTATCGCTTATGGCCTCGCAGTCCGGACGGATGCGGACGTCGATACAGGCCGTTATCGGGCGGCTCGTCTCCTTTGAGGCCGCAAAATGGTTTTTAGAGACATCGAAAAAACGGGAAGAGGTGGAGGATTATCTTTTTCTCATAAGCCCGCATGCGGCCGACACCCTGATAGAGCTGCTTGGCCAATCTGCGGACAGACGCATGAGGAGGCTCATCTGCAATGTCCTCGCCCTGGTTGCCTCGCGCAGGCTGGAGGAGTTCGGCGGATATCTTTCGGACGGGCGTTGGTATCTGGTCAGGAACATCGTAATGGTGCTCGGAATGAGCGGAAACCCGGCCGCCCTGAATTTGATAGAACGCGCCGCCGGGCATCCGGCCCCCAAGGTCAGGCGCGAATGCGTAAGGGCCGTCCTGGCGCTGGGCGCGGAAGGCTCCTCCAGGGCGCTGATGGCGCTTGTCCTCGACCCGGACGCCGCGGTGCGCAGAAGCGCCCTCAGGGCGCTTCTGGGGACGCGATTGCAGCCGCAGGGTTCGGTTATTTCCGCGGCGGAAATATTGCTCCTCGTGAAAAAAAACATATCGGCCATGGATTTCCCCTTCAGGGCGTTCGAGGAAAAAAGGGAATTTCTGGAGGCCTTCGGTTTCCTGGGCGGGCAAAGCGCATTTCCCCTGCTGAAGAATTTTTTCTCCGGAAATTTTTTCTCCATCAGGGGCGGTTCCATAAAGTGGCGGGAGCTTCGCGCGGCTTCGGCCTTTGGGCTTGCCCATGTCCCGCTGGCAGAGGCCGACCGGATGCTCAAGGCGGGCGCCCGTTCAAGGAAACGGATGCTAAAGACCGCCTGCGTCCTTTCGCTCGAACTGAGACAAAAGAGGTTTTTTGGAGGCCCGGACGGGCTCTCCGGCGGCCAAAACGCTTGAGAATCCCGATGCAAGTCCGCCCCAAAAAGGCTGCCGATGCAAGTCCGTTAAAAAAAGGAGGCCGGCCTCCTTTAGAGGCGGGTAGAATCTTCCGGTGATTCCGATTTCAGGGCCTGCAGGAGGGCCGCTCTCATCTCCGAGAAGACCCGGATGTTTTGTTTTTCCTTGAAATCCGAATAGGTGTAGAGGTGGGGCACGAACGTTTTATCTTTCGCGCTCCAAAGCAGGGTGGACTCGCCGTATATGCCGCGGCCCAGGTAGACCCGGTGCGCGTAGTCCTTGGTGCTCACAAGGACGAGTTTCGCGGCAGTGATGTAGCCGGGATCGATGTTGACCTTCCTTTTGCCTTCCTCCAACAGGCCGGTCTCCATCCGGTTGGTTTTCAGTTTTATCTCCGCTAGCTCGCCCGGGTCTATCAGCCTGCCGAAGAAGTAGAATTTTCTTTCCACCGAGGGGCCAAGCTCCTGCGAATAATAATCCGAGTGCCATCTGCGGGGGGGTGTTTCGCGCGTTATCCCGCCGAACTCCTTCCGGAGCAGGAAATTTGCCCTCTGGAGGGACTCCACGGACGCGTAGAGGACGCCGGCAAAGAGCATCGCCGGATGAGGCATGCGCGGCGCGCCCATTATTGTTTCAAGAGTTTTTCGATGAATGCGGCCACTTCGGGGGCGCCCCAGTTTTCGGGGCCGATCGCCTTGCCCTGAAGGTTGCCGTTTTTGTCGACCAGGTAGCTCTCTGGCACGCCGGTCAACCCGTATGCCGCGGCGGCCCGGCCGTCGGGGTCCGTATAGACCGGCCAGTCGTAGCCGCGCCGCCGCAGATAGGCGTCCGCGGCCTGCCGGGAATCGCCGTAGAGGACCGACAGCAGCCGGAATTTGGGATATTTCCCGAGCCTTTCATAGAGGCGGTGAAGACCCGGGTTTTCCATGTCGCAGGAACTGCACCATGTGGCCCAGAAATTTATGAGCACCACGCTGCCCTTCAGATCGGACAATTTCAAGAGATGTCCCTCCTGGCCGGATACGGTGATATCGGGCGCCGGCGCGCCCAGTACGGTCTTTGTCCGCGGTGCGGCCGGGGTTTTTTGCGGCGGTGAGGGCGCTTGGCAGGAGGAGAAGAATAAAAATGCGGGAAACAGCGCCGCAAGAACAGTTATCTGCCAGACAGATTGAACGGCGGGCCTGGGGGCGATTTCCCGCATCCTCAGGTCTTTTAGTTTACGCTGCTGAGCACGTTTTCTTCAGCCGGTATGAAGGCCGGCACGCCGCCTTCGATAACGACCTTTACCTTCGTGCCTTCCTTGAACTTGCCCTTCAGGATCTCCTCCGAAAGGGGGTCTTCTATCTCTTTCTGTATAGCCCTTCTCATGGGCCTTGCCCCGTAGGTGGGCTGGTAATATTTGTCGACCAGCCATTCCTTGACCTCCGGCGTAAGCTCCACCACAAGCTCCTGCTCCACGAGCTGCTTGTTCGTCTCGGAGACGAGCAGGTCGATTATCCGGAACAGGTGCTCCTTGTCGAGCTGATGGAAGACAATGGTCTCGTCCACCCTGTTTAAGAACTCGGGGTTGAACGTCTTTTTCAGGGCCTCCATCACGCTCGTCTTTATTGTATGGTACGTCTCGGCGGATGAACCGGTCTGGAACCCAAGCGGGGTAGACTTGTCGATGAACCTGGCCCCCAGGTTCGAGGTCATTATGATGACCGTGTTCTTGAAGTCGACCCTGCGGCCGAAACTGTCCGTCAGCACGCCCTCATCCAGCACCTGCAGGAGGATGTTGAAGATGTCGGGGTGCGCCTTTTCTATCTCGTCGAAGAGCACCACGGAGTAAGGGCGTTTCCGGATCTTCTCGGTAAGCTGCCCGCCTTCCTCGTATCCGACGTAGCCGGGCGGCGCCCCCGTGAGCCTGGAGACGTTGAACCTCTCCATGTACTCGGACATATCCACCTTCACCAGCGCGTTTTCATCGTTGAAGAGGAACTCGGCCAGCGCCTTGGCAAGCTCGGTCTTGCCCACCCCGGTCGGCCCGAGGAAGAAGAAAGAGCCGATAGGTTTGCGCCTGCTCTTAAGTCCCGCCCTGGACCTCCTTATCGCCTTCGAGATGACCTTTATCGCCTCGTCCTGGGCGATGATCCGTTTGTGCAGCTCGGTCTCCATCCTCAGGAGCTTTTCGGATTCCTTCTCCTCCAGCTTTATAAGCGGTATGCCCGTCATCTTCGCCACCGTATAGGAGACGTCCTCTTCGGTGACGACGGGGACTTCCTTCTGGAGGTTGTTCCTCCACTGGGTCTTGAGCTGGTCATAGAGTTTTTTGAGGCGTTCCTCTTCCGTCCGCAGCGATGCGGCCTTTTCCAGGTCATGGAGCCTGATGTAGAGGTTTTTTTCCTTGGTCAGCCTGTTTAAGTCGGCCTCAAGCTCCTTCAGCTCGGCCGGCGGTATGTAGCGCTTCAGCCGCAACCTTGCGCCCGTCTCGTCTATCACGTCGATCGCCTTGTCGGGCAGGAAGCGGTCGGTTATATAGCGGTCGGAGAGTTTTACGGCCTGCTCGACCGCGTCCGTATCGTATTTGACCTTGTGATGGGCCTCGTAGCGGCTCTTCAAGCCGTCCAGTATGCCTATAGCCTCCTCGACCTGAGGGGGCTGCATGTAGACGGGCTGGAATCTCCTTTCGAGCGCGCCGTCCTTCTCGATGTATTTCCTGTACTCATTGGGCGTGGTCGCGCCTATGCACTGTATCTCGCCCCTTGAGAGGGCGGGCTTGAGCATGCTGGAGGCATCCACGGAGCCCTCCGCCGCGCCCGCGCCGATTATCGTATGGAACTCGTCAATAAAGAGTATCACGCCAGAGGACTGCGTGATCTCCTTCATCACGACCTTCAGCCGCTCCTCGAACTGGCCCCTGTACTTGGTGCCGGCGATGAGCGCCCCCAGGTCGAGTCCCACTATGCGCTTGCCAAGCAGGTTTTCCGGCACGTCCCCGGAGACGATTTTCTGGGCCAGCCCTTCGACAATCGCCGTTTTGCCGACACCCGGTTCGCCGATTATCGCGGGGTTGTTCTTTATGCGCCTCCCCAGTATCTGCATGATGCGCTCGATCTCGTCTTCCCTGCCGACGACCGGGTCGAGCTTGCCCTCGCGGGCCATCTGCGTGAGGTCCCTTCCGAATTCGTCCAGGGCCGGCGTCGTGCTCTTCTTCTCCTTCGGCTGCGTATAGGCCTTCATCGAGAGATTGATGGTGAGCTGACGCGCGCCCAGGAGGTTGGCCCCGAAGTTGCGGAGCACTTTCCCGGCGATCCCCTCGTCTTCACGGATGATTCCAAGCAGCAGGTGTTCGCTGCCTATGTAATTGTGTCCCAGGAGCCTGGCTTCCTCCACCGCGAGTTCCAGCACCTTTTTCGCCCTGGGCGTGAAAGGCACGTCGCTGAACGTATGGACATTTGTACCCGCGGGGATGTTTCTTTCCACCTCGGCCTTCAGTTCCTCGGTGGTGAGACCCATCTTTTTAAGGATAACGACAGGAAGGGAATCTTCTTCCCTGAGTAGCGCCAGAAGCAGGTGTTCGGTGCCGAGATAATCATTCTGGCGTTTTTCCGCCTCTTCCTTGGCGTATATGATTATCTTTCTGCCTCGCTCGGTAAACTTCTCAAACATCTTAAAAACCTTCCTTATTTTAATCCCCGTGCGGGGTTCTTTATCCCTAAAAACATGATACCCCCAGTAAGCGCTAAAAGTCAATCAGACCCTTTAAAAATAAGAAATTACGGCCCCCGCGCATGACAACCTGACAGCCTTGAAATCTCCCTTGCCTTAATTCTTAATCGGATAAAATGCTAGAATTATTTAACGCCGGTTTTTTAATCATCTCTGAAGGGGGGCCCGCGGAAGCGGCGGAAGGGGAAAGACGGATGGAAGGCGCGGTTTTGATAGTCGAAGACGAAAAGGACATCAGGGAGCTTATAGATTACAACCTGAGGAAGCAGGGGTTCAGGACCGAGACCGCCAGGGACGGGGCGGAGGCCCTGAGGAAGATACGCGACGGGAAGGCGGGCCTTATAATCCTGGACCTGATGCTGCCGGAGATAGACGGCATGGAGCTTTGCAGGCTCATAAAATCCGACCCTGAACAAGCCGTCAGGCGGCTTCCGGTAGTAATGCTGACCGCCCGCTCCGAGGAGATAGACAAGGTGCTGGGGCTCGAGCTCGGGGCGGACGACTATATCACAAAACCCTTCAGCACAAGGGAGCTTGTTGCACGGGTGAAGGCGGTGCTCAGGCGCTACGGGGCGGGCGCGGCGGGCGAGTCCGGCGGGAAGATAATAAAGGCCGATGAACTCGTCATAGACGAGGAGAAATACACGGTGACGAAGCGCGGCAGGCAGCTTGATTTAAGCGCCGTGGAGTTCAAGCTCTTTTTGTATCTGGTACGGAGGCCGGGCAGGATCATGAGCCGCGACTTTCTCCTGGATGCCGTATGGGGCAACGAGTCATACGTCGAGCCCCGCACCGTCGATGTCCATATAAGGCGGCTGCGGGAGAAGCTGGAGGACGACCCCTCCGAGCCCCGTTACATACTTACCAAAAGGGGAGTTGGATATTACTTCGCCGAAAAGAAGGGCAACCCGTGATGTCGAGGGCTGTCCTGATAGTCCTTTCCCTCCTGCTGGTGTATCTGGCCGCGAGGGCGGTGGTCTTTTTGCGGAGGTTTTCCGAACTGGACGGGTTCGTAGACGAACTTGTGAAAGGCGGCCTTTCCAGGCGGTTTTATCTGAAGGGGAAGCGCGGTTTTTCAAAGATCATGTACAACCTGAGCGTCCTTGCCGCCAATCTGGAGGAGAAGGAGCTCGAAAACCAGGCGCTGAAAGACAGGC
Organism: Nitrospirota bacterium; assembly: GCA_021789555.1. Classification (GTDB taxonomy): domain Bacteria; phylum Nitrospirota; class Thermodesulfovibrionia; order Thermodesulfovibrionales; family JdFR-88; genus JAJYGJ01. The sequence goes on from JAJYJK010000015.1 coordinate 11,951, forward strand.
TGGCGGTCTTGCTCAGGAACATCCCGGACGGCATCGTCCTTATCGATTCCAAGGACAGGATAAAGACCGTCAATCCAGCCTTTGAAGGCATACTCTTCCTGAAGGCCGCGAACCTCTCGGGCAAGGGCCTGGCGGAATCGGTGAACGTCATTGGGCTCGGCGCCCTCATAAATTCCGCAAGGGCCGGGCTCGCGCAGATGAAGGAGACCTTTTCCTTCAACTCCAAGTTCATCGAGATCACGGCCACCCCCTTTTCCATCGTCGGCAGGAAGCAGTACGCGGGGCAGGTGGTGGTCTTCCGGGACGTGACGGCCGACCGGAGGATCGACGAGATAAGGAAGGATTTCGTCGCGAACGTCTCGCACGAGCTGAAGACCCCGGTGACCGCGATAAGGGGATATGTCGACACCCTGCTTGACGGCGCGATGGATGACAGGCAGGACCTCTCGAGGTTCCTGGGCGTAATCGGGTTCCAGGCGGGCAGGATGGAGCAGCTTATAAAAGACCTCATAGAGCTTTCGAAGATAGAGTTCGGGGCGATGGCGATAGAGAAAAAGCCGGTCAACCTTCAGGAGATAGTCGGCAGGGCGGTCTCGCTTTTCGAGGACAAGGCGACCGCAAAGGGCATTTACCTCAAAAAGGACATCTCCGAAGAGTGCTCCATCGAGGCCGACCCCGGGATGCTGACACAGATACTTACAAACCTCCTCGACAATGCCGTGAAGTACACGGACACGGGCGGGGTGGTAATCAGGGTCAGGGAGACGGAGGACTGGCGCTGCACCCTTACGGTGCAGGACACCGGCATAGGCGTGCCCAAAAAATACATCCCCAGGCTCGGAGAGAGGTTTTTCAGGGTCGATCCCTCCCGGTCGAGGGAACTGGGTGGCACCGGGCTTGGCCTCGCCATAGTAAAACACCTCGTGCTGGCCCAGGGCTGGAAGATGCACGTCGACAGCGATTTAGGCAAAGGCACTACCGTCAGGATCTATATCAACCTGAGGACCCCCGCCACTTTGTAACATTGCCGTAACATTTGCCGGGTTATAATTCGGAAACTGGCACTCAAGCTGGAGAGAGGCCCCCAATTTGGCTATTGCGATCAGGAAAACCTTTTTTTATAAAAGAAACCCGCTTGATATCCTTTTTTCCCTCATAACCGCCCTTGCCGCCCTGAGCGTAGTCGCCATAACCTTCGGCATCTTTTACATCCTTCTGAAGGAATCCTGGCCGGCCATCCAGAAATTCGGCGTCCTGAAATTCATCACCGGGACGGACTGGGACCCCGTGGCGGAGTCGTTCGGGGCCGCCACAACCCTCTTCGGCACGGCCGTAACCACCGCCCTGTCGCTCGTGATTGCCATCCCCACGGCGCTCGGCATCGCCATCTTCGTGACCGAGATCGCGCCGGATTTCATGAAGGGGCCGATCGGAGGGGCAATCGAGCTGCTGGCCGCCATCCCCAGCATCATCTACGGCATGTGGGGGCTCTTCACGCTCGCCCCCCTGATGTCCACATACATAGAACCCGCCCTTCAGGCGAGCATCGGCAGACTGCCCGTCGTCGGGGCGCTCTTCCAGGGCACACCGATGGGCATAGACCTTTTTACGGCGAGCGTGATACTGGCCATCATGATAATCCCCTTTACGGCCAGCATTTCCAGGGACGCCTTCAATCTGACCCCCTCGATTGTGAAGGAGTCCGCCTACGCCGTGGGGGCCACGAAGTGGGAGGTCATGAAAAACGTGGTCATCCCGTATTCCAGGCTCGGCATCTTCGGCGGCGTTGCGCTTTCCTTCGGCCGGGCGCTGGGCGAGACGATGGCCCTGGCCTTTGTCCTGGGCAACAACCACCAGATAACGTCCTCCCTCTTCGATGCCGCGGCGACCATCACGGTGACGCTCGCCAATGAATTCACCGAGGCCACGACAAAGATTTATCTTTCATCGCTTTTTTACCTGGCGCTGCTTCTTTTCATACTGAGCTTCATAATACTGGCGGGCGCGAAGATGTTTTTGGTCAGATCGCGGAAGAAACTGCCGGGGGAGGCATAACAGCTCTGAAAAGGCGGGAGAGGATAAGGAGGCTTGAGAGTCTTGTCGCGCTCTCCCTGAGCGCGCTGGCCGCGCTGGTTGGCATCTTCTGGCTGGTGTTCATACTAAGCGACGTCTTTCTTGAAGGCGCAAAGGCCCTCGGGCCGGCTCTCTTTCTTAAAGACCCCAGGCCGGCGGGGGTCGCGGGCGGGGGGCTCAGAAACGCCTTCGTAGGGCAGCTCCTGATCACCATTTTTGCCACGGCCATAGGCGTGCCCGTCGGCATCCTTGGCGGCACTTTTCTGGCGGAATACGCCCGCGGCAGGAAGGTCTCGCACTACATAAGCATGCTGTCGGACATCATGGTGAGCGTGCCGTCGATCGTGGTGGGGACGTTTATTTACGCGCTCATGGTGAAGCCAATGGGCCATTTCAGCGGCTGGGCGGGGTCGGTCGCCCTCGCCGTCATCATGGTGCCCGTCGTGCTGCGGACGACCGAGAACATGCTCGCCCTTGTGCCCTGGACCCTGAGGGAGGCGGCATTTGCGCTTGGCGCCCCGTATTACAAGGTGATAATACAGGTGGTCTACCGCGGGGCCATCACGGGCATCTTCACCGGGGTGCTCCTTTCGATTGCCAGGGTGGCCGGGGAGACCGCGCCGCTTCTTTTCACCTCTTTCAATAATTCCTTCTTTTCAGCTAACATGAACCAGCCCATTGCATCTCTCACCGTGACCATATTCCAGTACGCGATGGGGCCTTATGACGACTGGCACAGGCTGGCCTGGGCGGCCGCCCTGGTCATCACACTGGTCATCCTGCTTGTGACGCTCGCGGGCCGGGTGGCGATACGGCTGAGATACGGCAGGAAATGAAGCAGACACTGGACATGGAGGTAAAAAACCTGAGTTTCCGCTACTCGGGCGACCACCCCGTCCTGAACAACATAAACTTGGAGATATACAAAAACACGGTGACCGCCCTCATCGGGCCCTCCGGCTGCGGCAAGACGACACTGCTTCGGTGTTTCAACCGGATGCACGACCTCTATCCGGGCAACAGGTACGAGGGCGAGATCATCTTCCAGGGCATGAACATCCTCTCAAAAGACATTGACGTTATAGACCTCAGGAGCCGCATAGGCATGGTGTTTCAGAAGCCGACCCCCTTCCCCATGTCCATATTCGACAACATAGCCTACGGCCCGAGGCTGAGGGGGATAAGGAGGAAATCGCTCCTCTCGGAGAGCGTGGAACGCGCGCTAAAACAGTCTGCCCTTTGGGACGAGGTCAAAGACAAGCTCCATGAGAGCGCCTACGCCCTTTCAGGCGGGCAGCAGCAGAGGCTGGTCATCGCCAGGGCGCTCGCCGTCGAGCCCGAGGCGCTGCTTTTCGACGAGCCCACTTCGGCCCTGGACCCCATATCGACCGCCAAGATAGAGGAACTTATTGAGGAACTCAAGGAAAATGTTACAATCATAATTGTCACGCACAATCTTCAGCAGGCGGCGCGCATATCGGAGTGGACGGGTTTTCTGATGCTGGGCGAGCTGGTGGAGTTCGACAGGACGGAGAAGATTTTCACCGTCCCGAGGGAAAAGCTTACCGAGGATTACGTGACAGGGAGATTTGGATAAAAGCGGGTAGATTTGGGTAAAGGCGGGCGTTTGGATCAGGGGAATGAAAAAACAGTGAAAGGGGATATCTTGGCGTGCCTGTAAGGGAAGAGGACTACAGGAGGCTCAGGGAAGACCTGCTGGGGATGGCGGGCCTGGTGCAGACGGCGATAAGGGAATCCGTCAGGAGCCTCGTGGAGCGTGATACGGAGGCGGCAAAGGCCGTCATCGACGGCGACAGGCGCATAAATTCCTACGACGTGAAGATCGATGAGGAATGCATAGAGCTCATCGCCTTAAGACAGCCCATGGGAAGGGACCTGCGCTTCCTTACCACCGCCATGAAGATCACAACCGACCTGGAGCGCATAGCCGATAACGCCGTGAATATCGCGGAAAGGGCGCTCGAACTGGACGAAGAGCCCATCCTGAAACCCTACATCGACATCCCGCGCATGGCCGAGATATCCGGGGAGATGGTCAAGGACGCCATAGACGCCTTCCTTAACGAGGACACCGAGCTTGCCGTCCGCGTCATCAAACAGGACGACGAAATGGACGACCTCAACGAGTCGGTCCTCCTGGAGCTGACCTTCGTCATGACACAGGACCCGGGAACCGTCTCACGCGCAATGAAAGTCAGCTATATCTCAAAATACCTTGAGCGCATAGGCGACCATGCAACCAACATCGCCGAAATGGTCGTTTATATGGTCAAGGGAAGGATCATCAGACACATGCTCCCGAAGGAATTCGAGAGGCTGGAAGAAAAATAGGGTCCTCAGATTGGAATATATTTAATTTTCCCTTGTAATTTTCAATCAGAGGTCAATCCCCGCTTCCACAAACGGCCCCGCAAGGCGGGCATCCACGTTTATGTCATGCCTGTCTATCTTCATCCAGTCGTATCTGTAGCCTGCGGCAATGAAGAAGGGTTTTACCGGGAGTATCTTTATCCTGCCTATTAAATCCAGATAGTGCTCGGAGCCGAACACCATCCCCCTTGCCTCGCCCTCGATGCCGACCAGGGAAGAGGCCCGGAGGCGCGCCCCGATGTAAATGAGCGGCACGACGATAGTCGAACTCTTTATGAAAAAAGTCCCGTTTTGCGTTATCGAGGTTTTGAGATCGATTACCCTCGCGTTGACCCCGGCGTCCACATTGAATATGCCCCTTGCGGGCCGCGGGACGAGCGAATAATAAGGGGCGATGTCGTAATGGTTCAGTTGTGTGTCGGCCGTGAAGGGCGCGTCGGCGGCAAAGGGGATGCCGAACACGAAGGGGTGGGGCAGCGTATTTTCAGCCTTGAATTTGACGAATGTGGCCATAAAATACATGTTTGGCAGCAGGGCCGGCAGATGGACCTTCAGTCTCGCCGTGAACCTGTCTTGTTTCGTGTAGTTGAGGTCCCTTCTGAGGTCCAGTGTGTCTCCAGAACAGGAGAGGTCCCCGGAAGGCTCCTGCCTCCAGAGCCCGGCGGCCGCCTCGATATCGGAGGCATGGGAAGTTGCCGGCATAAGGAGGGCTAACGACGCCAGGAGCGCCGCGCAGAGGAAAAAGGGGCGCAAAAAAAGATGAACGCGCCTGAGAGGATTCGAACCTCCGACCCTCGGCTCCGGAGGCCGATGCTCTATCCGCTGAGCTACAGGCGCGTCAAGGACACTGGGGTGGGCGATGGGGATTGAACCCACAACCACTGGAGCCACAGTCCAGTGCTCTGCCAATTGAGCTACGCCCACCACCCCCCGTTTGGAAGACTTATTTTAAAACGGTGAAGCCGCCGATTAAAAAACCCCAGAAGGGATTTACACCCCTGAGCCGCTGAGGCCGATTGGCGCACTGATTTATTTTACTAATATATTGTTTTTTAAGTAAAGTGTAAAATGCCGGCCGGGGCGATTGAAGGCCCCCGAGGGCGAGTTTTTATCCGCGGGAATGCGCTGGCTATCCATTTAAAGTATTTTTCTTTCGGGGATGACGCGAACAGACCCTGAATCCTGCCAGGCAACTCACAGGATGCTTGACAGCGCGGGTATTACTTTTAATAAGCGCTCACGTCTAAACCCGTTTGTTTCCAGACATGCTTTCATGAAGCGGCGTCCGCCGCCTTCATGCCTATCAGAACCCCCGTCCCGGACTTTGTCCAGTAGCCAATTTATCTTCCCCATGGCGGGTCTTTTGTCCACTGGAAATAAGCCTGCCATGCATTCAAGCGCCTTCTGCCAATCGGGGCGGGATATCCCGACAGTTGTGATTCTGGATACATCTTTTGAGGGACATATTCGGTTAAAGTGAACCGTCAAGGGCATGGCGTTCGCGATTTGAAACCGGGAATTTCCTTAGAATAGCGGACTTGCGTAACCAGTTTCAGCATTTAGCCGGAGGTGTGTCCAGTGCAGTCGTCAAGAATCAAAACCACCAAAAAAACCAAATTAGGAAGTCACTTGCCTGCCCATGCGGGATACAAGCTGACTCTATTATTAACCCTTACGGTCCTGTCGCTGCTTATCGCGGCGGGGGGCGCGTTCGCGGCCCCATACTATGTATCGCCCGGCGGGTCGGACTCCGCCGCCGGGACAAGCTCGTCGCCCTGGGGGACATTCTCGCACGCAATGGCGGTCATCAAAGCGGGCGACACCCTGTACCTCGAAGACGGCACATATAGCCAGCAACTCAATATCGGTGTATCTGGCACGAGCAGCGCATATGTGACGGTGAAGGCGCTTAATGACGGCGGCGCCACCGTGAGCACCACCTATCCCACGAGTCCGCTTTTGATAGGCAACCGGTCATATATCGAGGTGGACGGCATAAATTTCAGCAACAGCGGCGTATATGACAGCAACACATATTGCGCCACTGATGGTGTCGGCTACAACAACGTAAACGGCATAAATATCTACGGGGCGGACCACATAATACTCCGAAGGGACATAGCCAGCGGCTCATCGGGCTGCAACTCCGCGGTGATCGGTCTTGCGGGGGTGAGCAACAGCCTGCTTGAGGACTGCGCCGGGGCGGGGCAGGGCAGGGTGGTGCTCAATATGAACAGTTGCAGCAACGTCACCATAAGGCGCTGCTGGCTGGACTGGACCGGCCCGAGCACGGGCGGCGGCGACGTCGCCAACATAACCCAGGTCTACGACTCCTCCAATATACTGATGGAAAACAACATCGGGGTGAACTACACGGGGGAGAGCATCGAATTCTTTAACACATGGGCGCATTACGGCTCGATAAGCGGCAACGGCTTTTACGGCAACGTCGCAATCAACAAGACAAGCACGGCGGCGGGCGGGATGTTCATGGACTCGGCCGAATGCGGCGAGTCGGTAAGCGGCACCGTGTTTTCAAACAACGTGGCGATAGTGCTTGGCGGCGGCCAGGCCGCGATGGAAATGAATGCCGCTCCGAATGACGGCACCGTGTTTTCAAACAATACATTTGTCTCCCCGAACAACTCCGGGGGCGGCCTGTTGCTGTCTTACAGGTCGTCCTGTCCCGGACAGAGCGCCGCGGTGGCCGACGTCTCGAGCAATTCATTTCTGGGCACCTGGAGCGGGATTTCAGGCGACAGCGGCGTCTCCAATTACGTGAAGGCGCACGACTACAACAACTATTATGATATGTACGGGGGCTCGCCGCTGTATGCCACCCAGTACATAAACCCCCCGAACATGACGGCCAACGAGGCCCAGATGAACCCGGGTTATCCCACCTCGACCTACGGTTACGGGGCCTATCTGATGGCCCCGTCGGCCCTGAAAGGCAAAGGGGCCAGCGGCTCCGACATCGGGGCCGATGTCATATACGAATACGTAAACGGCAGTCTGACCGCAACGCCGCTCTGGCCGTGGCCCATGGAGGGCCGGATAGTCGCCGAATTCGGCGTCAGCCCCACCTATGCCGATGATGGCAATGGACACACCGGCGGTATCTGGACGACATTGAATGGGATACCCACCCGTACAGGGGATTCTTCTTCCGGCTCCTCGATGCTGGCCCCGCCCGTGCCCGTATCGCCGACAAACGGCGCAACTACCGGCACGACGGTGACATTCGAGTGGAAGGCCCCCAATAACAACGGCCTTCACTATATGCTGCAGCTAAGCAAAAACGGACAGTTTACGGACAGCACAAACATAACGGTGGCATCGGCCTCGACCTCGGCCAAAAACAACACTTACGCGGGCCTGGCCAGCATTTTCCTCTTCGGGATAGTCTTTTCAAGCGGGTTTGGCGGAAGGAAAAAGCTCCTCCTGCTTCTGGCGGCTATCGCCTTGTCCGCGATGTTCCTTGCATCCTGCGGCGGGGGAGGGGGCGGTTCCTCATCGCCGGCCGGTTCGGCCGGAGCATCGACCGGCGCGGCCGGTGTGGCCTCTTACACCGTCTCGGGCCTTACCGACAACACAACGTACTACTGGAAGGTAATCGCGGCCGACAATACCGGTCAGCAGGCCGCAAGCCCGGCAAGCAGTTTTGTTACCAATTAAGCCTGTAAAGATGGGTGAAACAGGGGGCGGCCCTTTTGAAGCCCCCCCTGTTTATTATGCGCACAGGGCAATTTTTCCCCGGATTTCCGCCCGCGCACTCGCAAAAAACCTTGACAAACCGGTTTTCCGGGTATTTATTATAAAGTAGCGTGGATTATCTCCAGCTAAGAAAGATAGATTTATTTTCCTCCCTTTCCGACGAGGATATCTCGCAGATCAGCGGCAGTTTTTCGCTGAAGAAATTCAGGAAAAACGAGGTGATCCTGCAGGAGCAGGACACCAATGAGTTCATGTACATGATACTCTCCGGCAAGGTCAAGGTCGTGCAGATAACCGAGGACGGCAAGGAGACGATAATCGCCTTCCATAAATCGGGCGATTTTTTCGGGGAGATGTCCCTCATAGACGGCAAGACCGCTCCGGCCACGGTGGCCGCCATCGAGAACTCAAATGTCGCCATCATCTCCAAAAAGGATTTTTACTCTCTCCTCTTCGTCCAGAATAAATTTATCGTCCAGCTCCTGAGGATTCTGTGCTCCCGGCTCCGGGAGGCATATGAGAGGATACAGATACTCAGTTTCAACAACGCCGCCCAGAGGATAAAGATGCTCTTCATCATGCTGGCCAACATGTACGGCAAGGAAGAGGAAAAGGGGATAAGGCTCGATATCAAGCTGACCCATCAGAACATGGCCGATATGACCGGCATTGCGCGTGAGACCGTGACAAGATTGATCAACAGGGCGCAAAAGGACAACGATATCTTCTTTGAAGGGAAGGTCATCTACCTGAACCCGGAATATATCAGGAAGGATTTCGAGATTAAACGCTAGACGACAGGCCGCCCCGCCCGTCTGCGTTTATGCCCCGCTTCCATATCAGCAGCCAAAAAAAATCCCCTTCGGGCCTCTTCAAACCGGCGGGTCCCGGCTTTTTGGCCATCTGGGAGGTCCCGTATTACCGCCGGACGCCTGCCGGGGAGGGGGTATGCGCGGCGGGCCGGGAAATATTATAAAATATGGTCACGGGTCCCGGTTGACAGAACCCGCTTCATGCCTTTATCATGTAAGATTAAATAGGAAGGTCGGCTTTATGAAGATAAAGGTTTCAGAAATACCGGAAGAGGGGCTGGACGTGGATGAAAACGTCTCCCTCAGGATTAACGAACACGAAACGCCCGCCAGACTGGAAATCCACGTGGACAAGACGGGCTCCGAGGTCGTGGTGAGAGGCAATATATCGGCAAGGATGGAGCTTGCCTGCAGCCGCTGCCTGCGGGAGTTCAGCCGCGAGGTCTCCGCGCCTCTTGACCTTGTGTACCGTCCCGTGGAAGAGATCGCCGGGGAGTCCCCGGAGCTGGCGACGGAAGAGCTTGACACCGGTTTCTACAGGGCCGATGAACTCGACACCGACGTGATAGCGGCCGAGCAGTTGATACTCTCCATGCCAATAAAAGTGCTCTGCGGCGACGCCTGCAAAGGCATATGCCCCGGATGCGGCAGGGACCTTAACGTGGAGGGCTGCGTCTGTCCCGCGGGGAAAGACCCCGCAAATTCAAAAGGCCAGGAATTAAAGGGATATTTTAATAAAGACGTGAAAAACTAGCAAAACGCACGTATCGGAAAGGAGCGGAAATGGCTAATCCAACGCACAGGCACACGAGGAGCCGGAGGGACAAACGCAGGGCCAACTGGAAAGGCGAGGCCCCGACCCTGGTGGCCTGCCCGGAATGCAGCGAGCCCAGGATGCCCCACAGGGTCTGCCCGAGCTGCGGCACTTACAACAAGCGGAAGGTCCTCGATATAGTCGAAAAAGAGGGATGATAATCGCTTTGGACGCAATGGGCGGGGACCACGCGCCCTCGGCGATAGTCGAGGGCGCGGTCGAGGCCCTGAATGAATACGGGGACATGGAAATCGTGCTCGTAGGGGATGAGCGCGCGGTGGCCGATGAGCTTCGGGACAAGAGCTTCCCTCCCCTCAGGGTGAGGATAGTGCACGCCCCCGAGGCGATCGCAATGGGGGAGCCCCCGCTGTCGGCGATAAGGAAAAAGAAAAATTCCTCCATCCGGCGGGCGGTGGACCTCGTCAAGGCGGGAGAGGCCGATGCCGTTGTTAGCGCCGGCCACTCCGGCGCCATGATGGCGCTTGCCCTCATAGTGCTCGGGGCCTCTGCCGGCGTGGAGCGGCCCGCGATAGCCACCATAATGCCCACGTTCAAAAAACCTTTTATCCTCATAGACGCCGGGGCCAATGTCGACTGCAGCCCCTTAAACCTCCTCCAGTTCGCCCTCATGGGCAACGCCTACGCTAAACATATACTGGGCAGGCCGGCCCCAAAGGTGGCCATCCTCTCCATCGGGGAGGAGGAGGGCAAGGGAAACGAGCTTACGAAGGAATCCTTCAAGCTCCTGCAGGCCGCCGACTTGAACTTCATCGGAAACGTCGAGGGCAAGGACATCTTTGCGGGGGAGGCCGACGTCGTGGTCTGCGACGGCTTTATCGGCAATATAGTGCTGAAAACCAGCGAGGGGCTGGCCGAGGCGGTCATAAAGATGCTCAAACAGGAGATCGCCAGCCTTCCGACGGGGCGGCTTGGCTATCTCTTCATAAAAAGCGCGCTGAAGGGTTTCAAGAAGAAGACCGACTACGCGGAGCAAGGCGGCTCGCCGCTTCTTGGGATAAACGGCACCTGCATCATCGGCCACGGCCGCTCCACCGCCAAGGCCATAAAAAACGCCATAAAAGTGGCGGACGAGTTTTCCAGGAAAAAGACGCACGAGATAATCCGGCAGGAGATAAACAGAAACACCCTGCCCGTGAAAGGCAACACCCTTGCCGCTGGCTAGGATCAAGGCCACAGGCTCCTATGTCCCCCGAAAAAGGCTCACGAACCTCGATCTGGAAAAGATCGTCGATACGAGCGACGAGTGGATAACAGCGCGCACCGGCATCAAGGAAAGGCGCATTGCGGCCCCGGCGGAGGCCTGCTCCGACCTGGCCCTGAAGGCCGCAAGACGGGCGCTGAAGGCGGGGGGCGTCAAGGCCCTGGACCTGGATTTGATCATGGTGGCGACCGTCACGCCGGACACCTTCGTGCCCTCGGCCGCCTGTGTCCTGCAGAGCAAGCTTGGGGCGTCGAAGGCGGCCGCCTTCGACGTAAACGCGGCCTGCTCCGGCTTCATCTACGCCCTCTCGGTGGCGGATTCCTTCATCAAAAGCGGAAGGTGCGGCAATGTGCTCGTGGTGGGCGCTGAAGTCCTCTCCAGGGTCACAAACTGGCAGGACCGCTCGACCTGCGTGCTTTTCGGGGACGGGGCGGGGGCGGCCCTTGTTGGACAGGCGCCGGATGAGACAGGCGGGATCATCTCGGTGAACATTTATGCCGACGGGAACATGGGCGACCTGCTCATGATACCGGCCGGGGGCTCCAGGATGCCGGCTTCCCAGGACACCTTGAAAAACAATCTGCACTACCTTCAGATGAGCGGCAATGAGACCTTCAAGATTGCCGTAAAGACGCTCGAGAGCCTTGTCAGAAACACACTTGAGGCCAGCGGCCTCACCCCCTCCGATATCTCGCTTTTCGTGCCCCATCAGGCCAACCTGAGGATAATAAGGGCGACCGCCGAGAGGCTTGGCATCCCGATGGACAGGGTAGCGGTCAATATCGACAGGCTCGGCAACACCTCGGCCGCCTCTATCCCCATGGCCCTGGATGAGGCGGTAAGATCGGGCAGGGTGAAAAGCGGCGATTATGTCTTACTCGAGGCCTTCGGGGGAGGGCTCACCTGGGCCTCGGCCCTTCTTAGATGGTGAGGAGGCAAACTCGAGCCACCCGGCCGGGAAATAGGCCGTAAAGACCGAACCCTGCGGCGAACTCTCCACCTTTATCTCCCCGCCGTGCTCGTCCACAATCTGCTTTACAATGGGCAGGCCCGTGCCAAGCCGTCCCTTCGTGCTGTAGAAAAGGTCGAATATCTTTTGCCGGTCTTCCGGGTCTATGCCCGGGCCCCGGTCACTTATGGAGATGAATACCCGCCTCTCCGCAAGGCCCGTGCGGACGGCGACGTCGCTTCCCCTCGGGGAGACGTCCGCCGCGTTTCTAAGCAGATGGACGATGGCAATCCGTACCAGGTGACGGACGGCGTAGAAATAAAGCGGCCCGGGAAACAACTCGGGCGTTATGGAGACAGCGCTATCCTTCGACTTGCCGTTGAAGGCGAGCAGCGTCTCCCTGACTATCGCGTTTAGGTCTTCGACCTTGAATAATTTCTGCTTGCTCTTTAATATGTCCTCGTATTCCCTTACAATCAGGTCGAGCCGGCCTGAGGCCTCCCTGACGTCCATCAGCTTTTTTCGCACCGGCTCCGACAAATCCGGCGTATTGAAGAGCCTCAGCACGATGGCCCCTATGACGGAGGCGGGGTTTCTGACCCTGTCGGCCACCCGCAGGGCCATCAGGTTGAGGGAGCGCTCCGACGCCACGCCTTCCAGCTCGGCATTCATGTTGGCAAGTTCCGCGTTCAGGTCCGAGAGCCTCTTTTTGTCCATCGACACCTCCTGATAGAGGTTGTTTACCGCGATGAAAAAGAGGCTGAGCCCGCCGGCCAGCACCAGGGCCAGCGTCTCCAGGCTGGCGCTGTAAGGCGCTATCGCGCTCCACAGGTTTTTTACCTCCTGCCCGCCCCGCAGGAGCGGATAGCTCAGGATGTGCTCCAGCGCCCAGGAAAAAACGAACATCGAGAGGAAAGACGTAAGCCAGACGAAATAGAGCCAGAAGATATTGTGCGGCTGCCTGCGCAGGAGTTTTATGGAAAGGCGCAGGCCGTCCGCCGTGAAGAAGACCGCAAGCGCGGCCCCTGCGATGTCGATAATCAATCCCGGTCCTCCAATTCGAGCGACTTCAAATGCCGCCTGATTCCAAGATACAGGAAAAAGGCCGAGGCCGCCAGGACGAGACTGCTCAGATTGTAAAGCAGCTGAAAGAATGAAAAAATGTCCCAGATGATGAGGGCCAGCGCCGCGATGGCGATATAGAGCCATCCGCGCTCGCCCGTCAGTCTTTTCCCGAATATATAAAACAGGAAAACGGCGAGCGAGACCCCGAAGAAGACGTGCCCCATCTGATGCAGATAGAACCCGTAGGCGCCATGATGGTGGGCCATGGCGGCAGTCCAGGCCCCGGAGAGGCCCGTCTCCGACGGGCCGCCCGGGGCGGACATGGTTTGCCCGAAAACGGCAATCTCATCCCTTTTTTGCCATCTCATAAAATGGTTTCAGTATGTCTATCGGGAGGGGGAATATGGTCGTGGAGTTCTTTTCGGTCGCTATCTCGGCGAGGGTCTGCAGATACCTCAGCTGCAGGGTGATCGGGTTGCGGGACATGATGTCCGCGGCCTCGGAAAGCCTCTGCGACGCCTGGAATTCGCCCTCCGCGTTGATGACCTTTGCCCGCCTTTCCCTTTCCGCCTCGGCCTGCCTGGCGATTGCGCGGAGCATCTCCTGCGGGATGTCCACGTTTTTGACCTCGACGAGCGTCACTTTAATGCCCCAGGGCTCGGTCTGGGTATCTATCACCTTCTGCAGGGCGGCGTTAAGCTCTTCACGCTTAGACAGCAGGTCGTCAAGCTGGCTCTGGCCCAGGTTGCTCCGGAGGCTCGTCTGGGCTATCTGGCTGGTTGCGTAATAGAAGTCCTCCACGTCAGTTATCGCCCTGATCGGGTCAACCACTCTGAAATAGACCACGGCGTTTACCTTCACGGTGATGTTGTCCCTTGTTATGACGTCCTGGGAGGGGACATCCATGGTGACCGTCCTCAGGCCGACGCGCACAAGCTTGTCGATAAGCGGCCATATGAGGACCAGGCCGGGGCCTTTGACGGGGATGACCCTTCCCAATCTGAATACGACCCCGCGCTCATACTCCTTCAGTACCTTTATCGCAGCCGAAAGAAAATAGAGAACTGCAATTATGACGGCGATAAATCCTACAACCGATGATGTGACCAAATCCATTGCCTACCTCCTCAAGTTATTGTTTTTGCGCCTTTCTCACCTTCAGCTTGAGCCCCTCCACTTGGAGGACCTCTATCTTTTCCCCTTGCCCTACAGGCTCTTCGGACCAGGCCGACCACAGCTCTCCATGCACCCGGACCATCCCCTGGGAATTCACGGGCGTGCTTGCGACCCCGGTTTCTCCTTTCATCCCCTCGACCCCCGTGACCGGCTTTCTCCTTCTGGCCTTGACCGCGAGCCTCACGGTGAAAAAGAAAAAAAGCGCGGTAATGAGCACCGCCGGCACGACCACGGACATCGAAAGCGCCAGGAACGGCCCGCCCGTCTCAAAAAGCATCATGGAGCCTATTACCATCGAGATTATGCCGCCGACGGTAAGCGCCCCGTGGGAGGCCATCTTCACGTCGAGTATGAACATGATTATGGCAAGAACTATCAGGATGAACCCGGCGTAATTTACGGGCAGCGTCTGGAAGGAATAAAAGGCGACAATGAGGGAAATTGCCCCGATGACCCCGGGCAGCACCGCCCCCGGGCTCAGGATTTCAAAGAAAATCCCGTAAAAGCCAAGCAGCATGAGTATGTAGGCGACGTTCGGATCGCTCAGGATGGAGAGCGCCCGGAGCCTGAAACCCATCGGCCGCCGGATGATCCTCGCGCCGGCGGTCCTTATCACCCTCGGTCCGGAGGCCGTGACGGTTTTCCAGCCGTCCAGTTTTTTTACAAGGTCATCGAGATTCGGGGCGACCAGGTTCACCACGCCGTTTTCGAGCGCCTCGGACGCGGTGGAAGATATGCTTTCCCTTACGGCCCGTTCGGCCCACTGCGGGTTTCTACCCCTCAGGGCGGCGATGGACTTTATATAGGCCACGGCGTCGTTCGTCACCTTCTCCTGCATCGTCTTGCCTAATTTTCCGCCGATTTCGACAGGGTGCGCCGCGCCGATATTGGTCTCCGGGGCCATCGCGGCCACATGGGACGCGAGCGTTATGAAGACCCCCGCGGAGGCCGCCCTCGCCCCGCTGGGGGCAACATAGGTCACAACGGGCACGTCGCTGCGGTTGATGGCCTTGATTATAGTGCGCATCGAGGTGTCTAGCCCGCCCGGCGTGTCCAGCTCCACTATGAGCGCCTGGGCGTCCCTGGCGTTGGCATAATCTATGTTCTGCCCGATATACTGCGACGCGACGGGATTTATGACTCCGTCATAGGTTATCACGATGATTTCCTTCGTTTTTTGGTCTGCCCGGGCCGAAGGAAGTACCGAAAAAGCGAGGCAGACCAGTATGACAAAGGCCTTCTTCCCTTTCCACCTCATACAATATTCTATCCTATTTTCAATATCTTATTTTTTCTTTTTAGGGGGCGTTACGGCTCTTTAGGGGGCGTGACGGGCCGGGTTTGCAGATGGGGCAGAAGGGCTCCCCCAGGTCCAGGGGGCAGATATGCTCTCAGCCCGGGCAGATGCACTTGTCCTCTTGCTCGCCGCAGAAAGGGCATATGCCCGGCCCCGCTTCCATGAGCAATTATACCATTTCCCGCCCGCCCCAACCGGGGTAAGATGCAAAAATGGTGATATAATCATGTCAGGTTTTTCGTACTTTATCGGCCATGGTTGACGCGATGTTTTATGAGGGGATCGATGGCGGCAAGGTCCGCTGCTTTCTCTGCGCGCACCGCTGCGTCATAGGGGACGGCAAGAGGGGCATCTGCGCGGTCAGGGAAAACAGGGGCGGCAAGCTCTACACGCTCGTTTACGGCAGGCTGGTCGCCATGAGCGTGGACCCGATAGAAAAAAAACCACTTTTCCATTTCCTGCCCGGCTCGCGATCGTTTTCCATAGCGACCGTCGGGTGCAATTTCAGGTGCGAGCACTGCCAGAATTACGAGATATCCCAGTTTCCCCGGGAGAGGCCGGACGTGGAAATCCCCGGCAGGCAGATGACGCCCGGGGCCGTCGTTTCCGCCGCGGCCGAGCAGGGCTGCCGGAGTATTTCCTATACCTATACGGAGCCGACCATTTTCCTGGAGTTCGTCCTTGACTGCGCCCGGCTCGCCCGCGGACGCGGCATCAAAAACGTCTTTGTCAGCAACGGCTTCATGACCCCGGAGAGCGCCGGCGCCGCCGCTGCCTGCCTGGACGCAAACAATATAGACCTTAAAGGCGACGAGCGTTTTTACAGGGACATCTGCCACGCCAGGGCGGCCCCTGTCAGGGAAACGATAAGACTCATGAAGGCAAAAGGGGTGTGGGTGGAGGTCACCACGCTCGTAATCCCCGGCCTGAACGACTCCGATGAAATCCTCGGCGATATCGCGGGTTTCATAAAATCGGTGGACCCTTCCATCCCGTGGCATGTCTCCGGGTTCTATCCCGCCTACAGGCTCCTGGACAGGCCGCCGACACCCGTCGCCACCTTGAAAAAGGCCATGGAAACAGGGTTAAGGGCCGGGCTCAAACATGTCTACGTTGGCAATGTCCCCGGTGAGGCCGGAGAGGACACCTATTGCCCGTCCTGCGGGGCAAAGGTCATTTCGAGGGCCGGCTATTCGATACGCGGCATGAGGCTCAAAGGAAAGGGCGCATGTCCCGAGTGCTCACATATCATTGACGGCGTTTGGGAATGAGGAGGCAGGAGACGGGTTTTCGTGGCATATGCTGCAACCTGGGGATTTGCAGTTAAGTGACCGTGATCACAGGCGATAATTTTCACATTAAGGTATAATAATGCGATTGGATTTTAAGGGGAGAGAAATGTTCAAAAGCGAAAAGGCGATCGGCGAGCTTATCAGACAGATGAGGAAGTCCTCGGGGATGTCCCAGATGCAGCTTGCGGACAAGATCGGGGTATCCTACCAGCAGGTGCAGAAATATGAAAAAGGGATAAACAAGCTCAGCCTCTCGAGGCTGAAGCAGATATCCGGGGCCCTCGGGGTGCCTGTAAGCATGTTCCTGGATGAGGAAGAGCTCAGGGCCGGGGAATCAAAGGCGCTCCACGCCGGACTTTTAAATGAAGAGGCCAAGTTGCTGATGCTCTTCCGAAGGCTCCACAGCAAAAAGCTCAAACACGGGTTCATTGAGATGCTCGAAGATGTCGTAAGGATCTCCAACGGGAAAAAGGCCTGAGGGCTAAAGGTCGAGGGTCATCAGGACAGCGTCTTCAAAAGGGTCTGCGTAGTAGAATTTCCTCCTGCCCACTTCGCGGAAACCAAGCCGTTCATAGAGGCGCCTGGCGCCAAGGTTTGAGGCGCGCACTTCAAGGTAGATCACCGTGCACTGTCTCTGCCTGAGCATATCCATGACCAGGTCCAGAAGATAGGTGCCTATTTTCTTCCTGGTGTGGCCGGGATGGACGGTCACGTTCAGTATGTGCCCCTCGCCCAGCCGGTAACTGGCTATTATGTAACCCGCCACCGCCCCGCCGAGCATGGCGACAAGGGCGATTGAATAGGGGTTATATATCTCGTTTTTGAAAGAGAGGACGGACCATGGGGTGCTGTAGGACTTCCTTTCGATGGCGAGCACCTCGTCCAAGTGGCGGCTGCCCATCTGCTCTATGACTAGCTCTTCAACTGCCATTTCAGTTCCGCCTCGGATTTCCTGATATAGAAAGGCACAAGGGCGGAAGGGTCGGCGAACCGGTTTTCCATGGCCATCCTGGCCCCGAGACCGGCGACGGAGGCCGCGCTGGGCGACATGACCTCCGGCGGCGCAAAGACGGCCTTTTCCCCCAGTCCGGCGGAAAATTGCTCCCGGTAAATACGGGCCCCTTCCCCCATTAAAATGATTTTATCACGCCGCTGCGGGGTTTCCTTACAGGTCCCTGCCCCGCAGAGGTCCGCCGCGATCCGGACCCATCTGTCGGGCGGCAGGACGGATTCGGGGACCAGCCGGCAAAATCCATCATCCCTCCACATGAAAACTCCTCCGTAAAGCTCGCCTTTTCTGGCGTCCAGAAGCGGGCAGACAGGCGCGAGGCTGAAAGGAAGACGCCATGCCAAGGCTTCCAGCGTCGGCACGGCTACCACCTTCTTTTCGGGAAAGGCGTAGGCAATTCCCTTGACAATGCCGAGCCCCACGCGAAGGCCCGTGAAAGAGCCGGGGCCCGAGGAGACGGCCAGCAGCCCTATCTCTCCGATTTCAATCCCCGTCTGCTCCAGGAGGTATTGAAGCCCCGGCAGGAGCCGCTCCGAGTGGGTGTTTTTGTTCCTCACGTTCAACCCGAGCTCGGCGAGTATTGACCCCTCCCCGTCGGCAATCGCCACCCCGCCCTGCATCGTGGCGGTCTCCACGCCCAGTGTTATCATGTCTGCCTCCCTTCCAGTCTTCTTCCGATGAGAAGTCCCAGCCCTATGCACAGGGCCGATGCCACAGCAAGCGTCCGGGGCGTGCCAAAGAGCTGCGCCGCCCAGCCCATCAGCAGGTTCCCCATGGGTGCGAGACCCAGAAAAACAAGCGTGTAGACGCTCATCACACGGCCCCTCAGGACGTCTGAAGTCTTCAGTTGTATCGAGCTATTGGCAAGGGCCAGAAAACTTATAAGCCCCCAGCCGGCCATGACCAGGCATGAGGCCGAGAGATAAAAATTCTTCGAAAGGGAGAAAAAAAGCAGCGCCACCGGAAACACGATTGAGCTTGACCGCATGAGAGACGATGTCCTTGTACCCGGCACACTGCGCATGGCAAGCCCGAGGGCCCCTACGAGCGCCCCCGCGCCCGCCGAGCCCATGAGAAAACCAAACCCCCCCGGCCCGGAATCAAGCACTTTCACGGCAAAGACCGGCAAGAGGGTAATGAAGGGGATGGCAAAGAGGCTGAACAGCCCCACCATCGAGAGCGTCGCCCGTATGGCCGGCTCCTTGCCCACGAACCTCATGCCTTCCGATATCTCCTTTGCCAGGCTCTTTTTCGGGGCCTGCGCGGCCTCCTCTTGTCTGGCATTGATCTTATAAAGGGCCAGGACGACCGCCAGGAAACTCAGGGCGTTAAGGTAGAAGCAGGCCGGAAGCCCCACCCAGGCAATGGTAAGGCCGGCAATCACCGGCCCCGATACGCGCGCCCCGTTAAACGCCACGGAATTCAGGGCCACCGCGCTCTGAAGGGTGTCCCTTTCGACCAGTTCCGCGTAGAAGGATTGTCTTGCGGGCACGTCGAAGGCGTTTATCAGGCCGAAGAGAAAGACCAGCAAGATGACCTCCCATACCCTGATTATCCCAAGCTGTGTGAGGACCCCTATCGCCAGGGCCGGCAAGATGGAGAGGGCCTGTGTGAGCATGAGGAGGTTTCTCTTCCTGAACCTGTCGGCGACGGCGCCCCCAAGCAGTGAAAAAAGCATTATGGGCAGGGCCGCCGTGGCCGAGACGATGCCCAGGTAGAGGGGAGATTTTGTGAGCGAATAGACGAGCCATCCCTGTGCGGTAGCGTGCATCCAGGTGCCGGAAAAGGATATCACCTGCCCTATCCAGAGCAGCCTGAAATCCCTGTTGTGGAGGGCCGGGAAATACCTTGCGCCCTCTGTTTGAGCCATGAAAGCCATAAAATCAATTTTACCTGAAAGCCTGCCCATCCGTCCGCTTTTTTCCGGATATCCGTAACAGGCGATTTGAAGTAAAATAACCGGTATGGGTTTGGGGAGGATGATGGTGCAGGTCAGCGGCACCGTGCAGGGGGTGGGTTTCAGGCCCTACGTGTTCAGGCTGGCAAGCAGCATGGGCCTCACGGGATGGGTAAAAAACACCACTGCGGGCGTCGTCATCGAGGTGGAAGGGGAAGAGTTTTTGGCCGCAGGCTTCATTGAGCGGCTCGAGGCCGGGGCCCCGCCTGCTTCGAGGATTACCGGCATAACGCGCACCCAACTGCCCCCCGCCGGCTACGGCGATTTCAGGATAGTCGACAGCGCGGACGACGGGCGGTTCTGCCCCGTGAGCCCGGACCTCAACGTCTGCCCGGAATGTCTCAGGGAAATGGCGGACCCTTCCGACAGGAGATACCTCTATCCGTTCATAAACTGCACGAACTGCGGCCCCCGCTACAGCCTCCTGAGGGAAATCCCCTACGACAGGAAAAATACCTCCATGTCGGTCTTCCCCATGTGCCCGGAATGCGAAAGGCAGTACCGCGACCCCCTGGACAGGAGGTTCCATGCCGAGCCGGTCGCATGCCCTCAATGCGGCCCCGGCCTGAGTTTTTACTCCGATGGCGGGGCTCCCGCGGGAGAAGACCCGTTAAAGTCCGCCCTTCGGGTCCTGAGGGAAGGGGGAATTGTGGCCATAAAGGGGCTTGGCGGGTTTCATCTCGTATGCGATGCCCTGAACCGTAAAGCGGTAATATTACTTCGAAACAGGAAGAGGAAAAATCAAAAACCCTTTGCCCTCATGGCGGGCGGCATCGATTCCATCAGGAAATTCTGCATCGTCTCCCCCGCAGAGGAAAAACTCCTCCTGGGCCCGGAAAGGCCCATAGTCCTGCTGCAAAAAAAACTGCTGCAAAAAAAAGGCCCCGCTCAAGGCGGTCAACCCGCCCCGGAGGCGATTATGGTTTCGGAGACCATCATCCCGGAGGAGGCCGCCCCCGGAAGCAGCCGGCTGGGGTTCATGCTCCCCTATACCCCCCTGCACTGGCTCCTGTTTCACTATCCCCAGGGCCCGGACTTTGAAAATCCCCGCTTCGCCCGCCTTGAAAGTCCCCAGTTCGAATGCCCCAA
Organism: Nitrospirota bacterium; assembly: GCA_021789555.1. GTDB lineage: Bacteria > Nitrospirota > Thermodesulfovibrionia > Thermodesulfovibrionales > JdFR-88 > JAJYGJ01. Next base: position 32,814 of record JAJYJK010000015.1, read on the forward strand.
GTTTGAATACCTTGTGATGACAAGCGGAAATATATCCGAGGAGCCGATTGTCACGGAAAACGCGGAGGCCAAAAGAGCGCTTTCCGCCTATGCCGACGCCTTTATCTTCCATGACAGGGACATCCATACGAGGGTTGACGATTCCGTTATCAGGGCGGACAGAGACGGGAGCGGGAAAAAGGTGTTCGTAAGGAGGGCAAGGGGGTATGTGCCGCGTGTCATACGGCTCCCTGGAGAGGCAGACGGCCCCGAGGTGCTTGGCGCGGGCGCGGACCTTAAAAACACCTTCACGCTGACGAAGGGGGACTGCGCCATTACAAGCCAGCACATAGGGGACATGGAAAACCCAAAAACCCTCTCTTTCTACGAGGAAACGCTGGAAAAGTTAAAATCCCTCTACCGGGTAAATCCCGAGTGCATCGCCTACGACCTGCACCCCGGCTATTTTTCCACCATGTGGGCCCTGCGGCAGGAGGGAATAATCAAGATACCCATCCAGCACCATTACGCCCACATCGCCTCCGTAATGGCCGAAAATTTCCACTTTTTTACGAGCGGGCGCAAATGTATAGGAGTTGCCTTCGACGGGACCGGCCTTGGCACGGACGGCACACTGTGGGGCGGCGAATTTCTCATTGCCGGCGTTGATGGATTTGAACGGGCGGGGCACATAAGGCCCTTTCCCCTGCCGGGGGGCGAACAGGCGGTAAGGCAGCCCTGGAGGGTGGCGATCAGCCTCCTGAGGGAAGCCTTCGGGGGCGATGCGGCAAAGACCGCCGGGCTTATAGCCGGGAAAACCGGTTTTTTGAAGACGGGCCTGTCTCAGGACGGCCAGATAGACAATTTGACAGACAAGGTGATCGACATCTGCGGAATGCCGGATTTCTCACCGCCGTCGTCCGGGGCGGGCAGGCTCTTTGACGCGGTTTCGGCCCTGCTGGGGCTCGCCGATATCAATACGTTCGAGGCCGAGGCCGCGATGCGCCTGGAGGCCGTGGCTGCAGGCGCTGTGGAAGAACCATATCCGTTTGATGTAGTATTTGAAAGGCCTGCGGTGGTGGATTTCAGGGTGACATTTTCCGAGATCGCGGGGGACATTGCAAAGGGCAGACCGGCCGGGCCCATATCCGCCAGGTTTCATAACTCCGTGGCCGGGGCGATCGCCAAAGTTGCCCTGTGGCTTTCGGAGGAAACGGGGATCAGGGACATCGCGCTCGGCGGGGGGGTCTTCCAGAACGCATATCTTTTTGAAAAGACAATCGGGCTGCTGGCCGCGAGGCCGGAGGTCCGGGTCCATGTAAACCGCGCCGTGCCCGCAAACGATGGCGGGATAAGCCTTGGGCAGGCCTATATCGCAAGGGAAAGGTTTCGCTGAGAAATGGCCCTTAACAAGCAGATTGAAAGGCAGGTCGAGGGGATAAGGAGGCTGCTGGTCGAGATCGGCAGACCCGTCAATCTCATGGAGGTCTGCGGGACGCACACGGTTTCGATTTTCAGGCACGGTTTAAGGGGCATGTTCGAGGGCATACGTTTTTTGAGCGGCCCCGGCTGCCCGGTCTGCGTCACATCGGGCCGGGACGTCGACGGGGCGGTGCTCATCTCGCGCGAATCAGACGTAGCCCTTGCCACTTTCGGGGACATGATGAGGGTGCCGGGCTCTCTGGGCAACCTGGATTATGCCAGGGCGTGCGGCGCCGACATAAGGATAGTCTATTCCGCCCTGGATGCCCTGCAGATGGCCCGGATGGAAAAAACGAGGCGTGTGGTCTTCTTCTCCACCGGGTTTGAAACTACCGCGCCCGGGGCGGCGGCAATCATCCACGAGGCGAGGGAAGAGGGGATCGGGAATTTTTCCGTCTACTCGGTCCACAAGCTCGTTCCCCCCGCGCTGAGGGCGCTCTTGTCGACCCCGGGCATCGATGTCGACGGCTTCCTGCTGCCCGGCCACGTAAGCACCATCATAGGCGTAAGGCCTTATGAGTTCATCGCGGCCGATAACGGGAAACCAGCAGTCATAGCCGGTTTTTCCGCGGAGGACATCATCGGCGCGACCCTGATGCTCCTTGGCCAGATAAGGCGGGGGAGGGCGGCGGTCGAGGTCCAGTACCGGACAGCCGTAAGGGCGGAGGGAAACCGGAAGGCCCTGGCGATGATGGAGGAATGTTTCGAACCCGACAGCGCCGAGTGGAGGGGAATTGGCGCAATTCCGGCAAGCGGACTCAGGATCAGGGAGGGCTTTGCCGCGTTCGATGCCGCCCGCGTGTTTGCCAGGGCGCTGGAGGGCGTGATGTCCGGCAGGCAAAGCGCACCTTCGGAGCCGCCCGGGTGCTCCTGCGGGGATGTGCTCCGCGGGCTTAAAATCCCGACCGAGTGCAGGCTCTTCGGGAAAAAATGCACTCCTGAGTCGCCTGTCGGCGCCTGCATGGTAAGCGCCGAGGGTAGCTGCGCGGCTTATTACAAATACGGAGGTCCGGGCAGATGAGTCAGCAAGGTGCGGACAGGGTGCTTCTTGGGCACGGCAGCGGCGGCTCCCTGATGCATTCGCTCATAGAGGGGTGCTTCGCGGGCGCATTCGAGATGCGCGAGCTTTTGGATTCCGCGCTCATAGAGGCCGGCGGCGCGAGGCTCGCCTTCACGACGGACAGTTTTGTCGTCTCGCCTTTATTTTTCCCCGGCGGCGACATAGGCGAGCTTTCGGTTTACGGCACTGTAAACGACCTCTCGGTGGCGGGGGCGGAGCCGCTGTTTCTTTCCGCCGGCTTCATCATCGAGGAAGGCTTCCCGATGGACGACCTCAAAAGGATTGTGGATTCGATGTCCAGGGCGGCAGGGCGGGCCGGGGTAAGGATAGTCACGGGCGACACGAAGGTTGTGGAAAAAGGCAAGGGCGACGGCATCTTCATAAACACGGCGGGCATAGGGTTTCAAACTTTTCCGCCCGAGAGGGACCTTTATTTTTCCCCTGCCAGGATAAGGCCGGGGGATGCCGTAATCGTAAGCGGGGAGGTGGGCAGCCACGGCATCGCCGTAATCGCGGAGAGAAACGGCCTGAGCTTCGACCCGCCGCTCCTGAGCGATTTGAGACCGCTGAACGGCCTCGTGAAGGCGATGATGCCCGCCGTGGAAGGCATCCGCGTGATGCGGGACCCCACAAGGGGCGGGCTTGCAACCACGCTCAAGGAATTTGCCGCGGCCTCGGGGTTCAGGATAAGGATCAGGGAGTCTGAAATCCCGCATCTGCCCCCCGTTAAGGGGGCCTGTGAGCTTCTGGGGCTCGACCCCCTGTATGCCGCCTCTGAGGGCGCGCTGGTTGCAGTTGCGAGCCCCGGTGTGGCAAACTATCTGGTGAGTCTCATGCGCGCCCATGAGTACGGCATCCATTCCCGCATAATCGGATCGGTTGAGGGGCCGGGGCCTTCCGTCGGGGCCACGGCGAGAAAGGGCCAGGTGGTGCTTGAGACGCTGGCCGGAGGCGAAAGGATGATCGATATGCTCCAGGGCCAGCAGTTGCCGAGGATATGCTGATTTGAGGGAATTCGGAGCGACAAAAGGAGAAAACAGGGCTATGATGAGCCGCAGGATTTTGATGCTGACGGCCGTGTTGTTCGCGGTGCTGTTTGCGGCCGGCTGTTCGGGGAAAATCGCCGCCACCGTAAACGGCGAAAAGATCATGAAAAAAGAAGTGGACGCGGCGGCAGCCAGGCATATGGGCCCTGCGGCGGCCACGATGAAAGACACTGACAAAAAAGCCGTCTGGAACCGGGCCCTCCAGGGGCTTGTCGCGGAGAAGATCGCCTTCCAGGCGGCCCGCTCAAAGGGTATTGCCGTCACCGACCAGGATGTGGACAATGAAGTGGCAGGTCTGTACCGCATGTACGGCAAAGACGTGATCGACAAGCAGGCAAAGCAGATGAACCTCGATAAGGACGGCTTCAGGCAGACGGTCAGGAAAAAGATCATTGTAAGCAGGCTCGCCGAGAGCCTGGTGCCCGACAGCGCCATTACCGATGAGGACGCGAAGCGGTTTTATGACAGCCAGCCCGGGATGTTCAGGACGCCCGAGCGCGCAAACGTGAGGATGGTCCGGACCGCCAATGAGGACCAGGCAAGAGTGATTGCCGCCCGGATGAAGTCCGGCGGCGGCTTCGATCGCGTCGCGGACAAGTATGTCGCAGACAAGAGCGTCAGCGTCAGCGATTACGGCTGGACGCCGACCGCCATCTACGGCCCGGAGATAGAAAAGGCCCTGGATGCGATGAAGCCGGGCGCTTTCGCCGGGCCCTTCAAGGTGCATGACGGCTACACCATCATCAGCCTGAAGGAGAAGCAGGCCGCGGGTGTCATGGGATTCGACGAGGTCAAGGACCAGATAAAGGGGATGCTGCTTGCCAAGAAAAGACAGGCTGCGCTTTTTGACCTGATTGCCCATGAAAGGAAAGTCGCATCCATCAAGATAAATGAATAGCGGGCGCACCCTTTTTCTAGCTCTTTTTTTGCTCGCCATTGTGGCGTTTGCGTCTTCAGCGCGGGCATTTTCCGGGCCCTTCGTGCTCGACCGCGTGGCCGCGGTCGTCAACAGGGACGTCATCACCTGGGCCGAGTTCTACCGCGCCATGCAGTTCGATTACGCCCCGCAGATGCGCTCCCTCTCCAATGAGGAAAAGCTGAAATTCCTGAAGCAGAAGGAGGCCGGCTATCTGGACAAGATGATAGACATGGCCCTCCAGATACAGGAGGCGAAGAAGCAGAACCTGGAGGTGAGCGACAAGGAGATAGACGAGGCCATCGCTTCCATCAAAAAGAAGTACTCCATGGACGACAAGGCGTTCGCCCAGGCCCTGAAGGCCGAGGGCTTTTCGGTTGATGAGTACAGGCGGAGGCTGTCGGAGCAGATACTTGTGAGCAAGGTCGTCACAAGGGAAGTAAGAGACAAGCTGAGTGTGAGCCCGCAGGAGGTCCAGGCCTACATAAGCAAAAATGGATTGAGGACCGCCAGCGGCGACGACGAAGTCCTGAAACTCTCCCAGATATTTTTCCAGATGCCCCAGGACCCCGCCGCGAAGGCCGCAGTTGAAAAGAAGGCGGATGAGGCCCTTGGCAAGGTCCGTTCCGGCGGCGATTTTATGACGATAGCGCGGATGTACTCGCAGGCCGACCCCGATATAGGCGTTGTAAAACGCGGTCTGCTTTCAGGGAACATGCTCTCCGTCCTTGACAAGATGAAGCCGGGGGATGTGAGCAAACCCTTCTGGACCGGCCAGGGCCTCTATATAATAAAACTGGATGACAGGATTTCCTCCGCCCACCGGGAAGAACTGATGGCGAAGGTCAAAAAAGAGCTTATGGACGCCGATTTCGAGAAGGCCTACAAGTCCTGGCTGAGACAGCTCCGGGAAGATTCCTACGTAGAAGTAAGACTCTAGGACCTGTCTCAAAATTACTTTTTCACCAGCGGCCTCTATTCGTCATTCCGGGCCGGAATGCCCCAAAGATTCTCCGGTTTTCATACGGGTTCCGGAGTCTGAACGCTCATAAAAAAAGAGGCCGCGATCTGCTCGCGGCCTCTTTTTGTAAATGATGCCTTGCTATTTTTTGTGGTGGCACTTGGTGCAGTTGCCTTTGGCTGCGAATGCCTTCGAACCATTATGGCAGGTGCCGCAATATTTGCCCGCATAGATGTCGGCCATGGTTATCTTCACTGCGCCGACCGGCTTCATGGGAAATATTTTAGTGTGGCAATCCATGCATTTCAGGCCGGCCTTGGCATGAATGGCGCCGCTGAAGGTCACATCGCCCATGGCGCCGCCAGGGAAAGTAAGTGTCTTGCCGGGCGGCACGGCGAGGGCTGTGCCAACAACAAAAATAACGGCAATTGCGAAAACCAAAATCGCTGAAAAAACTTTCATTTCTGGTGTTCACCTCCTTTCATTTAATGTAGATAATTTAATTAAATCGGCGAGATATTGTCAAGATTTAAATGGACGGTGACGGCATAGTTTGAATTATAGGTCATATCATCTTCAGACCAGGCCGAGGATGATCTCCTTTTCCTCCACGTCCACCCTCTCTATCCTGGCCTTGACCATGTCGCCGGTGCGAAATTTCCTTCCCGTGTTCTTTCCCGCCAGGGAGAAGTTTTTTTCATTGAAGACGTAAAAATCGTCCGTCATGAGGGAGACGTGTATGAAGGACTCGATGTAAAAATCCTCGAACCGGACCCGCAGGCCGTAGCTTGTGACCTCGATGATGCGGACATCGAGCTCTTCTCCGAGCCTTTCTTTCATGAACCAGACCTTCATGGCTTTCAGGAACCCCCGCTCGGCCTCATCGGCGTTCCTCTCCTTCCGGGAGGAGCCAAAGGCGATTTCGGGCAGCAGTTCGCCCAGCTCTTCGGCCCTGGCGGCGGGGAAGGCCTTTTTCCTGCGCCTGTGACTGAGGGCTTCTTTAAGTATCCTGTGGACGACGAGGTCGGGATATCTCCTTATCGGGGACGTGAAATGCGTGTAGCAGCCGGAGGCGAGGCCGAAGTGGCCCGCGTTCAGGGTGCTGTAGCGCGCCTGCTTCAGCGCCCTCAGGATGGTAAAATTTATTACCTCCTCTTCCGGCCTTCCCCTTGCGGCGGCCAGCATCTCCTGCAGGTCCGAGCTTTTTTTCCCGAGGATGTTTTTTGAGAACCGCAGTATTTCTTCCATCTTTACGGGGTCAGGCTGCTCGTGTATGCGGTAGATGGCCGGGACGCCCAGTTCTTCAAGGTATTCGGCCACCGCCTCGTTAGCGGCTATCATGAACTCTTCTATGAGGATATGGGCGATGTTCCTCTCCGATTTCACGATCGCTTCGGGCCTGCCCTGAAGGTCCAGCATCACCTCGGGTTCCGGCAGGTCGAAGTCGAGGCTCCCCCTGGCGAGCCTCCTCGCGCGCATCTGGGAGGCAAGCTCCGACATCAGCTCAAAATCCGGGACAAAACGGCCGTAGCGGTCCAGGAGCCCCGCCCTGGCGGGGTCGTCCCCGGCGAGTATCCCGGCCACCTTGGTGTATGTCATGCGCTCGTCGCTTCTAATGACGCTCGGATAGAAGGCGGTCTCATAGCGCTTGCCGAACCTGTCGAAATCCATCTGGATTGTAAAGGCATGGCGGTCTTCCTGGGGCACCAGGCTGCAGAGGTCTTCGGAGAGTTCGCCGGGCAGCATCGGGACGACGCGGTCCGGGAAATATACGCTCGTGCCCCGCTTGCGCGCCTCAAGGTCGATTGCGCTTTCCCATGGGACATAGTGGCTCACGTCCGCTATGTGGACCCACAGCCTGTAGCCTATGTCGGTGAGCTTTATGCTGACGGCGTCGTCGAAATCCTTTGCCCGCTCGCCGTCTATGGTTACCGTAGGTAGCCGGGTCAGGTCTTTTCTTCTGTTTTCCTTTTCACCTTCGGCGGGGACTTCAATTCCGGCCTCGATCTTTTTCGCCTCTTCCGCCACGTGCTTCGGGAACCGGACCGGCAGGCTGAACTCTTCCATTATGCCTTCTATCTCGTCACGGGGCCTCTCCGGGGGCGCGAGGACTTTTACAATCTTTCCAATAGGGGGCCTCTTGTCCGAGGGATAATCGACGATCTCGACTATCACGCTCTGCCCGTCTCTGAGCTTCGCGCACTCCCCTGGCGGGATATAGATGTCGGATTTCAGGCCCCTTCCCCTGGGTTTTACAAAGCAGCCCGTCCTCGACTTTTCAACCTTGCCCAAAAGCCTCTGCTGGGTCCGTTCGAGTATCCGGATAATCCTTCCCCTGCGGCCGCCTTCCGCCTCCGGCCTCGCTATCACCCTGTCGTTGTTCATCGCGCCCATTGAGGCATGGGGCGGTATGAAGAGGTCCCTTTGTCCCGGGACGTCCGGGACGACGAAGCCGAAGTCCGCATGCGCCTCGAAATAGCCGCGCACCAGATTGATCTCCTCGGAGGGCGCATAAAGGCCCTTTCTCGTGAGCACCAGCTCCCCGGAGGCGAGCATCTCCCTGAGGAGCCGCTTAAGTCCGCGGGCCTCCTGCCTGTCTAGATTGAATGAGGCCGAGATCTCCCTGAAACCCTGGGGCCTCTGTCTTTTCTTGAAATATGAAAGGATATCCTGTTTTTCCATGGTGGCAGTATTTTAACTTGCAATTCCCCGCAGCTTGCTACAGGGCGGTTCAGTTAAAACTCCTTCATCTCCTCCAGTCTTTCGGAGAGCATCCTCACGTGCAGCATCTCCTCGCGGATGATATCGTCTATCCGCCCCTTGCCGAATTCGGCGGGCACGAGCGCCTTCATCCCGGTGTAAAATACGATGGAGTCCTTTTCGAGCACGATGGCCTTCCTGAGGATGTCCCCCATGCTCATCGTCTCCACCAGGTCCGCCGGATTTTCTTTCGGGTCAAATACCTTTCCCGCCGCCAGGGCCCTCAGATACAGCACGGCCTCGTTTTCCTGCTCAAACCCCTCCGCCCAGGGCTGCCCGGAAAGCTCCTGCTTCATCGCGGAGAATATCTTTACATGCTCCTGCTCCATCTCGGAAAGCAGCAGGAGCGCCGTTTTAAGCCCTTCGTCCTTCGCGGCCCCGGCCGCCCTGCGATAAAACCCGCTGCCGTCGCGCTCTACCTGCTCCGCCATCTCGAAGACCTCGAAAGCATTGAAAAAATCCGCCATGATTCCTCCTTGCAAGGTTTTTTTTATTAAATTTTTATTTGATCTCTTTTTTCAGGCACTTGAAGAGAAACTCCATGAGCGCCCTGTCATTTTTAATGCCGGGACGGGTCAGGGTGAAATCGTATCTCACGGGGTCCTCCGGGCAGACCTCGCCAAAGGCGCGGGTAATCTCGATTGCCGTCCGCATGTCCGCCTGTCTTCTGGCCGTAAGCCCAAGTTCGAGTGAGAGCCTGTGCAGATGGGTATCCAGAGGCACGATGAGTTTCGATGCGGGGATTTTGCCCCAGCCCCCCGGATCGACGTCGTCATGCCTTACCATCCAGCGCAGATAAAGGTTTAACCTCTTGCAGGCGCTCCCCTTTTCGGGCGGCGGCAGCAGGGTGGACTTGATCCCGGCTTCACGCGGCCAGAGCGCGGAAACAAACCGGCCGAGCGCGGGCAGGATGTTTTCATCCCCTTCGCCATAGCCGGAAAGAAGGCATTCGCCCAGGGTGTCCCACTTCCGAAGGACAGCCCTCATATTCTCAAAAAGGAAGCTTAGTTGCCGGCCGGTCGTGAACCTGTGTTTGAAGCCGCCAAAGAGACCTTCAAGTTTTTGCGGGTCTTTTGCCGCCTCGATAAAATCACGCGGCGGCCCCATCTTTTCAAGGATGGCCCTCGTCTTGGCGAGTATCTGCTCCACGCGGCCATAGGCCAGCGAGGAGGCTATCAGGCCAACAATCTCGCGGTCTCTTACATCCGGATAGGCATAGAGGAATTCGAGCGGGTCGGGATGAACATACTCACGCCTGTTATATTTCCGGTAAAAATGCTCAAGCCCCTCCGGGCTCCATCGGCGCCAGAGGCTTTGGCGCTCTTTCTTCTCAACCGGTTGACGGTTTTCGCGCATGAGCATTTTTTAAGTATATCAGAGGCCGTATCAATAAGAAACATCCGGCTGTAATGGGCCGGAAGGCTTTAAAACTTTACTTTTTAAGATATTACGGCAAATACATAAAGCAGTTTATTAACTTTTTGGAAAAAGTTAATGTTTCTCTTACTCGTAGCGGAGGGCATCGATCGGGTTTAAGAGAGAAGCCTTGTAGGCCGGGTAAAAGCCGAAGAAAATGCCCACGGCCCCCGAAAAACCAAATGCAAGAAGGACGGAGAAAGGGGAGACGACCGCGGGCCACCCCGCAATCCTTGAAATTACCATCGAGCCGCCCACACCTATTGCAATACCGGCCGTGCCGCCAATCATGGACATGATGAGGGCCTCCATCAGGAACTGGAATCTTATGTCCCAGGTCTTTGCGCCTATGGCCATCCTGATGCCTATCTCCCTTGTGCGCTCGGTGATGGAGACGAGCATGATATTCATTATCCCTATGCCGCCTACAAGCAGCGAGACGGAGGCTATCGCCCCCAGAAGCAGGGTCATTATCCTTGTCGACTGCTCGGCCGCCTGCATCATCTGGGTAAGGTTTCTGACCGTAAAATCGTCATCCTGCCGTGGGCCAATGTGGTGCCTCTGCCTCAGGAGAGAGGTAATCTGGTCCTGGGCGTCATCGAGCTCGCCCGTGCTTTTGGCCTTCACCAGGATGATCCTCACCATGCCGGGGAAGGCGGTGCCGAAGAGCTTTCTCTGGGCCGTCGTAAGGGGGATGAAGATGGTGTCGTCCTGGTCCTGGCCGATGGCGGACTGGCCCTTTGCCGCGAGGACCCCGATTACCGTGAAGGGGAGGTTTTTTATCTTGATTATCCTGCCGTCCGGGTCCTCATCGCCAAAGAGGTTCTCGACGACGGTCTGGCCCAGCAGGCAGACCTTCGTGGCGTTTTTTACGTCGGCGTCGGTAAACGGCCTGCCTTCGGAGAGCTTCCAGTCCCTCACGTAGAGCATCGCGGGTGTCGTGCCAATGACGCCGGTGGACCAGTTCTGGTGGCCGAAGATGACCTGCGCGGTGCCGCTCAGGACCGGGGCCACGGCGTCGACGGCCGGGCACTCCTGGGGGATATCCTCCGCGTCCTCGGCGGTGAGCGTCGGCTGAGTGCCCGCGCCCATCCTGATGCCCCCGGATGTCGTGCTGCCCGGAAGGATGATGAGAAGGTTGCTGCCCATGCTCGCTATCTGCTCCGTTATCCGCCTGGTGGCCCCGGCGCCCACGGCAAGCATCGCTATAACTGCGGCCACGCCTATTATGATGCCGAGCATGGTAAGGGCGGAGCGCATCTTGTTCACCCTGAGCGCCAGGAGGGCAAGCCGCGACGTCCATAGTATTTTTGGACTGATCATGCCCCTATGAAATCTCCTCGTCGCTTATGAGCCGTCCGTCCATGAACCTTATTGAGCGACGGCTGAAGGCGGCGATGTCCGGCTCGTGTGTGACCAGGATGATCGTGATCTTCGACTCTACATTCAGGCGGACGAAGAGCGTCATTATCTCTTCGCTGGTTTTGGTGTCCAGGTTGCCCGTTGGCTCGTCCGCCAGTATTATCGGGGCCTCATTTACGAGGGCCCTGGCGATGGCGACCCGCTGCTGCTGTCCGCCCGACAGCTGGTTGGGGTAGTGCATCTCCCTTCCCTGCAGCCCCACCATGCCGAGGGCTTTTACCGCGCGCCGCCTCCGCTCGTCCGCGGCAATCCCCGCATAAAACAGCGGCAGTTCCACGTTCTCAAGGGCCGATGTCCTTGCAAGCAGGTTAAAACCCTGGAACACAAAGCCCAGCTTCCGGTTTCTTATCTCCGCTAGCCGGTCCCGGCCCATGCTCGATACGTCGATGCCGTCCAGGAGATATTTGCCGGCAGTGGGCCTGTCCAGACAGCCGAGGATGTTCATGAACGTCGACTTGCCGGAGCCCGAAGGGCCCATGATCGAAACAAACTCCCCTTTTTCTATGAGAACGGAGACGCCGTTCAGGGCGTTGACCTCCACGTCGCCAAGCCGGTATGTCCTGGTTATCTCCTGCGTCTCTATGAGCGCCATTTCAAGGCCTATAAAATCATCCTGGGGCCGAACCGGGGCTGTTTGCCGCCTTCTTTTCCGAGGGTCTCCACTATTACTTTCGCCCCCTCGGCCAGGTCGCCGGAGACCACTTCAGTATAATTGCCGTCCGTGAGCCCCGTCTTGATGGCCACGCGCCTGGGCATTTCATTTTCCAGCACCCATACGCCGGGGCCGTACTTTTTGTTTTTAACCGGCCTTCCGGTGTAAAAACTCTCCGGCATGCTGAATCTCAAGGCGGCGTTTGGCACCCTGAGCGCATCCCGCCTTACGTCCGTTATCACCGTGACGTTTGCCGTCATGCCGGGTTTCAGTTTCAAATCGGTGTTGTCCACCTGGACGACCACATCATATGTGACCACGTTTTGCACGATTGTAGGGTTTATCCTCACCTGCGAGACCTTCCCCCTGAAGGTGATATCCGGGTAGGCATCCACCGTGAATTCTACGTCCTGGCCCGTTTTGACGCTGCCGATGTCGGCCTCGTCCACGCTCGTGTCTATCTGCATCTTCCTGAGGTCCCGCGCCACCGAAAACAGAGTGGGCGTCTGGAAACTCGCCGCGACAGTCTGGCCGACATCGACGTTTCTGGCCACCACGGTGCCGTCAACCGGCGAGATGATGCGCGTGTACCTGAGATTTGTCTGGGCGAAATTCATCGCCGCCTCGGTCTGGGAGACCTGTCCCCTGGCCGCCTCCACCCCGGCCTTCGCCGTCAGATAATTGGTATCGGCGGTGTCGAAATCGCTCTGGGCGATGAGGTTTTTTGAGAGCAGGTCTTTATTGCGGAGCATTGTCCTCCTGGCGTCCACTTCGGTTGAGACAGCTTTATCCAGCTCGGCCTTCGCCGAGATGTAATTGGCCCTGGCCTCGTTGAGCTGCGCCTCGAACGTCGTCGGGTCTATGAGGGCCAGCATCTGCCCCTTCCGGACCACCGAATTGAAATCGGCATATATCTTTTTTATGGTGCCGGAGACCTGCGTGCCCACCAGGACCGTCGTCACCGGGTTTACGGTGCCCGTTGCGGTGACAGTAGCTTCGATGGTTCCCCTTGTAGCGGTCTGCGTCCTGAACTTCGGGGCTTTGCTCCTGCCGTCGCTGAAGATAAAGGCAAGGGTCCCGCCCACCAGGGCCAGGAGCGCGAAGAGCACGAGCGTTTTTTTCCCTGTAGTCATTTATTTAACCCCCATTGCGTTTTCGAGGTTGGCTTCGGCCGTCTTGTAGCTGTACAGCGCGTTTATGTAGGCCGTCTGGGCGCTGGTGAAAGTAGTCAGGGCATCGGTGACCTCGATGTTGCTGCCGACCCCGGCGGCATACCTGCCGTTTGCGAGGTCAAGATTTTCCTGGGCCTGTTTCAGACCGGTCGCGGCCGTGGCGATGCTGCTTTCAGACTGTTTCAGGTTCAGGAAAGCCTGCCTGTTCTGGAGATATATCTGCTGCCTCAGGGTCTCCTCGCTGGCCCGCGAGACGTTTAAATTCGCGTTTGCCTCGTCGACCTGTTTCCTTGTGAGGAAACCATTGAATATCGGTATCGTCAGGGTCGCCCCCACGTTCCAGCCGTGGTCCAGAGGGAGGCTGTCGCCGTTCCAGGTGTATCCGGCGCTGCCCGAAATGGCCGGGTAATAGCCGGTGTGGGCGAGTCTCATGGACTGCTCCGAAGATTTCACCCTGGCGATGGCCGCCTTGAGGTCCGGCCTGTCTGAATATGCCCTTTTAAGCGCCTCCTCGAAGGTAATGGGATAGGGCTCGTATGCAAGGGTGTCCTCGATCCGGTATTCGGGCGCATTCGGGATACCCATCGCGTTATTGAGGTTCTGCCAGGCTATCTGGACGGCGTTTTGGGCCTGTATGAGGGCAAGCTGGGCGTTGCTCAGTGTGACCTCGGCATTGGTTACGTCTATCTTCGGTTTAGTCCCCACCTGGAAAAACCCCTGGGCCTGCACCAGATGTTCCTGGGCCTGCTTTACGACCTTCCGGGCGGCCTCCAGGCTCTTTCCGGCCTGCAGGACGCCGTAGTAGGCCGTCTTCACGCCAAGGACAATGCCCAGATTGACGTTCTCAAAATCCTGCCCGGAGGCGGCGCTGTTGTAAGTCGCAATCCCCACCTGGCTTTTGGTCTTGCCGAAATCGTATATGTTCTGGGTGAGGGACGGCCCCGTCTGGAAATTATTCTGGCTCGTGGTCGTTCTTGTAAAGGCGCCCTGGCCAAAAGTAAGACCGCCGGCGGTCGAAGAAAAATGCGTGTAGTCGGTCTGCCAGTCGACCTGCGGATAATAGCCGGATTTCGCCTGGCCTATCCTGCTTTGGGCGGCGATGAAGGTGTTGCCGGCGGCAGCCGCCTGCGGGTTTGTCCGCAATGCTATCCGTATGCATTCCTGGAGCGTCAGGAAGGAACCCTGCTTTATCGGCCCCTCGGCCCGGACCCCGGACGCCAGGGCAAGCACAAGCAGGTCCGCAAGAAATATGGAGCACATGGCCCTGGAAAATTTCACTCTCATCTTCCGGTCTCTTCCTCTTGGAGATTTTTTCCCCATCCGCATGGAGTCTCGATGTATGACATTTTCAATTTACTGATGTCCTCCCGCCTGCCCCTTTTTGGAGCGACGCTCGCTACCCATTGGTTGATTCCCTTTGCATGTGAGCCTGAACACTATCCATTTATCATACAATATGCCTTCTAAAACATGGGTTAAGGCGATGTTAAAAAAGGAAAAGTTTTGTAAACGGGTAAAAGGCTCCTTTACAATTCTTTACAAACTCCGGCCGGGCCCTTCAGGTAAAATATAATAACAAGCAATGTGATGGACCGCATACTCGTAATTGACGACGACATGGAACTCTGCGAGCTCCTGAGGGATTATCTGAGGCCGGAGGGGTTCGAGGTCGAGGCGGTCCATAACGGGCGGCAGGCGATGGAGCGTTTGCTCTCGGGGGGGCACGCCCTGGCGGTGCTCGATGTGATGCTGCCCGGCGCGGGCGGTTTCGAAGTCCTCCGCCATATCCGGGAGCGCGGCTGCCGGATGCCGGTCTTGATGCTGACTGCGCGGGGCGATGACGTGGACCGCATCGTAGGACTCGAAATGGGCGCAGATGATTATCTGCCGAAACCTTTCAACCCCCGTGAACTGGTGGCGAGGATACGCGCCATCAAGCGCCGCGCCGGGCGCGAGGGCGGCAAGGGGATCAGTCCCACCGCAGAACGGCCGCTGCCGATAACCGTTGCAGACGTGGAACTGGATGCCGCAACAAGGACGGTCTTTCGCGCGGGGGAGAAAGTGGAGCTGACGGCGATCGAATTCAATCTCCTCGAACAACTCCTTGTCAATGCCGGCCGGCTTGTAAGCAGGGAAGACCTCTCGATGAAGATACTCGGCCACGGCGTCTCACCTTATGACCGCAGCATCGATGTCCACATGAGCAATCTGAGAAAAAAGCTTGGACCCGGGGAGGGCGGGGCCCCCAGGATAAAGACGGTCCGCGGGACGGGATATATTTACGCCTTTTCACCGGAGGCGGCAAAAAAATAAAGCAGAGGACGAAAACTGAGCCCCCCTTCATTTTCATTGCAGCAAAGGCGGCAATCCAATTGCCCGACTTTAAAATACCCCGGGCATGACGTCTTATCCATATCGGCGGGAAGAATTTTAGGATGCGAAGCCTTTTCATAAAGATATTTCTCTGGTTCTGGCTGGCGATGGCCCTGACCGGCGTTACCCTGGTCGTTATCACTTTCACCGCCCAGGTAGGGCCGATAGCCCGGCACCTCCGCAAGGTGGAACTCGAACGGGACCATGTCCTCGGACAGGCCCTGACGATTTACGGCCAGACGGCGCTAAAGGCCTATGCGCGGGACGGATTGCCGGCCCTGAACAGGTTCTCGGCCGAACTGGAAAAATCCACCGGAATTGCCCTCTTTCTGTTTGAAGATGGAACCGTACTGGCCGGAGGGACAGGTCCCTCACCCGTCATGCTTGCCCTGGTGGGAAAGATCAGCAGCGGAAAAAGTGAAAATCCGCTTCCCTCCTCTGCGATAGACGGCAAAGGCTATGTGCTCGCCATGCCGCTGGCCGGGGCAAAGCCGCTAAGCGGGGCTTCTACTATTTACGCGGTTGCCGGCCGGTGGCCCCATATACCGTTCGGGCCGCGGGGCCCTCAGGGTTTTTTCTGGTCCTTTTTCGGTCTCCGGGGCCTGATATCGCTTATCATCGGCGGCATTGTCTGCTATGGCCTTGCCTGGCGTTTGACCGCTCCCATCCGGCGTCTCCGGGAGGCGACCCATCAGCTTGCGATCGGAAACCTCAAGGCGAGGGCTGGAGATCAGTTGAGCGGCAGGAGCGACGAGATAGGTGCGCTGGGCAGGGATTTCGACGGCATGGCCGGCAGGATTGAATCCCTGGTCGGCGCGCAGCAGCGCCTTATACGGGACATATCGCATGAGCTCCGCTCCCCGCTTGCCCGTCTGCGCGTCGCCCTGGAGCTGGCGAGGCAGAAAAACAAAAACTCCCCGGAGGAGGCCGCGGGGCCTCTAAACAGGATAGAGCGCGAGGCTGAAAGGTTAAATGACCTCATCGCGGAACTGGTCACGCTTACGCTGCTTGAAAGCGGCACCGAAAGGCTGGAAAAATCCCAAGTCGATCTTTCAGCCCTGGTGCGGGAGATAGCCGCCGACTCCGATTATGAGGCCAGGGGCATGAAGCGTTCGGTAAAAATCCTATCGACGGAGGAGACCGCAATCAGCGTTTTCGCCTCCCCGGAGATGCTCAGACGCGCGATAGAAAACGTGGTGAGAAACGCCCTTCGTTATACCCCTGAGGGCGATGCGGCTGAAATCACGATGGGCCGGCTACTGAAAGACGGGCGGCCGCATGTTTCTATCCGGGTCCGCGACCACGGGCCGGGTGTGCCGGAAGAGGCGCTCGAGATGATTTTTCAGCCCTTTTTCCGCGCCGCGGAGGCCAGGGACAGGGTGACGGGGGGCGCCGGAATCGGCCTGGCCATAACCGAGAGGGCGGTCCATCTTCACGGCGGAGAGGTGACGGCCTCAAACGCCCCAGGCGGCGGCCTCCTGGTCGTGATAGACCTGCCGGAAGATGAGAGAGGAGGGACCCGCCCGCCCGCCGTCTGAACCGCTGCTTAATCCCATGTTTTTTTAACTTGCAATTCAAATGCAGCTTGCTGCAGGGTAACCTTATATCGAGGTTTTATTTATCTGAAGTCCGCTCTGCCGAGTTTCCGCCATGCCGGCAAGTGTTCTTTTGAAAATAAACGCGTACCACAATTGAGGGCCGGTTGCGATAGCCCCTTCAAGTCCTCGATTTTGAGTGAAAGCGACGCATGCAAGAATATACCCTGAACTCCTCATTTTTTAAAACTTTTGCAATTTAGCAAATTATGAGTGAAAATTTCGACATACAACTTTAGTAACCGAAGAGATAAATCAGATGTCCCTCGGAATCGGGTCTGTCATCTCCAATTGAAGTACCAAGCGAGAAAAATAAAAAAAACGTAAATTAAACTTGTAAAAAAAAGGGGCACCCAAAAT
>JAJYJK010000069.1 GCA_021789555.1 Nitrospirota bacterium
GCACGACGTCCAAATTCACTATCCTGAACCCGTTCAACGATTTCATGCCCTAGGGGCACTGCATTGAAGTCCGAAAGGACCCGTTGCTGGGAGATACGAGCGTTTATAACCCGTTCCTAAAAGACAAGGCAAGGGTATTCTTCGCTGAAAACGATGCCTCGCTCGTCCGGAACCTGGCCGAAGATACCGCTAAAACCTGCATCTTTTGCGGCGAGAATGTTTTTCAAAAGACCGCCCGGTATCCGGCAGAACTCATTCCGGAAGGGAGAATCCACGTCGGAGAGGCGGTCCTGTTTGCCAATACCTTTTCCATTGGGAAGTATCATCCTGTTGTGGCCTTGAGCAGTGCCCATTTTTTAAAGCTTTCCGAGTTCACCTCCGAAATGCTCGCCGATGGCTTCAAGGCAGCCCAACAGTTCCTGATTGCGGTTCGCAATAAGGACGCGTCAGTTGCCTTTGCTACCGTTAATGCCAACTACCTGCTGCCTGCCGGCGCGAGTCTGGTGCATCCGCATCTGCAGATGTTGATTACCAAAAGAAGGGTTCCGGTGCATATTGAAAATCGTAAGCCGTCAGAACCTGTATCCAAATTATCGCAACGACGATTATTTTCTCCAGAAGATGCTCCAATCAGAGCTGATATTCAATCTGCCGGAGGAACTGGCTGAGCGGTTGAGAGAGGCTTTCTGACGGGTAAAAAATTCAATAAAAAATCCTCATTTTCATCTATTTTAGTGGACGGAACAGGAAAAGCACGGGTCATAGGCCCTTATGAGCGCCTCTGCAAGCAATTGGAGGTGTTTTGCCGGTTTATCCATATTATTTTCGATGAGTTTTCTCAAGTTTTCCTCGATTCCCAGGTAATTATGGGCGGTCGGAGTAATGATGTTGGCTTTTCGGACGATTCCTCTACGGTCAATGATATAGCTGTGATAGAGCAATCCCCTTGGTGCCTCGGTCAAAGCGGAGCCCTCGCCCTCTTTGGGCACTGGTTTTGGAAAGGCTGTCCTGGATTGCACTATATCAAGTAATGCCTGGCATTCCCCGGTAAAATGGACGATCTCGATTGCCTGCGCCCGTATGTTGTAAAAGGGATTTTTATTTTTACCGGGGCCGGGCATGAAGCCTGCCTCCAAGGCAAGTTTCCTGGCGCTCTCCGAAAGCCTGTCCGACTGCAGGCTAACCCTGGAAAGCGCGCCGACCATCAACGAGCCTCTTCCCTTGACCGCCGTTTTTTTTGCGTTCGAGTAGGGGACCTCCTTCTCATAAAAAAGACTTCCATAATCTTGCTCTTCGCCATCAAGGCCCATATCCGAGGAAATACGCCCTTTGTTTATTGCATACTCGCCCTCTTCTGAAAGCGCGACAAACTCCGAATCGGTCTTCAAGTCCGGCAGCTCAAACCCTGAAACTGTTTTAAAAACATCCATCACGTCTTCTCCGGCGGCAAACAGACCTGATCTCAGTCCGTGAATCCTTTTTTCATCGGGCAGCGCGGTAAAACCTCCCACGACCATCGAGACCGGATGGAGCGCCCTCCCTCCGCCAAAGGCCGCAGTGATATCGTTAAAAACATCTTTGAGCCTTATGAATTTTTTAAAAAGGGCTTCTTCACCGGGAAGAAGTTCCATGAAAGAACTCTTGCCGTAATAATCGGGAAGCGCCAGCATGACAAGATGTACAAGGTGGCTGGAAGCTATCTGGCTATATGACATGATTTTCCTGGCAAGGAGCATATTTTCATTGGGCTCAAGGCCTATCGCCTTTTCAATGGCGCGTATGGATGTAACCATATGGGATACCGGGCATATCCCGCATATCCGGGCCACGATATCGGGGACCTCGTCGAACCTTCTGCCGACAAGCATCCCTTCAAAAAAGCGGGGCGGCTCCCAGATATTTACCTTGAGGCGCCTGAGCTTTCCGCCCTGTATTTCAAACTCGACGCCCCCTTCGCCTTCAACCCTGCCCAGGTACCCGATCTTTGTCTTCATTTTTTCAGCCTCAATGCGTCAAAAAGGGTAAACCTTCTTTCTATCTCCTCTCCGCTTAAACCCAGTTCCCTGAATTTGTTTTTGAGGGCGGGAATGTTTGCCCGGCTCATCAGACCGAAACAGGAGTAGCAGGCCCTGTGGCAGGCTGGACAGAGAGCGCCGCATCCGGCGTTCGTTACAGGCCCCATGCACGGAAGCCCTTCATCCACAAGCAGGCAGATATTGCCCCTTAGCTTGCACTCCACACAGACGCTGTATTCAATAAACTCCGGCCTCCTGTGAAGGAGAATGGAAACAAGGGCCTCTTCCAGATCCCGCCTCCCCGGGGGGCATCCTCTCACGCAGCCGTCAACCTTCACGTAGTCGCTCAAGACCGAGGGACGCATGGAGGTGAGCCTATACAATTTCTTTTGATAGACCCTTTTCTCGATTTCCAATTCCCGGCCCCCTGCCTTAATTGCGGGAATGCCTCCCGCTATGGCACATGAGCCGACGGCATAAAGAACCGCGCTGTTTTCCCTGATCCTCTTAAGCTCGACTGCCTGATGGGGCTCCGTGACCGTTCCCTCCACCAGGGCCAGGTCGAAAGGGCCCTCCAGAGCGCCTGATGAATAGGCGAGCCTGAAGAAAGTAAAATCAAAAGACTTTAAAGTGTCTTCCAGAGACCTTTGGAAATAGGCCAGCTCAAAACCGCAGCCCGTGCAGCAGGAGAACTTGAAAAACCCGGCCCGGGGCTTCCTTTTTTCCCCGCTAAAAAAGGGCATCGGGGTATCCCCTCAGCTCCCGGTATGAAAAGACCGGCCCGTCCTTGCAGACGAACCAAACCCCGTGCTGGCAATGCCCGCAAAGGCCCATCCCACACCTCATCCTTCTTTCAGGGGAAACATAGACGCTTGACCCGGGGACATCCTTCAGGAAAAGCTCGTTTGCCGCAAACCTCATCATGATCTCCGGCCCGCAGATAAAGGCCACAGCTTCAGCCGGCGCTATTTTGAGCCGGCGTATGATTTCCGTAACTATACCCGTGTGATACCGCCAGCCCTTTCCGGGCTCGTCAACGGTAAGCTCCACATCAATCCCCTTTTTCCTCCAATGTCTGAACTCGGTTTTAAAAATAACGCTGCCCGGGTCCCGGGCGCCATGAAGAAGCGTGATGCGCCTCGCCTTCAACTTATCGGCTATTTGTACCACCGGCCTGATAGGGGCAAGCCCGAGCCCGCCCGATACGAGAACGAGGTGTTTCCCCTTGACCTCATTAAGGGGCCAACCCCTTCCGAAAGGCCCTCTCAGGAAAATTTCATCGCCCTCCCTGAAAGTTGACAGAAAATCCGTAACCCTGCCCACCGCCCTGATTGTATGCTCAAAGAGGTCCGAGTCTTCCATGGGAACCCGGCTAAGGGAAACAGGCGCTTCTCCCACCCCGGGATAGCCCACCATATTGAATTGCCCCGGCGCCCCGGGAGGAAAGCCGCTCTCTGGCTCAAGAAGAAAGGTTTTGACATCACCTGCCTCCTGCCCGATGCCTCTTATTACGGCTTTAAACGGGACATAGGGGTTTTTCACTTCATTTCATCATTTCTTTTGCTATTTCGGTCAAGTCGATGCCCGTGGGGCACCACCTTATACACCGGCCGCAGCCTACAGTGCCCTTTACGCCGAACTGCCCCTCGTAGTCAAGCTTGTGAAAAACGAACTGTCTGAGTCTCGCCTGCCTTTCCTCCCTGAAATTGCCTCCATGGACTTTGGCGAAAAAGTAATCCTGGCAGGCATCCCACCTTCTCATCCTTTTTATGCGGGCCAGCGAAACGCCGGCCTCATCATAAATGTCATGGCAGAAGCAGGTGGGGCAGACCATCACGCAGTTGCCGCAGGAAAGACACCTGCCCTCCGCGGTTTCCTTGAGGACAGGATGGTCGGGACGCGAAAGAAAAACCTCTCGAAGCCCATCGGCCTTGAAATCCTTCCTGAAGTTTTTTAAAAGTTCAAGCTCCAGTTCCTTCTTTTTTTCCAAGTCCCTTCCTTCCGGCGGCCTGCCCTCAAGGCTGAAGATCTTTTTCGCCCGCACGCTTTTAAGCTCCACAAGAAATTCACTGCCCATATCGGTCAAAAGCACATCGTAACCCGATTGGGCCTTTAGGAAAGGCCCGGTGCCCACAAGATGGCAGAAGCAAAGCCCGCTGACTGTCTTGCAATTAAGCGAGAAGATAAAGGTGTTTTCTCTTCTGGCCCTGTAAAACGGGTCCGGAAAGACGCCTAAGAAAACCTTGTCAAGGTAAAGTATTGCATGGGTGTCGCAGGCATGGACCCCGAAAAGTATCCTCTTCCGGTCCGGGAGGGGCGGCTCTTCAGCTACCGGGCCCCCCGGCGTAATATTAAACGAAAGGATTTCCTCCACGGGCTTTAAAAGAAAAGTTTTCCCTGGAGGCAGCATGGTGCTTTGATAATCGAGGTTTATTTCATTAAATGAGAAGACTTCCCTGAATTCCGCCTCACCCTTGCCGCCCGCGGGCCCGATGAGCCGGAAGTTCTCCTTAAAGCCTTCAACCCATGCGGCAAGCAGCTCCCTGGAAATGAGGGCCTCATAATTTTTTTGGAAAGTGTTCTCCCCATTCATACCATTTCCACACATCCTTTTGCAGTTCCTCGTATTCCTTTTTTATGTGCTCAAAAAGTCGGGCGTTCTCTATGGCAAGCGCCCCCTGACAGGAAAGGCCGTTCAGAAAATCTATCTCTTCCCGCCTGAAATCATATGGATATGATGTATATGCCTTGAGTACACCGGCGACCGAGCCCCTAACTACAAGCGGGACGGACAGCAGCCCGGCTATGCCTTCCCTGGCCAACTCATCCCTGTCCGGCAGCCTGCTTTCCATGCTTATATCGGGTACGCTTACGACATTGCATTCGAGGCATTCCCTGTCCAGAGGGCTTTTTTCGACCGGGACCGGGCCTTTCACCAGGTATTCGTTTGAGAGCCCAAACGCCGCCCTGGTTACGATCTCTTTTTTCTCCCTGTCCAGAAGCCCTATTGAGGCCGCCCTGACGCCAAGTCCGGTCGCGGCCGCCTTAACGATTAAGCCAAAAACCTCGTCGAGAGAAAGCGTTCCTGATATGGACCGGGCTACGTCTATGAGCGCTTTCAGCCGGTCCCATGTTTTGGCCTTTTCGGTGAGAATCCCCCCAAGAGAGGCAAAAAACCGGACCTGTTCTATCTCCTCCGCCGTGAATTCATGTGGCGCATCGGAATAAACCCTTATGATGCCGATGGCTTTTCCGCCGGCAGTGAGCGGGACGCTCAGGACGGATTTTATGCCTTCCCTTTTGATCTCATCCAAATAGGGCGGCTCCTCCTTTGCGATATCATAGGTGCTCTTGATTTCGCCCTTGAGCACCAGGCTGTCCACAACGTCTCCTTCCAATTTTACAGGCCCTTTTTCAAGATATTCCCTGCTCAGCCCGTAGGCGGCAATGACTTCAAGAGTACGGTTTTTCTCGTCAAGAAGCCTTATGGAACACCCTTTCACCCTGATATGCCCAGCGACGATCCTGGCAAGAGCATTCAGGGTCCCCCCGACATCGTATTTGATCATCAGTTCCTTGCAGAGATCGCACGTTTTTTCCATGTATAAAGGCTAGCATGGTCAAAACAGGTGTCAACATATCAACTGAAAATCCCGGGCAGTCAGGCGCAATGCCGAGAAATGGAAAGTGATGGCCAATGGACCTCCTTTTTTGCTGACGGCCGCGGCTAATAAATTGGAAATATTTGTGATAGCATTTTTATTAAGGGGCGGATTGGTCAGAAATGAGGAATGACTGAAAGGATTTAACCCGGACAATGAACGAC
The DNA here is from genome assembly GCA_021789555.1 of Nitrospirota bacterium. Lineage (GTDB taxonomy): Bacteria > Nitrospirota > Thermodesulfovibrionia > Thermodesulfovibrionales > JdFR-88 > JAJYGJ01. Next base: position 5,842 of record JAJYJK010000069.1, read on the forward strand.
TCGGAAGAAATGCATCGACTCCAACAGCGATTGGAAGCGTGCATAGGCGAATTGCATGGCGTGCAAAAGGAGTATGCCGGGCTGCTTGAGTCGGTCCCGGACGCCTTGATATTCATCAACAAAGAGGGGAAGATAGTGCTTGTGAATGCCCGGCTTGAAAGGCTGTTTGGGTATCGCAAGGAAGAATTGCTCGGAAAGGGACTGGAAATTTTGATGCCGGAGCCGAATCGCGCGGAGCATCACAAAAGCGTGCTGGACTATTTTTCAAACCTTGGTATGCGGCCCATAGGAGCGGGCCTTGAAATCCGCGGCCTGAAAAAGGACGGCATGGAATTCCCAGCCGAAATCAGCTTGTTCCCGATAGAGATTAACAGGGAATTGCTGGTTGCCGGGAATGTCAAGGACATTACGGACCGCAAGTACAGCGAACGCCAGATAGAGCAGAACTACTTCATCCAAAAGGTTATCAGCTCCGTCCTTAAAATTTCCCTGGAGCCGATACCTTTGGAAGAGCAGCTTGACCGCATCCTCGACCTGATACTGACAATCCCCGATCTTGCGTTACAGCCTATGGGCAGCATCTATCTTGTGGAGGGTGAGCCGGAGGTGCTGGTTCTGAAAACAGCGCGCAGATTGCGGGGTACCGGGGCTTTCTGCGGGAAGATCCCTTTCGGCAAATGCCTGTGCGGCAAGGCGGCGTCCGAACGGACAATAGTATTCGCGGAACGCATTGATGACCGCCACGAAATCGGGTGTCCGGAAGAATTACCACACGGGCATTATTGCGTGCCGATTGTTTCAGGCGGAGAGGTAGTGGGCCTGATTAACCTGCTGGTGAAGGAAAGGCACCGGAGCACTCCTGAAGAGAAGGAATTCCTTTTTTCGATTGCGGAAACCATGGCTGGCATCATCGAGCGGCACCGGGCGGAAACAGAAAAGCTCAAACTTATAGAGCAGATTGCCCAATCTGAAAAAATGGCCGCGCTTGGCAGGATTACCGCCGGTGTCGCACATGAGATCCGGAACCCGCTCACGGCGATAGGCGGGTTCACGAGGAGGCTCCACAGGAAATTTGCCAACGGGACCAAAGAAAAAGAATATACCGGTTTTATCATTTCCGAGGTATTGAGGCTGGAGAATATCTTGCATGATGTGCTTTCCTTTTCACGCGGCGTAAGGCCGCACATGGAAGAATGCAACCTTCACGAAATCATCGGGGAGGCCCTGAAAATCTTTCAGGAAAGCTGCATGGAGCAGTCCATTACCATAAACAGATCGTTCGGGGACATCCCATTGTTAGAGGCGGATAAAGAGCAGGTCCTGGAGGCAATCGAAAATCTGATATCAAATGCTGTGGAAGCAATGCCGGGCGGAGGTACACTTGCTGTTACCACTAGCGAGGAAGTGATCACTGGAGTGACCTACGCAACTGTAAAGGTAGCGGACACCGGCCCGGGGATAAAAGAAGAAGATTTAAGCATGATTTTCGAACCTTTTTTTACCACTAAATTAGGTTCGAAAAAGACCGGGCTGGGGCTTTCGATTACAAAAAAAATCATGGAGGATCATGGCGGGTTTGTTCGGGTAGAGAGCAAGACCGGCGCGGGTTCCATTTTCAGCCTTTATTTTCCATGCATGCCGAAGCTTTAGGGGTTCCCGGGACCCCTGGGACCCAAAGGATTGCTGAATCAAAAATATTTTCCTTCGAATTGGATATTAGCGCTCTTCAACCTCCGATAGTCCAGTTTCAGGCGCTCATTGGCAATACTTTTGTTTATTCTGCTTGCACTGAGGGATTCTTCAGAAGAGGCATATATATACGGCTTTGAAACGACTTTTTCCAGATTGCCTGTCCTGAAAGTAAAATCGGCGCTAAGAAGATACATTTCCACCGTGTCCTCACCCCCCGATGTTTCATTGGGATGCACATTTTGCGACACTTTTTGTTTCCGCAAATTGATGGTCGCCCGCACGTCTTTACCTTCATTTGCCAACTCGATGAAATCTTCTATTCTCGACAACTCTTTTGCCGTTATCCCAGCCATATTTGCACCTCCACTTTCGTTCGGTCTCATGCGGCGCAAACGAACTCATAAATCATATGAGGCAAAGTCTGCCTGACTGCCATGGACAGACGTTAACGCCCTGAAAATTCGAAAAACAGTCAAGCCAGCGGGAAGAATACCTCCCCCCTTATTTGCGGTTGAACCGGGCGGATGAGGTGGGAGCTTTCGGCTCCCACCTGAACAGGCAATAGCATTTCCGAATCAGACGTGCACGGGCTCTCCAACAGAGAGCATCTTGAGGTTTTCCAGGGTATTGCCGATGTTGCGCTCCATCATGCGCTCTATAATCAGGCGGTCCGCAATCTTGCCAAGGAGCTTGCCTGGGACGGTGTATTCCATTTCCGCAGTTACCTCTGTATCGTTGCCTTTAGGTATGAAAGTCCAGGTCTGTTCGCCGGCCAAGGGCCCTTCCATTTTGCACTTCCAAAATGCGCCTTCCGGGCCGATGCGGTCCTCAAGGACGCGTGTGGGTACTGGAAACCTGAGTCCCATCAGCAGATAACTTTGCTCAACAACCGTGCCGGCCCCGCCGTCGCCCGTTATCTTTTCCGGTTCGCTCAGACCCACCCACCAACTGGCCCAGCGTTTGGGGTCCCGCGCCAGTGTGTATACCTTGTCCAAAGGAGCGTTTATAAGTATGCTCTTTTTCAAGTGTGCCATGATTCATCCTCCATTTAAAACCCGCCTCAAACAGGCTTTTTTCAAAGCCTCCATACCAAATAGAAAGGCCGAACGCACCAAAGGATCATCCTTCGGCAGCTCAGCCATCTTCACCAAAGACCCGCCGCTTTCCGCCCCATCTTTGCAAATGGTTTGGCTTTGCCGGAAGGATCATTTATCTGCTTTGCCAGTATATTTTTCTATCACCTCCCTGTTTAATTTCCATTACCAACCGCATAAGTTGTCAATCTCCGATTTTGGGGCAAACAGGATTCCAGCTTCTGTTCTGTTCGTATATGCCCTCAAAATATTTTTGGCCCGGAGCGGTCCCGGGTTCGGGCCGGGCCCTCCATAACCGAAATGTCGCAATGGACTCTATAAATAATTTCACTTATGAACTCAGAGAGCGATCTGATCCGGGCAAAAGGAAGCGATCTGAATTCGCCTGATTGCGGAATGCTATCAGTCGTGATCACTTCCCTCAGGTTATAACGCAAATGCAATTCCAAAAGCTTTTCCAATGCCATTTTCATGCATAAATTATGGGTCATTCCAAGATATATCTCTTCGATTTTTCTTTGCTCCACAAGTTTCCTTATCAGCGCCTGGACCGTCCCGCCTGTGCCGACCATGTCGTCAAGAACTATGGCCGTCTTTTTTCCTTCAAATTCGCCTATGACCTCATGAACTATGGCTTCCTCTCTGCGGGGGCGGTACTTGGAGGCCATCGCACTACTGATTTCAAGGATACGGCTGAATTCGGCAACAAACTTCGAAGCGCCCGGATCAGGGGCGACTGCAATTACGTCATTACGTCCCCGAAAGCGGGAGAATTCCTCAATGAATATTGGGAGAGACTCCAGGCTCAGCACCGGTATTTTCCCGAAAAAACCGTGCACTTTGCTATGTGGGTGGACAGTGATGAGCCGGTCGATTCCCGCCTCCAGCAAAAGGTCGGCGATGAGCTTCGCAGTTGTCGGTTCTCTTTTCAATCGGGTGGGATTGTCTTGCCGCGCATATGCCAGATACGGCAGGACAGCGGTAATATGACTGGCGCCCCATTCACTGAAGGCTCTTGCAGCGATTAGAAAAGACATCAGGTTCTGGTCCACGCCGTGTTTAAAATCAGGCGTATACAGCGCCTGGCATACAAACACGTCTTTTCCGCTTACATCCATTTCGAGCCTGACACATGTTTCCGAATCGGAGAACTGGAAATCTATATCCTCAAGGTAGTCGACAGTGTCCTCAGGGCATGCCTCCGCCATTAAATACCTGCATCGGTCCGCGATGCGGGCGGCCAGGTAAGACCCGGCCCCGCAGGCGGCGATCAGCAATCCGCCGCGGCGAGAACCCATGCTCCCTCTATTTTCACCGGCGGACTCGTCTGGTGTAGAAGCCGACGCGGCTTTCTCTCCGGCTTTGCTCATGATAATCACACCTCTCACTTATTTCTTACCGGAAGAGATCGGTCCAGTCAATATCAATATCGCTCAGAAACGCAACCTGCTTCAGATCATCCCGTTCCCATGGATGCGAATTCACAACAATTTAAGGATGAGAATCAATACGATTTCCAGGGCGATTAAGAGGATAATCACAAACTCAAGGAGCTCTGTTCTCTTGTTTGATATCATTCTGTATAGCATGTCATAAATCCTCGAAGCTATATTTATTTTCCCTTCTATGCTTTCCGCCCACTGTTGGACTCTAAAGAGGGAAAGCGCGGCTGCGTAGATTCTTGCGTAATAAACGTCTTCCGTAACTTTCAGGGAATTATCGATTTTTTCTGTAATATGGGTGAAGTCCGTAACCGTTAGCATCACTTTTGTGGCCAGTTCCTCATAGCGTTTGATCTTCCATATGGACGGAGAAGCCTGTTTAATCAGGCGAGTATTTATAATGTCAAGCTCCCGGTCGAGCATATCATCGTAGACCCTGAGCTCAAGTAGCTGCGCGTTTGCAAACTCCAGGAGATCGGGAATATCCATGCTCCCGCCAGGTTCAAACACGAGGGCCTTGTCCCAGCTTAAGACTACGAGATCATTATCCGAGTAAGAGAAACTATTGGCTGAAAGCAGTTCCGCTTTGGTTGACGGGCTGGGAGGACTTTCCCCCTCTTCATAAAGGAGAAGACTTCCGATATCACAGACCCCAAGCAGATCTTTTGAAGTCCCTCCGGAATGCAGTTGCCTCACATAATAAACAGTGTAATCTTCTTCAAACCTGATCGGGCCGACCTGATGGAGCGCGTCCCCCAGGTCATCGACCAGCCGATTGACCTCATTTTGAAAGTCTTCTTTGAAAAGCTCCTCAGGATTTTTTGCGAGGAGTTGAAATTCGGATATCTCAATCCCGCTGAATGGTATCTCGAAAATTATACTCAGGACCCCGTAGTCGTATGCCTTTCCATAAACGGGTCTTCTCCAAATCGAGTGGGTAAAAAATGGGTACACGAGGGCAGAAAAGCCAATAATGGCAAGGGGATAGAAGGATTCTTTTAAGGGGAAAATCTG
>JAJYJK010000070.1 GCA_021789555.1 Nitrospirota bacterium
CCGAAGTCCTATCGGCTTTCGGCTACTCCATCGATGCCGGTGGGGTCTTACGCCCTAAAGACCGCTAAATCCGCTATATTACTTGCTCGGTGGGCCGCTCCAAGAGTTTTATCCTTAAACTCCTGTTCAATTTTAAGTTGACAATCCGCTCTCTGTATAAGTATATTAGAAATGACTTATGGAGATGACGGGTGAAAATCGAAGCTGAATCGTTTAAGGTTTTCTCGGTCGAAACACGGATAAGGATCATAGAGCTGCTAAAGGGCGGCCCGCTGGCCGTAAACTCGCTCGCGGAGGCGTTGGGCATAAGCCAGTCGGCGGTGTCGCAGCATCTCCGAATACTGAAACAGGCCGGTCTGGTGGCAGATGAGAGAAAGGGCTATCACATCTATTACTCCCTGAATAAAGACAGGCTTGACGATTGCCAGAAGGAATTGATAAAAGTCTGCACGTGCGGTTGCAAGCTTGGCGGAGAAAAAAGGGCCGCTGACAGCAGGGCCGCGCTCCTGGAATACAAAGAACGTCTTAAAAGGGAACTCAAGGAGGTCGAAAAGAGAATCACCCGCCTTGAAAAGGTACGGTAATATTTTTTTCTATTTTAAATAAGAATATGCTAATAAACTAATCATGTGCCAGGAAGGAATGACAGGGAATTGCAGGACCGCCCGTAATTGCGATGCGGAAGAAAATATTCTTCTGAATAAAGACGAATTGCTTGAACTGCTAAGGCAGCACAAGGGACATCTGGAATCCGGACTGGGGCTGGTGAATGGAAAAATAAAATCGACCGGAATGCCGGGAAAGGAGGTGAGAAACGTGGCTGAAACGAAAAAGGACGTTGAGAAAAGCGAAACGGGCAAAGTAGCCCAAGAGGAAGAGAAGTCAGGTTGCGGATGCGGATGCGGCTGTGTGCCGCCTGTAAAAAAATAGTGACATCTGAGGGGAAGGCAACACCTTCCCCTCGATTCTGTACACTTGAAAATGGGGAGGTATGTATGCGAGAGATCATGCTGGCCATCGGAGCGGCGGTACATATATAAATAAACAAGGCGGGATTGACAATAATCTTCATTCTCTTTCTTGTCCGGGCAATCATCTGCCCGTCATCAACCTTGCCGGCAAAGGCGGGCGCGAGAGCGGCGCCTCAATTTTTACCATCGTGCCTGACACCTGCATTCTTGGCAGTCAGTATGCGGTTATTTCACATAATTTCAGCGCTGCTTAGCGCGACCGCCAAGACCGACTCTTTTAAAATCGGCTGATATATTTTTCGGGGGTTAGCTGATAATAAAGAAGATCTCACGAGTGCCGGATATAACCAAGGCAGGGTTTCACAGCTGCATAAACAAACGCTCATGAGGCAGCCGCGATTTTAAAGAAATCGGTTCCGGGTGCCGATAAATAAAATAAGGGATACTTTTGAAATAAATTTGACAAGCCGGAAGATAATGGATTCGGTGCGGACCTGGAGTCCCCCGATTCTTCGGAAGGTGTATATCTGCATAAAACTTTCGATAAGAACTATAATGAGAAGTACAGCTTTGGGAAACTACCATCAGCATTGATTAGGATTTTGTCGCATTAGAGAGGACCCTGCAAGGATTAAAATGGGGGAAAATCTATATGAAGCCGCATTCGGGGCAATTTCAGATGGAATAACTATTCAGGATATAAATTTTAAGGTCCTGTATCAAAATGATGCTCATAAAAAAATTTATGGAGATCAAGCCGGGAAATCATGTTATAGGGCGTATCGAAACCAGGAGAAAATTTGCGAGAATTGCCTTTTTCTTTCAACCTTTGAAAGCGGTGAAATCCATAGCTGGCAAAAGATAATCAAAAATAAAGAAGGGCAGGCTTTCCTGGAGGTTACGGCATCGCCCTTGAGGGATGAAAAGGGTAGAATCGTTGCAGCCGTCGAGGTCGTGCGTGATATTACCAAATATAAAAAGATCGAAGAAGATTTAAGGACCGCGATACAACAAGCCGAGGTGGAGCGGTCAAAATCCCGGGCCATTATCGAAGCAATCGGCGATGCCGTCACCATACAGGACACCAATTTCAAGATCATCTACCAGAACAAGTCAGCGATTTCCAAAGTAGGCGACCATGTCGGAGATTATTGCTACGAGGCATATGAAAATAATCATACGGTATGTGAAGGCTGTCAATTAGAGAAGGCTTTCAAGGACGGCAATATCCATCAGGCTGAGAGGGAAGTTTTAACAGATAAAGGAGTAAAACATGTCGAAATCACCGCATCTCCCATCCGGGATTCGGCAGACGGAATTATCGCTGGAATTGAACTGGTAAGGGACGTAACCGAACGCAGGAAATCTGAGATGGCCCTTAAGGAGACGACTGAAATTCTGAAGTCCCTTATAGAGGCCTCGCCCCTTGCTGTTATAGCCGTGAGATTGGATGGCATGGTTTTATTATGGAACCCGGCGGCTGAGCGCATATTCGGATGGAAAGGGAAGGAAGTGACTGGGACTTTTAATCCTGTTGTCCCTGAAGATAAAAAAGAGGAATTCGAGTCGATTCTTCAGAGGGTCAAGAAGGGAGAAGCCATTACCGGCATCCGGGTAAAGAGAAAAAGAAAAGATGGTTCAATAATTGCCTTGAACCTCGCGGCCTCTCCTCTGCGTGATGGCAACGGAAATATTACAGGTACTATGGCGCTCCTTGAAGACATATCCGGCCAGGTAAAAATGGAAGAGCAGATAGCCCAGTCCCGTCATGACTGGGAAGACATTTTCAACCAGTTGACGGAGATGATCACTATACATGACCAGGATTTCAACATAATACGGGCCAACAGGGCCGCTGAAAAAATCCTCGGGTTGCCAGGCCTCGGGGAATCCGTCGCCAAATGTCACAAATATTTCCACGGGAAGGACTGCCCGCCCGAAGGATGCCCGAGCTGCGAAACGATGAAAACCATGCGTCCCGCTGTTTCGGAGTTATACGAACCCCATCTGGGTATGTTTCTGGAAGTTTCAGCTATTCCCAGGTTCGATGCCGATAAAAGGCTGATCGGCCTCATACATGTGGCCAAGGATATCACCGAAAGAAAGCGCGCGGAGGAAAAAATAAAGAACCAGCTCGGGAGAATCAGGGCGTTAAGAAAAATCGACTCTTCGATAACCGGCAGTCTGGATTTGCAGACCGTCCTTGACATATTTATCGAGGAAGTCCTTTCACAACTGGGCGTGGATGCCGCCGACGTGCTCCTGCTCGATCCCCACATGATGACCCTGGAGCACGCGGCAAGCAGGGGTTTCGTAACGGAGGGGATAAAACACGTAAAGCTCAAGGTGGGCGACAGTTGCGCGGGGCAGGTGGTCTTGCGGCGAAAGAGTCTCGTCTTTCCTAATATTTTTGAAAGCGACTGCGAATACCTGATATCAAGGGAGCACCGTTTCCCGCAGACTTACCTCGTCTCAAAGGAAGGTTTCAAGGCCTATTTCGGGGTTCCCCTGATCGTCAAGGGACAGGTAAAGGGGGTGCTGGAAATCTTCCATCGCTCAGTTTTGGAGCCGGACGGGGAATGGATTGAATTCCTGGACTCCCTGTCGAAGCAGGCCGCTGTCGCCATAGACAATATTATGATATTCGAGGAACTGCAAAAAAAGAACGACGAACTGATGATGGCTTACGACACCACCATGGAAGGGTGGTCGAAGGCTCTGGATTACAGGGACGCCGAAACAGAAGGACATTCGCAAAGGGTCACCGAAATGGCGATGAAGATAGCCGCCGCCTTCGGCATCAAGGAAAACGAGCTAGTGCACCTGCGCAGGGGTGCGCTGCTTCACGATATAGGAAAGCTCGGCGTGCCCGACAGTATCCTGCTTAAGGCCGGCCCGCTGTCACCCGAAGAGTGGGATATCATGAAAAGGCATACCGAGATGGCCTTTGAGCTTCTTTCGCCCATAAGGTATCTGGAGCCCGCCCTTTTGATCCCCTATTACCACCATGAAAAATGGGACGGCAGCGGATACCCGGTTGGGCTGAAGGGCAAGCAGATACCGCTGTCGGCCCGTATATTCGCCGTGGTCGACGTCTGGGACGCGCTTTGCTCCGACAGGCCGTATAGAAAAGGCTGGCCGAAGGAAATGGTGATTGAACATATCCGTTCTCTCTCCGGCCGGCATTTCGATCCGGAAGTCGTGGATGCATTCCTGAATATTTTAAAATCCCCGTCCTGAATCGACCTCAAATCTGCATTCTCTGCTTGCGGTGATGTCCCGGAAGACGAGGACAATACCCGTCGTCTCGCCCTTCCGGTCTTTGATGGGCCTGATTTCAAATCCCCATTGGAAAAAAATTGTAGGCGGAGTAAGATTCCGCGAGGCTGTAAAAGCCGCATGCCAGGCATGTTGCCATTTTTCGGGCGTATTCGCCCTGCGCAACGCCGCCGCAGAGAGTGCCGTTTCATGGCCTGTTACGGACGCATCGACCTCCTCGGAATGAAGGACATCGCCTTCGAAAAGCGAGAGGTTCTCGTGCGATATGTCCATTTTGGACGGGTTGCGAACGAATGCGGTCACGGCGTGGCCCCTATCGAGGGCCTGCCTGACCAGGCGCCTGCCCGTCCTCCCCGATGCGCCGAAAATGACGGTTTTCATATGAAAATAATAGCAGCTATTTTGCTGAAATCGGCGGTATTTTATTTATATTTTATCTTAGGGCGATAGCTTTCTCGGGGCACATTTCCTGACAACAAAAGCATGCGATGCAGACCCCGGCATCCACCTGCGGAAGGTTATCGTTTATGGATAGCGCCGACACCGGACAATGATCGGCGCAGGTGCCGCAGCCGGTGCATCGATCGGGATCGGCTTTCGGCCGGAGGACCGTCCTACTGTGAATCATCTGCTGAATGGCAACATTTTGAAGCAAGGCATCTCCGCCCAGGGGAGGCAGCTTGAAATCGGGCAGCCGTTTCAATTCACCGATGACTTCAATCGTGTTGAGGTCATAGTCGCCCAAACCTGCCTCTTTTGCCTTCCGAAGGAATCTGAGCCGGCCGGGCTCGCAATCCATCATGGTCGCGATTATGGTATCCATGGCCACTGCGTTATCTGAGGCAAGGATCAGCCCGATATCCCTAATGTCGGGGGAAGCCGGGCCGTTTCCTTCCATTCCGACCACCGCGTCCACTATGAACAGGTCGGGGACCCGCAGGCGAAAGACTTCGACCACAACCTCATGAAAGCGCTCGGGGCTGCCCGCCGCCTTGTGCAGCATGGCTTTCTGCGCGCCTGGCAAAATGCCGTAACTGTTTTTAATCGCGCCGGTCATGACGGTCAACCCGTGGGTCTTGAATTTAGGCAGACTGACGATTACATCGGCTTCCATTACAGCCCGCGAGACGCTGACCGAGGGCAGGAATTCGGCATTGAATTCGACTTTCACCGAATCGTCACCTATATTTTGATAGTGTCCAAGGGACGCCTCCATCAGGCCAGTTTTTATGAAACTCTCCTCGTTTGCCCCATAGTCGAATAGCCCGGGATTGTCGCCAACAATGATGGAAGCGGCTCCCAGTCTTTCGACCTTATCGACCACGGCGCGAAGGACTGCGGGATTTGTGACTATGCCTTCCTTCGCCTCCGACGCCCGAAGGACATTTGGCTTTATCAGGACTTTCCTGTCCCGCAGTTCCAGCGGGAATAGTTCAAAAACCCGGTCTACGGCCAAGCGGACATTTTCATAGGTGGACGGCTGAATCAGGACTTTTGACAATATATCCCCCCTAAAGGCTATTTCTTTCCGAGGATGGCGTCCTTGGCGGCCTTTGCCCCCGAAATTTTACGGTCTTTTTAGCCGGTATCTTTATCGACGCCCCGGTTTGAGGGTTCCTTCCTTTGCGGGTCTTGCGCTTAACGAGCGCGAGCTTCCCGATGCCTGGCAGCGTAAAGGAGTTCTTGGCCTCCTTGTACGCGAGCGCCGCGATTTCATTAAGGACCGCTACAGCCTGAGACTTTTTGATCTCCACCTTTTTAGCCAGATGCTCCGCAATCCGGGTCTTAGTCATCGCCTTGGCCAATCCTTCTCCCCCCGGTGGAATTATTTTTTTAAAAAGACTACAGATAGTATAAAAGATTGTTTTAAAAAAAGGCTCCGCGGCCGGCCGATAACGTCAAATTTTAAATCAAAAAACTATCAAGCTTTCTGACGAACAAACGCACAGGGCCTCCCGCGGTTTCGAATCCCGTTGAGACCGCCGACTACTATAGCCTTGCCGAAGGTTCCGTGGGATGGCAGATTGGCGCCCAGAAGTACGACATGGTCATATTGTTTATGACCGATGATGTGCTCAAGAAGTTCCGGAGCAGTGAGAACTGGGAGGCTGGAGTTGATGCGGAGGTCACTCTTATCAGCGCAGGTGCGGAGGCATCTATTGAGACGTTGCGGAGCCAGCACCCCGTTGCCGGTTTCATCTTTGATCAGAAGGGATTGATGGGCGGAGTGTCTATTAAGGGCGCCAAGTTCACAAAGATACATCCTGATTAATATTCTGGCTGATTAATATCTGATGCACAAAAGCCGTCAACACCGCTCCCCTGGATATGCAGCAGGCATTCTCAAACCAGAAAAACTGTAACGTATGCCATGCGGGATGCCTCGATTGCCATTACACGCCTTTCAGCGGGCGCGCAACGGACGAAAATGGCAAACCGAATGCGGCCGGCGTCCATACATTTTCGTCCAGGCCGCCGGCGCTTTCGTGCATGGGCGGCGGACGAGCACAGGTATGCCATGCAGGCACGCTTGAAAGGCGAAGGGGAGACGGGTTTATGAAGGGCAACTTCGCTAAAATGGCCGTGGCCGATCTGAGCGACTTGAATTCAAAAAGATATGTCAACACTCCCGCTGCCCTTCTTCTTGACACGGTCCCATTGAGGGCCCCCCGGCGCTGCCCCCCCCGCCTGACCCCAGCGCTTGCTTTTTTGGCGCAGCGACTGAGCGTTGGGGAGATACCGAATATTTCTTGTCTATCGGACATATTTGTAAACACAAAAATGTAGCAACGACATTTTTGAAGGCCGCGTCTGTTTCAAAAAACCTTTGAATTTCAATAAATTCTGGCCTGGCACAATTTTCGCCTTATATCCCGGCATGGACATCAAAACCGTTTTGAAGGAAAAGGTCGAGGAACTGGAGAGGTCTGAAATACTTCTGGCCCTGCAGGAGGCGCGATGGGTCAAATCCAGGGCGGCCATAATGCTCGGCCTCTCCGAGAGGATGTTTAACTACAGGCTGAAGAAATACGGGATCAGAAGGGAAGCCGTAGAGGAAGGGGAAATAGCCTTGCCGGAAATTAAAGGAGGATACTGAAATGTCTGAACAAACAAGCGCACCAAAAATCGTGGCCAGACTAGGTTTAATGGGCGCCACAATGAACGCGATGGCGCTGATAGCGCCCGGGGCGTTCCTATGGATAACCTACCAGCTGCAGGCCTCGGCGACCGCGCCGGGCGGGGCCAGTGTGGCGGCCGACATCTGGCCGGGCATAGTGGCGGCGCTGGCCGTCGCCTTCCTGACGGCCCTCTCTTACTCCGAACTGGCAAGGATATACCCCGAAGCGGGATTTGCCAGCGCGGCGTATTTCGCGGAGAAGGCCTTTATAGACAGCAATGGCGGCAAGCGGACGAGAGGGGCAATCTCCGCGGCCCGCATTTCCAAGCTGGCCACAGGATGGGGCGCGCACCTGTTCTACTGGGTCTATCCCGGCGTCATGGTCGCCATGTTCGCCACCATGATCGGTTATTTGTACACCCAGTTCACCGGGCATACGCTATCCAATCCCGAACTGGTCGCCATCGGTACTGTAATGGCCTTCGCGATAGCCTATATCGCCTATCGAGGCGTGACCGGCTCCACTATGGTATCCATCTGGATAAATGTAATCCAGTGGGTTTCGCTGATAGCCTTCAGCGGTCTGGCTATCTGGTACCGCATATCAAACCCCCAGCACGCAGCCGCATGGTCCTTCAGCGGCGCGATGGATGTGCTCAAGCCGCATTCATTGAATGGTGTGCTGGTGCAGGCCACGATCGCCATACTGATCCTGGTCGGTTTCGAGAGCTGCACCGCCCTGGCCGCGGAGACCAAGCAGCCTGAGAAGAACATCCCCAAGGCCATCATCATAGCCCTTGTCGTCCAGGGCCTGTTCGCCTATCTCTTTGAATACTTCGCCACCGGCCTGATGATAGGCGATAAATACACGCTCGTGAACGCGGGCAAGACCCTGACCGGCATGGACGCCGCCGGCGCGTCTTCGGCGCCGATAGGGGACCTGGCCAAGCTGATAGGGGACAACCTGCTCCACGGCATAGGCTTCGGCCTTATGATAACGATTGCGATCACCGTCATCATCGCCATAATCGGCACAACGCTTAGCTGCATGAACACAGCCGTGCGTATCAGCAACGGCATGGCCGAAGACAGGGAGCTGCCGGAGTTCATCGGCTTCATGAGCGGCAAATTCAGCACGCCCCATACCGCCATATGGACCCTGGCGATCGTTTCCAGCGTCATAGCGGCCATCGGCGTCCAGTCCGTTATTGGACTGACCGGCATCACGCTGGCCTCGAACTTCGGCACCTTCACCCTTTACGGGCTGATCTGCGTGTGGACCATCGTCGCGTTCAAAAAAAGGGAGGATTTCAATGTCCTGAAGCACGGGATAATCCCCGCCCTGGGAGTGATCACAAACGTGATCATGCTCGTGGCGATAATCTACCTGTATGCTGTCGGCAACAAGGACTCCCGGACCGAGGCCAAGATATGCTTCTATATCGCGGGGGGATGGGCGCTGATAAGCATCGGATATATTATCATGACCAGTGTGAGCAAGACCTACGGGATGAAGATGATCTCGGCCGTCATCCGGCCCGAGAAACTGAGCGTTTTGGTGGACGTGCTCAAGGACGAAGACCTGATCGTGGGAATGACCGCGACCAAGGTCGAGGGTTTTGGCAGGCAAAAGGGCCAGAGCCTGGGGGCCGATGCCGCCGGGGACATCATCACCTTTATCCCCAAGGTCAGGGTTGATATAGTCGTCAACGACTGGGACCTGCCCAAGGTAATGGAGATAATCCGCGAGGTCTCAAGCAGCGGCCAGATCGGCGACGGCAAGATATTCGTGCTGGACGCGAAGGAGGCCATGCGGCTCCGGACCGGCGAAAAAGGCGTTTACGCGCTTTAAGACAATAGTAATGTGTCCCCGGGAAACCGAAAGTTTGCCGGGGACTAAAAAAGGGGGTTTTTAATTCAATGAAACGGATAGAAGCCATAATACGTCCGACGAAAGTAGGCGACGTGCTTGCCGCGCTTGAGAAAGTGGGCCACCCGGGCATCATGGTCTCCGAGATCGAGGGCCACGGCAGCCAGAAAGGCGTGGAACAGCAGGTAAGGGGAAAGACTTACAAGGTCTCCCTTCTTGCGAAGAAAAAGATCGACGTGATCGTGAAGGACCAGGAAGCGGACAAGATCATTCAGGCGATCCGGAAGGCCGTGTCCACCGGCGAGATCGGCGACGGCAAGATATTCGTCTCCAATATGGAAGAAGCCATAAGGATAAGGACCGGCGAAAGCGGAGAAAAAGCGCTATAGGCGAGGTGCAAACAAGATAATGCTTAGGGAAAAGGTCGAGGAACTGGAGAGGTCCGAAATCCTGACGGCCCTGAGGCAGACGCGCTGGTGCAAAGCCAAGGCGGCCAGGATGCTGGGCCTTTCCGAGAGGATGTTTAGCTACAGGCTGAAGAAATACGGCATCAGCATCAGGAAGGAAATCATGGAAGGAGGCATGACGGGGCGGGACAAAGGCCCTGAATCCGGCAGCGGTCTTTGACCGCCGTAATCGAATCAGGAGGAAAGATGAAGAAAGGATTGGGTGTTTTTGTATTTGTTTTCGGCCTCATACTCGTCATGTTTCTGGGGACTTGCACCGCCTGGGCGGACGGCGCGGCGGAGACGGACCCTGTCGACCAGTTGAAAAAGGAGCTTGGCCTGAGCGTCTATCTGCAGGGCGGCTATACGTTTACCTTCAGGGACCCCAAGTCGGGCGAAAACGACTGGAGGGCCTTCGACCACAAGTCAAACAGTTTCACGCTGGACCTCGTGGAACTCCAGTTTTTAAGGACCGCGCCGGTGGGAGGGATCGGCTACAAGGTAAAGCTCTCTGCCGGGGAGACGGCCAAATTCATACACGCAAACGGCCTTGGCGCAAGCGCAAGCAATCCGGCCGGCCCCAATAACAGCGAGGCCTTCGACCTTACCGAGGCCTATGTCGATTACGTGGCGCCCCTGGGCAGGGGGCTTACGCTGCAATTTGGGAAGTTCGTCACGTTCACCGGGGAAGAGGTGCTCGAGGCAAGCGGCAACTACAACTACTCGCGCTCCTTCCTTTTCAATTACGCCATCCCCTTCACCCATACGGGCCTTATGGTGGGCTATCCGTTTTCGGGCGCGGTTTCGGCCAATTTCTACGTCTTAAACGGCTGGGATGACGCAAGCGACAACAATAACGGCAAGACCTACGGCCTCTCCACGACCGTCACGCCTTCTTCCATCTCAAGCCTGGTCTTCAATTTCCTCTACGGGCCGGAGGAGAGCAACAACGACGCGGACAACAGGTTTCTGTTCGACTGGGTGGGCTCACTAAGCCCGGTTAAGAACCTGACCCTGGTTGCAAACACCGACTACGGCTGGGAGAAAGGCAACTCCGCGACCCCGAATAACGCCGACGCCAAATGGTACGGCGCGGCGGTCTATGCCAATTACGTCTTCACCGAAAAGATAAGCGGCACAATAAGGGCCGAGGAGCTCAAGGACCCGCAGGGTTTCAGGACCGGCGTCCCCCAAAACCTGAAGGAGGTCACGCTGACGGCGCAGTACACGCTGGCCAAGGACCTGCTTCTGAGGCCCGAGTACAGGCACGACTGGTCGAATGCCGACAGCTTCGCCGGCAACACCCGCGACCAGCAGGACACGCTGGCGTTTGGCGTGATGTATACCTGGTAGGGAAAAATTTCAAGGAGGCAATGACGAGAAGGAATCT
>JAJYJK010000071.1 GCA_021789555.1 Nitrospirota bacterium
TGCTTCAATTCCTGATGTCATCAGGAATATCGAGGCGGCAGAGGGAAACGAGATACCCAGGAAGATGGCGGCGTAACAAAAAAATGGGAACCACTCAGGTAATTTCAACTAAAAGCTTGACAACCTCCATTTTAATCATGGATCATAATATTTATCAAGCCGAAAAATGGGCCTTAAATTTAACGTCTTTGAGCGGGATCTTCGCGTTTCCCTTCATCCTTCACATTCCATGTTGGCATTTTTATCGAGTATTTGAAAAAGCTAGACAAGAACCCTACCGCAGCCCCTATCTGATACAGATTTCCGGCCTGCAAATCGAGTCTGAAGGCTTTAAGCCCCTCAACAATCCAAGTCCCCAGAAAAGTCAAAGACAGGACCCATCCTAAAACGGTGCCGACTACGATACCGAGTATTACGTTTATAAAAAGACCAAACGCAAAGAAGCCCGACATGATCATCCATGCCAATGATACTGGCCCCCAACCTTCATATTGCCTTCTCATTTTACTGTTTTCTCCTTAGCAGACTGCCTTAATATCATTGATTTATGAATAAACGCCGTGTTCCATTCTACCCAACAGATTTTCTACTTCTTCCTTCCCGGCATAAGTCTCAATCAATTCGAGGGGCTTACGGCCTCCAAGTCCTGGCTGGGGGCGAATTATCCAATTTCTTGCGGCCTCTTCGCTTTCCAGTACTTTTACAGCTAATGCAATTACCGAGGCGAGACGATATAGGCGGTTGCTTGAATTAGAAGAAAGCCTTCTTCGCTCCTTTTTAATGCGGCGTAGAGTGCTTACGCTGATCGCGAGAGCCCGCGCAAGTTCAGCATCGGAAAGTCTCATGAGCCGCTGCACCCTTTCGGCCATGGTCAAAGGAAATCCCTTTAGGATTTTGAGATGAAAGTACATCAATGATGGTCCTTTGACCTTAGATTTAATCCCAAAAACATCCAGTATGTTGTACATCGAATTTTATTCTCCCTTTTTTTCGAAAGGATTAAAAAGGCGAGTTGGTTGATAACAGGCCGAAACCAATTTTGGACAGCTTAAGTATCCCTGAAGGGCCATTTCCCTTTTCATGATGTGAGTTGATAGGTATGCATAGATTCATTATGGACCGCTCCCGTTTTCACATAAGAACATCACACCAATCATTTCGGTATCACGACCTCTAAATCTCCTTTTTGGATCACATTCTCGCATATTGCACTGCATGCTTCCCTTTCATGGCCTTTAAGAATTATTCGTTTGCCCCTGGTTTCGCGACCGACTAGCCTTGGTGTCGGGATTATTCCCTCCTTAATCAACTTCGTTGCGCTCTGTCGGTATAATTCACACCTGTCCGCAAACTTACGCTTTTTCTCTTTGTCTCTGTATTTTTGATAGCGCAGACTGATTTTTTGAGCGTTATTGCTGAAATCCCTGAAAAGGGTGCGAACATTGACCCCAAGTTTTTTTGCCGCCTCAGCCACACTAATGGGAGGAATTTCTGTAAGCAGCATCTCCAATTGATTTTTGACCATATCCCTGTCTAGTGGATGAGTGCCTTTAGTGCGGAAGGATTTTCGGGATACGAATGACACATTAAGCTCCCGTTCTTTAAACGTGATCTTCGAATCCAACATGATATCGGCGATGGGAGACCGGCAGGCGCATGCTATTTCCACAATATAAGGAAAAGGAGGCACCACCTCTCCGTGCGTCCATCCATGCAACGTATTTTTCTTGATCCCAAGCAGCTTTCCAAACAGAGCCGCGTTACCGTCTGTAAAATGGCGTATGGCTTTTTTTAGAAACGCAGGGACTCCAATAGCGGTTCTGTTTGCTTTCTGTTTTAACCTCTCCATATCGCTAAACAGATCGGCGACAAGCTGTGCTTTCTTTATCTTGTCCTCGGGGGCGCGTTCTATAAGTCCTTCGTAATTTTGAGCCAGGGAGCGGCCACATGAGCCGCAGATCCCTGACAGGTGTAGCACAATGGATTTCGGCAGAGCATCTGACCCGTTACATGCGCATTTACTGACCAACATGATCCCATGTTTCGGGCACGCTTCGACGGCGGCGATCTCCCATAGGAGTTGCCCATAAACCCGGCCTTCCTGGGCTGCTTCCGAGAAACATAATGGACACCATCTCTTTGAGCTGCTCATAAGCCTCTGGGTCGTCGTATAAGGTTTTAGGGGAACTAGCGTTAGATCAATAAGGTCTGTTCGCCCCGTCAGTTCCCCCAAGTGATTTGCCCATGTTTCCGGTACCGCGCCAATCCCGTTGAACAGGGGCAGTTTCCAGAGGATAAAATTATCTCTGTCCACGACCCCGGTCCCGGTTTTCATCCGCGGCACCACTATTTCCCTCGCCAGGATCTTCGGTGAAACGTGGTGAATATGGGCTAGTTCAAGATAGTAGCTGCTGAGGCTTTCCCGATACGAAGTTCCAAAACCCATGGGTTCTATCGATGCCAGAACCGATCTTGGGGGTATCCGGATATCTGGGGCCGCCCCTACCAAAGGGTAATCATCCACATTTTCCACCATGTCATGCCGCCTTTTTCCCGATTTCCGGCTTGAAACCGAGGTGTCCGGTGCCAAAAACCGCTGCCGCTATATCCTCCTCGCCCTGTAATGTTTCCTCAAGGATGGCGGTGATTTGCCGTTCGGTCAGGAGGGCCTTGGCAAGACAGGCGTCCGTCCATTTTCCTTTGTTTCTCAAAGCAAACGTCAGAGCCCTCTGCAGGGTTTCCTTCAAAGTTCCCACGCACCCGATGCACGAATCCATAAGCTCGGCGGACATCTGTGACAGGTCCGGAACATCACGTAAGGGCATGTATTTTTGCAGCTTTTCTATGCTTTTCTTAAAAGCTTTCTCGTCCTCGGCAACCCCGGGGGTATACCTTTGGAAATGGACGATGGCGCTTCGCCTCGCAAGCTGGCCACTGAGACACATAAGCTGATACAGGTCGTATGATCCAATCAGCGCCAGGGTCAGCGTGACGCCGTCAAGAATGGTCAGAGCCTTCAATGCGTCCATATGAGCGGCCAGCGCGCCCCCTTTTGTCCCCCGGATAAGGTGGACCGCTTCGTCGATAATAACCAGTAGCGTTCGACGGTAGCGCAAGGCATCCTCGACCGCTACTCGGAGTCCGGCCACCGTGCTCCCGGTGGTGACATGCCTGACCGATATGCGCCCGTCCTGGAGCCTGAACGGCTGTTTCTTATCCAGAAGGGGTTCAATTAGGGCGGTTCCGAGTTTTACGTAAAAAATACGCCAGGAGAATTTGTCCTCCCCGGAAGACGGCGCGCTGATCATGACTGCCGGTATGAAGCTGAGGTCCGCCGTCATCTCGTCCTTGTGCAGTTTTATTATCCTCTCCAGAAGCGATGCCCCTAATGTTGACTTGCCCGCTCCTGTTGGGCCGATCAAAAGTGCTATATCCGTTCCTGACTCTGGCAAGACCATTGTTTCCAGATCATCCAGGATAGTCGCCACTCTCGGGTGCTTAACCCGCACCTTTCTGAAATAAGCAAGCTTACCGTCATCGGGGAGCTGCATTGCCTGATCAGGAGTCATAACCATGGGGTCAATATCAGAAAAGTTCATATTCTTCTTCCTCCTCAGGAGTAGCCATTGATTCTTTGATCGTTGGCGCTGAAGTATTTATGGTAAAAGCCGAAGGGCGGGCAACGGGGGCGGACGTGGAGTCCGTAAAGGACGGGAATGTAGTATCGCTCACCGTTGCCATTCCAAGGCGGTCATAGATCAATCTAGCCTCGCTTTGCTGTTCCCTCAGCCGATCGTCAAAATTTCTTGCGTCCAGGACCTTCATCCATTCAGCTATGCGTTCTGGTGTCAAGTCCTTTTTCTTGATGTTGTGCTCCTTAGCCAATTCCTCGAATGCATAGCGTAGCTCGATCACAGTATACTGTCGGAGCCGCATTGCCAGCTTTGAAACGCATCTCTGCCAAACTCCATTTACGAGCGCGTAGACGAACCTAACGTCCCAAGGATCAATACGTACATCGACAGGCTTTTTATGCAGTCCGGCGGATCTGAAAGCGTCGCTCCAGTACCAGATGTGATTGACCTTGACACCACGCTGCCAATCGACGGTGCGGGTTCCCGTAGAATCGGGGGCTGGGCATGTCTCGATGAGAAACCTTAGATCGAATCGGACAATGCGGTGCAGGCGCATCCCGGTCTCGGCTATTCGTGTTGTGAAATGCTCAACAGGTCCTTCGCCGTGCGTAGGGTGGTTTTCGGTCCCGTAGAGGTTTTTAAAATAATAATCCAGTGCCCCATGAAGCGCGGGAAGCGTCCATTCGACGAAGTTTCCCGGGTTAACCGATTTTGTGACCATCCTGACGTGCCTCATAAGCTGGGTATTTCCGCTGAGATTATGTATAAGCTGTGATTGAGTCGTCCCAAAGAGACGCTCCATCACCGAGCCGTGGCGCGGCTGGCCTGCTGGGCGATACCTGATGCTGCACCCGTATAGTTTGCAAACGCGCCTAAACTCCAGCGACTTGAATTCCTTTCCGTTATCGACAATAAGCATGTCCGGCATACGGCCGTGTCTGCGAACGATATCGCGCAAGACCATCATGCAGGAGCGGTAACTCGGTGGCTCGAAGGACAGGTAAAAACCAACCACCCTGCGGGATTCGGCGTCTATAGCCAGGGAGAGCCAGACGTGCCATTTTTCCTTTCGTCTTCTTGGGGAACAGAGCAGGATTTCCAGAGGCGTGTGGTCTATATGCACGTATTGGAAGGGGCGGACACCATGTATGGGCTCGTCAAGCTTCAAATACCAGACGATCGGCTGGGTCTGGTAAAAGAATCTTTTACCCTTACGTTTACGGATGGAAACGAGTCCGTCCACCTCCTTGTAAAAGGTCTTGGCCGAACAGGGCTTAAGGCCGGAGGATTGGCAGGCATTCAAAAACTTCTTGTAAGCCATGTTTTTGTCAATGTTTATCGCGTTATTGAACTCCTTTTTGACGAAGATCTCAATCGCGTCAATCAATTCCTGCGGGATTTTTCGTTCTCTGTTCCCACTATTCTTGAACTGAGGAACCAGGGCAAGGTGCTTGTCGATAACGCTTAATCCGGCTTCTCTAATCGCCTTCCTGAGTCGTTGCAGAGTGCGTTTGGAGACGGTTACTAACTCCGGTGCGACATTGGCGTATTCCAGCTGGCGCGCTCTTTCCAGCCCTTTTTTCAAGTGTTTGGGCGATATGTCAACCGGAGATTCTATGCCCGAATCGATATGAACGGACGATCTGACGATAATCTTTCCTTCCGCATATTGCTTTTGCAGCACTCCCAATGAAATCTCCGTCATGCCGTCGTCGGCCGAGAGCATCACCGCCTCCAGACCGACAAGAGCGATCCTGTAAGTCTTGCCGTCATATTCGATTTCAGTTCCGACAGCAAACGATACATCGAGCCGGCCCGGATCCTCCATATCCGCCGAAGAGGATTCGATCCGCTGATAAAAGGCGAGCATGGTTTCATCTCGATAGACGCGTGCCCTGTGCGTCTCGGATATATCCTCGTTCATTAGATCGAAGGCTATTTGCCCATCAGCGATAGCCTTATAAACATCATCGGCCGTAGTCCCCAGGCCGGCTGCGGCGGCTATCGGTTCTCCCGTTATATCGACCACGGTTTCCTCGCAGCGTTTAGTGTGCTCTATGAGTTCCCCAATGGTGATTACCCCTTTTTCGGATAGGGCTCCCCGCAGGACACCAAGTTTTTTCTGCTCGACAGGCGGACAGGATGGAGACAGATAGTCGGAGAGGAATATGAGATTGCTGACATACTGGCGCGGATGTTCATCCGCCGAACGCAGACGGAAGGTAATGCCCATCTCGGCGAGATATTCTTCCGCCGCCGGGAAACTCCATTCGCCGTTTTCCTTGACGAATCTGCCCGGGTACTTGGCGGCAAGTTTCTCGAGCCGCTTTTCCTCGCGCCATTCCTCAATAAGGATCTGGTCTGTACGTATGACGAGGAAATCGGGTGGGTACTGTATTCTGGAAGATTTGGCCCCCTCGCCATCGGTGAGTATCAGGTCAAGTTTGCATGGCTGGGGATAATATTCGAGGACCTTAGAGTCATGCTCATACTGAACCGCCGCCGGGAACTCGACGGTCCGGCTCTCAGTGCCGATGGCACGCCCCATTTTTTTGCTGTCGTACCAAGTGATCACGTTGCCGGAGTTCGACTGGATTTTCCGGATGGGCGCCTCCTTCCGGGCTTTTTCCACTAGGCGGCGGCCTTTCGGAGGTGTTCCTAGGCGATCAAATAACTCATTTAATTCAATAAGACTTAACAAATTATTGTCTTTCCAATCTGATTTTTAATTTTTTGTTAAATTTACCTAACTAGGATTTTAGAGGAAATATTAAGTTTTACAAGTATTTATTTAAGTTAGAAAAATCTTACAGCATTAAATGCTTGACTGTCAAGAAAATTGTAAGGTATAATTTACAGATGTTATCAATAGGTCGATATATGCTGGCAAAGAGGAAGGAATTGGGGATGTCCTTACGTGAAGCCGCCAGTCTGGCTGGCATGTCGCATGTGCATATAAAAGATATAGAAGACGACAAAATAAAGCCGAGCTTCGAGAAGATCATAAATCTCCTAAAGGCCTATCATGCCGATATCCAGGAATTCTTGGATCAAATGGGGTATTTACCTCAAAATATCGAGCCAGCGCCTATGGGGAAATTAGATCAAATACCGGTTATTTCGTGGGTGGCAGCTGGTCGATGGCAGGCGGTCTGTGACGAGTTTCAGCCTGGCGATGCGGATGATTGGGTCTCCTCGGACGTGAAGGGGCAAAATATCTTCGCTGTGAGGGTGAAGGGAGATTCCATGGAACCAGAGTTCGTCGAGGGGGATATTATCATAGTGGATCCCCATGTGATGCCCAATCCCGGGGATTATGTGATCGTGAGAAACGATGAAGGGGAAGCGACACTTAAGCAGCTTAAGCAGTACGGGAAAATCCAGGTATTGCATCCTTTAAATTCCAAATACCAAGATATAGAGCTATTAAAAGATCATGAGTATGTGATGGTTGGCAAAGTCGTGGAGAAGAAGAAAAGGTATTAAGTAACGGCAAAATTGATGAGAGGAATTTGCGAAAAAAGATTGGCGCTATCGTATAATGTAGCAGTCTACGGAAGTGAGGGAGGCAATCATGCGTAGCGTCGAGCTTTTCAGTGGTTGCGGCGGTCTGGCGCTAGGAATGGCGCGGGCCGGGTTCGAGCACATTCGTATGGTTGAATGGGACGCCGACGCGTGTGCCACGCTGGCGCACAACAAAGCGGCTGGCGTCGAGCATGTCCGGGACTGGCCGTTTCTACAAAGTGACGTGCGCAAGATTGACTGGAGTAAGATTCGTGGCCGTCTGGATCTGGTTGCGGGTGGGCCTCCGTGCCAGCCCTTTTCCATCGGAGGCAAGCACATGGGCCAAGAGGATGCACGGGACATGTGGCCAGAAGCGATCCGCGCTGTGCGCGAGCTGCGTCCACGCGCATTTCTGTTCGAGAACGTGCGCGGGCTGGCCAGGCCGGCGTTTGCCGATTACTTGACATGGATTATGGCGCACCTGAGGGTGCCGAGCTTGACGCGCGACGTGGACGAGACTCGTGCGGAACATCTGCGGCGACTGGACGTCACGGAGGCTGAGTACGATGTTATCGTGCTCAAGGTCAACGCCGCCGATTTTGGAGCGGCGCAGAAACGCCATCGTGTGGTAGTTGCTGGCATCCGCCGTGATTTGGGCATCTCTTTGATAGCACCCATACCCACTCATTCCAAGGGGCGACTCCTCTGGGATAAATGGATTTCGGGCGAGTATTGGCAAAGGCATGACATACGCCCGCCTGCCATCGGCCCAGAATCGTGCGCCGATTATAACGCAGTCGAGCGATTACGGCAAAGCGGACGCCGTCCGGATGGCGCTCCTTGGCGCACTGTACGGGACGCGCTCATCGGGCTTGGTAATCCAGATGGACTGCGCAACCATGTCTTTCAGGCCGGCGCCAAGGTGTACCCCGGCCATACCGGAAGCCCGTTGGATGAGCCTGCGAAGGCGCTCAAGGCGGGTGCCCACGGCGTTCCTGGCGGCGAGAACATGATGGTACGCGATGATGGCTCGGTTTGTTATTTTACGATCCGCGAGGCCGCCCGCCTGCAGGGACTGCCTGATGACTGGCTTTTTCCGTCGTCGTGGACGGAGAGTATGCGGCAGCTCGGCAATGCCGTGCCGGTCGAATTGGCGCGCACTATGGGGGATTGGATCGCGGCAACACTCGAAAGAGCTAGGCCGTCGCGGAGGGCGGCCTGATGGCGCGCAGCATCAAGCGGACACCACCCGTTGTCGGCCCAATTCTCGGCTATGATGAATTCGAACTGAATATCGAAAGCGTCTTACGCGATCAACTGCCAAACTTTTTTCACAGTGTGGATGAAGCGCCACTTACCTATTCGAATGTGCAAACGTTGCCTGTGGGCGCTAAAGGCGCTTATATGCTACTACATGGCGGCGTGCCAGTGTATGCTGGAAAAACCGATTCGCGCCACGGGTTCCGAGATCGGCTGAAACGGCATTGGTATACATTGCAACATCGGCAGCGGTTGCGCATCGAGGACATGTCCTTCAAGGCCGTCCGAGTAATGGTATTCTCCAACTTTGATGTTGAGACAATTCTGATCGAGGAAATGCGCCTTCGGGACTCCGCTCATCTGACTTGGAACGACAGCGGGTTTGGTTCCAACGATCCTGGCCGTAATAGGGAGGGACAGGAGCCGGCCGAGTTCGATGAGTTATACCCTATTGACATCGACAAGCCGCTTGACGTGATCCGTGCTGGCAAATACAATCTGCGCGATCTTCTGGTCGACGTGAAGGAGAAGCTCCCATACCTACTGCGCTACGAGACGGACGAGACGGGACGGCGTGGCAATAAGGTAACTTACGCTCGCCACACGGTCGGACATGCCGACCAAAGGGCGGCTGAAGTTGATATTCCACACGATGCGTTGACCATGAGGGAGTTTCTAACCATCGTGATCCGCGCGCTTCCTGGGTGGCAAGGCACGGTTTTTCCGGGTCGTGTCATCCTTTACCGCGAGAATCAGGACTACCAGTTCGCGATGGAGTACTTCCGCTGAGCGAGTGCTCCTAATAGGATTCGAGGTTACGGCTCCGAATTGGAGTTCGTCGTGTTTGTAGGTTGCTGCTTTAAATGAAAGATACGCTTTCTCCAGAAGAACGTAGTATTCGGATGTCCTTGGTGCGTTCCAAAGATACAAAACCAGAAATGCGTGTCAGAAGGCTTGTCCACGCGATGGGATATAGATATCGCCTACATGTCTCGGATCTTCCAGGCCATCCCGATATGGTATTCCCAAGCCGCCGAAAGATAATTTTCGTTCATGGTTGCTTCTGGCACCAGCACAACTGCGCAATGGGTGCGCGCATGCCTAAATCAAAAATCGGATTCTGGAAAAAGAAGCTAGAGGGGAACAAAAAGCGAGACTCCGAAATCATGCAACGCCTCAAAAAGGATCATTGGTCAGTTCTTGTGATCTGGGAATGTCAAATCAAGAAGACGGAAGCGCTTAAAGCGAGGGTGAAAAAATTTCTTCAGGAAACGATACCTTAAAAAGAGATTTATGACAGAGTCGCGGAACCTCGGGTTTAGGACAAAAGGATAGGATGAAATTATTAAAAAAGAATTTTAATTTAAAAGTTCCCTTGTAATTGGATTTTCACTTTTTGGGTGGACAATATTATCTTTTTAGTATATATTATCAAAAACATATATATAGGCAAAAAAGATAAGAATGAACACTGAGAGAACTATATTGATTACTGCGGCTGGCCTTAAGGCGTTGAGGAAAAGCTCCTTAACCAAGGTGGAAAACATTGTGTTCTGGTATTTAATAGAATCGATTCCTCTTGCTGGAAATCTAATATCTCACGTCGATTTAGGAGAAAAGGTATCTGTAAATAATGTCAGAATAGGGCGTATAATGAAGCGTTTCTGTGAAATCGGTTTTCTTATTCGTGGTGTAAAAATGGGACTTAATTATCACTATAAACTGAATCCTGCTTTCTTCAGGATTTTATAAATTTGGCATGGAAGGCAGTTCTCCGGATAAAAAAGAAGTTTTATCAATAGTTCAGTCAATCATTGATGAAAGTCGGCATATTGTCCTGCAGCCTCGCGACCTCGCCCTCCTTCTCCTCATCTGGAATTATATAAGGTCCCAAAAAAACATGGTCTTCGCGATTTCCGAGCAGGAAGTTCGTCATCTTGCAACCCGTCTAGACAGCATGGGCTCAAAAGATGCAATCGGAGCTGAAAAAAGATTTACGGAGGCTTTGAGCCGTCTCCTCAGGAGTGAATGCCTGTCGAGAGCAGATGTGAGCAGGCTTGTTCTTAACCAAGATACGGAATATCAGCTTACCTCTCTCGGAGAAAGTCTCGCCGAGTGGAATTTCGAGCACGAGAGATTTTCCGGAGAACCTCTTACGGCAATATTAAAAGCATTTAATACCTATTTGTTAAAGATAGCCCTAGATGCCGAAACCATTACAGATAGAGAGAGTTGGCATAAGGATGTGCTCATCCAAATGGGGATCGTTTTAAAAGACATGCTCCTCAATGTGGCTCGGCATCAGAGGGAGCTGGATAGGCAACATACACATTTACGCGAATTCATCCCCTCACTATTAACTGAAAGCAGCGAAAGCTCGATTAAATATTGTGAGGAACAGTTGTCTAATGTTATCCGCACAATCGCTGATCTGCAACAAGTAACTCTAGGCGCATCCAATACAGCATACCAACAGATCCGGAAAATAGAATCTATAGGCCTTTCACAGGGTTTTTTAGAAACCGAAGAAATATGTTTAGAGATAGAGCGCAGATTAAATTACGTCATCAATTGGACCACCCAGAGAGCAAGTGACGAGGTTGTCAAGCTTTTAGTTGAAATTACCTGAGTGGTTCCCATTTTTTTGTTACGCCGCCATCTTCCTGGGTATC
>JAJYJK010000072.1 GCA_021789555.1 Nitrospirota bacterium
TGCCCAATCCCTCCGCCGCGAGGCGGGCCATCTCAACTGCGTCGAGCATCCCCTGCCTGCCGGTGCAGACATTGGCGTTGCCGCTGTTGGCGATGATGGCCTGCGCCATGCCCGAGCGTATGCGCGCAATATCGAGCTTTACGGGTGCGCCCTTTATCTTGTTAGTGGTGAATACGCCCGCGGCCGCGGCCGCCGCCTCGCTGTATATCAAAGCGAGGTCTTTCCTGCCCGGCTTTTTTATCCCGGTTTCCGCGGTTGAAAAGGTGAAACCCTTTGGAATTTTCATTTTCTCTTCTAAAAACCCTTTCCGGGAAATTTATTGCTGCCTCTAACGCCAAATATTATATATTATTTGGGAAAGCGGTTTATTCAAGAATTCATTATGCCGGGTATCTGCCTGCCCTTTCGTTCGGTCACGCGGTTCCGGGCGTATGCGGACGGCTTTGTTGAATCGTCTTCAGGGCGAAGTGCAAAAGGGCGTCAGAATGCGGCGATGCGAATCCGTCCGCATAGCTTCCTCTCTCAAAGGACAGGCATATATTAGCCTTGGCTGTTTGCCGTTACGGGGGCGCGGGGGCGTAGCCCCTATACCTTAAGGGGCGGGGTGGGTTATGAAAGAAAAAATCTCCTTTAGGGGAAGACGGCGGGCTGGTCCAGTCCCGTTTCCTCCGGGAAGCCCATCATTATATTCATGTTATGCACGGCCTGCCCCGCAGCGCCCTTGACCAGGTTGTCTATGGCGGTAATGACGATCAGCGTTTGTGTCCTCTCGTCGAGCTTTATTGCCATGTCGCAGCGGTTTGTCCCCCGGACGGCGCTTATATCCGGCAGGGCCCCGGGGTCCAGCACCCTTATGAACGGCTCGCTCCGGTATGCCTTTTTGTAGACCCCCAGGGCGTTTTCGGTCGAGGTTTTCTTTGCGGTCTTCAAATAAATCGTGCTGAGTATGCCCCTGTTTACGGGAAGCAGGTGCGGGGTGAAATTGATTGTCACCTTTTTTTTCGCGATCGCGGAGAGTTCCTGCTCGATCTCCGGGGTATGCCGGTGTGAGGCCACCGAATAGGCCCGAAACCCCTCGTTCACCTCGCAAAACGAGAACCTGATATCGGCCTGCCTGCCCGCCCCCGAGGCGCCGGATTTGGAATCGACGATTATGCCCTCGGGGCTTGCCAGCCCGCTTTTAAGCGCCGGGTAGATGCCCAATATCGCCCCTGTCGGGTAGCAGCCGGGGTTTGCGACCAGGCCCGTTTTTTTTATCTTTGCCCGATGGAGTTCAGGCAGCCCGTAGACGGCCTTCCTGAGCACCTCCCTGTGATTGTGGGGCGTCTTGTACCACCGCTCGTAGACCAATGGGTCACTCAGCCTGAAATCGGCGGAGAGGTCCACGACTTTTTTACCTTCCTTGTACAGGAGGGCCACGGCGGGCTGGGACGTCTTATGCGGGAGGGCCATGAAAAAGAAGTCCGCTTTTTCGGCGAGGATATCCGGCGCGAGCGGCTCGTATGAAAGATAAGCGTATTTATTCAGGTGCGGATAAAGCTCCACGGGGCTCTTGCCGCTTGATCTTTCGGACGTGACCGAGACCACTTCGACTTCGGGGTGGCCGGAGAGGATACGCATAAGCTCCGCGCCCGCGTAGCCGCTTGCGCCGCAGATGGCCACTTTCAGGGGCTCGTTCGGCACTGTTTTCCGCTTTATATTATCTCTTGGAGAACTGGAATCTCTTCCTGGCGGCCTTCTGGCCGTATTTCTTTCTCTCCTTGAGCCTGGGGTCCCTGGTGAGGAAACCCTCTTTTTTGAGTTTCGGTCTTAGCTCGTTGTCCACTGCGGAAATGGCCCTGGAGATGCCGTGCCGGAGCGCCCCGGCCTGGCCGCTCATCCCGCCGCCCTCAACGCTGGCCGTGATGTCGTACTTTCCAGTCAGCCCGCACAGTTCTATGGGCTGTCTTATCATCATGCGGAGCGTCTCCCGCGGGAAATACTCGTCGACGGGTTTGCTGTTGACTGTTATCCGGCCGGAACCGGTGGTCATATTGACCCGCGCAATGGATGTCTTCCTTCTGCCTGTGGACTTGTATGAGATTTCCGCCATTTTCTGGTTTCTCCTCGCTCTTTATGCCTACTTTATCGAAAGGGCCTGGGGCTGCTGCGCGGCGTGCGGATGTTCAGGCCCGCTATATACCTTGAGTTTCTTTATCATCTGCCTGCCGAGTCTGTTTTTTGGCAGCATCCCGGATACCGCGCTCACAAGCACCTGCTCCGGTCTCCTCGCCAGCAGGCTTTTGGCCGTCTCGGATTTAAGCCCGCCCGGGTAATTGGAATGCCGGTAGTAGACTTTCTGTTCGAGTTTCTTGCCGGTGAGCCTCACCCTCTCTGCGTTTACCACCACGACGAAATCCCCGGTGTCCACGTGTGGAGTGAATATCGCCTTGTGTTTGCCTCTCAGATAAACGGCTATGCGGGAGGCGAGCCTGCCCAGGACGAGATCCTTTGCGTCAACCACATACCACTTTTGCTCAATTTCGCTCTTCTTTGCAGACCGGGTCTTCATCTGATCACCACCCTCTTTTTTGATGAATTTTATAAGATAATCAAAAAACTGTCCAGTTGTCAACTTAATTTGGATTTTTTCTACCCCCGCCCACCCACCCTTATGGTACGGGAGCTACGCCCCCGTGCCTCTCTACAATGCAAAAAGATTGTTATCCAGCGCTGCCATCAATGGCAGGCGACGGCAAAAAACCTTTTCGCGTAAATTCGCCCGCCAGTATATCCCCGTCTGCCTTTCGCAGGGTTTGATTTCGTCTCTTTAGGGCGTTTGGGGCGAAGCCCCAACTGAAATAAAAGGGTGAGCGGGCGGGGAAATCCGAAGTCCTAGCGGCCGAAGAGGCGGAAGCGGGCTTTTTCCCGTTTGCCCGTGTGGGGCTCGCAGATACGCTTCAGATAGGAAAGGGACTCCTCCTGGAGTTGCTTGATCTCCCGCGCAAGCGTAAGCAGTTCCTGCCGGGCGGCCTCCGCCTGCTCATGGGCCTCTTTGTTTTTGTCTGTTTCGGATTTGGGCGCGGGTTTGCTTGAGACGAGATCCGAGACCGCCTGTGGAAGCCCCGAAATGAGCCCCTTGATTTCCGCTATGCGTTTGCCGATCTCCGGGTCCGGTTGGGCCTGGGCCGCTGCCTGGGCTGCAGGCTGGCCTGCGGTCTGGGACGCGGCTTTGTCGGCGGGCTGCCCCGCCTTTTCAATTGCGGCCTTCAGTTCGGGGCCCAGCGTCTCAATCTTCGAGGCGAGGCCGGCAAGGGCCTTCTGAATATCCTCAAGACAGGGAAGGACGCTGTCCGCGCCGGGAGGGTCGCTTTTGCCGGCGTGCGAGGGGGCCTCTCCGTTTCCGGAGGATGTTTTGGTTTCCGGGAAATTGCGGGCCGGCGAGGCCAGCTGAGCGGCCGCGCGGGCTTCGGTCTCTGCGGAGACGGGCATGTCCTGCGAGGGTCCGAAACGTTCTATCATGTCCTCCATGGCATAAACCGGCCCCCCGGCTTCGACCGGCGCATTAGCCTTTGCGGTTTTGGCCTCACCCTTTGCCGCTATGGGAGGCGTACCGGCCGGGAGTTTTTGTTTTTCCGCTAAATCTTTCATGAGGATTTTTATTATCCCCTTGAAGGTGTCATCGACGCCTTCGCCGTTTACGGCGGCGGCAAGAAAAACGGGATGGCCCTTGAGGTTCAAGTCCGCGTCAAGCTCCTCCACGGACATGATGTTCTTAAGATCCCGCTTGTTGTACTGGAGCACGAGGGGTATCCCATCGGGGTCGAGGCCGTTTGCTGTGAGGTTTTCGACCATGCCGTCGAGGCTTTCCCTATTGTACTGCTGCATCTCCTGTTGGGAGTCCGCCACGAACACAACGGCGTCCGCGCCCCTGAGGACAAGCCTCCTGGTGGAATTGTAGCGTATCTGGCCGGGAACGGTGTAGAGCTGGAACCTTATGTTGAAATCGTTTATTTTCCCCAGGTTCACCGGCAGGAAATCGAAAAAGAGGGTCCTGTCGGTTTCCGTCGCCAGGGAGAGCAGCTTCCCTCTTTTTTCGGGTTGTATAGTGCGGTGGAGGTGCTGGATATTGGTGGTCTTGCCGCTCAGGCCGGGCCCGTAGTAGACGACCTTCAGGGTCAGCTCCTTCGAGGCGTAGTTAAACAGCGCCATGGTCGATTATAGCATAGACCCCGTTTCTGGTACGGTGTTTCACCTGGTACATGGCCTCGTCCGCCAGCCTTATTAGCTCTTCCTGGGAATTGGCGCTTTCGGGATAGGAGGCCACCCCGAAGCTTGCCGTAAGTTTCAGGCCATAGCCCTCCTTTTTTAAAAAGACGTGCTCCTGGACGGTCTGCCTTATCCTCTCGGCGGTCTTTACCGCTTTTTGCGGCGGCGTCTGGGGCAGTATGATGACGAACTCGTCCCCGCCGTATCTGGTCACGATATCCAGCTCCCGCAGGTGTCTTATCAGGAGTTGCCCCATCTCCACGAGGAGCTTGCTGCCGACGAGGTGCCCATAGTTGTCGTTGACTATCTTGAAGTGGTCTATGTCCATGAATATGAGGCTTACGGACGTGTTATATCTGTTGCTCCTGAGGATCTCGGTCCCGATGGTCCTGGTCATGTAACGGGTATTGAAGAGTTTTGTGAGGTCGTCGGTTACGACAAGCTCCTGCATCTTTTCATAGAGGGTGGCCCTTTCGACGATTATCGCCACATAATCCGTGAACCTCGTGATGGAGACCAGGTCCTTGCGGGTGAACTCTCCGCCCGACTGCCTGTTGATGATCTCCAGCACGCCAAGTATCTTGCCCTTGATCTTCACGGGCACGCATATAGCGGTGTTTATCTTGTGCCTGAAATCCCTCATCTTCAGCGTAAAGCCGCTCTCCTTGTACATGTTGCCGATGAGCAGCGGCTTGCCTTCCCTCGCCACCCTTGCCGCGATCACGCCGGGGGGCATGGCGGTCTTCTCCTTTTTCCAGAGCGGCCCCTCCGTCTTTTCCATCGCGAGGCCGCCCGTCTGCTCGTCCACAAGGTAGATGGTGCAGTTTTCAGCCCCGGTCTTTTCTCTTATTTTTTTAGTGAGCAGTTGAAGCACGTCGGTCTTCCCGGCGGACGATGTGAGGGCGCGGCTCAGTTCCTCGAAGAATTTCAGCTCATCCCTGAGCGACTGGTTTTGTTCCCGGACGGCCCGGTTTTCATCGCAGAGCTTTTTTTCCTCGCCGATGCGCCTTATGAGCCTGCCAAGCTCCCGCGGGGCGAGCCCTTCGTCGGCCGTGTAGGTGAGGGCCTTTTTTCTGGAGAAGCCCGGCTTTTGCCGGGAGGCGGCCGAAACGAATATCTTCGGGACGTGTTCGGAGAGCAGCAGGAGCTTCTTAAGCGGTTCGGGCCGGGTCTTTCCCCCTCCGGCGTTTATGATGATGAGCGCTGCGCGCGATATATCGGGCAGTGCGAGGGCGGGGTCTTCGAAGCGGGAAATCCTGTAGCTCTTTGGGGATACGGCCGTCTCAAGGGGCGGCAGGGCCGCCCCTATGAGAAAAATTCTATCCATTGCCGCATAACCAACTATTGTCGATCACGCCACTGCGGCAGGGCCGCCCCTATGAGAAAGATTCTATGCATTAGCTCCGCAGCACTTCTTGTATTTCTTGCCGCTTCCGCACGGACAGGGTTCGTTTCTTCCCACCTTCTTCTCTTTCCTTACGGTCGTGGGTTCCGACCCTTCGCCCCGGTTGTATATGAGCTTCTGCTTCTTCTCAAGCCTCTGGGCCTCGTTTTCGGTCTGGATGCGGACCTTGAAGAGCCTGCTTAAGGTCTCCGTGTTTATCCGGTTGGTCATCTCGCCGAAGAGGTCAAAACCCTCCCTTTTGTATTCCGTGAGCGGGTCCCTCTGGCCGTAGCCCCTGAGCCCGATGCCTTCCCTGAGATGGTCCATCGCAAGCAGGTGGTCCTTCCACTGGGAATCCACGACCTGAAGGAGGACGACCTTCTCGATGTACTCCATCGTCTCGCGGCCAACGTCCTGCTCCCTGGCCTCATAGAAACTCTTCAGCGATGAGAGCAGCGCCTCTCTGAGGACATTCGCCGGGCTCTCCGGTTCGACCTGCGCGGCCACGGCGAAGGCGCCGTAAAATGCGTCTTTGAGTCCTTTTATGTCCCACTCGGTGGGGTGCTTGTCCTCGGGGCAGTAGATATCCAGCAGGTCGTCGACGGCGTCTTCCATCATGGTCTGGATGCGCTCCCGCAAGTTTTCTCCGCCGGAGAGTATCTCCCGCCTGAAACTGTATATCTCCGTCCTCTGCTTGTTCATCACGTCGTCGTAGTCTATCAGGTGCTTCCTGATGTCGAAGTTGTGCGCCTCGACCCTCTTCTGCGCGTTCTCCACCGCCTTGGAGACCATCCTGTTTTCAATCGGCACGTCTTCTTCCATGCCCAGTTTGTTCATGATCCCGTGCAGGCGGTCGGAGCCGAATATCCGCATCAAATCGTCCTCGAGGGAGAGATAGAAGCGTGAAGCTCCCGGGTCCCCCTGCCTTCCGGAGCGGCCCCTGAGCTGGTTGTCTATCCTGCGCGCCTCGTGTCTTTCGGTGCCCACTATGCACAGTCCTCCGGCGTCGAGGACCTTTTTCCTGTCCTCCTCGCACCGTTCAGCCGCCTTTTTTCTTATGGCCGCCATCTCCTGCGCCGTGGGGTCGCCTTTGTTTTCCTTCATGAGGTCCCGGACAAGCCCTTCGGGGTTTCCCCCGAGTATGATGTCCGTGCCCCTGCCGGCCATATTGGTGGCGATGGTGACGGCGGAGTTCCTGCCGGCCTGGGATATTATCTCGGCCTCGCGTTCGTGGTATTTGGCGTTGAGGACGGAGTGGGGGATGCCCTTCTTGCGGAGCATCTGGCTCAGGACCTCCGATTTCTCTATCGAGATGGTGCCCACGAGGACGGGCTGTCCTTTTTCATGGAGCGTCTCTATCTCCCCGATTATCGCCCGGAACTTGGCCGCCTCGTTCTTGTATATCAGGTCCTGATGGTCCGCCCTTATCATGGGTTTATGGGTGGGGATGACGGAGACGTCCAGGTTGTATATCATTGCGAACTCCGAGGCCTCGGTGTCCGCGGTGCCGGTCATGCCGGCAAGCTTGTTGTACATGCGGAAATAGTTCTGGAAGGTGATGGTGGCCAGGGTCTGGTTTTCGTTTTCAATCTTGACCGCCTCCTTCGCCTCTATCGCCTGGTGCAGGCCGTCGGACCACCTGCGGCCGGGCATGAGACGCCCCGTGAACTCATCAACTATAACAACTTCTCCGTCCTTGACTACGTAATCCACGTCACGTTTATACATGTGATGGG
This sequence comes from Nitrospirota bacterium, assembly GCA_021789555.1. Taxonomy (GTDB): domain Bacteria; phylum Nitrospirota; class Thermodesulfovibrionia; order Thermodesulfovibrionales; family JdFR-88; genus JAJYGJ01. The sequence goes on from JAJYJK010000072.1 coordinate 7,369, forward strand.
CCCTGAGGCCCTGAAGCACGTGGTGCACTATCTCTATGTTCGACTGGTCGTAGAGGTTCCCGAGGCCAAGGAGGCGCTCCGCCTTCGAGTTGCCCTCGTCGGTAAGCACGACGCCCTTGGTCTTCTCCTCCAGGGTGAAGTCGGCTTCCTTCTTCAGGCTGGGGATTATCCGGTTTATCTTGTAGTATTTGTCCGTGGACTCCTCGGAGGGCCCCGAGATGATAAGCGGGGTCCGGGCCTCGTCGATGAGTATGCTGTCAACCTCGTCGACGATGGCGTAGTTGAGCTCCCTCTGGACGTACTGGCTTATGTCGTATTTCATGTTGTCCCTGAGGTAATCGAAGCCGAATTCGTTGTTGGTCCCGTAGGTGATGTCCGCCCCGTAGTTCTCCTGTCGCTGCTCATCGGAGAGCTCGTGCACGATGACGCCGGTCTTCAGGCCGAGCATCTCATAGACGGGGCTCATCCAGCGGGCGTCCCTTTTGGCCAGGTAATCGTTTACCGTGACCACATGGACGCCCTTGCCCTCCAGGGCATTCAGATAGACGGGCAGGGTGGCGACTAATGTTTTGCCCTCGCCGGTCTTCATCTCGGCTATCTTTCCATTGTGGAGGACGATGCCTCCGATGAGCTGCACGTCGAAATGCCGCATCCCGAGGGTCCGTTTCGAGGCCTCCCTTACGGCCGCAAACGCCTCCGGCAGGAGGTCGTCCAGTGTTTCCCCCGCATCGAGTCTTTTCCTGAACTCCTCCGTCTTGCCGCGCAGGGCGTCGTCGGAGAGGCGGGAGAGCCCGTCCTCAAGAGAGTTTATCTTCTCCACGACGGGCAGATATCTTTTTATTTCCCTCTCGTTCTTGGTGCCAAAGATTTTTTTAAGAAATATCTGAACCATAATTTAATATAACATTATTTTTAAGGTCGTTACGGGTTTTCGAGGCGGCCTTTCAGGGCGGTGTATCTGGTCGTCATTTTTGCGTTTTTCACCGCTATGGCGAGGGCCTTGGGCTGGCCCAGAAGCACCATGAGCTTTTTTGCCCTGGTGACGGCCGTATAGAGGAGGTTTCGCTGCAGGAGCATGAAATGCTCCGTCACGATGGGCATCACGACGACCGGATATTCGCTGCCCTGGGACTTGTGCACCGAGGCGGCGTATGCAAGCTGGAGTTCCTCTGTCTCGGTGCGGCCGTAGACCACCTGCCTGCCGTAAAAATCGGCGACGATCTCCCCCTTTCTGATCTCCTTTATCCTGCCGGTGTCCCCGTTATAGACGTCCTTTTCGTAGTTGTTCCTTATCTGCATCACCTTGTCCCCCGCCAGGAACGGGCCTGCTTTTTCTCCTCCGGCGTCTTTGTTGAGGAGTCCCTGGAGTGTCCGGTTCAGGTTGGAGACGCCAAGGGTCCCTTTGTGCATGGGGGAGAGCACCTGGATGTCCCTGAAGGGGTCGAACCCCCGTGCGGGCAGCGTCCTGGCGCAGAGATCAAGGAGCCTTTCAAGTATGGCGGCCGGCTCCATGAGTCTTATGAAGTGGAAGTCGCCTCCGCGCCCCTCCGGGAATTGGGGCATCTCCCCTTTGTTTATCCTGTGGGCGTTGACCACTATCAGGCTCTGTCTGGACTGCCGGAATATCTCGTCGAGCCTTGCCGTCGGGACCGCGCCGGAGCCGATCAGGTCGCCCAAGACATTCCCCGGCCCCACCGACGCGAGCTGGTTTGAGTCCCCCACCAGTATAAGACCGCAGCCCGGACCGTGACGGTCTCCGCCGGCATGGTGCTCTCCGGCATGGTGCTCTCCGGCAGTGTGGCGGCGCCCGGAAGGAAACGCATCCAGGAGGCGCGCCATTAGGGGCGTGTCTATCATGGAGCTTTCATCGAGTATGAGCATGTCCGCATTCAAAGGGTATAGCCGGTTTCGCCTAAATCCCTGGGCCGGGGTGTATTCGAGCAGGCGGTGGATGGTCTTTGCCTCCTGCCGCGCAAGTTCCGAGAGCCTCTTGGCGGCCCTTCCGGTGGGAGCGGCAAGGAGCACCTTCTTACCCCTGCTTTTATAGATGTCCAGGATGGCCTTTACAATGGTGGTCTTGCCGACGCCGGGCCCCCCGGTTATTATGAATACCCTTTCCCGGAGCGCGTAGCTTACGGCCTCGGCCTGTTTGGGGGACAGGACAATCCGGTCCATGGCGGCATCCGGCGCCGCAACGCCTTCCTTCGGCAGGGTTTTATCCTGTTCGAAGGTAAAACCCTCTCCCTCAGAAGGGAGGGGTCCCCGAAAAGCCAAAGGCTTTTTGGGGCAAAGGTAGGGTTGGGAGAGGGCGTGTCTTTCTGTTCCAAGCAGTGCTTTTATGCCGTGGGCGACCTCGCATTCGGCATCGTGCAGGGGTTTCAGGTAGACGGCCTTTTCATCCGCTTCCATACCGCCGGCCCCAATGATGCCCTCGATGACGATCTTTCCTCTTTCGAAGAGGGCGGCCACTGCCTTCCTGAGATTTTCCCCCGGGATGGAGAGGTTCTTTTCGGCCTCGGTCAATAGGTCCGGGTAAGGGTAGTAAATGTGACCCTCCTCGGAAAACCTTTCAAGAAGGTAGAGGATTCCTGCCTGGGCGCGGAAGGGCGAGTCCTTGGGGATGCCCGTTTTAGCGGCTATGGAGTCGGCCTTTATGAAACCGATCCCGTTTATGTCCTCGGCCAGCCTGTATGGGTTTTCCTTTAGCATGCGTATGGATTGAGCGCCATATTGCTTGTATATCTTCATGGCGTAAGCCGGGCTTATCTCATATTCCTGGAAGGCGATCATGATGTTTTTTAGCTGCTTTTGCTCATTGAGGGAATTTAGGAGCCCCGCCAGCTTCTTCGGGCCTATGCCCTCCACTTCCGAGAGCCGGGAGGGGTTTTGGTCCAGGATTTCAATCGTCTGCGCGCCGAATTTCCCGACGATCTTTTTGGCCATGACGGGGCCGATACCTTTTATGAGCCCGGAGGCGAGGTACCGCTCCACGGCCTGGGGGGAATGAAAGGGCAGCGTCTCGTGGCTTACGGCCTTTAACTGATTGCCGTATTTCGGATGTTCTTCCCAATTGCCTTCTATGCGCAGCATCTGCCCTGCGCGGACCTGCGGGAAGGCGCCGGTCACGGTGACGACCTCGCCCGGCACGCTCACCTTGAGGACGGCGTAGTGGTTCTCCGGGTTGTAGAATACGACCCTTTCGACGCTTCCCCTGATTTCAGTCGGCATGGAAGAAGGAGAGGATGTTGCTTGCCCCCATTTGGATTTTGATAAAATTTTATAGAATGGCCCTTTAAAAATCAATTTGCACCCGCTTTTCCCTCTTAATCTATCCCCTCACCCCGACCCTCTCCCACCGGGCGAGGGAGCATTTTCATGACGCAGGCCCTTTAGTTGGGCCGGAGGTTGACAAACCAAAATTTCTCATGTAAGGTAGTAGAGTTGCTCTTTGAAAAGACTAGCCTAAAAAGTGCGTAGCACCCGATCAATTCGAAGCGTTTAAACAGATGAGAGTTTGATCCTGGCTCAGAACGAACGCTGGCGGCGTGCCTAACACATGCAAGTCGAACGCTGAGCACTCAGCCACTAAGCCCATTTAGATCTTTTCAGGGGGCGCAGCAAGTG
>JAJYJK010000073.1 GCA_021789555.1 Nitrospirota bacterium
AGATATAAGACTAGTCCGTCCCGGGGGACCTCCACAGCCGGATTTGCGAAACAATTTCCGCTTCGCCGTTGTCCGTTTTGCCGAGCAGGTCGATATCCATGGTGGAACGGAATTCCGGCGAGCGCCAGGCTCTCAGCATCAAGGCGCCCTTGAGAATAAACCGATTGGCATGGGGCGATTTTGAGAGCCGGTAGAGAAAACGTTCCATTGCGTAATATTGGAGCAATTCATTGAACGGCCGTTGGTCGCCCCTGGCCTTGTTGAGGAGGCGCCGGCGGACCGATGCCGCAATGTTCCCGGGTGTCTTCCTGCTCACGCCATTGCCTCCAGATACGGCTTCATCACCTTCTCGACGCGGCAGATTCTGGCATATTTCAGCAGGGGGCCTGGATTGAACTTTTTCCGCTCCTTGTAAAGCTTCAGAGCCTCCAGCACCACGTCCATCCCGATCTTGTTTCGGAATTTGAAGCAGTCCGCCAGGGTCTTCTCCGGGCTGTAGATACGCACCTTTACACTATCGATGCTATGCTCCTCTATTCCGGCCTTAAAGCTTTCCGGATCAAACTTGTGCACAGAAACCGGCGGATAATGAAACTGCGGGACGCGGGAGCCCCGGGAAATGGCGATAGAGACCTCGTGAGGGACCTGAGTTGTAAGATTGTGGAAAGCAAGCGCGGAAATCAGGCAGATCACGGTATGTGGCGCCCTTGACGCCACTGTCACGAGATCGGGACTGGATATAGCGGCGAGTTCTGCCAGCCTGTAGACGCCACGCGTGATCTGATCAAGCATGCCGCGGTCGCGAAGCGCATACAGCTCCCTGGGATGGACGCCTTTCCGAATCGCCTCAGAGGTGCGGATTGTCCCTCCCATTTGCCTGATGATCTCGACTGCTTTCTCGACCGCTGGTGTCATGCCCTTTCCTTGTTTTTCGGATAATATTGTACCTATATATTAATAAATGATGACATTTTTATCCATACCTTTGCCAACCAAAAGTTGCCCCCCGCCTATATCACTATAGAGGGACAAAATTATGGACTTCTTCAGATATCTGGACCCGTTGCGGTATTTCACCCAGCAGGAGTATGTCTCCTTCTGGGGCAGGCTGTTTGAGACCGTTCTCTCCGGCTTCTGGGCGAGGCTGATTTCGGTCTGCTTCCTGGCGCTCTCTTTCTACTTCATGGCGAGGAGGCAGAACGTGCAGATTTTTATCATTTTTTTCCTCCTGGCGATCGCCACGGCCTATATCGGCGGTCTCCGGGCGGTTTTCAGGTAAGGAGGTAAATCTTGGCCAGCAAAAGCGGCGACCAGGTCATCGTCAACCAGGGCTTCCTTGAAAAGCCCAAGAGCCTCCTGGACGCCATAAAGGAAATCCAGAACATGTCCGCCATGGAGGCGGAGACGGTGGAGGGCATCAACCCCATGTTCTTTTCTGTCAAGGACAGGCTGGACATGATGGTCGTGGGCATGAAAAGCTCCTTTTTGAGCGGGATGATCGTGGCCCTCCTGACACCGTTTGCCATCGGGGTGGTGGAGAGGATAATCCCAATCTTTGGGGACAAGGCGCCCACCCTTTTTGACCAGATTTACGCCCTCGTACTGGCCCTTGGCTTTACCCTGGGGTACGGCTTTTTCCTGGCCACGCTCAAGAGCTGCTATGTGGGCAATATCTCCAGGTCGATGATCAGAAACCTGCTTGGCGGGGCGGCCCTCGGGGCCCTGGCCAAGGCGCTCATTGCCGTCATCGTGTTCAATTTCCTCTATCTTTATTTCACGGCGCAGAGGATCGCCCACCTGGTGCTACTGCTTCGAAGGTTGCTCACGGAGGGCCAGTTGGAGTACCTGTATGAAAAGGCGCTCGCTTTCAGGCCGGTGCTATTGATATCGTCCTGGTTCATCGTCCTTTCGACGCTGCTTTTTATTGCAATACCGACGCTGGCCATTGCGGCCACGGCGTTTAAAAACAGGAAAAAGGAGGTTTAACAAAATATGCCGGAAACCCCAAGCGCAGACGAACGCCTTAAAAGGAAGGTCTCCCTCGCGCAGGAGAGGGACACGCGGGTCGTGATAACCCGGACGGTCGACACCCACAGGGTACTTGATATCATCCGGAACGCCGACAGGGGGATCAGGATACTCAGGGCCAACCTCCTTATAAGGTTCAAACCCGAGGATGCGGTCCCGCTTCTCGTCGAGTACCAGAAGGCGATAGAGGGCCTGCACCTTGCCGCGGCAAAGATATGCGCCATGGCTGGTGTCCCGTACAGGGCGCCAAGGGGGCTTGAGGCGCCCGCTTCGGCAGATGGCGAGAAAACCGGGGACCAAGCTGAGGCCGCTCACCCCGGCAAGGAGGAGAAAAAGAGAAAAGCCCTCTGAAGGCGGACCCATCAGAGACGGCCATAAAGATTATTCCAGTCACCAGTGATATAAAACCGCTCGGGTTTTCCGGCATCCTGCCGGTTTTCACTGGGACACTCCTTTTGAGAACGGGAGCAAACTCCACGGTATACGGGACTTCCCAGCCCATGGTTTCAGACTGGCAGGCATGCCAGGAAGTTTTAGAGTCATTTTTTTTCTGGTTGTTAAACCCGTCTTTGACGGTAAAAGTCCAAAACCCTCCAGCATTGCTGGAGACCAATCAAACGGTTCTCCAGCAGAGGTCATGCTCCCACTACGGGACCCCTCTTTCCGGAGTAAAAAACCGTTTCGGAAGGAGGATTATATGTCAGTCAGGGTGAAAATCAACGGGAAGACGTTTTTATTGTCCATGGATGAATTCATGAAGCTCGTCTACAAGATGACGCCCGAAAATCCGGTCAACGTGCTGGAATTCGTATAGGGCAACTGAGAGGAAAGAGCCGTCTTTGACGGTCAAAGAAAGCGGCATTGGCATATTTCCGTCTTCGACGGGGCTGCCGGCCGCCGTTTTTATTTCAAGGAGGTTTCAACATGAAGGGCTACACGGTCTATGCGAAAACCGCAGGAATGGAGATCAGGGCGACGTCGAAGGTGAGCGCAGAGGAGTCCGCAACAGGGAAAGAGGGAAGGATCGCCATCAGGTTCTTCACTTTCGGAAACGGCGACAACCAGAGCCAAAAGTTCATCCTCAACCCGCTTGAGGCCTACAGCATCTGCCTTTTCACCGCGGAACTCGCGAAAAAGGGCGGAAAGCAGACCCTCACACACAAGTTCAAAGGCGACGAAGGCGAAGTGACAAGCAGGCTCACGCTCGAAAAATGGGAGAAGGAGGACAAGTCCGGCTATGCCTATTCGCTCAAGAGAGGCGAAGGCAAGGCCATAAACGTGCCCTTGGACATGGTCTCCTTCCTCTATGTGGGTGAGCTCATGAAGGCGCTCTCCCTGGAGCAGGCATGGAGCTCTTACAAGTCCCAGGAGGACACCGAGGCGGGTGAAACTGCCGGGGTATCGGGAATGGCAGGAACGGGGGCGGCCGCCTCTGGCGGTGCCGAAACCGGCCCTGTAAAGAAGTAAAAAAAACCTGTCCAAAAGTACAGGTGGGCGGAGCGGTTAAATCCCGAAAGGGAAAAACTCTCCGCCCTTTCATTTTCCGGGGGCGACTATGAAAAGAATACGAATAGGAGTGGCGGTATTGCTTGCAAACAAAAGGTTAAAGGTCACGGTCTACATCGTGCTTCTTACGATCGGTAAAGCGCCATACGACGTTGTGGTGGCCTGTATGAACTGAAATTTCAAAAAACCTCCAGCCTAGCTGGAGAAACCGGATCACGCGGACCAGTCCGCGACGGTTCTCCAGCAGAGGATATGTCCCTACCCAGGGCCCCTCTTTCCGGAGAACCGTTTCCGGAAGGAGGAGCACATGCCAAGAGAGATCGATTTAAACGCCCTGGATGTTTACGCCGATATTTCGGGCATCGCTGTCGAAACATTTCCGCTTGCGCCGGCCCAGACCGGCACCGGCGTTTCGGTCCAATGCAGGAGCTGTGGCGTACAGTTGGGAAATGACATTGTCGAGTGCCCGTCCTGTGGCACGATAAATCTTCCAAAGGACAGGCGGAGACAGCCGGACAACCGCCCGACACGCTCAGCAATTTCGGAGGTCGAGTCCGGCAATTTTAACGGCAAATATCAAATCTTCAAAAACTCGGACGGCTCTTATGGCTGCAACTGCCTGAGCTTCCTCTTCCAAAAGGGAGTTCAGAACGGGATCGGCTTCGCAATCTGTAAGCACATCAGAGAATACCTGAACGGCAATCCCGCGATAGAGCTAAACGGCGTAAGGAAACCGTCTACCTGGCAAAACGCGGCCCTGAAGAGGTTCGGCGTCGAGGCCAGCGATCACCTGACCGACGCCCAGGCGTATTTCCTCTTTTGCGACCTGCTTTTGAAGCAGGGAGTGGAATACAGGGAATACGAGGGGCTTCTCAGGGAGCGCCAGACGGTGAACCTGCTGCCGATTTACTCCTTCGGGGTCGAGTTCGAGATGCTGGTAAGAAACAGGGAGGAGCTTGAAAGGAAGATGGGCCAGCTTGGCCTTTCCGCCTTTCAGACTGGCTACGACCACCAGATGACAAGCAAGTGGAAAATCGGCCAGGACGGCTCCATAAGGACGGAGCCCGGTTTCGGGCCGGTGGAGCTGGTAAGCCCTAAGCTCTTCGGGGCCCAGGGGTTCGACTCCGTGAGAAAGGCCCTTGGCGCGGCCAGCGAGACAGGATCCAAGGTCAACTCAAGCTGCGGGTTTCACGTCCACGTGGACGCCTGGAACTGGGACACGGCCCTCATGCTTGAGCTCGCGAAACTATGGGCGAAGATCGAGGCCCCGGTCCTTTGGTACCTGGTGAGCCCAAGCAGAAGGGCCAACCGCTACTGCAAACGACTCGAAACGGAAAACCTCGTCCAACTGGCCGAGGGCAACCTTTCAGACAGGTACCACTCGTTAAACCTCTGCGCGTTCCAGAGCCACAAGACCATCGAATTCCGCCTGCATAACGGGACGGCCGAGCCGCAGAAGGCCGTGCCCTGGATAGTCTTCTGCCTGATGCTGGCGCACGCGGTGAAAAAGGGCCTTAAAAGCAGGGAAGTGGAGCCCACCTTCGACGGCGTCATGGACGCGGTCGGCATGGACGGAAGCTCCACATCTCTTATCCGCGAGGCCAGGAACTACCTCTACGGCAGGTACATGCACTGGAAGGAGGATGCAGAGAGAAACCCCTCCCACATGCCGCAGGTGCCGCCCATCGATGTGGACGGCTTCAACCTCGAAGTTGAACTTGAAAGGCGAAGAAGGCAGGCGGAGATGAGGGACCTCCAAAGCAGCAGGGAAAACCTCGCGTACTCCTATGGAAACCGGCATGAGAGATTTACGGCCGCTAACCCGGGACTTCCGTCAAACGCGATTGCCAATCTGGCAGCGATGAGGCCCTCGAGCGTCATCCCGCTGGAGGAGTTCGACGCTGGGTACGAAACCGGGACCTGGGACGCCCCGTCGAGAAACGGAGAGGGCCGTTACCGTGTGACATTGAATCGGGGAGATGCGGGTGATTCCGGCGCCGACAATCTCGTTTGCGCCTGCAGGGGGTTCAGGACGCATAACCACTGCTGGCACACCATAAACGTGGCCCGGTACATCGCCATGAGAAGGCAGGCGGTGGCGCTCGAAAGGAGGATTCAGGAGCTTAACGAGGACGAGGAGGTGAACGGTCAATGTGCAGGATAATCGGGTTTTGCGGAAACTCCAACGCCGGCGTGACCGCCCTGATTCAAGGGCTCCTGCTGGCCGAGGAAAAGAGCAACCCCCACGGCACAGGGATAGCTATAAAGACCCTGAGCGGAAACAACCTGGTCCGCAAGAAGGGCTGCCGGGCCCGGACTTTTTTACTTCAGGGCCATGCAAACTTCCTCTGGGAAAAGAAGTACCGTTACGCCCTGGGGCACGTGAGGTTCAAGACCGCCGGAAAGCAGTCGGACAGGAACTCCCATCCCTTTGGCGTCCGGGTGCACGACAAGTGGCATTTCGGCATCCATAACGGGGTGATAGGCAAGACAAAGGAGCTTGCCCAGGAGTTCGGCATCCGGCCCGCGGCCGTGGACAGCGAGACGTTCTGGAGATGTGTGGCAAGGCTACAGAACCGGGGCGAGGACGTCGTTACCGCCATAGAGAAGGTCACGGACTTCATCTCCGACAAGGGGGATTTCGCCTTCGCATACATGACGGAGGGCGATATCTTCTTCTGGAGAAACGACGAGCGGCCCCTCTCCGTCTTCGACGCACGCGAACATCGGATGGGGAGGTTCATAGCCTCCACCAAGGAGATGTTCACGAAGGCGTGGGAATGGGCCTGCCCGGGCCTGGATATCGGCAAGGTCACCTATTTCGAGGCAACGCCCTACAGGCTCTACCGCATGGCCGCGGACACGAGCCCGAAGTACGAGGTCGAGGCGGTAAAGGACCTCGAACACAGGGCGAAAACGAGCAGGTCCGTGGCGAGTCCGTCGCGCTATTTCTCGCATAGCGGCCTGGACTACCTCGATCGGGGAAGCCAGGGTGGTTTCTGGGACGAGTACTGGGGTGAAGGCGGGGCCGCCGGTAGCGATGACCTCTACGGCGTGAGGGACCTCTCCGATACGGAGATCACCGACGCCATATTCAACGCCGGGCTTGAGATGGACCAGTTGCCGCGGAACGACCCGCTCTACGACGACTGCAAGGACTACCTGGCCGCCCTCCACGGCGAAAGGAGGAGAAGAAATGCCGGAATTTAAAAAAGCACGGGAAGACGACTTCCCGGAAGTGCAAAGGCTTCTCTTCGCCCACAATCCCAATGCCGTCATCCAGGGCCGCTACTTCATGGCCGTGGAGGACGGCGTTATCAAGGGGATCGTGGGGCTCCTATGGAGGAGCTGGTATCTGACGGAACTTAGGCACCTCTACGTAAAGCCCGAGTTCAGGCGAAACGGTGTCGGGACGTTCCTTGTAGAAAAGGCCCTTGAGAGGGTCAAGACCCCTCTTGTCTGCTGCACGGTAAGGGAGGACAACGAGTGGAGCCTGACGCTTTTCAGGTGCGAGGGCTTCGTGGTGGAGCGGCGGTTCGTGAACCCGGAGACCGGGAACACTGTCGCGCTCATGATGCGCTCCACGGAGTTTTAGGCTGACGGAGAGGGAAGCAACAACTTCCCTCTCTCTCCTCCTTCTCCCCCGGGCAAGGGCCAGCCGAGTGCTTGGGAAACCGAGCATTCAGCTGGCCCCTGCATCGCAGGGAAATCACACCCTCAAGGAGGAGAATATGTTCGTCAGGGTCAGGATCAACGGCAGAACTTTTTTACTCTCCGAGGACGAGTTTATGAAGCTCGTCCTCGGAATGACCCCCGCAAATCCGGTCGATGTGCTGGATTTCGTGGGAGGTAGGAACAGGGGAGAACGGCAACATTGCCGTTCTCCCCTGTTTAGTTTATGGGTGAGGAACGGATTTAGTCCGTTTTCATACGCACCCGCTCAGGATCCAGACATCCACCAACTGTAAGAGACGCTCGATCGTTACTTCCCCACTAAGAACCATACTGGGTCCACCATTCGCCCTGACCTCTCAGTCTCTTATATGCCTCTGATGCAAGCCAGCCAGTGACAACTTTCTGAAATGCCGCGTCATTCATGAATCGTGCGAACAGTTCTTCATTCTGGTCCATCCGCTCAATGAACAGCGATTCCAGAAGGTTCTTAAATACTAATTCGAACTTGTCTTCCGGATTCACCGCCGCTGCCTGTTTGAGCGCTTCATCTGTCATTGCGGCTTCAACAAGTTGATCGAAGAATAATTGGTCTGCCTGGTTGAAGTCAGTGCCAAATCGCTCGTTAACAATATCGATAAGCCGAGAAAGCGCAACCGGCTCTTCACGGATCATGCCGGTGCCCACTTCAGTCGGTCCATCCAATGCCCGGGCTGATCCCTCTTTCAAGCTGATAGAACCTTCGCTGATCTTCTGAAGGCGATAATAGTCCAACCTAACCTCATCATCAAAGTTGTAAGACGGTCCCGTGCGCCTTCGCGGAAGTTTCCTGGAGAGATAACGAAGGAAAACATAGAGCTTCTCAAGGTCTGAATCCTGATACGGTATAACTTGGCTCAAAAAACCATAAAGGTTACGAAATGCCTGCAATTTGCCGCGCCAGAGTTCCGCCTCATCTTCCTTTTCTTGTTGCAGCACTGAAAAGCGCGACACTGCCGGGTCCAATACTGCATTCATAATTTGATGATCAAGTGTACTCTGCCGCTGTTTGGGTTTGAAATAAACTTCGCAAAACCTATGAACTTCCTCGGCAAGGTAGATTCCGGAAGCATCCAGCTCAGCTTTTATTTGATACATGCGGGCCGGCTCCACTTCTTCCCCCATCTCGGCGCCTTCGTAATAGGCTTTAAAAGCTTCCCGGATTTCCTCACGATCATTGATAAAATCAAGCACAAAAGTGTCTTCCTTGAGCGGGTGTGTCCGGTTCAGGCGCGAGAGCGTCTGCACGGCCTGAATTCCCGCAAGACGCTTATCTATATACATCGTATGTAAGAGCGGCTGGTCGAATCCCGTCTGGTATTTCTCAGCAACCAGTAATACCCGATATTCAGGCGTTGCGAACTTCTCCGGCAATTCCTTTTCCTTAATACCTTCATTCATCCCAACTTCGGTATAGCTGATATCGGGCGCCTCATTATCAAGCACCGTGCCAGAAAATGCGACCAGCGTCTTTATGGGATATCCCTTAGCCTTGATGTAACGGTCAAAACTTTGCTTGAACCCATGGGGATGACGGTCACCGATGCCGCCAAACGCCTTGGAGTCGCGCGGAAGACCGTTTCCAAAATAATCAACGGACGCGGGGCCATTGCGCCGGAAATGGCGCTGAGGATTGAAATTGTCTTTGGCTCGACTGCGGAGACCTGGCTGAACATGCAGGCTGCATATGATTTATGGCAGATGAAGGACCTCCGCAAATCCCTCAAAGGGGTGCTCCGTCATGCTGGAACGGCTTCACATGCAGGATAATAAGCTGCCAGCGCCACTAAAAGTTCGAGTCCTTTAAAAGCCGTTTCTTTTGTGCGCTTTATCACATTTTCATGCCTTTTCCCTGGCTTTTTCCAAAAAACTCTTGACATCGTATATCGGCTAATGGTATTGAAGAAACAGAAGGAAAAGGACAGGAAAATGACGACAACGCTCATAATAATCGGCGTATTCGCGGGCTTCTTCTTTCTGGTCGTCAGGCCGTTGCAGAAGATGTCAGGGAAATACAACGTGGAAATGCCCGAAGAGGATATTTTTACCGACTCTACTTTCCGGAATATGCCTGGCAATATTTTTCACCATGACGATTAATCCATTATTCTGAATTAATCTCTCCTCTCTCGGAGCCAGTTATAATTGGGTTCCCCGGTACATTCGCTGAATCTATTTTTTCTTTAGCGCTTTTTAACGCCGCCCCTACAGAGCTAGTTCCGAATTTCTCGGGATTGGCAGCCTCGGCATTTTTTTGGAATGCTGTTGTAAAGTCTTGCAGCCTTTCGGAAAGCAGAGCGTCTGTCTGCTGCCGTTTAAATCCTTTTTCCTTTGCCTCGCCAAGCGCGTTACGCACCACCATTTCATACTGCTGCGCTACCAGATTTGTATTTTTCTCATCTTCCCTTTGCCCGCCCACAGAACCTGTCGCGCCCATGCTCGCTTTAAATATCAGTCCGCCACCCGCGCCAACAGAGAGCTTAGCATCGCCTTTTGTATAATCCATTGAAACTCCGGATCTTTTTGCAAACTGCCCGGCCGCCTTGGCAAGAGGCGCTACCATAGCCGCTATTTCCGCATCTTGGGCCGCGCCGCTGAGATACGGGTTCGTCACCTGGTGAACGAGGGCGTGGTCTCCTTTCAAGGCCATCTGGAAGGCAGTATCGTCAAATACCGTGCCCTTGCTTATGACGGTCTTGTCGACGTCCTTGTTCTCCACATCCGTCCCCGTTGTCACAAAAGTGCCGGATTTCTCCTGGAGACCCTTGTTGACTGTAGTGAGCGCGTTATAGGCGTTCGTATAACCGGTCTGACCGATCGAGTAGTTGTCAAGAAGCGCCTTGCCTCCGGACTCCGCGCTCATCGAGACTATGTTTCCGGCGGAGTCGGTGTTCATCGTAATCGCTGCTCCTTCCCCTCTTTCGGCTGCGGCCAGAAGCGCCCTGCCGGCGTAGGTCGTGCCGGGTTTGTCCAGTTCCTTGGCGAAGGTCTTCAATTGGGCGGCGTCCAGGTTCATCCTGGAGGTGGACATCAGGGTCTTTCCGTCCGCAGACATCGTTATGGTGTCCGCGCCGTTTGCCTTCGAATCGGCAAAGGATATCCCGGCCCCATGGTGGGCCTCCAGAAACTCCATGGGGGTCAGCCCTTGGGCCCTGGCGGCCGCATCCAGCATGCGGAACTTGGTGTATTCGTTTTCCATCTCTCTTTCCGTCTTGAAGGCCAACCCTTCAGGCCCTATCTTTTCAAGGCCCGCCGCCGAGCCTGTGGTTCCGGCACCGGCTATGCGGCCAATGGTCGCAAAATACCCCGCGGCCGCCTGGTCGAAAGACTTTGCCCCAGTGAGCCTGCCATAAGTGTTTATGGCGCCCACAGTCGACTCCAGTTTCCCCTCTGAGAGATCACGCTCCAGGCCCATGACCGATTTACCCTGGCTTTTGGCCACCTGCGCCAGCGCCTGCTCATCGGCCACCTGTTTACCCACTCCGACTGCTCCGGCGGAAATCAGCGTGGGGACCGCATCTGCGCCGAGGGCGTCCAGGTTCTGAAGCGGCTTTAACGCCC
>JAJYJK010000016.1 GCA_021789555.1 Nitrospirota bacterium
TTCGCGGCGTTGCTGAAATGACACTGACTGGCGGAGGAACAACTAATGAGTATGAGGCCATGGCAGCGAGCATCATAGAGGAGTGTGACCGCCTGTTGGGAATAATCAATACGATGCTGGATATATCTGAGGCAGAAGCGGGCGTATCAAAACTTACTATGGAAGATATCGATATTACCCAATTAATTAAAGACGCCTGCGAATTGTTTGACCCAGTAGCCGAAGATAAAGGTGTGGGTATTACAATGGAGGTGGCTGATTGCTTAAGAGTGATTGGAGACAAACAAAAACTTCAGCGCATGCTGGCCAATCTACTGGATAATGCCATTAAATATACTACGGCCGGTGGGTCGGTCACTCTATCTGTTTCCAGGGGAAATGCTCATGTTGTGATCTCCGTCAACGACACAGGTGTCGGAATCTCCGACAGGGATCTGTCCCGTATCTTTGAGCGGTTTTACCGGGGCGATCAGAGCCGATTTCAGGCCGGCAGCGGTCTTGGTCTCAGTCTATCAAGAGCTATTGTTCTGGCACACGGAGGCGATATTACCGTTACAAGTCTGCCGGGAAAGGGCAGCACATTTACCATAACCCTTCCCCATTCCTCTTAATTTTAATTCTGCACAATTATCTCCTTTGCAACATTACCAAAAAGTAATTCTCAGATAATCTTCCGGTTAATCTTTTTTTATTATTCTAAGGTGTCAGTTAAATTGCAGGTTCCGCTGAGGATGCCTCAAAAAAAGATGTTTTTGGGTAAAACTGGAAGCATATCTGGCATGGCTTAAAAACCAGACGGAATTCATTACCTGATAAAGATTATAAAGCTCGAAATAGGAGAATTGTGAGAAGTAAAGAACGCGTGAAATTATTTATTCCTTTGCTATTTCTTTCCCTGTTTTTTGGTTGCGAGAGCTTTCATCCCAGGCCTATATCACAATCTGAGACGGCCTCGAAATTCGAGATGAGGACATTGCAAAGCAAAAAGCTCGAAAGTTTCATTGAGAAAAATATTTATAAGAAAGAAATTGCGTGGCCGCCTGCATCATGGGATTTTAAAATGCTGTCTCTCGCCGCAGCCTATTACAGCCCGGCGCTTGATGTGATGCGGGCCAAATGGGGTGTTGCCAATGCGGCCATTATCACAGCGGGAGGCATCCCAAATCCGAGCATAGGGCTTTTTGGAGAACACCATTCAAGCACGCCCGGTGGAATTTCACCCTGGGCATGGGGCCTATCGCTGGATATTCCCATAGAGACCGCCGGGAAAAGAGGGTACCGCATTAAACAGGCAAAACACATTTCCCTGGCAGCGCGGCTGAATATCGCCGAAACCTCATGGCAGGTCTGGAGCGGAGTAAGAAAGAGTCTTTTGGACCTTTATGCGGCAACTGAAAGGGAAAAATACCTGCTGAACCAGCTAAGGGCCCAAGAGGAGGTGGCAAAGCTGTTTGAAGAAAGGTTAACTGTAGGAGAGTCTTCCCAATTTGAAGTCACACAGTCCCGCCTAGCCCTGGATAAAACACGTCTTCTGCTTGCCGGGAATCAAAAAAAGAAGGCAGAGGCTTGCAGTGCGCTGGCAACAGCGCTTGGACTTCGGGCAAAGGCCCTTAACGGGATTCAGATATCCTTCGACATCTTTAATCAGATTCCCGGGCCGATTGACCTTAAGGATGTCCGCAAAAAAGCGCTTCTAGGCAGGGCGGATATATTGGCGGCCCTCCAGGAGTACCAGGCCTCCCAGTCCGCTCTGCAGCTTGAAATCGCCAAGCAGTATCCCGATATCCACATCGGGCCGGGCTATGAATGGGACCAGGGAGACAACAGATGGTCTTTGGGATTTTCCATCGTATTGCCTGCTTTCAATCAGAACCAGGGCCCGATTGCCGAGGCCAGGGCGCGCCGCAAAGAATTTGCTGCAAAGTTCGTGGCCCTTCAGGCCGGTGTTATAGGGCAGATAGACCAGGCAGAGGCGGCATATTCCGAATCTCTAAAGAATCTGCGGACCGCCGGTTCCCTTGTATCGGCGGAAAACAGCAATTTGAAGGCAATTCAGGCAAGATTCAATTCTGGAGAGGTCGGCCGCCTCGATCTCGAACAAGCAAAAATGGAACTGGCCCCCACAGAACTTTCCAGTTTTAATGCTCTCATTTTGGCGCAGACAGATATGGGAGAACTCGAAGACGCCGTACAAAGACCCCTGGGTAAAATGGAATTTTTCCAAGAAATGGCCACACCTTATGTACGGGCGGGGCGGCCGGGAGGAAAAAAGAGCATAAAGGGCAAGGGAGTTAAGAAATGAATTTTTTAACCGGACAAAAAAGAAAAAGATCAATGGCCGCATTCATACTTTTTGTAGCAGTTTGTATGGCTTTTCTGCCAGGTTGTGCAAAAAAGAAGGAGGGCGGAGAAAAGGAGTCAGCCGGTCTGAAAACAGCTCCTCAGCCTTCGGGTTATACGGTGACTGTAGGCGAAGATGAGCAGAGGACTGACGGCATGATGACAATTGCGCTCAAGCCGGGCCTTTATCAAAAACATGTGGAAGCCTATGGAGAGGTCCTTGCCCCAGAAGAGCTAAGCGGAGTGTTTAAGGATTACATCGCCGCAAGCTCGGCGCTCGAAAGGGCGAAGGCCCAAATGAAGGCATCAGAAAATGAATATGCCCGCCTGAAAACACTAAACGCAAGCAATAAAAATGTTTCGGACAAGGAGCTTCAGGCCGCTGCCGCACGGTTCAAGGCAGACCAGGCGGAAGAAGCAGCCGCAACCGGGACCATGACATCGGCAAAAAACACGATTGGCCTTAAATGGGGGCCGGTTATCTCAGAGTGGGTCTTCGGCTACAAACCCGCGCTAAGACGGGTCTTTGAAACAAAAGACGTGCTTGTGCAGATCACTGTACCGCCATCCTTTTCATTGAAAGGAATTCCCGAACGCATCCCTTTAACTACCCCGGCGGGAATTAACCTTCCCGCACGGTTCGTATCCCGCGCAACCAGCACCAACCCGTCGTTACAAGGATTGAGTTTTATCTATATTGCATCCTCCCATGATGGCTGCCTTGTGCCCGGAATGAATGTCACCGCTCAAATGCCCTCGGCCATGTCTCAGACCGGGTTTTTTATCCCGGCATCCGCGGTGGTCTGGCTGCAGGACAACGCCTGGGTATACGTCAAAAAAAGTGAGGCGGGCTTTTCCAGGATCGAAGTGCCAACCTCTTCGCCGGTTAAGGGCGGCTATTTCGTCTCCGGAATTTTTGCTCCCGGAGACCAGGTTGTGACCCGGGGAGCCCAGGCCCTGCTGTCTGCGGAAAGCACTCCAAAAACAACCGGTGGGGGCGGAGATGATGGAGACGACGATTGAGGGGAAAAACTGAAATGGAACAAAAAAAACAAGAACACGGAATTCTTGGGACGATAGTCCATTTTGCCCTTCGCCGTCGCGGCATAATCATTGCGCTTGCAGCGCTATTTCTGGGTTACAGCGTCTTTTCGCTTACGAAGGCCAGATACGACGTGTTTCCCGAGTTTGCTCCCCCACAGGTCAAGATACATACCGAGGCCCCGGGGTTCTCGCCCGCACAGACCGAGGCGCTCATTACCCGCCCGGTGGAGACCGCCGTAAGCGGCGTGGGCGGAGTATCGGACGTCTTGTCAAAATCGATACAGGGGCTGTCGATCGTAAAAGTCAGGTTCAAAACCGGCACGGACATCTACCTGGCCAGGCAAAAGATAGCGGAGCGCCTTTCCACGCTTGCAGGCCAGCTCCCAAAAGGCATTACGCCCGGGATGACTCCGCTTACGTCCTCAACGGGAAATGTGATGGTGATCGGGCTGACTTCCGGAAAGCTCTCCCCGATGCAACTGAGGACCATCGCGGACTGGACGGTGAGGCCCCGCCTTCTTGCGGTGCCCGGGGTTTCGAAGGTGGCCATATTCGGCAGCCAGGACAAAGAGTTGCAGATACAGGTGCTGCCGGAGCGCCTGATAAAATACAACCTGTCCATGGAGGACGTAATAGCCTCGGCCAAGAAGGCAACCCGCCTCGAAGGGGCAGGCTTTATAGACGGGGCAAACCAGCGCGTAACGATCAGGAGCTCCGGGCAATCGCTGACGGCAAAAGAGCTTGCCGGCACAGTTTTCAGGCATATAGATGGTGCAAACGTGACATTGGGCGATGTCGCCCATGTGCTGGATGCCCCGGCGCCCCAGATCGGAGGGGCCCAGATAAACGGCAAGCCCAGCATCCTCCTGATAGCCGATGCCCAGTACGGGGCCAATACCCTTCAGGTGACAGCAGGGCTCGACAAAGCTATTTCGGAGCTCGCCCCGGCGCTCAAGGAGCAGGGTGTAACTCTGCATCCCGGTCTCTTCCGCGCCGCAAGTTTCATAGACACCGCGCTTCACAATGTAAACTCCGCCCTTATTCTGGGCGCTCTTTTAGTTGTAATCGTGCTTTTTCTTTATCTGTTTAACCTAAGGACCGCAGCCATATCTTGCACGGCGATACCGCTTTCTCTGCTTGGTTCGGTTGTCATAATGGAGCACGTGGGCCTGAGCCTGAATACGATGACTATCGGCGGGCTTGCAATCGCCATTGGCGAGGTCGTGGACGACGCTGTAATAGACGTGGAAAACATCTTCAGGCGGCTAAGGGAAAACCGGCTTCTTGAAAACCCGAGCCCGGTGCTCCGTATGGTGTATGACGCATCTGTGGAGGTAAGGAGTGCGGTTGTTTACGCCACCTTTGCAGTGGTCCTTGTCTTCATACCCGTGCTCACAATGAGCGGGATTTCGGGCAGGTTTTTTGCGCCCCTTGGCCTTGCATATATATTTTCCATCCTCTGCTCCCTTCTGGTGGCGCTTACGGTGACGCCGGCCCTCTCGCTTATAATGCTGGGCGGCAAAAAACAGAAACTCAAGGGAGAAGACCCGCCTGTTGTACGCTGGACAAAAGAGCGCTATGTCAAGGTCATCCACACCGTGGAGAGACATCCGAAAATGGTCATGACGGCGGCCGCTGTGCTTATTGCCTCCATGCTTATCATTATCCCGTTTTTAAAAGGGAAGCTTTTGCCGGAACTTATAGAGGGCAATTTCATAATACACGTATCCAGCTCTCCCGGCACGTCGCTTAAAGAAACTCTGCGGACCGGCAAGCTTTTGGCGGATAAACTTACGGCTCTACCTTATGTGGTATCCGTCGCTCAGCGCGCCGGCAGGGCCGAACAGGGCGAGGAGGCAAGGGGGACAAACGCAAGCGAATTCGACCTTACGCTTAAACCGATGGGCAAGGCGAAATTCGATATCGCAAAAAAACAGATTAGGGACATCGTCAAAAAATTCCCCGGCCTAACTACATCAATTGACACCTTTCTTACGGAAAGGATAAGCGAGACTATTTCCGGTTACAGGGCGCCGGTTGTGGTAAACATATATGGAAACGATCTGTCCGTACTCGATCAAAAAGCCAGTCAGGCGGCGCAAATATTAAGCGGCATCCGCGGGGCCGCCGGCGTGAGGCTTCAGGCGCCCCCATCGGCTCCGGAACTTCTCGTATCACTGGATAAGCGGAATCTGGCGCGCTGGGGGTTTAAGCCTGCGCAGGTGCTTGATGACGTGCATACTGCTTTTGCCGGAAAAACGGTGGGGCAGGTATTCGATGGAAACCGGGTCTTTAATGTTTCCGTCATTCTGGACCCGAAAAACAGGGTCAGTATCACTGATCTTGGGAACCTGCCTTTGAGAAACCCTGAGGGCACATATGTTAACCTTTCGCAGTTGGCAAATCTGAGAGAGATGCCCTCCCGGTTCATCATACTGCACGACGGGGGAAGACGCGTCCAGACTATAACCTGCCGTGTACAGGGCCGAAGCCTAAGCTCTTTTGTCGCGGAGGCCCAAAAAACTCTTTCTGCCCGCCTACAGCTTCCGCCAGGTACCTATATTGATTTTGCAGGGGCGGCTCAGGAGCAGGCCCGTACAAAAAGGGATCTGTTTGTTCACTCTGCTTTAGCCGCGATCGGGATAATCCTGCTCCTTTCTATTGTGACGGTAAGCTACAAAAATCTTTTGCTTATACTACTTAACCTGCCTTTTGCTCTTGCTGGAGGCGTTTTTGTGGCGCTTGCCACAGGGGGCTTTCTTTCGATAGGCTCCCTCGTTGGTTTTGTGACCCTTTTTGGAATAACGCTCCGGAACTCCGTTATGCTCATATCCCATTATGAACACCTTGTGAATGTGGAAGGCATGGAATGGGGACTTGAAACTGCAGTGCGGGGCGCATCGGAGCGGCTTGCCCCCATTCTCATGACAGCATCCGTCACAGCCCTTGGATTACTGCCTCTTGCAATAGGCAGCGGCGCGCCGGGGCGTGAAATAGAGGGTCCGATGGCCCAGATAATACTTGGGGGTCTTGTGACATCCACCGCGCTCAACCTGCTAATAATGCCAACACTTGCGCTCAGGTTCGGGCGTTTCGAAAAGAGCTAATTTTTCATGGGGATCCATGCAAGGAAAGCACGGTCCATTGCAATGGTCCCAGCAATGGGAATATGCCCGAAGCGGATAGAAAGCTGCCTATCGGCTTTTGATTTGGATTGCCCATCCACAGCCTCTTTCCACATCGCCGCGACCAGCCCCGATCTGTCAGCCCCCGATTTGCAATGTATCAGGATAGGCCGAGGCGCAGTCCTTAATATCTTCATCAGTTCTTGCATCTGCCGGGCAGTTGGCTCCGATGTGGCGGACAAGCCTACATCGTAATGCGCTATTCCATTGGCCTTGCTGAACTCTATCTCTTTCCTGTACCAGTTGCTGCCTGGGTTCCTGCCGCGCAGGTTTATGATGCTTCGTATGCCGTAGGCCTTGAGGTAATGTTCAAGCTGATCGTAACCGGGTTGCGCGCACCTGTACGCCTCCCCGGGCGTTACCGTATGGAAGTTGCCGTCGCCGAATATGAGGAAATAATACCCCGACGGAATGAGAAGGATGACAAGGACAACGACAAAAACCCTCTGCCCCGTTTTCTTCACCGCGCAAAATACTCCCGATGCATCTTTTTCGCCATAATGGTCACATTTCGAAACTGCTTGTTTATTCTAACTCATACCGCTATGGAAAAAATATGTCTCCAAGGACCTTTTAAATCGACGTCCTTGTTCATAAAGTGATTATGTGGGATGATGGGGAAAATGAGTCTATAAGATTATGAAAGAAGAGGCAATCCATTTTCTTTACAAGTCCATCGGTTCTTTTACCGGGAAATTCCCTCGTGCCGGGTCACGTATTATCGATACCTTGATCTTCACATTATTGGGGAATCCCCTGCCGGTCAACATAATCCGGATTATAAACCGTAACCGTCTGAAAACTGGAAATTTTCAAAAGATATGTGTCTTGTGTGATATGAATATCGGCGACGCCATAATAGTCCAGGGGGCCGTATTGGGCCTTAGACACTTTTTCCCCGATGCCCGGATCGATTATGTCATTAACCGGACCGCAAGGGATCTCCTGGCGGAGAACCCGGAGATTTCCAATCTGTTTGCCGTCTATTCCGGCTCAACCATCCCGGCTGAAGATGATATACGGGCGATTAATGAGGTCCTGGCACGCACGAAATACGACCTGGTGTTTAACTTCTGCCCATTCATTTCCGGCAGGGGAATTGCGATTTCCTCCGGGACAAAATTCATAAGCTACCATGGAGTTGCAACGGCCGTAATCCGAGCGGCTAAAGACCCCTGGGCTAAAAAACACATGCTGTATCAGACGCACCGGTTCATTGAGGGCCTGTTTTCCGATTCTAGAGGCAACGGGGAAAGAGATTTTCGGGGCGGTCATATTTACCTGCCGGCAAAAGCCGTAGATGAAGCGGCGCAGTTTTTGTACGGTTCGGGCCTGGACCCGGAACGGCTTAAGGTTTTTTTCAATCCCGACGCTTCGTGCCGCTTTACCAGGATGCCCCTTGATATCCAGGTTTCACTATTAAAAAGGCTGGCTAAACTGCCCATTGATATTTTACTGGGGGCCGGCCACTCAAAAAAAGGTATTGAATATTCAATCCTGAAGGCGTTGCCGGAAGAGGGACGCCGGAATATAAAGGTGGTGTCTGCCGGCACATCCATAGATGTTTATGCCGCGATAATCGATTATTGCGACATTTATATCACCGGAGATACCGGCCCCCTGCATATTGCCGCCGCTCGGAAGCATTCAGCAGCGAAAGGCCATAAATTAAGGAATCAAACCGCTGTTTTTTCAATTTTCGGGGCGACACCTCCGCGCATATATGGCTACGACTCTCGTTTGCCCGGTTTCTTTCCGGCTAACCAGGACGCCCCGTCCCACGTCTATGTCGCGCCCAGCCAATTCCGCAATATGGCCTGTATCGCAAAAAAGTTCATAACCTGCGATCCTGGCTGCTTTTTTGGTTCTCTCGACATTGGAGAAATAATTTCCGACATCCAGTCATATTTAAATATCGATGGGCAAATGAGGCAGCGAAGCGTTAACGCAATTACCGCCGGCCTAAATGCAAGTTTCCATGAGTAGATTTTTGTTTTTGTTTTCAGCTTACATTATGGGTTTCCTGACGGCCATCCCGATCGGGGCGACCCAGATCGAGATAGCAAAGCGCTCATTGAACAATCAACCGCAGGCGGCGTACATGGTCGCGCTCGGTTCTGTCTGCTCGGATGTAATGTACGGTTTCATAGCAATGTTTGGAGTCGCTCCATTTTTGGAGAGCAGGACCGTCATGGCGTATTTTGGCTTGTTCGCGGCGGCAATACTCTGGGTGCTTGCGTTTTTTACCTTCAGAGACAGCGGGAAGGCAGACATGCAGGAGTTGAGCGTCACTATATTGAAAAGCAAAAGGCTGTCCTTTGCCATTGGGTTCACGCTCGCCGTGACAAATCCGATGATGATAGCCTGGTGGCTGATCGGTGAAAAATTCATCCGCGAGCTAGGACTGGTCCGAAATTTCACTACAGATGCAACCCTTCTTTTTTTGGGCACCGGAGGGCTTGGGCTCTTTTCCTATTTATTCACTCTTTCAAACATTTTATATAAGACAAAAAAATTCATATCAAAGGAGATAATGAAGAAAGTCAATTCTGGGTTGTGCATAGTGCTTGTGTTGTTGTCTTTTTATTTTTTAATAAGCTCGCTTCGCAGGATATTGCATTTTCATATATGAAGAAAAAAATATTTTCAAGTGCGAACATTAAGCAAATATTGCGGGCGGGCAAATTTCTTCATGAATCATTTCTTGTCACACTGGTCCTTAAGGGCATTTTTTCATTTCTGGAGATCATAGGCGGAGTCCTTCTGTTCTTCATCTCGCCCGCAATGATCAGCCGTTTTGTCAAAATACTTACCCAACACGAGCTTTCTGAAGATCCGCATGATTTTTTATTCAGTCACCTGGTTGCGTGGTCGCATCATTTTTCAGTGAATTCGGAAATGTTCGCCGCTATTTATCTAATTTCCCATGGGGCGGTAAAACTTTTCATAGTTGCCTCCCTTTGGAGAAGAAAATTATGGGCTTATCCCACTGGCATCGTTTTCTTTTTCATTTTTATTGCGTACCAAATTTATAGATTTCAGCATACCCATGCCATTGGACTTATAGTCCTTACAGTATTTGATTTAATCCTGATTTATCTGACTTGGGTTGAATACAGGCGAGTAAAAAGGCCTTATAACACCGTTCCTGCTTAGATAGCATATATATGCTATTAGGCTGTTTCGTTACTTGGACCAGCCCTGGAATACCGCGTAGCCCAATTTCGACACGGACAATTCCTCCGGCGCTCACGGATTAGCAGGCGCGTGGCAGATGATTCGGGATGGTAAAAATATAATAGAGATAATTATTCTGAGCTCATTTGCTCGCCTTTACCTTGTCCGATGTGTTATTCCGATCGTACTCTCGATATAATTTCGGCTTTCTGAAACTATCTGATTGAAGGGGTAATCTTCACAATTATCGATTCCGGGGGGCCCCGGTATTAATTCTGGCTGCGCCTTTTGAATTCGGATGTGGGGGGCGGGGCAAGCCCCCCTTTTTTATTTTTTACGATTTCAGCTCCTGCCTGCCGTTGCCACAGGCCGTTTGCTGAATTTTACGGACTTGGCCCGTTTCCTCCGTGCCTCTCTCTGCTTGGTCTTGAGCTTTACAGAAGGTTTTTCATAGTAACGCTTTTTTTTGAAGTCTTTTAAGACCCCTTCTTTCTGGATCTTTCTTTTTAATAATTTAAGGGCCTTTTCAAGATCGCCCGCTACTCTTACCTCCATCTGCCAGGCCCTTTCCCTTTGCCAAAGGAAGGCCTCCCCTGGTTCGGTCTGCCCCCGCCACCGGGCCTTGTTGTCTGCGGCCGCGCTTCACTGACGTTCAGCGCCCTGTCCTTGAGCATCTTTCCATTGAACGAGGCTATCGCTTTTTCCGCTTCCTCGTTTGTGGCCATTTCGACAAATCCGAAACCCTTGGAGCGCCCGGACTCGTCATTTATTATCTTGACGGACTGGACATCCCCCGCCTCCCTGAACATATCACGC
Source organism: Nitrospirota bacterium (assembly GCA_021789555.1). GTDB lineage: Bacteria > Nitrospirota > Thermodesulfovibrionia > Thermodesulfovibrionales > JdFR-88 > JAJYGJ01. The sequence continues at coordinate 10,563 of JAJYJK010000016.1, forward strand.
AAGTCATCCTCGCTGACCGAGTAGGAAAGGTTCCCAACGTAAATCTTTTTCGATGCCATTGCATTTTTTCCTTTCTGTGCGTCGTTAATGGGTGGAATTGTAAAGGCCCTCGATATCGGGGGCAAGGTCAAAACCAACCGGGCAGTCTTTTATGGGGCGCTGCAGATGAAAACAGGCGCTGCTGTTTGGGAACACGTTGATCGTGCGCCCCATGACAATGCGGCCCTTCCGGCCGTAATAATACGTGGCCGGGCCGGTTATTTTCGAAACCCGGGGGAACTTTTCCGAGAGTAAACCGACATCTTGCCGTTTGGCCAGTTCAACCGCCCAGGCGCTTCCGGAAGTCTGCCTTCTCGCCAATTCTCCCCTTTCCTTTTTCTTTTCCCACGGGAGCGATGGCGATTTCTGCCGTCCCTTCTATGGCTTTGTTAGAGGCGGCCCCCATGCGAAGACCGCTTTCCGGTTCTGTTACAGCTTCATAATATTCGTGACCTTGGGGGCCAGGCTGTCATAGAAGAAACCGCAACTGGAGACTTTGCTGACTCTAAATATAACAATAACTCCGATATCCCCGTGTATGTAACTGTGACACATTAAGAGTCAATTAGTCAAGAAGGAGAGTCAATTGTGTCAAGAATATCTGGGGGAGGGAGCATAGAAAAATCCCCGCCAGCCAAAGACCGCGGGGATTTTTCTGTTTAAAAACACCCCGGGTCCGCCTGCTTGCCCGCGGCCCGTTAATCCTCTACCTGTGCGCGTGCTCCTCGGCGACACGGATCCTTGCCACCGCCCTTTCCAGGGCCGACTGGGCGCGGACGAAATCCAGGTTCTCTATCTTTGCGAGCCTCTCCTCGGCGCGCTGTTTCGCCGCCATCGCCCTGGCCACGTCTATGTCCTCGGCCCGCTCCGCGCTGTCGGCGAGGATGATCATGCCTTTCCAGCTCACCTCGGCAAAGCCGGAGCCCACGAAGAAATAATTCGGCTTCCCGTCGGCCCTTGCGACAAGCGCGCCCACCCGGAGCATGGTCATCAGGGGGGCATGGCCGGGGAGCACGCCGAAGTCACCTTCGCTGCCGCTTGCGTGCACCTCTTCGACCTCGCCGCTGAACACGGCGCCGCGGGGGGTCACGATCTCCAGCTTCAATTTATCCATGGACTATTTCTTGGCGCCGAGCCCGGCGGCCCTTTCCTCGACTTCTTCTATGCCGCCGGCCATGTAGAAGGCCTGCTCCGGCACATCGTCGTACTTGCCCTCCACGAGGGCCTTGAAACCCTTTATCGTATCGGCAAGTTTTACATACTTGCCGGCCCTGCCCGTAAAGACCTCCGCGACATGGAAGGGCTGGGAGAGGAACCTCTGTATCTTCCTCGCGCGGGAGACGACGAGCTTGTCGTCTTCGGAGAGTTCCTCCATGCCGAGGATCGCTATGATGTCCTGAAGCTCCTTGTACCTCTGAAGCACCATCTGCACCTGCCTGGCGACAGCGTAGTGCTCCTCGCCGATGACCTTGGGGTTCAGGATGCGCGAGGTGGAGTCCAGGGGGTCGACGGCCGGGTAGATGCCAAGCTCCGCAATCTGCCGCGAGAGAACGACCGTGCCGTCAAGATGGGTAAAGGCCGTGGCGACGGCCGGGTCCGTAAGGTCGTCCGCGGGGACATAGATGGCCTGCATCGATGTGATGGCGCCTTTCTTCGTAGTGGAGATGCGCTCCTGCAGGGAGCCCATGTCCGTCGCCAGGTTCGGCTGGTAGCCGACGGCGGAAGGCATACGCCCAAGGAGCGCCGAGACCTCCGCGCCCGCCAGCGTGAACCTGAATATGTTGTCTATGAAGATAAGCACGTCCTGCCCCTCGTCCCTGAAATACTCGGCGGCCGTGAGGGCCGAAAGCCCGACCCGGAGGCGCGCCCCCGGCGGCTCGTTCATCTGCCCGTATATGAGAGCGACCTTGGGAAGAACGCCGGATTCCTTCATCTCCTGGTAGAGGTCGTTTCCTTCCCTCGTCCTCTCGCCCACACCCGCGAAGACGGACACACCGCCGTGCTTCATCGCTATATTGTGGATCATCTCCATGATGACGACGGTCTTGCCGACGCCGGCGCCGCCGAACATCCCCATCTTGCCGCCCTTGACGAATGGGACAAGAAGGTCAAAGACCTTGACGCCCGTTTCAAAGACCTGCTCTGCGGGTTCCTGTTCGGTAAAGGCCGGGGCCTCCCTGTGGATGGGCCAGCGAACCTCTGTGCTTACCGGGCCCAGCTTGTCGACGGGCTCGCCGATGACATTTAGTATCCTGCCCAGTATGGCCTTGCCCACGGGGATCGATATGGGCTGCCCCGTGTCTATCGCCTTCGTGCCGCGCACGAGACCGTTCGTTACGCCCATGGCGATGGTCCTTACCTTGTTTTCGCCGAGGTGCGAGGCGACCTCAAGGGTGAGGTTTATCTCCGGCAGCCCCTTCGCGGCGTCGCCCGGCTGCTCCACTTTTACGGCGTTTAGTATCTCGGGGAGCTTGTCCTCGAACTCCAGGTCCACCACGGCCCCGATGACCTGGCTGACCTTGCCCTCATTGACTTGGCTCATCTCTATTTTCCTCCAGTAAAGTTCTGACTTATTTTTTCAGGGCCTCGACGCCGCCCACGATGTCCATCAGTTCGCGCGTGATCGTGGCCTGCCTGACCTTGTTGGCCACGAGCGTCATGTTCTGGATCATCTCCTCGGCGTTCTTGGAGGCGTTTTCCATAGCTGTCATCCTCGAGGCCTCTTCGGAGGTCTGGGACTCCAGGAGCGCGCGAAAGACCTTTATCTCCACGGCCTTCGGTATGATGACCCGGTAGAGGCCCGCGGCGGAAGGCTCGAATATGTAATCGACGGTTTCGGGCTGCGCGGCAGGTTCCGCTGCCGGGGCCCCGGCCTCGAAGGGCAGCAGCTTCACGACCTTCACCTGCTGGGAGACGACGTTCTTGAATTCGTTATAGACCAGGTAGACCTCGTCGAAGGTCTCGGCCGTGTAGTTTTCCATTATGTCGCCCGCAATCGTCCTGGCCAGCTGGTAGTTCACCTTGCCCGATATGCCCGTGAGCACCTGGCGGAGGGCTATGTCCCTTCGCTTGTAGTAGTCGCGCGCCTTCCTGCCCACCGCGTTTATGCTCACCTGAAGCTCTTTCGCCTTCAGCTCCCGGACGAAGGACACCGCGGCCTTTATGATGTTGGAGTTGAAAGCGCCGCAAAGCCCCCTGTCGCTTGTAAACACCACGACCTCAACGGTCTTCGGGTGCCTCTTCAGCAGGAGGGGATGGGCCTCGGAATCGCCTGCCTTGCTCAGATTGCCAAGCACCTCGTATATCTTGTCGGAGTAAGGCCTCAGTTCGAGCATCCTGCCCTGGGCCTTCCGCAGCTTGGCCGCGGCCACCATCTTCATGGCCTTCGTTATCTGGCTGGTGTTCTTGACCGCCTTGATTCTTCTTTTTATGTCCCTGAGGGTCGCCATTTTCTACCTATCAGGCGGCAAAAGTCTTCTTAAAGTGGCCGATGCCCTCGATGAGCTTCGGCTTGATATCGTCGTCTATTATCTTTTTGTCGCGCAGTTCAGTGAAGACATCGGCCTTGTTCTGCCTGAAATACCTGACGAGGTCTTCCTCGAACCTCTTTATGGCATCGAGCGGGACATCATCCAGGTAGCCCTGCGTACCCGCGAAGAGCACCACGATCTGCTCTTCAATCGGATAAGGGGCGTACTGGCCCTGTTTAAGGATCTCGACCATCCTCTTGCCCCTTTCAATCTGGGCAAGGGTGGCCTTGTCCAGGTCGGAGCCGAACTGTGCGAAGGCCGCAAGCTCCCTGAACTGTGCGAGGTCCATCCTGAGGGTGCCGGCCACCTGCCTCATCGCCTTGGTCTGCGCGGCGCCGCCCACGCGGCTGACCGAAAGACCGACGTTGACGGCCGGCCTTACGCCCGCGTAGAAGAGCTCCGGCTCGAGGTATATCTGGCCGTCCGTGATCGAGATGACGTTCGTAGGTATATAGCCGGAGACGTCGCCCGCCTGCGTCTCGATTATCGGCAGGGCCGTCAGCGAGCCGCCGCCCAATTCCTTCGAGACCTTCGCGGCCCTCTCAAGGAGCCTCGAATGCAGATAGAAGACGTCGCCCGGATAGGCCTCACGTCCCGGCGGACGCCTCAGCAGCAGAGATAGCTGCCTGTATGCGGCGGCCTGTTTGCTAAGGTCGTCATAGATGATAAGGGCGTGCTTGCCGCTGTCCCTGAAATACTCGCCGATGGCGCAGCCAGTGTAGGGGGCGATGAACTGAAGCGGCGCGGGCTCGCTGGCCGTGGACGACACGATTATCGTGTGCTCCATCGCGCCGTATTCTTCGAGTATCTGCAGGGTTCTGGCCACGTTCGCCCTTTTCAGCCCGCAGGCAACATATATGCAGATGACGTCTCCGCCCTTCTGGTTTATGATGGCGTCGAGGCCGATGGCCGTCTTGCCCGTCTGGCGGTCGCCGATGATAAGCTCCCTCTGGCCCCTGCCTATCGGGATCATGGCGTCGATGGCTTTCAGGCCGGTCTGGAGCGGTTCGCGGACGGGCTGCCTGTCCACGATGCCGGGGGCAACGACGTCGACCATCCTGCTGTGTTTGGAGCTGATCGGCCCCTTGCCGTCTATCGGCTGGCCTATGGCGTTTACGACCCTGCCTATAAGGGCCTCGCCCACGGGGGTCTGCATGATCCGGCCCGTGCGCTTCACGACATCGCCCTCCCGGACGAGCGTGTCCTCGCCGAAGAGGACCGCGCCGACGCTGTCCTCCTCCAGATTGAGCGCCATGCCGTAGACGTCGTTCGGGAACTCCAGGAGCTCCGAGGCCATGCACTTGTCCAGCCCGTAGATCTTGGCGATGCCGTCACCGATGCTGGTGACGGTGCCCACTTCGCTCACATCGACGCGTTTCTCGAAATCCGATATCTGCTTCTTCAGATATTGGCTTATCTCCTCAACCCTGATTTCCATGGATCACCCCTTTATAAGCTCTTCTTTCAAAATTCTGAGCTGGCCCTTCAGGCTGCTGTCGAACATGGTGCTGTCCACCTTCACGAGCACGCCCCCCAGCACGGAGGGATCGCGCACATACTCTATATCAACGTCCCTGCCCGTAAGCTTTTTCAATGAGCCCTTAAGCCGGCCCTCCAGCGGTCCCCCCGCGGGAAAGTCGACCGCCGAGATGACGACGGCCTTCGCGCGGCGGGCATAATCCAGATAGAGTTTTACCGCGTCCCCGGCAATGCCCTCCAGGAGGGCCATCGCCTCCTGCTCTATCACGTAATCGAAGAATTTGCGCGTCCCCTCCGAAATCGAGAGTCTTTTGCAAAATTCCTCCATCACGCCCTTTTTCTCGCCGACGGAAAACTGGGGGCCTTCCAGAAAACCTTTAAGCTCCGGGGTCTTCCCCACAAACTCCTTTACGGCCCCGAGTTCCTCGACCGCGGCAAAATTCTGCCTGCCCGCATGGTTCAGGAACTGCTTTGCGAACTGTTTTTCGAGCCTTTTGTTCTTCTTCATTTCAGCTCTTCGCCTCTAACTGGGATATCGCGTCCTCAATGAGCTTTTTTTGCACCTCGGGGGTCACCTTCCGAGGAAGTTTTTTCGCGGCAAGCTCGACGGCGAGTTCGGCCGCCTCTTTCCTTATGGCGTCTTTGGCCTTATTTAGCTCGAAGGAGACGTACGCGTCGGCGTGCTCGGCGATCTTCTGGCTCATGCGCTCGGACTCCTTAATCAGCGCCTCCCGTTCTGCCTCGCCCGATTTCGTCGCGGTCCGGAGGATTTCCTCAAGCTCCTTGTCCTTGAGCCTCAGCCTCTCCTCGACTTCCTTAAGCGCCTTTTCCGCCGCCTCCCTGGCCACGCGGGCGTCCTCGATGCCCTTGGCTATGGCCGCGGTGCGGGCCTTCAGATAATCGGCGAGCGGTTTTTTGGCGAAATAGGCGAGGACCCCCACCAGTATGACGAAATTGATTATCTTCCAGAGCCATTCCTTCCACTGGCCGCCCGCCTCCGGAGAGCCCGCGGCCAGCGCGGCCTGCACCGGGACAAACCATGCCCAGAATAAAAGCGGGGCCCAGAATAAAAGCGATGCCCGGAAAAACAATGACACCTTCAGTTTCTTCATGCCCTTACCAGCTTTTCAAGGATGCCGTCCGAGAATTTCTCCGCCTCGGCCCTCAATGCCTGCCTCGCCTTCGCGGCCTCGGCCTCAAGCTCCTGTTTTATCTTCTCGGTGCGCTTCATGGCCTCCTCATGCGCCTTCGCGAGCGCCAGCCGCTGGTTTTCAAGCCCCTCGGCCCTCAGCCCCTCGAACAGCTCCTTGGCCTTCGACCGCGCCAGCTCAAGCTCCCGCCTCATGGCGGCAAGTTCCCCTTCCCGCTTGTCGGCCATCTTCCTGGCGCTCTCCAGGGCGTCGTTTACGACCGCCCGCCTCTCATTCATCACTTTCAGGAACGGCCTGAAAAGTATAAGGTTCAGTATAAAAACAAGGACAAGAAAATTGACCAGCAGGACGACAAACCATAAACCTTGAAATTCCAGCATTGGTGCCTCCTCGGGTAAAAAGCAAAAGCATGTGAAAGCATGTGAATACTATCAAATAAAAAAAAACCTTGTCAAGGCACATATGAATGAATAAAAATTATAAATAGCCTAAACCCTGATTTTGAGGCATTGTCCGAGGTGTTTGAAGGAAAAGAGGTGTTTGAAGAAAAAATCGAGAGGCTGCGCGCCATGGGGCTCTTACGGGAGTCCCGGGACAGGGGCTCCCCCCAGGGGCCGGGGATCGTCATAGACGGCAGGGCCCTAGTGAATTTCGCCTCGAACGATTACCTGGGGCTTGCCGCAAACGAGGCTCTCATCCTGGCCTCACAGAGGGCCTCGCGGGAGTTCGGCGCGGGGGCCGGGGCGGCAAGGCTGCTTGCCGGCGGCGCCCGCCTGCACGGCGAGCTGGAGCGCGAAGCCGCCTCGTTCATGGGGGCCCCCGGGGCCCTGCTCTTCAACTCCGGTTACCACGCCAATACCGGCGCCATCCCGGCCCTCGCCGCCCGTGGCGACGCGATATTCAGCGACGAGCTGAACCACGCCAGCATCATAGACGGCTGCCGCCTGAGCAGGGCCGACACCTTCATATACCGGCATGCCGACGCGGCCCATGCAAGGCAACTGCTCGAAAAATCAGGGGACAAAAACAAAAGAAAGCTTATCATCACCGAATCCGTCTTCAGCATGGACGGCGACATTGCCCCCCTTGACGCCCTCCACGGGCTTGCCAAAGACCACGGGGCCATCCTCTATGTGGACGAGGCCCACGCCGTCGGCGTGCTCGGGGGCGGCAGGGGCGGGCTTTCCCACTTCGGGCTTTCCGCGGAAACCGGAACAACCGGGGCTGCGATCATACGGATGGGCACCTTCTCGAAGGCCTTTGGCTCCTATGGGGCGTTTGTCGCGGCCGGCACGGGCACTGTCGATTGGCTCAGGAACGCCGCGAGGACTTTCATATTCTCGACCGCCCTTCCGCCGGGGCCGGTGGGGGCGGCGCTGGCGGCCCTGAGACTGGTCGGCTCCGATGAAGGGCCGGCGCTCATTGCGAGGCTCTGGGAAAACAGGGAAATGCTCTTCCGGGGACTGAAGGAGGCGGGGTTCGAGACCGGTCCCACCCGGACGCCGATCATCCCCGTCTTTTTTGACGCCGTGGATGAGGCGCTACATGCCTCAGCGGACCTTTATGCGGCCGGCCTCTACGCGCCCGCCATAAGGCCCCCGGCCGTGGATAGGCCGAGACTCAGGCTCCAGGCGAGCGCCGCCCACAGCCCGGAGGATATAGAGGGCTTATTAGACGCGCTCAGAAGAATCCGCAAACAATAAAAAATCAGATTCAGTTGAGCCGCCAGGCAATATATCTGCCCGCCCTTTCGTTCGGCCGCGCGGTTCCGGGCCTGCCTGGAGCATTGTTAAATAGTCTTTCTCCCTCTCCCGATGGGGGAGGGTTGGGGTGAGGGACGGGTTTATTAAAATCCCCTTTATTTCCAAAAATTCTATAATATTATTATGGTTGTCGCAGGGGCCAAAGAGGTCCAGGGGATAGAGGAACTCATCCAGAAAGTGCGCTCCTATAATCCCGGGGCGGACCTGGAGTTCATCCGGCGGGCCTATTTCTTCTCCTTCGAGGCCCACGGCGAGCAGAAGCGCCAGGAGGGCTCGCCCTTCATAAGGCATCCGCTTGCCGTCGCCTCCATACTGACCGACATGAAGATGGACACGGTGAGCGTGGCGGCCGGCCTGCTGCACGACACGCTTGAAGACACCCCCACCACGAAAGAGGACATCCAGAAACGCTTCGGCTATGAGCTTGCCTTCCTGGTGGACTCCGTCACGAAACTGGGCAGGATACAGTTCCAGTCCAGGGAGGAGGCCCAGGCCGAGAATTTCAGAAGGATGCTTTTGTCCATGGCCGAGGACATAAGGGTGATAATGATAAAATTCGCCGACCGGCTCCACAACATGCGCACCCTCCAATACCTGCCGAAGCACAAACGCCTGAAGATCGCCCAGGAGACGCTTGAAATCTACGCCCCGCTTGCCAACCGGCTGGGTATCGGCTGGCTGAGGGTGGAGCTTGAGGACCTCTCCTTCAGGCACCTGCTGCCGGACCTTTACGAGGACCTTGTGAAGAAGGTCGCGTTAAGACAGGAGGAGCAGGAAGGCTACATATCGGCGCTGCTGGATACGATCAAAAAAAGGCTCTCCGAAGAGGATTTCCGCGCCCAGGTGAAGGGGAGGATAAAGCACTACTACGGCATATACCAGAAGATGCAGAGGCAGAAGGTCACGTTCGACCAGATATACGACGTCCTGGGCATAAGGATAATCACGGGCACGAAGGCCGAATGCTACGCGATACTGGGCCTGATACACTCCCTGTGGAAGCCGATCCCGGGGAAGTTCAAGGACTACATAGGGGTGCCCAAGTCCAACATGTACCAGTCCCTGCACACGACGATCATCGGGCCCGAGGGCAAACGGGTGGAGTTTCAGATACGGACGGAGGACATGAACAGGGTGGCCGAGGAGGGCATCGCGGCCCACTGGAGGTACAAGGACAAGGGGCACATCAACCCGAAGGACGACAGGTATATAGCCTGGCTCAGAAATCTCATCCAGGAGTTCCAGGACATGCGCCAGACCCCGCGGGAGTTCATGGACGCGGTAAAGGCCGAGGTCGTGCCGGACACCATATACGTCTTCACCCCGAACGGCGACATAAAGGAGCTGCCCGTCGGGGCGACCCCGGTTGACTTCGCCTACAGCATACACACGCAGGTGGGCCACAGGTGCACGGGGGCCAGGGTGAACGGCAGGATGGTGCCGCTTAAATACAGGCTCAACAACGGCGACACCGTGGAGGTGCTGACCCAGCAGAGCCACCTGCCCTCGCGTGACTGGCTCGGCTTCGTCGTCACCCAGCGGGCCAGGACGAGGGTTAAGCAGTGGATCAAGACCGAGGAGAGGAAGGAGTCCCTCGAACTGGGCACGAAGCTGCTGGAGGCCGAGATGAAAAAAAGGGGGCTCCACCTGCCGGCCCTGAAAAACGAACTGATGGGCGCGGCCGCCTCCGCCCTCGGCTTCGAGGACATCGAGGACATGCTGGTGGCCGTGGGCTACGGCAAGCTGCCCGTAAACCATGTGATAAACCGGCTTGCCCCTACAGGCCCCCAGGAGGAGCCCCAGCAGGCCAGGCACGAGAAGCCGCATAAGGCCCTCGAGGAAAAGGGCATCACCATCACGGGCATGAGCAATATCCTCTACCACGTCTCCAAATGCTGCTATCCGATTCCCGGAGACAGCCTGGTTGGGTTCATAACCAGGGGCAAGGGCGTGAGCATCCACAGAAAGAGCTGCCCCAACCTGCCCACCCTTGCCGCCGACGAGGAAAGGCTTATCTCCGTCCAGTGGAAGACAAGCGAAGGGGCCATGAGTTATGCCCGCATAGTGGTGGACACCATCGATCAGCCGGGCGTCGTGGCCGATCTCTCTTCGGCCATCTCATCCCTGGACATAAACATCCACCATATGGAGGCGGTCGCCACAAGCCAGACCCGGAAGGCGAGGATATCGTTCGTCCTCGAGGTGAGGGACCGCGCGCAGCTGAACGCCGTCACCCAAAAACTCATGCAGGTGGAAGGCGTGATGAGCGTCAGGAGATGAAAGGCGATTCATCCATCAGTATTCACAGCCGTCCCGGCATAAGTTATCTCGAGGAGTCGAGCCCCCGGCTTTTAGCGCCCGATTCTCATTAAAAACCTCCTCCTGAAACAGATCATCTGCGCCTTGACTTCAGGGCTTCTTGCGTCGGCGGTTTTAACGCTCCCCTGTTAGACTGGATTTTATCAAGTGCGCGCGACTGGGCATGGACGCTTCGGCTGGCTTCATTCGAAGGCCCCCTGGATAACGCCGTGGCCAGGCTTTGCAAATCGAACCGGACCTGGAAATCCGGGAGCGCGGGGGGTACCTGCGCCTCCTGCATGAGGGCGGTGACATCTATGTCAACGAAGTTCCCCTGGTCCGAGGAGAAGAAATCCAGTGACCTGAACGAAGTCGGGGTCAGCAGGGGCGTGTCGAAATCCGCGGCGGACAGGCCTTGGAAAGTATATTGCACGAGATCAAGGAACGCGGGGATGGTAGATGCAAAGTCCACCTGGCCGACGAAGACCTCGAGCGTCGCGGAAAGGATTGCCGCATCACTTGGGACGACTGGCTGCCCGGTAATACCGTCCAGAGGAAACGTCAGAAAGGTGCGGAATTCCGGCAGATTGGCATTCGAGCTGTCCTCGCCGAAAAGAACCTCGGAAGGACTCGTAGTTACTGTAAAAGTATTCAAGACCGGATCGAATTCGATATCCCCGTCCGATGCGAGATCGCTAAAGATCTTTACAGTGGCGGAACCGGCTGCAGGCGGCGCATATGTCACGGTCAGAAGCGGCGCCGTAGAGGCAATCGTGTCGTCGATGCCAACCAGACCCGGGCCGGTGATGACTACAACTTGTCCCCCCCCGCCTCCACAGGAAGAAACCGCCCCCGTGACGGACAGGCAGATGAGGATGATTTTCATTATCTGAAGAAAGCGGGATTTTTTCATGCCGGTTTGGACTCTTTTCATGCCGGGTTCAGGCCCCAAGTCTCTAGTCCAAAAATAGCACAATGCGCCGGAGTTGTCGATAGGACGGTAAATCTGAAACCCTCCCCTTCCAAGGGGAGGGTTTCGCAAAAGGCACAGAGATATATTTTGGTTAAATCCCCTCCCTTAAGGGAGGGGATTAGGGGAGGGTGTCTCCCTCTGCTCGATCTCCATTAAAAGGCAGACGGCAAAGGCGGCAATCCCCTCGCCCATGCCCGTAAAACCCATGCCCTCGTTTGTCTTTGCCTTGACGCTTACGTTTTCGCCCCCGGTCCGGAGCGCTTTTCCGAGGGCCGCGCGGATGGCTTCTATATAAGGGGCAAGGCGGGGGGCCTGGGCTATTACGGTCGAGTCCACCTGCGCCACGAAAAATCCCTTTTGCCTCGCAAGAAGGAGGGTCTTTTCCAGCAGGACGAGGCTGGAGATCCCCTTCCAGACGGGATCGGTGTCCGGGAAGTGAGCGCCTATATCGCCCGCGCCGAGGGCGCCCAGCATGGCGTCTATAATCGCATGGATGAGCGCGTCCGCGTCGGAGTGGCCCTCGGGCCCCTTTTCAAAGGGTATCTCGACCCCGCCCAGCACAAATCTCCTGCCCGGCACGAGCCTGTGGCTGTCGTATCCAAACCCTATTCTCACCGCCCCCGCCTCTGCCCTTTCGGCCCCACCCGCCTCTGGTCCTTGGCCCCTAAAATTATCGCCTCCGAAACCATGATGTCCGCGGGGGTGGTGATCTTTATGTTCTCCGGAAGCCCCGGCGCTATCCTGACCCTGCCGCCCGCGGCCTCCACCAGGGCCGAGTCATCGGTTGCGTAAAAGCCGCGGGCCATGGCCTTTTCGTATGCGGCAAAGAGGCTCTTGTACAAAAAGACCTGCGGGGTCTGAACGGCCACTAAAGACTCCCTCCTGAGGGTCGCCCTGACGGAGCCCTCCGCCGTAACCTCCTTTATCGTGTCCTTGGGCATGAGGCCGGGCACGACCGCGTCCCACCCGGCAACCGAGGGTGCGTGGGCGACATCGTTTTCATTAAGGGCCCCGATAAGCCCGCTTATGAAGGCGGGCGTGGCAAACGGCCGAACGCCATCATGCACCGCCACCGTCGTTGTGCCGCGCGCCACAAGCCGCAAGGCGTTCCAGACGGAATCCTGCCTCTCTTTGCCGCCCGGGGCGATTTTTTTCACCTTGGTTATCGCGTATTGCGAAAGATATTGCCGCAGGCGCCCGTGGTCTTCCTCCCGCAGGGCCGGGATGATCTCCGATATCAGCTCCACCCGCTCCAGGGCCTCGAGCGTCCTTATCAGGACGGGCTTGCCGTCCAGTTCGTAGAAGGTCTTTTTGACGCCGCCGCCGAACCTGCTGCCGATGCCGGCCGCGGGCACGATGGCCACAACCCCCCCTTCAACCACACCCCCCCCTTCAACCCCCCCTGCCGATACGTTTCCCATCTACGGGAGCGGAAGACTATTTTGCGGCCCGCAGTTCCTCACGCTCGTAGTCCTCCTTTGTCTTGGTGAATATCATCCTGCCGGCGGTCGTCTGCAGGACGGAGGTGACGGTGACGTCGACGTGTTTGCCGATGAGCTTTCTGCCGTTGTCGACGACGACCATCGTGCCGTCGTCGAGATAGGCGACACCCTGGTTTGCCTCCTTGCCTTCCTTTATGATGAAGACCTTCATGTACTCGCCCGGCAGCACGACGGGCTTTAGCACGTTTGCAAGCTCGTTTATGTTCAGGACGGAGACACCCTGCAGCTCGGCCACCTTGTTCAAATTGAAGTCGTTGGTGACTATCTTGGCCCCCATCATCTTGCCCAAAGCCACGAGCTTGGAGTCAACTTCTTTGATTTTTGGAAAATCCTCCTCGACTATCCTGATGTCGAGGTTCGTCATCTTCTGCATCCTGTGGAGGATATCGAGCCCCCTCCTGCCCCTGCCCCTTTTCAGCGGGTCGGGCGAATCCGCGATGTGCTGCAATTCCTGGAGTATAAATTGGGGGATGATGAAACTGCCCTCGATGAAGCCCGACTCGCAGATGTCCGCAATCCTGCCGTCTATGATGACGCTGGTGTCCAGGATCTTCAGGTTCTGCTCTTCCATCTCGCCCCGGAATATCCTGAAGAGGCCGGGGACGGTCAGGTTATGGCCCTTCCCGATCCCGATCACAAGGCCCCCCCAGCCAAGGACCCCGTAAATGACGAATTCATAGACGCCCCTCATGCCGGCCGGGACGATCCCCTTTACGGGCAGAAACAGGAGACTCGCAAACAGAAGCCCTATTGCAAGCCCAATCAGGCCGCCTATGATCGTCCCAAGCGAAATCCTTCTTGCGGAAAACTCGATCAGCAGCGCCCCCCCGCCGAAAACGAACCCGAGGATGAGGCCAGCCACCGGGTGGCCGAAACCGCCCCCCAGGAAAAACCCCGCTGCGGAGAATATGATTATTATCGCCAGTCTGAAAACCGCCAGCATGTCTCCACCTCTTTTCCCGGTCTTTTTGATGTCACCCGAGCTTTTTGATCTTCCCTGCGGCAAGGGGACCAGTCCCCCCGCAGGGAATCTAATTGTAGGGAAATTTTTTCATATTCGCTCGCTTGACCCCGTGACAAATTTTTGTCCGCGGGGAATACGCTCGCTATCCATTTAAATGGGATATCTTTAATTTTTATCTTTATCTTCAATCCTGTCTCAAAAGGACGTAAGACCTCTTGCCGGCCCGGTTCACCAGCAGGAGCACCGACTTCTGCATGCCGGAGGACCTCGACACCATTGCGTTGAAATCCGTCAGCGTCCTGACGGGCCTCCGCTCGATCTCCTCGATAACATCTCCCCTCCTGATGCCCGCCTCGCCGGAGGGGCTGCCCTCATCCACATCGGCCACGACGACCCCCTTTTCTGCCTGCGGCAGGCCCAGTTGCCGGACGATGTCTCTTGTGAGCTCCATCACGCCAAGCCCCGAAAAGACGCTCCTGGGGGCCTCCGGGCGCGGGGGCCTAGGTTCCGCCTGGCTCATGTCAGCCGGGTATTGCTCGATATTGGCCCTCAGGCGCAATCTCTGCCGGCCCCTCAGGATGTCGACCGGGACCTCCTGGCCGGGGGTTGCCTCGGCGACCAGGTTTTTAAGCATCGCCGGACTGGCGACGGGCTTGCCGCCGAACCGGCCGATGATATCGCCCCTTTTTATTCCCGCCCTCCAGGCCGGCCCCCCTTTTGCCACGTCGCTTACAAGCGCGCCCTCGGGGGCGGCGGCTCCGAACTTCGCCGCCATCTCCGGCGTAAGGTCCTGCATGGTCACGCCGATCCAGCCCCTTATGACCTTGCCCCTCGTCTTAAGCTGCTTCATGATCTCCAGCACCATGTTGCTGGGCACCGCGAAACCGATGCCCTGGAAGCTGCCGCTCTTCGAAAAAATAGCGGTGTTTATGCCGATGACATCTCCCCTTTCATCCACCAGGGGGCCTCCGGAGTTGCCCGGGTTTATGGCCGCATCGGTCTGTATGAAGTCCTCGTAATCCGCGATGCCCACGTTGGCCCTGCCGACGGCGCTGATGATGCCCATCGTGACGGTGTGGCTCAGGCTGAAGGGATTGCCTATCGCCAGCACGAACTCGCCCGCCTCAAGCGAATCGGAGTTGCCCCATCTCCCCACGGGCAGCCCCGAGGCGTCTATCTTCAGGAGGGCGAGGTCCGTCTTCGGGTCCGCCCCGATGACGTTGGCATCATAGGCCCTGTTGTCCAGCAGCGTTACCGTTATATGGTCCGCGTCCGCTATCACGTGATAATTGGTGATTATGTAGCCCTCCGGAGAGACGATCACCCCGGAGCCCAGGTTCTGTTCGCTCCATGTCCCGGCATCCGGGAAGGGATCATTATTATTGTCCCCGGCCGCGCCGTCGCCCTCCCTCCTCACGCGCTGGCTGGAGATGTTCACGACCGAGGGCGAAACGGCCTTCACTATCCCGGTGAAATCGCTTGAGGCCCTCGCCAGGTGGATGCTGGCGGCGGGCGCTATCCCGAACCGCCTGCCCTGGAAAAAACCGGGGCCGCCGAAATAGGAAAAAACAAACCACCCCAGCATAAAACCCGCCAACAAAAGGCCGGCCGCGTAAAAGGTCTTCTTCACTCTTTTATTATAATCTCAAGGGCGGAGGGTAAGCAATTTTTATCCCTTTTTTTAGAGGCTTACCGCGGGAGACATCCGGCGGGAAGGGCGGCGGGAAGGGCCCTTTTTTGTGACATGCGGCTTTGACAGAGTTTTCCCGCAAATTTTATAATCCTGTTGGATGAGACTCTGGGCCATAGTCTTGATCATAATAATCCCCCTTGTGGCTGGCACGGCGGTTGGGGGATATCTTGGCGTCATAAAAGGCGCGCCCTCCATCGAGGAGCTGAAAAAGGGCAACCTGCCGGGCACCAAGATATACGCCGACGACGACACGCTTGTAACCGAGATCAGCGCCTGCAAAAGCATTCAGGTGCCGTTCAGGCAGATACCCCGAAATCTCATAAACGCGGTGGTCTCTGTGGAGGATTCCCGGTTCTACAAGCACAGTGGGATAGATTACATAGCCATAATCAGGGCGGCGCTGACGGACCTCTATTACCACAGGGTAAAGGAGGGGGGCAGCACCATAACCCAGCAGCTTGCGAAGATCACCTTTCTCAGCCCCGAGCGGACACTGAAGAGAAAGCTGCGGGAGGCCGCCCTGGCCATAAAGATCGAAAAACACCTGACGAAGAACGAGATACTGGAGCTTTATCTTAACCGTGTCTATTTCGGCCACGGGGCCTTCGGCGTCGAGAAGGCGGCAAAACTCTACTTCGGGAAATCCATCTCGCAGCTTACGCTGCCCGAGTGCGCGCTCATAGCGGGCCTCATAAAGGGCCCATCCGAATTCTCGCCTTTCATAAACCCGGCGAAGGCCAAGGAGCGGCAGACGTTCGTGCTCGAACGGATGCGCCATGAGGGCTATATAACGGCAGACCAGATGAGCCAGGCGGTCAGGACGCCCATAAGGCTCAGCTCCGTAAGGCCCCCTTCGGAGTCCTACGCCTATTTCATCGATTATGTGAAAAAATACCTTATCGACAAGTACGGCCCGGAAAAGGTCTACGGCGGCGGCCTGAAGGTTTACACCACCTTGCAGAAGGACTACCAGGTGGTGGCCCAGGAGGCGCTTAGGGAAGGGCTCCGGGAGCTTGACAAGCGGCGGGGCTGGCGCGGGCCCCTGAGGCACGTGGACCGCTTTAATGCACTGAAAACCAGGGCTGGCGTCCCCTCGGTGATGCCCCCCCGCTCCGAGATCACCGAGGCGACCGTGTTGGAGGTAACGCCGGGGAAGGCCCTGGTCGATGTCGGCGGCTACACGGGCGTGCTGCTGAAACATGACGCCATGTGGGCCCAGAGGTTGCTTCTTCCCGGCGACAAGGCGAGGACCATCAGGAATTTCACCCTTGCCAAAATACTCCGCCCCGGCGACGTCATATTGGTCAGGGTGAAATCGGCCTCCAGGGGTTATCTCTCCGTCTCCCTGGAACAGGAACCCACGGTCCAGGGGGCGCTTGTATCGATAGACCCGAAAACGGGTTTCGTCAGGGCGCTCGTGGGGGGCTATGACTACCTCCTCAGTGATTACGACCGCGCCCTCTACGCCAGGAGGCAGGCCGGCTCCGCCTTCAAGCCGCTCATCTACGGCGCCGCGATAAACGACGGCATACCGCCCTCCTACGTGATAGACGACTCGCCCGTGACATTCCAGTGGCCCGGGGGCCAGTGGAGCCCCCAGAACTATGAGCACAAGTTTTACGGCCCCACGTCCCTCAGGGACGCTCTGGCCCATTCCAGGAACGTCGTCACAGTAAAGCTCCTGGACCACATCGGGGTCGCAAACGCCATAGCCTTCGCGCGCCAGATGGGGGTCGGGGAGACGATGCCCCACGACCTTACGCTCGCCCTGGGCACCCTGAGCATAACGCCGTTAGACCTCCTGTGCGCCTATGCCCCTTACTGTAACGGCGGCACAAGGGTCAGGCCCATAATAATAAAATACATAACCGACTCCAGGGGACGGATACTGGAGGCCAACGAGCCCTCCACCCAAAGGGTCATAAGCCCCCAGGTGGCGTTTCTCATGACCACCATGCTCGAAGACGTGGTAAGAAACGGCACGGGGTATCATGCCAGGGCGCTCGGGGGCGATGCGGCCGGAAAGACCGGCACCACAAGCGATTTCCGCGACGCCTGGTTCGTCGGCTACACGCCCGATTTGATGGCCGCCGTATGGGTGGGCTTCGACAATATGAAACCGCTTGGGCAGGGGGAGACGGGCGCGCAGGCCGCAAGCCCCATATGGGTGGATTTCATGAAATACGTCCTTGGGAAGTCCCCCTCCGATACCTTTGAGCCCCCGGAGGGCATCCTCTCTTACACGGTGGACTCCGCCACCGGCGCCATAGTGAACAATTCGCCGGCTCCCGCGGCGGGCCCGGAATATTATAAAGAATACTTCATCCAGGGGACCGAACCCCGCGCCGAAAAAGGTTTCAGGCCCCTGCAGCCCCGCGAGGGAGAGTGACCGGCGGCAGTGATGCCCGGTGGCCGTTCAGGCCGAATGGGTCTTTTGCTTTCTCAGGGATTAATGTGAAACCCTCTCCCTTAGGGAGAGGGTGCCGCTTTGGACCGAAAGGAGGGTTTTACATCATGTCTGAAAAAAGACACGCGATATCGGCCCCGGCCCTCATGGCCGCGTTTGTCGCGCTTTTGCTTGCAGGGTGGACGGGGTGGGCGGGGCGGGCCTTTGCGGCCTCCCCTTACGATGAGGCCCTCGCCGCCTATTCCCATGGCGGCTACGGGAAGGCGATAAAACTGCTCGGTGAATATGTGAAAAAGACCCCGTCGGCCGGCGCTTACTACCTGCTTGGCTACTCCAACTACAAGCTGGGCAGATACAAAGAGGCCGCAGAGTATTTCAGCGAGGCCTATCTCATAGACCCGAATTTCAATTTCAGCCCGGCAGGAAGGACATGCCCGCCCGCGAAGACCGGCCCTGGAGGCGGGGCCGCTGCGCCTTAAGTGAGAGTCCCGGACCGGATATTCAGAGAGTACGATATACGCGGGGTCTGGGGCGTGGACCTGACCGAAGAGACGGTCCGCGCGATAGGCAGGGCCTTCGCGGTCTGCCTGCGCGAGCAGTTTCCGGAGACGCCGGGGCTGACGATATCGATCGGGCGGGACGTAAGGACGAGTTCGCCCGCGATGCTTGAGGCGCTGACCGGGGCGCTCCTTGAAAGCGGCATAGGGGTCGTGGATATAGGGATATGCCCGACGCCGCTCCAGTATTTTTCCCTTTTCAGGCTCCCCGTGCAGGGCGGCCTCATGATAACCGCAAGCCACAACCCGGCGGAGTTCAACGGGCTGAAACTCTCGCTGGGCACCGCGACCATCTACGGCGAAAAGATACAGCAGATAAAACGCTACATCGAGGAAGGCAGGCGGATTGGGGGCGACGGGGGCAGCGGGAGTCTTGGCACAAGCGAGATCATCCCCGATTATATCGGGTACATGCGCGGCCAGTTCACGGCCTTTAGCGGCATAAAGGCCGTGCTGGACGCCGGCAACGGCGTGGCCGGCATCGTGGCGCCGGCGCTCTTCAAGGAATTCGGGGCCGAAACCGTCCTGCTCTACTGCGACCCGGACGGCAGGTTCCCGAACCATCACCCGGACCCCGTGGTGGTTGAAAACATAAAAGACCTCATAAGCACGGTCAGAAGCGAAAAGGCCGACCTCGGCATCGGCTACGACGGCGACGGCGACAGGATAGGCGTCGTGGACAATGACGGGGAGATAATCTGGGGCGACAGGCTGCTGGCCCTCTTTGCGAGGGACCTGCTGCTCCGGCACCCCGGAGCGACCATTATCGGGGAGGTAAAATGCTCACAGGGCCTCTACGACGATATAGAGGCCCACGGCGGAAGGCCCGTGATGTGGAAGACAGGCCACTCGCTGATAAAGGGCAAGATGAAGGAATCCGGGGCGCTCCTCGCCGGCGAGATGAGCGGCCATATCTTCTTCAAGGACAGGTATTTCGGCTATGACGACGCCATATACGCGTCGCTCCGGCTCATGGAGGCCCTGAAGAGAAACGGCCCCCCTTACTCGATAAAAAGGCTCCTGAGCGGCCTGCCCCGGCTGCACTCCACACCCGAAATCCGGATCGATTGCCCGGACGACAGGAAGTTCGCCGTCGTGGAGGGCATCAGGGAGCTGATGCGAAAAGACCATCCCATAATCGACATAGACGGGGTGAGGATCAGATATCCGGAGGGCTGGGGACTCGTCCGGGCCTCGAACACTCAACCCGCGCTTGTGCTCAGGTTCGAGGCGGACTCCGAAGAGGCTCTCGAAAGGATACGGGGAGACGTCGAGGGAAGGCTCAGAGGGCTGCTTTAATTTCCCGCTATTTTAATTTCTTGTGCTTCATGGCCGACAGATATACGACACAGTCCTCGCAGATGCGACCCGTTGCGCGGTTGCATATCATGCGGTTTAATTCCCAGCAGGGTTTCGTTTTGTCTATATAGGCCGAGCAGCTCGCCTTGCGCTCTTCGGTGCAGTTGGTTATCTCCCAGCAGGGGGCATACTGCAACAGGCGCTTTATACCCTCTATGCTTATCTTCTTCTGGTGGATAAGCTCGCGGATGCACATGAGCCACTTGATGTCGTTTTCGGAGTAATAACGGTTTTTGTTGCGCCTGGAGGGTTTCAGCAGACCGTGCTTTTCATAGAGCCTGAGGGTCTGGTCAGTTGTTCCTACAAGCTCGGAGACCACCCCGATGGGATAAAGCGGCATGTCCTGCTTCTGTTTGCCCGAAAGCAATTCGCTGTTTCTGGCTCTTCTCATTGAGTCATTTTAATAATTTAGAGTCTTCTTAATAATCCTGAATTTAACTATTAAACTCTTTCCCGCCAAAAAAATCAACCGCGCCCCTCCGCGCCCCCCTCAGTCACGCCCCTGGCCCAGGGCCTCCAGCGCCTCCCTTGCGATCTGGCCGACCGTTTTTTTGGACAGGCTCCGCCCGTCGTAATAATCGATTACGGAGTCATCGCCGGCCAGAACGGCCATCGAGGGCGCATAGGTGTCGTCCCTGAGATTTTTCATGATGAGCAGGGCGTTGGCCCTCAAAACCGGCTCTTCACTGTGCAGATAGAGAAAGGCCAGCTCCCGGTATGGCATGACGATCTCCGGCCTTGCCGCGGCCAGGAGGGCGAGGGCGCGCAGGATGCCAGGCGCGAACATCCGCTCCTCGTGGAAGGAAACGAGCACCGGCACCAGGTGCGAGAAGGCCTCCGGGTTTTGCCTTATTATCTCCCCTATCATCTCGGGGGCGCTCCACGGGTTGCCGCCCGACTCATCCCGCATCATCGTAAAGAGCCTGTCTACGGCGTCAAGGGCCGGGCCCTGCCTCATGCCGGCCGCAAGCAGCCCCACGGCCTCTATGGCCCTCCAGCAGACAAGCTGGCCTTTATCATAGGTAAGCGATATGAGGAGCCTCAAAAGTCCCCTGCTCTTTTCACCCTCCGCGAGAAGCCCCTTGAAATCCCCGGCAAGCAGATACTCCACGACCTTTTGCCTGTTCGCGGAATCCATTGTGTCCCACCCCCGCCTTTCGAGCCTATAAAATTGACCTTCCCTGCGTCAAGGGGACTGGTCCCCAAGCCGCAGGGAATCTAATGCAAGGAATTTTTTTCATCACATTCGCCCGCTTGACCCCGCGGCAAATTTTTGTCCGCGGGCAATACGCTCGCTATCCATAAAAAACCCCTCTATCCAATGATAACACGGGGAGCTTGGCATCGACTTGACATCGGCCCCGGATGTGATAGCGTTAAATAATCATAGAGATGCATTATGAGAAAAACCTATTTTAGACCCCGCTATCGCCGATAGAATCCTGACTGCGATGAAATCACGGACAAGGGAGGAGACAATAATGACTGCAATGACGGCCAAAGACATCATGCACCCAAGGTTGAGCCTGCCCCAGAAGGAGCCGGGCCACTCGATGGTGAACAAGCTCCTGTCTTCCTATCCGGGCCTTCCCGTCGTCAACGAGGAGGACCAGGTAGTGGGCATCGTCACGGAGTACGACGTCTTCGACGCACTCATGAACAACCGCACAGTCCACGAATTCAGCGCGGAGAGCATCATGGGCTGCGGCCACATGGAGCACGAGGGCGTCTGCAACGAGCCGCGCTGCGTCTCCCAGGACACGCCCGTCGACAAGGTCCTGGAGATCATGTACAAGGAGAAACTCTCCATCCTGCCCGTCGTGAAGGACGACAAGGGCCGGAAGCTCGTGGGGATAATCGCGAGGAAAAACATCATAAGCGCCCTGGCCGAGAGGAATTTCTGGCCGGAACACGAGTTCCAGAAGAGGGTCTAAGGACGAAAGGGCGGACAAAAAACAAAAAAAACCTTGAGAGGAGTTTTGGATGGCAAAAGAAAATATCACGTTCAAAGGCAATCCCGTAAAACTCTCGGGACGCATGCCGGAGGTCGGACAAAAGGCCCCTGATTTCCACGCGCTCAACCAGAATTTAAACGAGGTCTCCCTCGGGGATTTCAGGGGGAAGGTCAAGGTCATCAGCGTGGTCTTGTCCGTGGACACCCCCGTCTGCCACAAACAGCTCGTGAGGTTCAACGAGGAGGCGGCAAAACTCGGCCAGGACGTCGCCGTGCTCAATATAAGCATGGACCTGCCGTTTGCCATCGCCCGGTTCATAAAGGAGGAGTCGATAGAGCGGACCGTCGTCTTGTCCGACCACAGGGACGCCTCCTTCGGCAAGACCTACGGGCTTTTGATGGATGAGACGAGGCTGCTGGCCCGCTCGGTCATAATCATCGACCGGGACGAGACCATCAGGTATTTCCAGATCGTGCAGGAGCAGACCGACGAGCCCGATTACGGGCAGGCGATGAAGGAGCTGGAAAAACTGCTGGTCCGGGTAGTATGATGGGGCCGGACGAAAAAATCAATTTCAACTCAAGGAGGTAACGCAGTATGCCTGTAAAAACGATGGCGTACCAGGCAAAGGACTATTCGGAACTCATCGGGATGGAAGGATTGTCCGAGGGGCTTTTAAACAACCACTTCAAACTCTACCAGGGCTATGTCAGCAACTCAAACAAGCTCCTGGAGCAGATAGCGGAGCTGCCGCCGGACGGGGCCGACCCCAAATTCGCCGAGCTAAACAGGAGGCTCGGCTTCGAGTGGAACGGCATGCGCATGCACGAGTATTACTTCGAGTCCCTGGGGGGCGACGGAAAGATCGACAAAAACGGGGCACTGGCGAAGAAGATATCGGAGGATTTTGGCAGCTTCGATTCCTGGCATAAATCCTTCAAGGCCACGGGTATGATAAGAGGGGTCGGCTGGGCCGCCCTCTACCTGGACCCGAACGCCAACCGGCTCATGAATTTTTGGATAGGCGAGCACCACGTCAGCCATCCCTCGAGCTGCCAGCTGCTGCTGATAATGGACGTCTGGGAGCACGCCTTCATGCTCGACTACGGCCTGAACCGGAAAGACTACATCGAGGCCTTCGGCCGGAACATCGACTGGCAGGCCGCTGAACAGAGGCTCTCCGGAGGGATGAAGGCATGGAAGTGAAGCAGACGAGCCAAACACCACAGACTCCCGGGAGACCTTAACGAGGTCATGCTGAAGAGGGCCGCTATCTTCGTCACATAAGGCGGGCTTCGTCACATAGCCTTGAATTTTCGGGGCGCCCCGGTTGAATTTTCGGGCGCCGCTGTTCCCGTAGAGAGGCCATGGCCACGGTCATGGCCTCTCCGCTTTCCGCCCCCTTCGCTACCTACAATTGCATTTTTATCGTATGAGTTGTATATTATTGAAGAATGTATAAATAATGTCCTGTTAACTCTACCCCTCACCCAACAGGAGAGGGGTGGGGTGAAGGGTGGGGGAATTTAGGACATTAATTATGCAGGAATCAATAGTTGCACTTAAAAGCGGGCGCATGCAGGAGGGGCAAGGGGCATGAAACGGGAGGGGGTTTTCTCCATACTCTTGGCTGCGGAGAACCTTTTTATCCATCATTATTTCTCCCGCATCTTCGAGAGGCGGCATTCTCTCAGGATGACGGCTTCGGGAGGGGATGCGATAAGCGAGCTTTCAAAGAGGCGCTATGACCTCGTGTTCATAAACGAGTATCTCCCGGACATGGGGACGGCCGAGCTGCTGGAGGCGGTCGGCAGATGCCGTCCGGACGCGAAATCCCCAAAAACGAAATCAATCGTGATGCTGACCCACCGGGAAGACGCGGACCGCCTGATTTCAAGGCACGGGGCGGCCGGCGTGATGATAAAACCCTTTACAGTACTGGACATGCTGCGATTGGCCGACAGGGTGCTGCCGCCGGGGGCCGCTGAAAATCTCTTCTCCCCGGATGCCCTGAAACGCTTTCTATAAGGCCCTTGCCGCGGCCCACCGCCGCCTCCCTCAACCCGCCCCTCTCCCGAATCCCCGTTTCATATCCGGCGCATATGCGCTAGAATTTGGCTATGGAGATAACGGGATACACATTCGGCAAGATAACGGTAGACGGAAAGGCCTACACCGGGGACCTGATAATCTACCCCGACAGGGTAGAGGCGTCCTGGTGGCGCAGGGAAGGACACCTGCTGCAGCCCGAGGACATCTCCGCCATCCTGACAGACCCTCCCGATGTCCTTATAATCGGCACCGGCCATGACGGGGTCATGCAGGTGTCGGGAAGGGTGCTGGATGCCCTTCGTGAAAAGGGCGTGGAGGTGCACGCCCTTAAAACGAGCGAGGCCGTTAAACTCTTTAACCGGCAGTGGGAAAGGGGCAAAAGGGCAGTAGCGGCCCTTCACCTCACCTGCTGAGGAGCCGTTCGATGACCAGGTATCCTCCGCAGGGTTTCCCCTTTGACGGGCCTGCCGTCCTGTATGGGCACCAGGTCGTCAGGAATTGGCACCTGCCGCAGGCAAGCCCTCTTATGACCTGATCCTGATCAAACGCGGCCCTTTCCGCCGGCCCCACGCCTTCTATCTCTCCCGCAGTCAGGACGCCGGAGAGGAAAAGGTAAGCCCCGCATTTGCGGGCCGACTTCTCCGGCCTGTAATAGGAGCAGTGCTTCTTGCAAACGGCTTCCGTGTATCTCTGTCTTTTTTTCTCTTCCATGGCCTTCTTAAGTCTTTTTGTTTCCATATCGGCCACCCTCGTGGGCTCGGGTATTCGAAAACCCCTGCCGCACGAAAGCGCCATCTCCACCGAACCCTCAAAATCTATCCTGTGGCCCGGCGAGATGAACACCGGCCTTACGCCGTCCTTCGTCCTGAGGACGGTCCCCGCCAGTTCCCCTTTATGAAAAAGCGGCGACCTCTGCCCCCTTTTTCTGCCGGGTTCGGCGTAGTCGCCTACAAGCCTCGATTTGGCGCACCCGATAGTGGGTATGTCCAGCAGGAGGCCGGCATGGGAGGCAATCCCCATCTTCGCCGGGTGCGCGACTCCCTGCCCGTCTATGAAAAGCAGATCGGGTTTTTGCATAAGTCCCCTTACCGCCCGGACAACCGCCGGGCCCTCGCGGAACCCAAGCAGGCCGGGGATATAGGGGAATGTCACTTTCATTACCACTGTTTTAATATCGATGAGCTCCATCTCCGGATAGGTAAAGAGACAGGCCACGGCAAGCACCTGGTCATCCAGGAATGCGGCATCCGCCCCGGCCACAAACCGGGGTTTTTTCCCGAGGGGGACAATCTTTATCCTGCCCGCCAGGACCCGCTGAAGCGCGCGGGCCTCCCCTGCGTTTTTTACTGCAAACCCCTTCTCTTCAGGCCCCTGCGCCTCTTGTGACATCCTCAAGCCAGGAAATATATTCGGGCAGCCCGTCGGCTATGGGCAAGGCGATCACCTCCGGCACCTGATAACTGTGGAGTTCCTTTACCCTCCGGCAGAGCCTCTCAAAAAGCTCTCTCCTCGTCTTTGCTATAAGCAGGCTCTCCGTCTCGTCCTCGACCCTGCCCTGCCACGAATATATGGACCTTATTGTCCGTATGATGTTTACGCAACCTGCCAGGGATTCGCCCACCAGCGCCCCGGCAATCCGGGCGGCCTCTTCCTCATTCGCCGCCGTTATGAATACAACAATGGGTTCAGACAAGTTTCCCCTTCCCTCTCATGGTCCCCCGCCTGACCCCGCCGGCAAGTTTTTATCCGATACATTTTTATCCGATACAGGGGTCCCCGGAAAACTTGTTTTCCGGGGCGGGGGCAATACGCCCGCCATCCATATGCCTTTCCTCATTATCACGCCCTTTTTGCCGCCGGCGATTGCCGTGAGCGTAGGGCGAAAAAAAACAAAGTCCTGGTGGAAAGGGGCCTTCACACGGCCCCCAAACGTGTGGTTGTCGCCGAGCGCCACGTGGACCGTGCCGAGTATCTTCTCGGACTCCAGGATATTGTCCGGTCTTTTGGCCAGCTTGTTTGTGCCTATCCCAAGCTCCGCGATATTGGCGCACTCCGGGCACGCAGCCAGCCTGCCCCGCAGCTCCTCCGCAAAGGGCTCTTTCCCGAGCACTTCCGTCACAACGCCCCGGCTTACTAAAAGCGTCACCGGGGATTTCAGCTTTCTGGTGGGCGCCCATTCCAGGACGAGTCTGCCACTGGCCGTCCCCTCAAGCGGCGCGAGATAGACCTCACCGGCCGGCAGATTGCCCGCGGCCCCTGGTTTTCTGTAATCCCCGTTGTCCTGCCTCGCCCTCCTGCCGCCCTTCCTGAGCAGGAGTCTGGTGCCGTTGCCGGCGGTGATCTCAAGCCAGTCGGCCCCCCGGATTGCCCTTGCGACAGCGGAAGTGAGCCTTTTAAGCTCCCTGTAATCCACGCTCATCGGGCCGGAGAGCATCCCCGCGTCAAAAAGCGGCATGCTGGCATAGCGCGCACCCGCTCCGGTGAGGAGTTTTCTGAAGATGGTGTGCGTGGTGGAATAATTGGAGAGGGCCATGACCGCATCGACCGCGTCTCTCTTGTGCCTCCTGATGATCCTGCCGGCCTCGCCGAGTCCCTCCGCGGAAACCCTTTTATTGATTATCTCCTTTAAAAGCCCTTTCGAAGAGAGCGCGGCCACGCATCCCGCGCCGAAGGCGGCCGCCCAGAGGGTTTTTGGCGGCTCGACGGCGGGGGCCCCGGTCGCCGCGTACTGCCTGTAGATTATCTCCTTTGCAAGACCGCGCCCGGCCAGGGCCGCGGCGCGGCCTATCTCGAGCAGGCCGGCCCTCCTTTCAAGCTCCAAGGGCGGAAGCGGCCCTTCTTTTTTGGGTGAAACCTTGTCGGTGAAGACAAGCACCCGCTCGCGGCGCGTGACCCCGAGGTTCAGAAGGTATATATTTTCCAGTGCCCCGATGTCCATTTGCATATGGCTTTTTTTACTTATGTTTTATTTTAAACCTTCCGGGGCCCCTTTTGCATGTCTTGCATCTGATTTTTCCGGGGGCGGGGACGGCCAGAATTTTACCACGATATTATGCGGCCAAACGTAGATATATTTGTCCTCGAACTGTAAGACCTCCTCCGGCCTTCCGAAAAACCGGGTTATGGTCTCCCGGGCCGAATAGAGCCTGTCAAAATCGGAGGACTGGCCGGATTTGGCCACTATCAGAAACGTGCGGCCTTCGTAACGGGACGGCTTGTACCAGTCCAGTTTCGCGTTCAGGACATAAAGTTTAAACTCATTTGATTTTGCCTTGTATGAAAGCGACCTCACCTTGACTGCGTCATTGGAAAACAGCGTAAGGACATCGGCGTTCCAGTAATCGGCGTACCCGTGGGAAAGCCCGTTTTGTTCGAGAAACCGCGATAATCTTATCCGGGCCTCATCCGGTTTATAGCCCGGTTTTTGCTGGAAACCCGTGCCGGCGCTATAGAGGGCGGACAAAAAGAAAAGCGCAAGAATGAGGGCCCGGCATTTCCATGGGAGGCGGCCCTCCCCGCCACCCCCGCCAACGCAAAGGGCGAAAAAAATGGAAACCGGGTAGAGCAGAGGCGCAAGGTATCTGGCCTGCTGCATATCCAGGACGACCTCCTGCTTGAATATGAAGGCAAGGCTCGCCAGGACCCAGACGCCGCAGAAAAACAGGAGGGCAAACCCCTTGCGGTCATCCTTCTCTTTCATGGTCAAAATGATTGCGCCGGCGGATACCGCAGCGAAGAGCAGGGCGTTTGAGGCCCGCAGCGCCGTCTCGTACCAGGGGAGGCCCTTTTCGAGCGCGTCCATGTTGAAAAGCCCGGCGCACAGCCGGCAATAATAGAGGAAATGTCCGGACACATCTTTCGCGTCCGTAAAACCAAAGGGGACGAGATGTCTTAAAAACGTGATATCGAGCGAGCCGGCCGCGGCATACAACAGCTTTACCGTCATCAACGCCGCCGCCACCGTGACAATCAGGGCGGCCTCCACGCCCCTGTCAAGCAGCCTGCTGCTCCTGAAGACCCTCATGCCAAGATATGCGGCCGCCCCCGCGGCGACAAACAGCAGGGCATAGGGGTCGGAGAAAACGGCCAGCGATGTCGCCATGAAGACCACGGACAAAGGGAAAACGGCCCCCCTCCAGCCCCGTGCGCGCCCCTTCGCCCTGATCATCGAATCGACCGCGAGATATGCGGCAAGTGAAAAGATTATCGTCCCGACGCGGGAGCCCTCGAAAGACCTCAGCGCAAACGAAGAAAAAAATGGCGAGGCCGCCAAAAAAAAACCGGCGCAATACAATGCCGTCCTCGCATCAAAAATCCGGTACGCGACACAGGACATCAGGATTATGCTCAATGCAAACAATATGAGGGCGCCGATTTTAAGGGTAAGCGCGCCCATGCCGAGGACGGGCCCGAGGGCCAGATATACAGGCAAGTCCGTAAACAAGAAGGAGTTCACGGCGAAATTCCAGAGACGCAGGGTAAAATTGTGGTCCTTGACAAGGTCGTAATAAACGAGCGCGGGCAGGCTGTTATCGCTGTTGATTGCCAGATGGAGGGCGGCCGACACCTTGCCCGCAGCGCTCAAAACGAGCACCGCAAAAAAGACAATATCAAAGGCCGAAAGGCGCTTGGTGGACCTTTTAAAATCTGCCTTCAAGTTTCAGCCCTTTGAAAAAAGCGGAGCACCCCCCGGCTATTATACCCGGACGCCCGGCAAAAATCATGATGCCCCGCTTCTTTTCGTGTTGTGGCGGCCGCGGTATTTTCGTAAAATAATCTAGATGAAAACCAAAGATATCAGGCGCATAGGCAGGCAAGTCTTTGAGAGGGTAAAGGACACCCGGGTGAAGGGGCAGCGCCCGCTTGAGCGGGGGGCGGGCGGGGACCGGATGTTCCCCGTCGACAGGCTCTCCGAGGAGATAATACTGGCGGGGCTCCGCGGCCTGGGGCAGCGGTTTCACATCGTAAGCGAAGAGGCCGGCCTCCTTGAAATGGAAGGGGAAGGGGAGGGCCTGGTTGTGGCCATAGACCCCGTGGACGGCAGCAAAAACGCGGTCGCCGGCATCCCCCTGTTTGGCGCCTCGATAGCCGTCTGCCGCGGCGGCGAGCTGGCAGCCGTGGAGATCGGCTATGTGATAAACCTCGTCACCGGCGATGAATTCTGGGCGGAGAAGGGACAAGGCGCATTTCAAAACGGGCGGCGGATACATTGCCAGCGCGGGGGGGAGCTGAAACTCGCCCTCTTCGAGGCCAGCACGCCCTCGACGCATCTGCGGCGGATACTGCCCCTGCTCGAAGGCGCAAACAAGACAAGATGTCTTGGCTCCATCGCCCTGGACCTGGCGCTGCTGGCCTCGGGCGCGGCAAGCCTGCTTGTGAGCCCCGGGGCTTCCAGGAGTTTCGATTACGCCGCGGGCTTTCTGCTTGTGAAGGAGGCAGGCGGGCTCTTTACCGATATGGAAGGCAATGCCATCGATGGCGAAAAGATAGGGATGCAGAGGGGGGCGTCGCTGCTGGCCTCGGCCAATCCCGAAATCCACGGGACTGCCCTGAAGGCATTAGGCGGCGCGTACTGCAATGAATGAAAACAAAAACCTGGCCCAGGGCTTTCTTCGGGCCGCAAGCAAATATAAGGCGAAGACCTTCTTTTACTACGAGACAAACGGCGTTGCCGAATCCCTCTCCTACGGAGAGTTCATAAAACGCGCGGAGGCGGTGGCGGGGCGGGTGCGGCCCAGGGTCTCGCCCGGCGCCAGGGTGGCGATACTGGCCACCTCATCCCTTGAGGACTCGGGCCTTTACTGGTGCCTTGCCTTCGTCGGCACGCTCCTTTCGGGCGCCGTCGCGGTGCCGCTTAACGAGGCCGCCCCGGAGGCCGAGCTGAAGGCCATTTTTGCGGACTGCCGGCCGGAGGCCGTTTTTGTAAACGGCCGGACAAGACATCTCTCCGGCCTCGCCCCTGGCGCAAAGACATTCGATCTGGACTCGCCCGAGTTTAAAGATATCACCTCACCCCCCCGCCCCGAAACTCCCGAAACGATAGAGGGCGGCCCGGGATTCCAACCGGGTGCCGGGGGGGGCCGGGGCGTCGATTACGGGTCTTCGGGCGGGCAGGACACCGCCGTAATCCTCTACACCTCCGGCACCACCGGCATGCAGAAGGGGGTCATGCTCACGCACGGCAATCTGCTTTCGGACGTGGCGGGGGTGGCCGGGGCGAAGATAATCGACGAAAACGAGAACCTGCTTGCGGCCCTCCCCTATTATCACGCCTACCCGCTCATGGCCGGTCTTCTGGCGCCCTTTCTGATCGGGGCCAGCGTAACGCTTCTGCCCTCGATGAAGGAGCTTGCGCGCACCGTCAGAGAGCGCAATGTGACGGTCATCGTAGCGGTGCCCCAGATGCTTGAGCTTCTCCTGGGCACGCTCAAAAAGAAAATCCCGCCCTTCGCCGTTCCCCTAATTGCCTTATGCGGGCTCGTCAGGGAAAAAACCGGCATAAACCTTGGCCGTGCGGTCTTCAGCAAGGCGCACAGCGCCTTTGGCGGCAGTCTGCGGCTGCTGGCCTCCGGCGGCGCGAAGCTCGCCCCAAAAACCATGCGGGACCTTGAGGCCATGGGCTTCACGGTCGTGGAGGGCTACGGCCTGACGGAGACCTCCCCGGTTGTCACCTTCAATCCGGTCAAAAAGAGAAAGCCGGGCTCTGCGGGAAAACCCATTCCGGCGGCCGAGGTGAAGATAGAGGCCCAAAGAAACCAGAAGGCCCAAAGAAACCAGAAGGAAGGAGAGGTGCTCGTCCGCGGCCCGATGCTGATGAAGGGATACTGGCAGAAGCCGGAGGAGACCGCGCGCGCGATTGAAAATGGATGGTTCCACACGGGCGACACCGGCTGGCTGGACAAGGAGGACTACCTCTATATCACCGGGCGCAAAAAAGAGATCGTCGTGCTGTCCTCAGGCAAGAATATCTATCCCGAAGATGTGGAAAAACTCTACGGGGGAAGCCCGTTCATAAAGGAGATGGCCGTTTATGAGTCGGAGGGCGCGCTGAAGGGCGTTATCGTGCCCGATTTCGATTACGCCAGGCAACAGGGGATCTCGAACCTCAGGGAAGAGATCAGATGGGAGCTTATGCGTCTGGGCCAGGACATCCCCACCTACATGCGCCTGAAAGGTTTCACGCTCACGCCAAACCCTCTGCCCAAGACGCCGCTTGGGAAGATAAAAAGATACAGGCTCGGGGAGCTTCTAACGGCGCCCGGAGGGCGGAAGGAGAGCGGCCCCGAGTTTTTGGACGGCTCGGGCAGGAAGGTCGCGCAGGCGCTCGCCGCGGCCATCGGGCGGCCTGTGCCAGTCTCAGCCGGCGACAACCTGGAGCTCGACCTCGGGCTGGATTCCCTGAAGAGGATTCAGCTTTTAAGCGCGCTCGAAGAGGAGTTCGGGCTGACTGAGGAAAGTCATCTCACCCTTCCCGAGGATTTCCTGATCGATGTCCAGAGCGCAGGCGAGCTTCTGGAAAAGATGAAGCGTCTCACAGGGGTGCAAGCCCCGGCCCCGCTTATTGAGACGGGGCCGGAGGCGGTAAGCGAGGGTAAAATCTCGTTCAGCCTGCCGGAGAGGGCGGCCAGCATGTGTTTGCTCCTCAAGATAAAGCTCCTTGTAAAAATACTCTTCAGGGCGAAAAGAAGCGGGGCGGAGCACATCCCGCCTCCTCCCTTCATCCTTGCCCCGAACCATTCGAGCCTTCTGGACGGATTTCTCATCGCGGCCCTTCTGCCACGCCCGGCGGTAAGGTCCATATTCTTTCTGGGATGGGAAAAATATTTCAGGGGGCCCGTTTCCCGCGCTTTGAAAATCCTCCATGTCATACCGATAAACCGGGAGCTGCTGCTTGGCAGCGCCCTCAGGAAGGGGGCGGAGGCGCTTAAGGAAGGCTACGCGCTATGCGTCTTCCCGGAGGGGGGCAGGTCATTGGACGGCAAGCTGATGGAGCTTAAGCCGGGGATTGCGGCGATGGCCGCCCGCGCCAAAGTCCCCATTGTGCCGGCCTGGATAGAGGGGGCGGCGAGGGCGCTGCCGCGCGGGGCGAAGATGATACGCCCGGTGGGTATTGAAGTGAGGTTCGGAAGGCCCCTTTATCCCGCGGATTTCGCCACTGAAGAGATGCTGCTTTCCGCCCTGGCCCAGGCCCTTAGGGAGCTTTCATCCAGGGGGTGATTAGGGAATTGCAAATTTTTAAAGTTAAACCCTCTCCCTGTCAGGGAGAGGGTTGGGAGAGGGTGACTTTCTTTACCGCTCGACTTGCGCCCTGGACGGCAGGGAGACCCTGAAGACCGAGCCTTCCCCAGGCGCGCTCTTCACGCTTATATTGCCGCCCATGATCTCGACGAGCTGCCTGGCTATGGCAAGCCCGAGCCCGAACCCCTTCGAATCCTTGCCCTTGTAAAACCTGTCGAAGATGCGATCGAGATCGTCCGGGGACATCCCTTCGCCCGTATCTTCCACCTCCACGTAAAACATGGCCCCTTCCCTCCCGTAGCGCAGCGCCACGCCGCCCTGCCGGGTGTGGTTTCTCGCGTTTACCAAGAGGTTTCTGAGCACTTTTTCCAGTTTCTCGGGCTCGGTGAAGACGGCAAATTCCCGCTCCGGGGCAAGTTCGAGCGCAAGCCCCCTGTCCGTGAAAAGCGGCATCATGCCCAGTACGATGCCTTCGAGGAACTCCCGGAGGAGCACCTCCTCGGGCGGGTTTTTCTTGAAAAAACTGGCCTCGGCCTTGGTCAGGTCCTCTATGCCGCCGATAAGGCGCGTCAGCGAATCGAGCTCCGCCCGGAGCGCTTCAAGCCCCTGGCGGTCGGCCTCTATGACGCCGTCGAGCATCGCTTCTATATTGGCCTTCATTATGGCAAGCGGGGTCCTCAGCTCGTGCGCCACGTTCGCGGTGAGCTGTTTTCTCAGGGAATCCTCCCTCTGAAGGGCCTCGGCCATGGCGTTAAAGGCGGCCTTGAGCCTGCCTATCTCATCCGGGCCCGTGCCGCCCAGCCGCACGGTGAGATTGCCCCTGGCCAGGGCCTCGGAGGCGTCCTTCAGCTCCCTGACCGGCCTCGATAAAAACTGGCTGAACACGACCGCAAGAAACAGCGCCCCTCCGCCGGCTATCGCAAAAGACAGGATTAAGAATTGGCGCCCCCTTTCCTTGAAGGCGCGCTCCTTCCTTCTGACCACGGAGTTTCCCGTCTGAATGTCCCTTACGGCAAGAAACCCTATCTGGCGGCCCATGCGGAAAAGAGGATAGCGCTCATAGGGGCCCTCGCCGGAGAGGCCCATTATCTGCATCTTCCTCTGCATCTCCTCGGAAAGACGGGAGACCACCTGGCTGGAGCTGGCTATCAGCCTGCCCGATTTGTCCTCCACCCGGCAGTCCAGCCGCAGCATCGCGGCCCATTGGAGGGAATCGTCGAGGGTCTTCATGTTCCAGCGGCCCTCATCATACCTGTAGCCGTTTTCGACCGAGTCCAGCAGCCAGTAGATATGGTCTTCCCTGGTGCCTTTCTCATAGGCCGCGAAGTCGCTCATGATCTTTTCGCCGAAAAAGAAGTTTGAAAAGAGGGCCAGCGCTATGACGAGGAAAAAGGCAAAAAAAAGCTTACTCCTCATCCTTTACGCCTATGAACTTGTAGCCCACTCCGTAGATGGTCTTTATGAAGATCGGGTTTTTGGGGTCGTCTTCTATCTTCTGGCGCAGGTTTTTGACGTGGGCGTCTATGGTGCGCTCGTAGCCCTCGAAATCGTATCCCTGCACCATATTCACAAGCTGGAGGCGCGACAGCACCCGGCCCGGCCTCTCGGAGAGGGAGACGAGTATGCCGAACTCCGAGGGGGTGAGCGTCAGCGGCTCGCCGTCCCTGATGACCTCGCGTTTAAGGACGTCTATCACCAGAGCGCCCCTGTTGAAAGACATCCTCGTGTAGGGTCTCTTGTGCCTCCGCAGCTGGGCCTTTATGCGCGCAAGGAGCTCCCCAGGGCTGAAAGGTTTGGTCACGTAATCGTCCGCGCCGAGGCTGAGGCCCTTTATTATGTCGTCCTCCCCGGTCTTCGCCGTGAGCATTATCACCGGGATATCGGAGTTCTGCCTTATCATCGCGCAGAGGTCCTCCCCCTGGAGGCCGGGCAGCATGAGGTCCAGCACCACCAGGTCGGGGTTCTGCTTCAGGTGCCGCAGCGCCTCTTCGGCGGAGCCCGCCATGAGGGGCCTGAAACCCTCGCGCTCCAGGTAGAGCTTGACTATGTCGGAAATCTTTCTTTCGTCCTCGACCACGAGTATCGTCGACTTGCCGCTCATCGGGCAAAACCCCTAAATCTCATCGAAGTCCAGCTCCAGGGACATATCCATTATCATCTGGGCAGTGGTCTTCCTAAACCTTTCCTTGAAGCCGAGCTGCTCCCTGAGGGCCTTCTCTATCAGGGCAAGCTCCGTATAGAAGGGCGTTCGGTCCAGGCTGGCCGTCGACTCGCCCTTCACCCTGTGGCACCCCCCGGCCGTCTTCCTGACGCCATCGGGCATGATGAAGAAATGGGGCAGGCCGTGGAGCCTGCATATCATCGGCCGCCAGTGGTAAAGGGCGCACTTCCCGTCAAAGTTCGCCGGGCACATGAGCTTGAATATCTCGCCGGCCTGAAGCTCGTGGACATAGCTTTCAACCACGATCCGCGCCCGCCTGACAATGGTCCGTTTCAGTTCGGCCGGGGCGGCCTTGAGCCCTTCCAGAAGATACAGGTATTCGGCGACCGTATGGTGATGGAACCTCTGGCTGCAGCAGTTTTCGTCGCAACCGCGGCAGGTAAGGCCATAGACGGCGGAGACCTTTTCGTACTCCAGGTCCATGCGGGCGTAAAGGTCCCCGAGTTTCTTCAGCTCGCCTTCAATCATCCGGGAAGCCTTCGTTTGGCGGCCGCAGGCGTCATGCCTTCAGGCCCTGTCCGCGGGACGGCGTGAGATCTCCTCCCAGAGGGGCTCATCGATCTCCTCCAGGTAGTCCCTGAGTTCGAAGACCCTGCCGCATCCCGTGCAGCGAAGCCTTACGGCCTTTCAGCCGAAAACTGCGCGCACTTCCGCGCGGCAAACCCTGCATTCCATAAGACGCCCCCCGCCCAAAAACGGACATTTTTCCTATTGTACCTCAATCCGCCACCTGGAAACCAGAGACCCTTCTTCCCGGTAGTGCATCACTTTGATTCTGCCACCGCTAGATTCAAAAAATCCCCTATGCCATAATAGAAGTATGCCAAAAGGCCCGCAAGGACAAAAGAGACCTGCCGATGCAATCGGCTGTGCTATCAAGGTCGCCAAGATTGCCACTGGCGAGATTGAGGAAAAGCCCGATCTGAAGGATTACGCCCGAAAGGGTGGCTTAAAAGGTGGCAAGTCTAGAGCCGTCAAACTCTCCTCCGAAAAAAGAAAAGAGATTGCCCAGAAGGCCGCACAGTCACGCTGGAGTAAAAAGACTTCTTAATAGGTTTTTTCAGCTATCGCTTCCTTTCCTTCTGTTCAGAATATGTACAAAGGATTTTGGTTCAATCCCTAATGGCAGTTGCTCAATTATGCTCATTGGTAAAATTTTCTCTTTTTTTCTAAAATCACCCAACTTCCCCTTGACCGCCTAATAAGTTGTGTGCTTAAATAGACAAACGCCTCTTAGGCGGTTTGTAATAACTTTGGCCGAAAAGGCCGGAAGGGAGAAAAAGGGATGCCTGTTATAAATACGGATGAGCTTAAGAAAAAATTGCACGCCGAACGCGACCTATACCGGCAAAAGGTTGAAGAAATAGAAAACAAAATCCGGTATATCGAGGAATTGGAGCAAATGGCTGGGGTAACTATGGCAGCCGTGGCTATAAAGGCCAGTGCGCCTAAAAGTGGAGAACCCTCTTTGTCCGATGCCATAGTCGGCCTTTTAGAAGAACGGCGAGAGTGGCTCTCAACGGCTGAAATAGCGGAAGAGCTGTCCAGGCGGGGCTATGAGGAAAAAAGCACTTCTGGTAATTTCAAGATGATGGTCCTGACTGCGGTTCCGAAGCTTTGGAAAAGAAGTAATCCCAAGATAGACCGTATTGATGGCCCTAATGGGATTAAATACGGGATGCTCGGTCTAAAGAAACCTGATGAACAAAAGGAGGATTCGCTATTGGCGAACAGGAATTAAAAAAGCGTATCGGTAGTTCGAGCTATCGATACGCCTTTTTAAAATACATGGGCCTTGATGGAAGGCCGTGTAACAAGTGTTACCGTTGATTCAAATACTACACTTGTTACACTTCCTAAAGTCAAGGTCCTAAAGGAGGTGCGCAATGGCTAAGCGAGCTAAGCGCAAAGGGCCTACTTTTCCTAAGCCCAAACCGCCGATAGTCTTAAGGCGATAATTGGGTGAAAGAACGGCAGATGATCTAAAATTGTCTGCCGTTCTTTTCAAATTGCAAATAATGCTTGGCACTCAAGCAAAAAGTTCATATACTAGAATCATGAACAAGTTAGATACTAAAAAGCGCGTTCAAATTCTCCAGATGCTTTGTGAAGGTTCGTCCATGCGCTCCATAGCCCGGATTATGGATGTATCCTTTAACACGGTAGTAAAGTTGCTTATAGATGCTGGAAACGCTTGTTCTGAATATCAGGATAAGGTATTTCGCAATCTTCCCTGCAAACGCATTCAAGTTGATGAGATCTGGAGCTTTTGCTACTGCAAGGATAAAAATGTACCCGCAGCGCATGAAGGGGAGTTTGGCTTTGGGGATGTCTGGACGTTCACGGCAATTTGTGCGGACTCTAAGCTCGTCCCTTCATGGAGAGTCGGAAATCGGAATATCGAAGATGCAAAACCTTTTATAGCGGATTTAGCGAGCCGCCTTTCCAATCGCGTTCAGCTTACCAGTGACGGCCATAAAATGTACCTCGATGCAGTTGAAGGGGCCTTTGGTTCGGAAGTGGATTTTGCTCAGTTGCAGAAAATCTATGGTGTTGAGCGGGAAGACACAAAATACAGCCCGGCAAAGTGTTTGGGGGCTTCTAAGGTCACGATCAAGGGAAAACCCGATATGAAACAGGTCTCTACCAGCTATGTAGAGCGGCAAAACCTGAATATGTGCATGGGCATGAGGCGTTTTACCCGTTTAACCAACGCATTCTCGAAGAAAATCGAGAATCATATCCATGCACTTTCTTTGTATTTCATGTTTTACAATTTTGCACGGATTCATAAGACCCTAAGAGTACCCCCTGCAATGGAAGCTGGTATCGCTGACCATGTTTGGACTATTGAGGAAATATTAAATCTGGTTTAGGGTTTCTGTTCGGCCGGGGCGTGTTTATCAACATCAGAGATAGGCAAGCCCTTCAGGCTCAATACACGATCCCGCAATAAAACTCCAAACACAGCCATGATATCTTCAACTAGAAGGCCACGATTGTATGCCTCTTGTTTCACAGTGGCCAGTTCTGGCTCATTAAGCATGGTTACCATCTGACCCTTCACTACTTTCATGGATGCCATTTGGATATCGTATGCATTCTTCGGACTTTCTGCTTCAACCTCCTTGGTCAACCTAGAGGCATATTTTCCCAATATGGTTTGTGCTTGTATTTTCTCTGCTATTTCCCTGCCAACATCGGTCAAGCCTATAGGGCTATGCGCCGCTACCGTCCTTCTGGGCCCCAATGTATTTTCATAAATAAGGTCAATTTTTGTTTCCATTTTAACTACTTTATCGGCAAGGCCTTCTACTTTTACTATCTTATCGTCATGATGCTTAAATTTGGTTGACCACACCCCTATAAGATAAGAAATTTTATGAATGCCCCAGCCAATGACCACCAAAATAGCCAATAAAACAAACACGCTACTATTTAATTGGTCGATTAGCTTTCCTATAATCGCTTCCACAATAAATTACCCCGCACACTTTTTTGTTGGCTTTAATCTCATTATAAGCAGAAGTCCTTTATTTATCAATTTTTTTCTGGCCTCCAAAGGCATATTCTCTTATCGGAATTTTTTATATGGTTATTTAATGGTGGCATATGATCCTTACTTAAAATGCTAAACTTTAACAACAGTCCTGTTCCGCTGACACACTTCACAAAATTACTTTCGTTGAGAATTATAAAAAACTAAACTGTAACATTACCGTTAAAAAATTCAAACTGATGCACCACCTTCTTCCCTATGTGCTGCGCCCGATGCCCAGGAGTTTCAGCCTGATGTAAAAGGCCGTGTCCCCGGGCTTTTTGCTGAAGACAAAGTCCATGCCCCA
>JAJYJK010000074.1 GCA_021789555.1 Nitrospirota bacterium
CAGTAGCGCGCAGCGGCTTTCCTGCGCGGAGTACGGCCACAAGTCTGCGATTTTTTAAATGCGAACGGCTGTCGAATTCCGGTTGAAACATTTGATTTATCGTAGGGGCGCTGCTTGCTGCGCCCGCCTTTAATTAGCAATGCCTTTAGTGCGGCGTATCAGGGAAGAAATTTTGAGCAGTTGTCCGGCTTTTCCGGGGATATGGGGGGCAAAGCCCCCATACTCTTATTTATCTCCTTTTCTTCACCGCGTGGCCGCCGAACTCCTGCCTCATGGCCGCCTGGAGCCTGTTTGAAAAATCCGCAAGCCCCCTCGATGCGAACCTCTGGAACAGGGACGCGGCTATCACCGGCATCGGCACGCCGGCCTCGACCGCCTCCTCGACTGTCCAGCGGCCCTCACCGGAGTCCTCCACGTAGCCTTCCAGACCGGAGAGGTCTCCGTCTTTTTTGAAGGCGTCCTCTATCAGCTCCAGCAGCCAGGACCTTATGACGCTGCCCTGGTTCCAAAGGCGCGAGAGCCTTGCAAAATCGAGCCCCTCCAAAAGCGGGGACGCCTTTATCAGGCCAAAACCCTCCGCATAGGCCGCCATCATACCGTATTCAATCCCGTTATGCACCATCTTCACGAAATGCCCGGACGAGGCCGGCCCGCAGTACATATACCCCTCCTTGTTGGGGGCGAGGGTTTTCAAGACCGGCTCCAGGCGGCGAAACAGCCTCCTGTCGCCGCCTATCATCAGGCAATAACCCTCCTTGAGACCCCAGATGCCGCCGCTTACCCCTGCGTCCATATAGTTCAGTCCAAGGGATTTAAGCTCCTTTTCACGGCGCTGGTCGTCCTTGTAATGGCTGTTGCCGCCGTCTATTATGATGTCGCCTTTTTGGAGCAGGCCCTTCAGGGCGTCGATGGTATCGTCAACGGGTCCGCCCGCG
The DNA here is from genome assembly GCA_021789555.1 of Nitrospirota bacterium. Classification (GTDB taxonomy): domain Bacteria; phylum Nitrospirota; class Thermodesulfovibrionia; order Thermodesulfovibrionales; family JdFR-88; genus JAJYGJ01. The sequence continues at coordinate 936 of JAJYJK010000074.1, forward strand.
GGCACCATTATCCACACGGCCCTCGGCGCTGCAAGCCCCGCGACCAGCTCCTCCAGGGAGGATGCGCCCTTCGCCCCGTATTTGACCATCTGCCGCACTCTTGCCCTCGCCCGGTCGTATGCCACTACCTTATGGCGGCCTTTCAGGAGCCGTCTGGCCATGTTCTCGCCCATCTTGCCAAGTCCTATCATTCCTATCTGCAACGGTATCGCCCCCCTTTGAAGTAATTTTAATTTTAAATTGACTCTATAAAATTATGTCCTGAATCCCCTCACCCTCCGTCACTCCCTCTCCCCCCGTGAGAGGGCAGGGTTGAGGGCGTAAGCGCCTGTTTTTAGCCTGGAGGCCGCCGCCCGGTCGGCCAGGATGAGCAGACGCCCCCCCTTTTGCGGGTTTATCCCGGAGGCGGGAAGAGAAGGGTCCCCGCCGATCACGCGTTCGAGGATTCCGGCCTTGTCTTCCCCGGTCACGAGGAATACGATGTTTCTCGCGCTGTTTAAGACCGGGTAGGTGAGGGTCACGCGGTCGTGCCTTTTCTCATCCGGCACTGCCGCGGTCAGACGTCTTTTCTCCTTCAGGGCGGCGGCGCCCGGAAAGAGCGACGCCGTATGGCCATCTCCCCCGAGGCCCAGATGCACAAGGTCAAAAACCGGCGTTCCCCCCTCCGCCGTCCGCGGCCTGAAAAAGGCCTTCAGGTCATTTTCATATCTGACGGCGCAGGTCCCGGACCGGCAGTCCGTAGGGACCGGATGGATATTTCCCCTCGGGATAGGCACATTTTCAAAGAGCACCGCCTTCATCATTGCCCAGTTGCTGTCTTTATCGTCATGCGGCACGATCCTCTCGTCGACCATGAAGATATGGGTGTCCCGCCAGAGGGTCGCGTCCTTTACCAGGGCAAGCCTGCGAAAAAACCCCGCGGGTGTCCTGCCGCCGGAGAGCGCGGCGGCAAAAAGCCCCCTTTCGGAGACCGCCCCACGGGCCGTCTCCATCCATTTGCCGACAAGATATTCCTCCAGGGCGGATTTTTCATCAAATACCAGTATCATAGCGGCCTTCGCCATTTAAAGGTTACCAAAGTCCTGTGAAATCCCCTCCCTTGAAGGGAGGGGATTAGGGGAGGGTGTTTTTTGGGCGGCGCTCAGCTGGTAAACCATCTGCGGCCCGACTCCCCGATGAGGGGTTCAGCCTCCCGCGGCCCCCAGGAGCCCGCCGCGTAATTGGGGAAATTCCTCGGGGGCATGCTCTCCCATCTGGCATTGATGGGGTCGACTATCTGCCACATCGCCTCTACCGAGTCCTGCCTCACAAAAAGGCTCAAGTCGCCCTTTATGCAGTCCAGCAGCAGCCGCTCGTAATCCGGCCTGGCCTTCATCTGGAAGGTGTCCCGGTAGCCGAAGACCATATTGACAGGATAGATTTCATCGACGGAATACGGATATTTTACGCCGAATTTAAGCGATATCTTCTCATCCGGCTGGATCGTGAATACGAGGATATTCGGGTCGCAGGGCGCGCCAAAGAGGCGCAGGGGCAATTGTTTGAATTGAATGCAGATCTCGGTTATGCGTTTGGCCAGCCTTTTGCCGGCGCGCAGAAAAAACGGCACGCCCGCCCACCGCATGTTGTCGATATAAAATTTTGCCGCGAAAAAGGTCGGCTGAAGCGACAGCGGGGCCACGTCCTTTTCCTGCCTGTAGCCGGCCACTTCCTCGCCCCCTGTCCTGCCCGGCCCGTACTGTCCCCGAACTGTATATTTGTCCACCTCCTCTGCTTCAACGATGCGGACCGAGTTGAAGACCTTGGTCTTCTCGTCCCTCACGTAATCGGCGCTGAAGCCGACAGGGGGCTCCATGGCTATGAGCCCCAGTATCTGGAGCATATGGTTCTGCACTATGTCCCTTACAACCCCGGTCCGCTCGTAAAAGCTGCCCCTGTGCTCTATCCCTATGTCCTCGGCGACGGTTATCTGCACGTGGTCCACGTAATTGCGGTTCCATATCTGCTCGAAAATGAAATTAGCGAAACGGAAAAAAAGTATGTTCTGGACCGGCTCCTTGCTCAGGTAATGGTCTATCCTGTATATCTGGCACTCATCGAAGGCGTCCACAAGGGTGCGGTTCAATTCCCTTGCGCTCCCGCTGTCCACCCCGAAGGGCTTTTCGACGACGATCCTCGCATTGAGCGGCCCTTTGCAGAGGTTGAATTTCTTGAGTTTCCCCACGATAAGCGGCACCATGTCCGGGGGCACGGCCATGTAGAACAGGATGTTCGTCTTGCCCGCCTGGTCCCGGACGGAAATCCGGTCTATCCTGCGGCAGAGCTCTTCGTATCCGTTATCGTCATCGAAACGCGAGGGCAGGTAATAGAGGTTTCGGCTAAACCCTTCCCATTTGCCCTCGGCGGGCGGCGAATCGAACTGGCGCAGCGCCTCGAGCATCTCGCCGCGGTAGGCGTCGTCGTCCTTCTGCGGCAACCCGAAGGAGAGGGCCGAGAAACCGGCTGCAAGTTCCCCGGCGTCAAAGAGATGGAACAGTCCCGGCATGAGCTTTCTCTTGCTTAGATCGCCCGAGCCGCCGAAGATGACCATCGTAAAGGGCTCCACCTTCAGTTCCTTCAGGTCCACGGCGCATTTTCTTAACAGGCCCCTTTCGACGGGTTCCGCAATTTTGATCATGTCCTCTCCTTTATCCAAATTCCTTCTCCATTTCCCTGACCTTGTTCAGTCTCCGCAGATGCCGGGGGGCCCCTGAAAACCTTGCCCCCACGAAACGCTCCACGACCTCCCTGGCGGCCTCCTCCCCTATGATGCGGGCCCCGAGGCAAATGACATTCATGTCGTCGTCCTCGACCCCCTGATGGGCGGAGAAGCAGTCGTGGCATACCGCGGCCCTGATGCCTTTGAACTTGTTGGCGGCGACGGAGGCGCCCACGCCGCTGCCGCATATGAGGATGCCCCGCTCGGCCTGCCCGCTCCGGACGGCCCCGGCCACCCGCGCGGCGAAATCCGGGTAATCGTCCTCCGGTTCCAGGCGGCAGGCGCCGAAGTCCGTCACCTCATGCCCCTTCGATTTCAAAAGCTCGATTATCCCGCCCTTCAGGTTTACCCCGCCGTGGTCCGCGCCTATGGCAAGTTTCAATTCCCGGAATTTCCCCCTTCAAACCGGTCCCCTTCCCCGCCCCGGCCCGACCTCGCGGCGATGAAGGCAACCAGAGATATCGCTATCATAAAAACAATTATAGCAGCTATGAAGAAATCGCCCGGCCTGACGCCGGGGTTTAGGAGCTTCCCCCTGTCCACTCCGTTTGCTTCGAGCACATAGGCCTCGATATTGGCTATCTCCTGCTGCGTAAGCGATCGGGAGTCGCCGAAATCAGGCATGTAAAAAGCGGGGTTGGGGCCTGGGGAAATTGCCCCATGCTGAATGTATTTATCTATATTGCGGGCAAAGACATCCGGCTCGGGATCGAAAAGCCCGCGCTCAATCGGGGCCAAGGCGGGTATCTTTCCGGAGACGGAGCCGGGGTTGGGGACATTCCCCTTCCCCCCGGCGCCGTGGCATCTGCGGCACTGCTGCCCGAAAAGCTCCGCCCCGTTTCGGGCGTTGCCAACTATGAAGGCCGCCTCCCCGGAGGGGACCCGCGGTATCGTCTGAGGGGGGACCACCTTTATATTCGGGCCCGCCTTCATCACCGCCCCCGATACCCTGGCGACCGCGGCCCCCGGTTTGCCGGCGGGGCCCTGCACGCTGAACAGGTAATCGGCCAGGGCATTCAAATCGCCTTCGCTCAAACCGGCAAAGGCGGGCATGATGGAGCCCGGGAAATGGGATTTCGGATTTTTCAGCTGGTCGATGACCCATTTTCTGGTCTTGCCGGAAAGCGTCCCGCCGGAGAGCTGCGGCCCCGTGGAGCCGCCCTTGCCGTTTATCTGATGGCAGAGCGTACACCCCTGGGACTGAAACAGCTCTTTCCCTCTCCTCGCCCCCGGAAATTTTACGGCCTGGCCCGCGGTTATCTTTTTGGCTGGCGCGGCCGGCATCCGGGCCAGCCCCGGAGATAGATAACCCAGTATGGTAAGCGCAAGCACGGCGCCCGCATAGACAAAGAGACAGGCCATCGCGACTGGCCTTTTAAACGGGTTTCGCTCGGGGTCTTTATCGATAAAAGGCAGAATGACAAGCAGCCCTATCAGTATGGCCGGCACCCCGCCCGCGCCTACCGGCTCCATCGGCCCCATGAAATATTTAAGCGCCTGATATATGAAAAGGAAGTTCCATTCAGGCTTGGGCACGTACATCGTATTCAAGGTATCGGCCGCGCCGGCAAAACCGGGTGGCCAGTAGACGGACAGAAGCAGGATGATAAAAAAAACCGCGCTCCCCACTATGACGTCCTTCATGGCCTGGTCGGGCCAGAACCGGCCCGTCACGTCTCTCCGGGAGGGTTCCCAAGGCCCCACAATGCCGGTGTGGCGGAATGACAGCACATGGGCCCCTATGAAGAGCGCAAGCAGGGGGGCGAATATCCCTATGTGGAACACGAAAAACCTCGACAGCGCGAGCTGGCCCATCACATGGCCACCCCGCAGGACGGTCAACAGAAGCCCGCCCACGACCGGCACCTCCCCGGCGATGCTCGTGCTCACCTCACCCGCCCAGTAGCCCTTCTGGTCCCAGAGCAGGGTCGCGCCGGTGACGCTCAAGGCCATGGTCATAAGCAGGAGCACCACTCCTATGAGCCAGGTAAGCTGCGTCTTGTAGGCCCCCCACGTGTAGACCTGAATCATGTGCAGGCCGACCATGATCACCATCATGTTGGCCCCCCAGTAATGCAGGTTATGGACGAGCCACCCGAAGGGGACCTGTCTTCTGAGGAACGCCACGCTGTTATACGCGTGGTCGATGGTCGGCACGTAATAGAAGAGCTGCGCAATCCCGGTGACCGCCTGGAGGGCGACGATTAAAAGTATGGCGCTCCCAAAGGTGTAGGCGAAGCTGGGCGGCCCGGGGAACTCCTCCACGAGCAAAAAATCCCGCACCTTGTAATAAGGCCACCTCCCGGTGAACCAGGCCCATATCCGCTTCAGCATCCCCAGTCCTCCTACACGCGCACTTTTCCGGGTATGCCCACCTGGAAGCGTTCCCACTTCACGTAGAGCGTCCCGCCTTCAATCCTGTAAGGCAGGGTATCGAGGGGACGGGGGGCCGGCCCGCCGATCACCCTGCCGTTCATGGTAAAAACGCTCCCATGGCAGGGGCATTCGAAATGCGATGTGCCGGGGTCCCATTTGTAATGACAGCCCAGATGGGGACAGATGGGAGAAAAGACGGTGAAATCGCTTGCGGAGCGCTTTATGACCCAGACGTCATGGAGGACCATCTGGTGCATATAGGCCTCGCCGGAGCGCATCTCGAAATTCATGCTGACAGGCTCTTCGAGCGGCAGCGCGCCGATGTCGCCCACCCTGCTCCACATCAGGCCGGGCGGCGGCTGGGCATTTATTATGAGCCGTATGACCGGCACTGAGGCGATAATCCCCGCGGCCCCCGACAGGGCCCAGATAACGGCCTTCCGGAAAAACCCCCTTCGCGTCATTGCGCCTCCATGACCTCCGGCTCCGATGGCGCCGGCCTCACCGCCCGCGCCATTCCATATTAGCACTTGATAAGGCCGCCATAAATAGGCAGCCGGCACGGTGAATATATGAACGGGCCTCGTGAACGGGAAAGACCCCGCGAGGACAAATGCGTTTACGGCATGAAACAGGCACATGGGTCATGAAATCAAAAACCATCAAAATATATACGAATTTCCCTGGCGATTAAACGGTTTTTTCAGCTTGAGGTAATTCTATCATGCGCCATTTCTGTGTCAAGGAGATGAGTAAAACCTCCTTTTAACGGCCGCCTGCGGTCTTTTTTAGCCGGTTGGATCCGATTTCCTGCAAATTTATATTGAAATTGCCTAAAGCTATTTGTAAAATATCCCGGATGAAAAACAGTCGGTCCGGCCCGTGCAAGTCAAAAGACAAACCGATTGGCCCCGTAAAAAAGCTGATTGGCTATATCACCTTCATCAACCAGCCGCTGAAACAGAAATTCCTCCTCTTCGCCACGGGCGTGCTGGTGTGGTTTCTGGTCATTTTCACAATCAGCATTGCAACGCTGGTTTCCCTGAAAAGCCGGTCGGACAGCATCGTAGGCCATCTCATCCCCCATGACCGGGTCTCACAGAAGATCATAAGGAAGCTCCAGGGCCTGAACATCGACGGACGGCAACTGGTCGCGGCCACCGGCCGGGGCGATGTTATCAAGATAACCAAGGACTCCGGCACGAGGCTTCAGGACATACGCGCCTTTCTGAATGCCCTCGGGCGCGGCGGCCGGGTAAACGACTATTCGAGGTCGGAAGACAAGTTCGTGGAGAGTTTCACCGTCAGACCGGCCGACCGAGAGGGGCAACTCTTTGTAAAACGCATGGCCGGCCAGATGGATGACGTGTCGGCCCGGCTGGACCGGCTGTCAAGCCTGAAAATGGAGGGGCTCAAGTCCGGGAAAGGCGGCGGGGTTGAGGCGGCCTTTAAAAACTATGATGCCGCGCTCTCGAACGCGGTTGCGCTGTCGAATAAATACTCGGCCGGGATATCGCGGGCCTACGCGGCCGCCTCCGGCAAGATCGGGGCCGACTTGCGATGCTCTTTCACGGCGTTGTCGGCGATCCTTCTGCTGGCGACGGCGCTGCTGGTCGTGTTTACCTTCTCTATCTCCGTGGCCGTCATAAAACCGATAAAGGCGGTAATCGGCCAGATCCGTTCCCTGAGCAAGGGCGAAATCGATATCTCCAAGAAGATCAGCATCAACACGCACGATGAGATCGGCAGGCTCGCCCTGGAATTCAACGGCCTCATGGAGACAATCGACAGCATGACCAAATTCAAGAAGATAATCGAGGAGGACGAAACCCTCGAAGACGTCTATTCGCGGCTGGGCGCCGAATTCAGATACTTCGGGCTGGAGGATTACACGGTATTTGAAATAGCCAACAGCCAGAACAAGATGAAGGCGGCCTATCCGCCGGAGAGCCTGGTGGGCGAGCTCTCCTGCAATCCGGAGGTCTTCGAAAACTGCCTCCTCTGCCGGGCCAAGAAGACGGGGCACAAGATATCCTCGCTGCAGTACCCGGGGATATGCAAGTATTTCGCAGGCGGAGAGCGGAAGGAGCATATCTGCGTCCCCCTGATGGTGGGCGGCACGGCGGGAGGGGTCGTGCAGTTTATATTCAATAAAGAGGACTTGAGCGACTACCGCCTGAGCGCGATAGAGGGATGGACCCGCGCCGCGGAACAATATATGAAGGAATCCATCCCGGTCATCGAGGCAAAGAGGCTCATGAACACCCTGAGGGATTCGGCGCTCAAGGATTCCCTGACGGGGCTCCACAACAGGCGGTTCCTGCAGGAATACACGGAAAGCCTGGTGGCGGGCAGCCTTCGGAGGGGCAAGAGCATCGGGCTTATCATGGGCGACATCGATTACTTCAAACAGGTAAACGACGTCTACGGGCACAATGCGGGCGATGCCATCCTGAAGGAGACGGCCGAGGTCCTCCGCAGGAGCGTCCGGGCCGCCGACCTTGTCATAAGGTTCGGCGGGGAGGAATTCCTCGTGGTGCTGATAGACGTCACCCAGGACGAGTCCTTCAAGATAGCCGAAAAGATCAGGGAGACGATGGAAGACGTCAAGCTGAAAGTAGCGGAGGGGTTCATCAAAAAAACGATCAGCCTCGGGGTCAGCGAATTCCCCGCGGACACCGAGAGTTTCTGGCAGTCGATCAAATTCGCGGACGTGGCCCTATACGAGGCCAAGAGGTCCGGGAGGAACAAGTCCGTCAGGTTTACCAAAGAGATGTGGAAAGACGAGCAGTTCTAGGGACCGGCCCATCGCCTCCAAAACCCCTGCTGCATTTGATCTCCTTAATCGACCGTCCCGGGTGAACAACTTCATTGTCCGTCCTCACAGGAAACCGTGGCAGTACTTGCAGAGGTCGCGGGCGTTATCGGCCTTATAGCGGAAAAGCCTGCCCCAGTCCGAGGAATGCGGCACGTGGCAGCTTACGCACCCGAAAGGCTTTCCTTTTCTTACCGGATCACTGGGACCGGCGAGCAAATGCCCGTTGGGCAGAAAGTCCATCACCACGTGGGGTTTTTGCGTGATCTCCGCATGGCATTTCAGGCACAGATCGTTTCCTTCGGCCCTCAGGAGTGAACCGTAGGGGCCTGAATGAGGCGTATGGCAGGTCAGGCATTGGCCGTTTTTGACCGGCGGGTGCTGGATTTTTTTTGTGAACTTCGCTTTGTCATGGCACTGGAAACAAAGCTCCGGCGGGAGGGCGGAAAGCCCGAACTTGCCGGTGAACTTATGGGGCGTGGTGGAGGCGTCCACGCCGCTATGACAGCTTTCGCACCCCATCTGCACGGCCGGGTGGACGACCTTGCCCTGGGCCTTTTCCGGATGACATTTAAGGCAGTCCACGGCGCCCCACGCGGCATGGGCGAGAAGAAAAATTATCCCGGTAAGGATTAACGCCGGATATAGAGTTTTTGCCGATCTGGACCCCATGAGCGTTTTTTACCATTGTTTGCGCCGCAAGTCAATTCCTGATAATGATTATAGAAAAATGGAAAGGCCTTTCCTGAACGCCTGTTTGACAGCCTGGAGGACTTGTGATAACAAGTAGATGTGATTTATTCGGGCCGGGCCGAAGTATAAATTTCAAACCTGAATGGAAGGAGATGTGTATGAGCGATAAGAAAAAATTCCCTGTGGCGCGCAATTTAAACAGGCGGGGCTTTCTCGCTTCAGGCCTGGTCCTTGCGGCGGCATCCGCCTTGCACATGCCCCGGCGAGCCGGGGCGGCGGCAGTACCGGAAGACCCCGTAAAATTCATGTACGACGGCAGCGCGGACCCTTATCCTATTCCCTGGCTGGACAAAAACGGAAGCCACAACCAGCCGGCCGGGCCGGGCGCCGAGCCTTCAAGCATCTATCACTTCAAAGGGAAGGTGGCCCGTTGCAGCGATTTCAGCGGCATGGGCACCGACAATAAGGGACATCGCCTGGCCTTCGGAAGCCCTACCACTGATAACGCCTTCATGCAGGGCGAGTACTTCACCGGCCGTACTACCCATAAGGGGACTTTCGCCCATATATGAGTGACCCTGTTCAAGGGGCAGTTGGCCCCCGCCAATCAGGTGCACGATTTGCATCCTCCGGTCGGTCTCTGCGGTCTGTACTGGGTGGCGCCCGTTCCCGGGGGAGGACTCACGTTCAGCGATGACGGAAAGACGGCCATCCTTCAGCTTGGGGGCCTTGAAGTCATAGACCAGCCCGCATGGCCCCGGTTCAAGGCAAGGGCCATGCCGGCAAGGATGGACATAAAGATAATCTGGAAAGCAACAAAAGAGAAGGTCAGTTATAACGACCCCAAAAAACAATTCCGGGTGGATGGCTTCAAGGCCGTAGCGCAGCTGGAGGCCGCGGTCGAAGTGCCTTCGCTGGGTTTCTCGTGGAAGTCCGACCCGCTGGAGACATCAAGGTCGAATTTCGCGATCATCGGAGATGAGGCAAACGGGAAATATTATACCCCATAGGGATATTGATCTTCCCCGCGGCAGAG
>JAJYJK010000075.1 GCA_021789555.1 Nitrospirota bacterium
CGCCCAGGTCCACGCTGATGATGTCGCCCTCCCGCAGTTTCCGCTCGGAGGGTATGCCGTGCACGACCTGATCGTTTACGGAGGCGCAGATGCTGGCCGGATATCCGCGGTAGCCCAGGAAGGCCGGCCGCCCACCTTTCTCCCTTATCAGGTCATGGGCGAACCTTTCAATGTCCTTCGTGCTGATGCCGGGCGCGATGATACCCCTGACGGCCTCGAACGCCAGGGCGCAGATCCTGCCCGCCTGCGCCATGACTGCCATCTCCTCAGCCGACTTTATCAGGATCACGGACGCATTCCCCTGTCAAAGAGCCTGTTGAAAAACCCGGAATCCGCCTCTTGCCAAGCCCGGTCAGCCGCGCCTTCCCCTGACCCGGCTCCGTTTGAGAAAGCCTTCATAGGAACGCGTGACCAGATGGGACTCTATCTGCGAGATCGTATCCAGGGCCACCCCGACCACGATCAAAAGCGAGGTGCCGCCGAAATAAAACGGGACGTTGAATTTCCTTATCAGTATCTCGGGCAATATGCAGACTGCCGACAGATAAAGCCCGCCCACAAACGTAAGCCTCGAGAGCACCTTGTAGATATAGTCCGACGTCTTTTGCCCCGGCCTTATCCCCGGGATGAAGCCGCCGTATTTCTTGAGGTTGTCGGCGACGTCCACGGGGTTGAAGACGACGGCCGTATAGAAGAAGCTGAAGAAGATTATCATGCTTATGTAGAGCACGGTGTAAAAGATCGTGCCGGGGGCGAGCTCCCTGGCGATGCTTTGGACCCAGGGTATCTGTATGAACCCCGCCACGGTCGCCGGGAACATGATTATCGAGGAGGCGAATATGGGCGGGATGACGCCCGAGGTGTTTATCTTCAGCGGCAGGTGGGTGCTCTGGCCGCCGTACATCTTCCTGCCCACTATCCTCTTTGCGTACTGGACCGGTATCTTCCTCTGTCCCCTCTCCACGTAGACGATGAAGCCTATCACGAAGATGACCACGGCCAGCAGGAAGATGACGAAGAAAAGCGACAGCTCCTTGGCCTGCACGAGCCTGTAAGTGCTCGATATGGCCGACGGGAACCTCGAGACTATGCCTGAAAATATTATAAGGGATATGCCGTTGCCGATTCCCCGCTCCGTGATCTGCTCCCCGAGCCACATGATGAAGGCCGTGCCGGCCGTAAGCGTTATCATAGTCATGAGCCTGAAACTCCAGCCCGGATGCGATATGAACGCCCCCTCGGCCATCCCCTCAAGCCCTATCGATATGCCCAGCGATTGTATCAGGCTTATGGCTATCGTGCCATAGCGGGTGTACTTTACTATCTGCTTCCTGCCCTCCTCGCCTTCCTTGGCGAGCTTCCCTATGGCAGGCACTACGACCGTCAGCAGCTCCAGTATGATGGCCGCGCTTATGTAGGGCATGATGCCCAGCGCGAATATCGTCACCCGGGAGAGGGCGCCGCCGGCAAACATATCGAAGAAGCCCATTATGGCCCCGCCCTTTTGCAGGAGGAATTTCGAAAGCTGCTCCCCGTTTATGCCGGGCGTAGGGATATGGGCCCCGATCCTGTAGACGGCAAGCAGGCCAAGGGTGAAGAATATCCTCTTTTTAAGCTCCTCTATCCTGAAGATATTCTGGAAACTGGTTAAGGCGCCCACCTAGATTACCTCGGTCTTGCCGCCTGCCTCGGTTATCTTCTTTATGGCGCTCCGGCTGAAGAGATTGGCCGATACCGTCACGGGCCCCTTCACCTCGCCGCCCCCGAGGATTTTAAGGCCGTCCCTGAGGGAACTTATCACCTTCTTCTCAAGCAATATTTGCGGGGTGATCTCAGTTAGCCCTAACTCACTTATACGGCCCACGTTTATTATCGCGTACTGCTTGTGGCTCATGTTGGTGAAACCCCTCTTCGGCAGCCTTCTTTGGATCGGCATCTGGCCGCCCTCGAAGCCGGCGCCCTTGGCGCCGCCGCTCCTGGCCTTCTGCCCCTTATGGCCCTTCGTGGCGGTCTTGCCGTGCCCGGAGCCGGGCCCCCTGCCGATCCGCTTGGCCTTTTTCCTGCTACCTGGAGCCGGTTTTAACTGCTCTATCTTCATCGGCCTTCTCCTTGTCAGCGCCCTTATCAGCGGATGTCTCTTCCTCGCCCCTGCCCCTCAGCTTCATTACGGAATCGAAGTCCTTGAGCCTCATCAGCCCGTCAAGCGTAGCCCTGACCGTGTTGAACGGGTTATGGCCGCCCAGCGATTTTGCGACTATGTCGTGGATGCCCGCCACCTCCAGGATGGCCCTTACGGGCCCGCCGGCGATGAGGCCGGTGCCGTTTTTGGCGGGGTTCATCACAACGCTGTTGGAGCCGTATAAGCCGATGACCCTGTGCGGTATGGTCCTTCCCTTGAGGGGGAAACGCATGAGGGATTTCTTCGCGCCCTCGACGGCCTTCCTTATGGCCTCGGGCACCTCGGAGGCCTTGCCCTTCCCGATGCCCACCGTCCCTTCGCCGTCTCCGAGCACGACCAGCGCCGCAAAGGAGAACCTGCGCCCGCCCTTCACGACCTTGGCCACCCTGTTTATGTAAACGACCTTGTCCTTAAGATTGAGTCCCTCAGGGTCTATTCTTCCCACCATACCTCCTTGTTTCTAAAATCTACTTTCACTCCACGCCGGGCCCCTTCAGGCCCTCTTCCCGACAACCGTCCGCACCCTCCGCTTCGCTCCACCCTCTCCCGCCGGCAGTTCGGGCGAGACAAAACGCCATCAAAACTCGAGGCCGCCTTCCCTGGCCCCGTCCGCGAGTTCCTTCACCGCCCCGTGATAGCGATAGCCGCTCCGGTCGAAGACCACTTTCTTTATCCCCTTGCCGGCCGCCCTTTCAGCCAGCAGCGCGCCGACTTTCCTTGCGGCGGCCTTGCTGCCGCGGTTTCCCTCATGGGCTAATCCCTTCTCGATGCTCGACGCCGCTACGAGGGTGTTGCCGGCGGAATCGTCTATGAGCTGGGCGTAGAGGTATTTCAGGCTCCTGCGGACCGACAGTCTCGGCCTCTGCGCGGTGCCCTTTACCTTGTCCCTGACCCGTTTGTGCCTGCGCTCATGCGCCTCAACCGTCTTTACCGCCACTTGCGTCCTCCGTTAAAAGACTACTTCTTGCCGGTCTTGCCGGCCTTCAGTTTTATATATTCTCCGGCGTACCTGACGCCCTTGCCCTTGTAAGCGTCGGGCCACCTCAGGGCCTTCATGTCCGCCGCCACCTGTCCCAGCTTCTGCTTGTCCGTTCCGGTAAGGGTGAGGGCCGTCTGCTTCTTGTCCACCTCGGCGTTTATGCCCGCCGGCAGCTCGTATTCCACCGGGTGCGAGTATCCCAGGGAAAAGACGACCTTCCTGCCCTGCACCTGGGCCCTGTAGCCCACGCCCGTTATCTCCAGCGCCCTTGTAAAACCCTGCGAGACCCCCAGGACCATGTTCTGAATAAGGCTCCTCGACAGCCCGTGGAGGGCGCGTGTCTGCCTCTCGTCGTCGCCGCGGCCCACGATGAGGTTTCCCCCGTCCGCCAAAGCCACGCTGATGCGGAAGGGCGCCTCCCAGGCGAGCTCCCCCTTTGGCCCCTTCACGCTTACGAGCCTTCCGTCGAGCTTGACGCTCACGCCGCTTGGTATGACTACCGGTTTCTTGCCTATCCTTGACATTTTTTTATGATCCCTGTTTTAAAGCTACCAGATATAGCAGAGCAGCTCGCCGCCTACGTTTTCCCGGCGGCATGTCTTATCGGAAAGCACGCCTTTGGGGGTCGTCAGTATTGCGAGACCGACCCCGCCCATCACCTTCGGTATCTCATCGCTGCCCACATAGACCCTGCGCCCCGGCGTGCTCACCTTATCGAGGCCGGTTATGACGGGCTCGCCTTCCATGTATTTCAGATTCACCCTCAGGATCCCCTGCCTGCGGTCCTTGATGACCTTGTACGCCCTGATGAAACCCTCCTCCTTGAGTATCTTGGCTATCTCCAGCTTCATCTTGGAGGCGGGAATGTCGACCTTTTCGGCCTTTATCCGGGTGGCGTTCCTGAGTCTCGTAAGCATGTCCGCTATGGGGTCCGTAAGCATATTTTACCTCTGCCCTCCCGTTACCAGCTTGATTTGGCCACGCCCGGAATCTGGCCCTTCAGGGCCAGGTTCCTGAAGCAGATGCGACAGATGCCGAACTGCCTCATGTAAGCCCTGGGCCTGCCGCATATGTTGCAACGGTTATGGACCCGGACGGCAAACTTGGGCTGCCTTTTTGCTTTTTCAATCATCGAAGTCTTTGCCATTTCGCTCCTTCGCCTATTTCCTGAAAGGTATCCCCGTGTGCCTGAGGAGCGCCTTGGCCTCCTCGTTGGTACGGGCGCTTGTGCAAATTGTTATGTCCATCCCGTGGACGATCTCCACCTTGTCGTAATTTATCTCGGGGAATATGAACTGCTCCCTGATGCCGAAGTTGTAATTGCCCCGGCCGTCGAAGGACTTGTCCGGCAGTCCCCGGAAATCCCTGATCCTGGGGAGGGCCACACTGATGAGCCTGTCCAGGAATTCATACATCCGGTTCCCCCTCAGGGTCACCTTGCAGCCGATGGGCATCCCCTTGCGGAGCTTGAAGGTGGCTATGGCCTTCTTGGCCCGCGTGGTGACCGCCTTCTGGCCGGTTATCTGGGTCAGCTCCTGCTGGACGGAGTCCAGCAGCTTTATATTCTGCACCGCCTCGCCAAGCCCCACGTTGAGCACCACCTTTTCGATCCTCGGGGCCTGCATGACGTTGCCGTACGCGAACTCCTTCATCATTGCCGGCAGGATCTCTTTGTTATAGGACTGCCTGAGCCTGGGCGACATTGCTAGTCAATGACCTCCTTGCACTTTTTGCAGACCCTGAGCTTCCCTCCGTCCGCCTGCATGTGCGCGGCTATCTTTGTGCGCGCACCGCATTTGGGGCAGACGAGCATCACGTTTGATGCGTGGATAGGGCCTTCCTTCTCTATGATCCCGCCCTGTTCATGGGTCTTCGAGGGTTTCGTGTGCCTCTTTATTATGTTGAGCTTCTCCACGAGCACCTTGCCGCCTTTGCCCGCTTTATCCGTAAGCACCGAAATGATCCGCCCCTTCTTGCCCTTCTCCTTGCCGGCAAGGACGGCGACCGTATCTCCTTTTTTTATTCCAAGCCCCATCGCAGAAAAACCTCCTTAAAGGACCTCGGGCGCAAGCGAGATGATCTTGGTGTATTCCTTCCACCGCAATTCCCTCGCCACCGGCCCGAATATCCTGGTGCCCAGGGGCTCGCCCGCCGGGTTTATGAGCACCACGGCGTTCTGGTCGAACCTTATGTACGTGCCGTCGGCCCTGCGCTGCTCCTTCTTCGTCCTTACCACCACGGCCCTCGCCTTGGACCCCTTCTTTACCGTGCCCTCCGGGGAGGACTCCTTCACGCTGACCACGATGAGGTCGCCGAGCCTCGCGTACCGCCTGCGAGAACCCCCGAGGACCTTTATGCAGCAGACCTTCTTGGCGCCGGAATTGTCGGCCACCTCGAGCATGCTCTGCAACTGGATCACTTCCCGGCACCCCCTATTATCCCGGCCACCCTCCACCTCTTGTCCTTGCTCAGGGGCCGGCTCTCCACCAGCGTCACCTTGTCGCCCGTCTTGCAGCGGTTCTCCTCGTCGTGGGCCTTGAAGCGGACCACCTTCTTCACCGTCTTTTTATAGGAGGGGTGCTGGAACAGCCTTGTGACCGCCACCACCACGGTCTTGTCCATCTTGTCGCTGACCACCGTGCCTGTAAAGATTTTTTTTGCCATCGCTATTTACCTTTGCCCCCCTCGCGCTCTTTCTCCTGAAGGATGGTGAGTATGCGGGCAATGTCCTTCCTCACCGCAAGCATCCTTTTGGGGTTTTGTATCTCTCCGGTGGCCTGCTGGAACCTCAGGTTGAATAGCTCCTTCCTGAAATCAGCCTCCTTGGCCCTCAGTTCCTCCGCGGTCATGTTCCTCACCTCCACCGGTTTCACTGCATCTCCTCCTGGCGCTTCACGAACTTTGTCGACAGCGGGAGCTTGAAGGCCGCAAGCCTCATCGCCTCTCTGGCGATCTGCTCCGGGATCCCGGATACCTCATAAAGCACCCTGCCGGGCTTTACGACCGCCACCCAGTACTCGAGCGCCCCCTTGCCTTTGCCCATACGCGTCTCGGCGGGCTTCTTGGTTATCGGCTTGTCGGGGAATATCCTTATCCAGACCTTGCAGCCCCTCTTGGCGTGCCTGGTTATCGCGACCCTGGCCGCCTCTATCTGCCTCGAGGATATCCAGGCCGGCTCCATGGCCTTCAGGCCGAAATCCCCGAATTTCACGTCCGAGCCCCTGTAGGCCTTGCCGTCCATCCGGCCCTTCTGCATCTTCCTGAATTTTACCTTCTTGGGCGCTAGCATGTCTTATCTCTTTAAAACCCCTTTAAGCGACTGAGCTTTCGGGGAGTATGTCCCCGTGGTATATCCAGACCTTGACGCCTATGACGCCGTAGGTTGTCGAGGCCTCGGCCGTCCCGTAGGCCACGTCCGCCCTGAACGTATGCAGCGGCACCCTTCCTTCCCTGTACCACTCGGTGCGGGCTATCTCTGTCCCCGCCAGCCTGCCCGCGCAGGCGACCTTTATCCCCTTGGCCCCGAACCTCTGGGCCGACGCCACGGCCTTTTTCATCGCGCGCCTGAAGGCGACGCGCTTTTCTATCTGGAGGGCGATGTTCTCCGCCACAAGCTGGGCGTCTATCTCAGGTTTCCTGATTTCCTTTATGTCGACCGAGACATCCTTGCCGGTGGCCTCCTGCAGGTCCTTCCTCAGTCTCTCGGCCTCGGCGCCCTTTTTCCCGATGACAATGCCGGGGCGCGCCGTATGTATTATCACGCGCAGTTTCTGCGGGGTGCGCTCTATCTCGATGCTCGCCACCCCCGCGTGGTAGAGCCTCTTTTTTATCATCCGCCTTATGTGGTAGTCCTCCACAAGCTGTTCGGCAAAACCCTTCTTCTGGAACCACCTGGACTCCCAGTTCCTTATTATCTTCAGTCTTATGCCCGTCGGATGCGTCTTCTGGCCCAAAATCCTCCTCCTTTACTCGTCCGACAAGAGGACCGTTATATGGGACGACCTCTTCCTTCTGACATTGGCCCTGCCCATCGAGCGGGGTTCCATCCTCTTCATGCTGGGGCCCGCGCCCACCTCCACGCTTTTAATCATCATCTTCTCAGGGTCCGCATTCTTCTGGTCCGCGTTTGCTATGGCGGAGCGGAGGGCCTTCTCGACATAATGCGCCCCCCTGTAGGGCATGAACTTCAGCTCCAGCAGCGCCTCGGCCGCCTTCTTGCCCTTCACCAGCAGGGCGACCCTCCTGGCCTTCCTGGGCGTGAGCCTCGCGTATTTCAAGATCGCCTTCGCCTGCATCTCTCTGCCCTACCCCTTCTGGGAGCCCGAGTGCCCCTTGAACGTCCTCGTAGGAGAAAACTCTCCCAGTTTATGCCCGACCATATTGTCCGTCACATACACGGGCACGAACTTCCTGCCGTTATGGACCGCGAAGGTGAACCCTATGAATTCGGGTATTATCGTCGAGCGCCTCGACCACGTCTTTACAGGCTTCTTGTCCCCGGCCTCGATCATCTTCGTCACCTTTTTGAGGAGTTTCTCATCGACAAAAGGGCCTTTTTTTAGCGACCTGGGCACTATTTTCTCCTCCTGACAATGTATTTATCGGTCATCTTGTTCTTCCTTGTCTTGACCCCCTCCGGCTTGCCCCAGGGAGAGCACGGCGGCCTGCCGCCGGAACTCTTGCCTTCGCCTCCGCCAAGCGGATGGTCGACGGGGTTCATGGCCACCCCGCGCACGTGCGGCCTTCTGCCGCGATGCCGGCTCCTGCCGGCCTTGCCGTAGGATATGTTCTCGTGGCCCAGGTTGCCCACCTGCCCGATTGTCGCCGTACAGGCCGCCAGCACCATCCTCACCTCGCCGGAGGAGAGTTTCAGTTGTACGTAACCGCCTTCCTTCGCCACGACCTGCGCGCCGCCGCCTGCGCTCCTGACGAGCTTCGCGCCGCCGCCGGGCCTCAGTTCCACATTATGCACGACCGTGCCAAGCGGCACAGCCGAAAGCGGAAGCGCGTTTCCCGGCTTGATGTCGGAGCCGGCCCCGGCGGAGACCACATCGCCGGCCTTCAGCCCGTCGGGGGCAAGTATATATCTTTTCTCGCCGTCTGCGTATTTCAAAAGCGCGATCCTTGCAGTCCGGTTCGGGTCGTACTCGATGCCTGCAACCACTGCCGGCACCTTCGTCTTGTCCCTCCTGAAGTCAATGACGCGGTATGCCCGTTTGGGACCGCCCCCCCTCCACCAGACGCTGATTGCGCCGCTGTTCATCCTGCCGCCCGTCTTCTTGAGCGGCCTCAGCAGGGCCTTTTCGGGCACCTTCTTGCTTATCTCCTCAAAATCGGAGCCGGACTGAAACCTTCTGCCCGGAGATGTCGGTTTGAACTTCTTTATCGCCATTTTACCTTACGCGCCCTCTATGAAATCGAGTTTTTCGCCCTTTTTGAGCGTAACGACCGCCTTTTTCCTCGGGGACGTCATGCCAACCGACTTGCCCCACCTCTTCTGCTTGCCGTGCTGCTTTATGGTGGCGACCTTTTCAATCTTCACCTTGAAGATGTCCTCCATCGCCTTTTTTATCTCGATCTTGTTGGCCTTCAGGTCAACCTCGATCAGCAGCTTGTTTTCGTTCTCCTTCAGCGCCGTGCCCTTCTCCGTGAAGAGGGGTTTTTTGATGACGGAATATATCCTCATAACGGCCTGGCCTCCAGGGTCTCCATTGCCGACTTCGTGGCCAGCACCCTTCTGTGGGCGGCGACCTCGTAGATATTAAGGTCCCTGGCCTGGACGACGTCCACCCCGGGGATGTTCCTCGCGGACAGCAGCACGGACCGGTCGGCCTCGGAGAGCACGATGAGCGTGCTTGCCCCGTTCAACCCGAGGGTCTTCAGGATGCCCGCCATCATTCTGGTCGCCGGTTTTTCCAGCTTGATGCCGTCGACCACCTGGAACTCGCCGTCTTTTATCTTCAGCGATATGGCCGCGAAAAGCGCCGCCCTCCTGGCTGTCTTCGGCAGCTCGTAGGAGTAGTCCCTGGGCTGGGGGCCGAATATGGTGCCGCCGCCCCTCCAAAGCGGTGAGCGGCTGCTTCCGGCGCGCGCCCTGCCCGTGTGCTTCTGTTTCCAGGGTTTCTTGCCGCCGCCCGATACGAGTCCCTTTGTCTTCGTCGCGTGCGTGCCCTGCCTCTGGTTGGCGAGGAAGCTCACCACGGCCTCGTGCATGAGGGCGCCTTTGCCCTCGACGGCAAACCTGGCGGAGAGCTCCATGCTGCCCACAACGTTGTTTTTCGTATCTTTTATCTCGATGGCCGGCATCTTTGCCTAGTCTTCCTTCCTTATCTCCAGTATCGTTCCCTTGGCGCCCGGCACAGCCCCGCGGACCAAAATCAAATTCTGGCCGGCCCTTACGTCCTCGACGGAGAGGTTTTCAACGGTGACCCTCACGGAGCCCATATGGCCGGGGAGGCCTTTGCCCTTCCAGACCCTGGACGGATACGAACTTGCCCCTATCGAACCGGGGGCCCGGTTGAACATGGAGCCGTGGCTGCCCGGGCCGCCCTTGTAATTGTGCCTCTTCATGACGCCCTGGAAACCCTTGCCCTTCGAAACCCCGCTTACCTTGACCTTGTCCCCCTTGGCGAATTTCTCCACGGTAATGCTCTCGCCCACCGCAAGCCCGTCCATCGGGAATTCTTTCACATACTTATAAAGGGTCTTGGAGCCCGCCTTTTCGAAGACCCCCTTCATGGGCTTCGTGACGAGCTTTGCCTTCCTCTGTTCGAAGAAGCCCACCTTGACCGACTCGTAGCCGTGCTTCTGACGGGTCCTGATCTCAAGCACGAACCCCGGCTCCGCCTCTATCACCGTGACGGGCACGAGGCGGCCGCCCTCGAATATCTGCGTCATGCCGAGCTTCCTGCCGATCATGCCGGTCATTGCTTTATCTCCACGTCCACGCCCGCGGCGATCTCCAGCTTCATCAGGGCGTCCATCGTCTGCTGAGTGGGCTCATAGATGTCCACTATGCGTTTATGCGTCCTTATCTCGAACTGCTCGCGGGACTTCTTGTCCACGTGCGGGCTCCTCAGGACCGTGTACTTGCTTATCTTTGTGGGCAGCGGCACCGGCCCGGCGACCCTCGCCCCGGTGCGCCTCGCGGCCTCTACTATGTCGCGCACGGACCGGTCCAGGAGCCTGTGGTCGTAGGCCCTAAGCTTTATTCTTATCTTCTGCTGATTCATTATAGCCACTTTTTTATTCCCGTATCCCCGTCTTCATTCCCGTATCCCGCCTTTATTCCCGTATTTCCGTGACGACGCCGGCCCCGACGGTCCTGCCGCCTTCCCTGATGGCAAACCGCAGGCCCTCTTCCATCGCCACCGGCGCTATCAGGTCGACCAG
>JAJYJK010000076.1 GCA_021789555.1 Nitrospirota bacterium
TGCAATTTGCCCGGTATTTGCAATATTTTTAGCTGCTATTGAGGGGTCTTACAAAAGATTGTTCTAAAAAGCCTGTATTTACAATGGCTTGGAAATTTCAGAAGGGATTATCTCTTAAAGTCCTGTCCGAATGTCCGTGCGGCCTCTATCACATCCTCGACGCTTATGGTCTCGATCGCGCGGGAGGGCATATATCCTGCGGCGCCGTTGATGGGGGATTCCGCCAGCAGTCCCTTTGCCAGAATACCAAAATAGGGACAGACACCATTTATTTCGTCCCCTTCCTCGGTCTTCCCCACGATAATGCGCCCAATCTCCTCCCAAATGATTTTTCCAGCTTGCTAATAAATGTCTCATCTCCGCATGGCCGGCCTGTCTTCGTATTTTTTCTAAGTTCATCGACTAGCGCAGTTAATATAGGTCGGGTTAGCATAGCGTAACCCGACACTTCCTAAATTATATTTCTCCACTCATTCTCAAGCACCCCTTCATCGGAAATTGTCGGATTACGCTACGCTAATCCGACCTACACAAATAAAATTTCATTCGAAATCTGCACGATTATAGCAGATTTGAAAACCGCGGTGT
Organism: Nitrospirota bacterium; assembly: GCA_021789555.1. GTDB lineage: Bacteria > Nitrospirota > Thermodesulfovibrionia > Thermodesulfovibrionales > JdFR-88 > JAJYGJ01. Next base: position 589 of record JAJYJK010000076.1, read on the forward strand.
TCACGGAGAATCTTAGCCTTGAAGGGAAGCTATGTACCCTGCGGACTTGAAGGGGTATCAAATAATTTGGAAGTCGAAACCGGGAGACTTCAAGGAATAAGGTGGACCTGAACGTCCAATCTCCGCAAGGTCAAATTGTATTGATCTTCCCTGCGGCAAGCCGCAGGGAATCTAATGTAAGGAATATCAATTTTCATCAGATTCGCTCGCTTGATCCTGTTGCAAGTCACAGGGAATACGCTCGCTATCCATTTATTTTATAAACTGTTTTAATGGACAATGCCATAGCCCTACCGGATATGATCAAGCTGGCGGGACCGATTTGGGATTTTTTCGAGTTTTCCCAAATTTTGGTCCAAAGCTCTTTGAAAACAATTGTAAAAGCAAGGTTCAGAAGGGAAATCCTATCCGGTGGCTTGTTGGGGCGAAACGGAGCAGGTTTAAGGGGGGAGGATGCTTAAAGTTAACCTCTCCACAATTTTTTAGGCGGAAGGGTTTAAAAAACCCCCCGCAAAGATTGATCGAGATAGGAATTCAATCAACCACCATGAACTGCCGTGTTCAAGTGCATTTGAACAGCCATAGGCAAAAAATCTTTAAAAAACAGCAACTTGTAAATTTAGATTTGAACAAAAAAACACAAAAAAGGGAAATGACGGTCAAACCAACTGATTGGCGATTCGCCCGGAACCGTTAAGACTTTTGCATTTCGGCGGCCTGGGGACTAGCTCCCGACGAGGCCACGCGGGCTGCAGATTCGTGTGGGAATGCCTTACGGCCGGCCCACCGAGTAATACTTGAATCCGGCCTGGCGCATCCTCGCGGGCTCGTAGATGTTCCGCAGATCGAAGAAATAAGGCCCTTTTAGGAGTTTTTGCATCCGCTCCATCTCGAGATTTCTAAGCTCGTTCCATTCGGTCAGGATCACAAGCCCGTCGGCCCCGCGGGCGGCCTCGTATGGGTCCTGGAAATAGAGCACCCCTTCCGGCAGCGCCTTTTTTGCCGAGGCGACGGCGACCGGGTCATAGGCCCTTATCTTCGCCCCTGCCCTGACGAGCCTCTCTATTATGGTTATGGCCGGGGCCTCCCGCACATCGTCCGTGTTGGGCTTGAACGATAACCCTAAAACGGCAAGCGTCTTGCCTTCAAGCGGGCCCATCGCCTCTTTTATCTTTTCGGACATCAGCAGTTTTTGCTCCTCGTTCACCAGAACGCTGGATTCCACCATCTTGAGAGCAACACCGTTTTCCCGGGCGAGATTTATTATCGCCTTGGTGTCCTTGGGGAAGCAGGAGCCCCCGAAACCGGGGCCCGCGTGCAGGAATTTCGGCCCAATCCTCCTGTCAAGCCCGATCCCCCTGGCCACCGTGCGCACATCGGCGCCCAGTTTTTCGCACAGCCGCGAAAGCTCATTTATATACGATATCTTCATGGCAAGGAAAGAATTGGAGGCGTATTTGATCAACTCCGCCGTCTCCATATCGGTCACGACAAACGGCGTTTCGATAAGATAGAGGGGATTATAGAGGTCCTTCAGTATGGCGACCGCCTGGGGGCTTTCGGCCCCTATTATCACCCGGTTTGGGCGCATGAAATCCTCTATGGCCGAGCCCTCCCTCAGGAACTCCGGGTTCGAGGCGACGTCGAAGCTGCCTTCTCCCCCTTCCCCTTTGAGGTTTTCCCTTATGAGCTTCTTCAGTTTCCTGCCCGTGCCCACAGGGACGGTGCTCTTCGTGACGATCACCTTGTAGCCGTCAAGATGGAGCGCGACCTCCCTTGCCACTTCCTCCACATAGCTTAAATCCGCGGAGCCGTCGCCCCTGGGCGGGGTGCCCACGGCGATGAAGACCACGAGGCTCGGGCCCACGGCCTCGGAGAGGCTGGTCGTGAAACGAAGCAGACCCTTTTTAACGTTCTTCTCAACGATAGAATCGAGACCGGGCTCGTAGAAAGGGATTTTACCGCTGTTAAGCGCCCCTATCTTCTGCTCGTCCTTGTCGGCGCATACCGCATTTACGCCGAACTCGGCAAAGCAGGCCCCGGTGACAAGCCCCACATAACCCGTGCCGATTACCCCTATGTGCATCTGGCCCCCTGAAATTAACACCCTCACCCAACCCTCTCCCTTTTTAGGGAGAGGGTTTCACAAAAAGCTTTTTATAAAATCCCCTCCCAGGGGGGAGGGGATTAGGGGAGGATGATTTTTTCCCAACCCTGTTCTATCTAATTTATAGTTTAATTAGCAAACTTGTCAAAACCGGCAGGGGGTTGATATCCTAATCTAATGCGCCTCCTTAAATTCCAAAAACCCTCCAGATATATCGGAAACGAGGTAAACTCGTTTTCGCTCCATAAGGAGACCCCGCTGAAAGTGGCGCTGGCCTTTCCCGATGTCTATGAGGTGGGCATGTCCCACCTGGGGCTGAAAATCCTGTATCACATCATAAACCGGCTTCCCTACGCCGTTGCGGAAAGGGTCTTTCACCCGTGGACGGACCTCGAGGCCTATTTAAGAGAAAACTCCCTCCCTTTGCGCTCGCTTGAAAGCGATAGGCCGCTAGAGGATTTCGATGTCGTCGGGTTCAGCCTCCAGTACGAACTCTCATACACCTCGGTCCTCAACATGCTGGCCCTCTCCGGCATCCCGCTTGAAAGCGAGGAGAGGTCCAGCGGGCCGTTGATTGTCGCGGGCGGCCCGTCCGCCGTGAACCCCGCCCCGATGTCTGCCTTCATCGACGCCTTCCTGATCGGCGACGGGGAAGAGGCCGTCCCGGAGATGCTCGAAGCGGTCTTCAGATGGAAACGGGAAGGCGACGGCGGACGTGAATCACTGTTAAGAATGCTCGCGGAAATAGAAGGCGTATATGTGCCCTCAATATACCGTAATAGTTATGGCCTGCGTGACCATGATGGCCTGCGTGTGCGCCGGAGGATAATCTCCTCGCTGGAAGACGCTCCCTATCCGTCTGCGCCCGTCGTCCCCTACGCCCAGCTCGTCCACGACAGGGTGAACATCGAGGTCTCACGCGGTTGCACGATGGGGTGCAGGTTCTGCCAGGCGGGCATAATCTACCGCCCTTTGAGGGAGCGGAGCCCGGAGAAGGTAATCGAGCTTGCAAGCCGGGCCCTGGCGGCAACGGGACACGAGGAGGTCTCCTTCACGTCCCTCAGCGCGGGCGATTACAGCCAGCTTCTGCCGCTTATCAACGAATTCAACAGGCGCTTTCTCTTTTCGGGGAGCAATTGCGCCCTTTCGCTGCCATCCCTCAGGGTCAAGGCGGTGAGCGGGGAAGTCCTGCGGGGGATAAAGGCTGTCAGGAAGACCGGCTTCACCATCGCCCCGGAGGCGGCCACCCCGCGTCTGCGCCTCGTCATCAACAAGGATTTCGAGGAGGAGGATTTCGAGCGGGCGGTGGATACGCTTTTCAAAGAAGGCTGGCTCAATCTGAAACTCTATTACATGATAGGGCTGCCCACGGAGCGCGACGAGGACGTGGAGGGCATACCCCGCATGGCCGTGAAGGCGCTGAAGGCGGCCAGGAGACATGCCAAACGGGGCGCAAATATCAGCGTAAGCGTCTCTTCATTCGTGCCGAAACCCCATACGCCTTTCCAGTGGTGCCCGCAGCAGGGCATCGATGAGCTTGTGCGGAAAAAAGTCTTCCTGAGAAATGCCTTCCGCGGGAAAAACATAAATCTGAAGGGCCATGACGAGAATCTCAGCCGCCTCGAGGCGGCCTTCGCGAGGGGCGACGAAAAACTATCGAAACTTCTTGTCGCCGCCCACCGCCGGGGCGCAAGGCTCGACGCCTGGAGCGACCTCTTCAACCGTGAGGCATGGCTGGCGGCGGCGGATGAAACCGGCATCGACATCGCCGCATATGCCCAAAAGACATTTACGCCCGGCTGCCCCCTGCCGTGGGGCCGTATCGACACCGGCGTCTCCGAATCTTTTTTAATGAAAGAGTACGAAAAGGCGGCCGCACTGGAAAAAACCGAGGACTGCAGGCAGAGGTGCTCGGCCTGCGGGCTTGCCTGCGATTCGAAAGCGGCCCCCCAGCCCTCCCTGATCGAGGCGGAAACAGGTTTTCATGAAAAAACCGCCGCGCCACTAACCTGCGGCGGTAAAATTGATAAAACTTTCGGACTGAGACTGGAATTTTCAAAAACGGACCTCCTCGGGGTCCTCTCTCACCGGGAGCTGATGACCGCCATCGCACGCGCCATCAGGCGGGCCGGCCTGCCGGTTGAATATTCCAAAGGCTTTCACCCGGCGCCGAAAATATCTTTCGGGCCCCCGCTTGGCGTTGGCGTCAAGGGTTTCAGGGAATATATCGACCTGGCCCTCGTCGGCTATGTCCCTGCGGAGAAAACTGTGGCCCTCCTCAATGCGGAACTCCCACGCGGCATAAGGGTAAATGCCGCGAAACCGATATCCGGAAAGGCCCCGGCGCTCCAGAATTTCATATCGTGCTATGTTTATGAGATAATAGGCGTTAATCCTGAAATGGCCCTGGAATTCATGAAAAAAGACGATTTTTGGGTAGAACGGGATGACGACAGGTCAAATAAAAAGGACAGGGTAAATATAAGGCGCATGGTGCAAGAGGTGAGGGTCACGCAGGCCGACGGCGTGGAGGTTTGGCTCCGGGACGACGAATTACCAGGGGGTTCTTCGGGCGGCCCCAAAGTGAGGCTTGAAGAGGCCGTGGGCGCCATATTCGGGCTTTCACTGCCCGATGTGGACATCACAAGGGTGAAACTCCTTGGACGATTGGAAGGCCGCTGGGCCACCCCGATGGAGGTCTTGTTTTCAGGGGAAGAAACGACGCAGGAAACAGATCACCCTCTTCCAACCCTCTACCTTGAAGGGAGAGGGTTTCATGGAAAACAATCGGGGCAGATAGAATGACCGGGGTCAACAGCATACTTGTGAACGTGACCGGGCAGGAGACCCGCCTTGCCCTCCTGGAAAACGGGCAGGTTGTGGAGGTCTATGTCGAGCGCAGGAAGTACGCGAGCCTCGCCGGCAATATTTACAAGGGCAAGGTGTTAAGGATACTGCCCGGCATGAGGAGCGCCTTCGTGGACATCGGGCTCGAGAAGGCGGCCTTCCTGTACGTGGCCGACATCCGCACGGACATCATGGAGGACTATGCCCTCATGTTCGAGGATGAGAATTTCACCGGCCTCGATTTCCTGCACGGAAAGGGCAGGCATGAGCTGCAGATCGACGAGCTGCTGCACGAGGGGCAGGAGATACTCGTGCAGGCATCAAAAAACCCGATAGGCGGCAAGGGGGCCCGCGTCACCTCCTACATAACCCTGCCGGGCAGATACCTCGTACTGATGCCCAATATCGAGCATGTGGGCATATCCCGGAGGATATCGGACGAGCTGGAGCGGTTCAGGCTCAAGGAGATCGTCGAGGAGATAAGGCCCATGGGTTTCGGCCTGATCGTGCGCACCGCGAGCGAGGCGGCAAGCCGCGATGATCTCCAGAAAGACCTCGAGTTCCTGATGAGGCTCTGGGGCAGCATCCTCAAGAAAAACGAGAAAAGCGGCGCCCCGGCCCTCATCTACAGCGATCTGGACCTGGTGTTGAGGAGCGTGCGGGACCTCATGGGCTCCGGCGCCGACGAGATGGTCCTCGATTCCGCGCACAGATACCTGGAAGTGAAGAATTTCGTCCAGAACTATTTCCCAAAACTCCTGGACAAGATAACCCTCTACGACGGGGACGAGCCCCTGTTTGAAAGCTACGGCATAGAAGCGGACATATCCCGGGCGCTGGGCAGAAAGGTATGGCTGAAATCCGGCGGCTATATCGTGGTGGACCAGACCGAGGCCATGTCCGTAATTGACGTCAATACCGGCAAATATGTGGGGAAGCAGGACCTGGAAGACACGATACTGCGTACAAACCTGGAGGCCGTCAAGGAGATAGCCTACCAGATAAGGCTGAGAAATTTAGGCGGCATCATAATCGTGGACTTCATAGACATGGAAAAACCCGACAACAGGCAAAAGGTCTTCGGCGCCCTCCAGGAGGCGATGAAAAAAGACCGCACCAGGAGCACCATCTCCCAGATAACCGAGCTGGGCCTCATACAGATGACAAGAAAGCGGGTGCGTGAAAGCCTCCTGAGGACGCTGCTTGAGCCCTGCCCGTACTGCGAGGGCAAGGGGACAATAAAATCCGTCACCACCCTGTGTTACGAGATATTCAGAAATGCCGAGCGCCTGGCGAAGCACGGCAGCAGGCGCGTCGTCATAACCGCCCACCCCAGTGTCGCCGAGATATTGCTCGATGAGGAGCGGCAGTGGCTTGAAGAGATCGAAAACACCTACGGCATGAAGGTCACGATAAATGAAAACCCCGCCCTCCACCAGGAAAATTACGAGATAACCGCGCTGTGAGTAAAGATGGAAGCCTCAGCTCTTGAACGCCTGATTGACATTATAAAGGGTCTTGGCAGCGCCGTAGTCGCCTTCTCGGGCGGGGTGGACAGCACTTTTTTACTAAAGGCTGTGAAACTCTCCGGTATAAGGGCGCTTGCCGTCACTTCGGCCTCTCCATCGCATCCAGAATGGGACGTTCGGACGGCCGTGGATATGGCAGCCGCAACCGGCGTGCCGCACCGGATCATCAGGACCCGCGAGCTTGAAAACCCGCGCTACTCCTCGAATACCCCGGAGAGATGTTATTCGTGCAAGGACGAACTCTTCACCGCGCTCGGGGAGATAGCGGCCCATGAGGGTTTCACCCACGTCATCGACGGCAGCACGGCTGACGACCTCATGGACTTCCGGCCCGGCCTGAAGGCCGCCAGGACGCACGGCGTGAGAAGCCCGCTTATGGAGGCGGGGCTCGGCAAAAACGAGATAAGGGAACTCTCCTGGCGGCTTGGACTGCCCACCTGGGACAGACCCTCTTCCCCATGCCTCGCCTCACGGGTGCCTTACGGGACCCCGATAACGGAGGCGGGGCTAAGAAGGATCGCCCTCTCGGAGACCGCCCTAAGGGCGCTCGGGTTGAGGGAGTTTCGGGTGAGAGACCACGGGGACGTGGCCAGGGTGGAGGTCGCCCCGGAAGAGTTTCAATTTGCGTTCAAGATGAAAGATGAGCTTGTGAAAGCCCTCAGGGCTCATTTCAGGTTCGTCTGCCTCGACCTCGAGGGTTTCAGCAGCGGCAGCTTAAACAGGGTCTTACAAAAAGAAACCCGCCCGCCCGCCGAAAATCATGAACAGGGTTGGCCCCCCGTCGATGGAAAATAATAATCCCGGGATGGCCTCGCGCGTTGAGGCCCTGAACAGAAGGGCCAGGGCGGCCGCCGTCGCCATAAGGGATTTTGAGCGGGCCCTTCTGGGGAGACTCCTTGAGGGAAACTCTCTGGGAAAGGATTTGGAGCCGGGGGCAAGAAAGCGGCTTCTGGCGGCGGACGCGGCCGGAATGTCCCTGGAAAACTGCGCCAGGTGCGGCAGTTGCAAGGCCCGCTGCCCCGTCTATGAAATCACGAAAAACGAGGCCTTCTCCCCCAGGGGGAGGCTCATGCTCCTGAAGGGGCTGGCGGAAGACAGTATCCCGCCGACACCGGGGCTCCTGAAGCGGATATCGGCCTGCGCCCTCTGCGGCCAGTGCGATGTCTCCTGCCCGGTGGGCATCAGGCCGACGGAATTCATCTACAGGGGACGCGAGGCGCTGAGGAAGCTGGACACGGGAAGGCTTCTGCTGAGGACGGCCCTCCGGGTGGGCCTCCGGCAACCCGTCTTCGGCCTCAGGGCGGCAAGGTTTCTTGGCGGGCTTCGCCATGAATACATCAAAAAGGTCTTCCCCGTCGATTTCTCCGCCCTCATTAAAAACCCCGGGCGCCGGCTGGGCGACGAGATGGCAGTGATAAGGCCGCGAAAACCCACGGGGAGGGTCGCGGTGTTTGCCGGGTGCACGGCGAATTATCTGATGCCTGAGACGGGCGAGAGCCTTATAGCGATGCTCGTCTCGATGGGGTACGAGGTGGTGATGCCCCGCGGCGAGGTCTGCTGCGGGATGCCGCTAAAGAGCCTCGGGCTTGCGCGCGAGGCCGAAAGGTTCGCGTTAAAAAACCTGGAGCTTTTCGGCAAACTAAACGTGGAGGCGGTCATAAGCCCCTGCCCGACCTGCACGGACATGATAAAAAACCGATACCCGGAATTTGCGGGGGGCGGGATTGAAAAGGCGGTGGACTCCACAATGTTTTTCTTAAAGAAACTGACGGGGTTTTTCTTAAAAAAAACGATGGGGGAAGAAAACAGCGGCCGCCGGGAGAAAGAGGAACACAAGGAGCGCCTTATCTGGCACGAACCATGCCACCTCAGATACGGGCTCGGCTTCAATGCCGACCCTCTGCTGAAACTCCTGGACGTGGAAAGGCCGAAGGATGAGGGGTGCTGCGGCCTCGGGGCCCACCTTACGGACCGGCAGATGTCGGAAGAGCTTCTTTCAAGGCGGGTAAATGCCTACAACCAATTGATCAAGGGGGCCGGGGGGCAGGCAGGCCGGGTTGTGACCGCCTGCCCGGGCTGCCGCATCCAGCTGGAGCGCGGCGGAATAAAGACGGCCCACATACTGGAGCTTATAGAGGAGAGGTTTTTCGTTTCGCCAGCAGGGCGGTAATAAAAGAATCCCGCTTATGTTAATCCCGCTTATCAGGGCGATGAGCGTCTTGAATCCCCTCCAAGGTAAAATCCCTGCTATAATAATCCTGCATTTTTCGAAAAAAAATACTTAAACGGGGAGGCGGTCTGATGAAGATATTCATAGACACCGCAAACTTGGCCGAGATAAAAGAGGCCGTCCGCATGGGCGTTGTCGACGGGGTCACCACGAACCCAAGCCTGATAAGCAAGGAAAACCGGGAGCCCTTCGACCTGCTTGCGGAGATATGCCGGGCGGCGAAGGGGCCGGTGAGCGCGGAGGCCGTCTCGCCTGACGCGGAAGGAATGGTTAAAGAGGCAAAAAAACTCTCCGGCATCGCCAAAAACATCGTGGTGAAGATACCGATGACGGAAGAGGGGCTGAAGGCGGTGAAAAAACTCTCCGCCATGGGCATAAAGACAAACGTCACGCTCGTCTTCTCCCCCACCCAGGCGCTGCTTGCCGCCAAGGCGGGGGCCAACTATGTAAGCCCCTTCGTGGGGAGACTCGATGACATAAGCCAATCCGGCATGGAGCTTATCTCGGACATCATGATCATATTCGAAAATTACATGTTCAAGACCGAGGTGATCGTGGCAAGCATCCGGCACCCGATGCACGTGGTGGAGGCGGCGAGACTGGGCGCCCATGTGGCCACAATCCCCTTTGCGGTCATAAAACAGCTTGCGAAACACCCGCTGACGGACGCCGGGATTGAAAAGTTCCTCAAGGACTGGCAGAAGGTGCCCAAAACCATCAAGGGCAAGGCCGGGCAATAGGATTTTTATACGCCTTGTCCCTACGGACGGTAAAAAAGTACCCGCATGAATCTCAAAAGAGCCTTTTTTTGTCCTTTTGTGAAACCCTCTCCCTTGAGGGAGAGGGTTGGGAGAGGGTGTATTATTTTTTTATTTTAACCCGAGTTTCGCCAATAGAAAAGCCAGATAGTGTAACTTCCCGTAAGTAAAAGAATTTTTAGCCCAAAGTTTGACTACCTAACTAAAACTATTTAAAAATCGTTATTATAACCTCTTAAAATAAGGCTATAATGATTTTATATTTGACATTGTTGCACCTATAATGATATATTTCCTCATGGCATATCTTCTTAAGAAGAAGTTCAAGGGGCGCACCTATTACTACGTCGCCGAGGGCGGT
>JAJYJK010000017.1 GCA_021789555.1 Nitrospirota bacterium
AGCCCGGCCGGTATGCTTACGCTCACGATGAGCGCCAATTCGGCTGTCAAAAAAGGGATCTTGCATTATATTGAACGCCTCAAACAGGCTGCCTGACCTCTATTTTTATGCAACGATAGGGTTAACAAGCCCTGCTCTTAAAAGTCAGCTTTTCTTGCCGTCCGATACCTTATGATATCTTCAAGCATCTCAATGAACCCGTGTTTGAGCTTCTTGCTTTGGAGCCTTCTATAAAGCATGAGAAGCTTTGCCTCATCATTCAAGAGCCCGGTCATGGCCCTTTGCTCCCCGGCCCCGAACGACCCTTTCTCAACCAGGAAAAGGCTAGCAGGCACTCCCAATGCTCCCGATATCTGCTTGAGTCTCGAAAGATTGAGCTTATTTATCCCCTTTTCATATTTTTGCACTTGCTGATACGACAACCCGATCTTTTCCGCAAGCTGCATCTGGGACATCCCGGAGGACTTTCTCATCTGCCTGATAAGCTCCCCGATCGCCTTATCGCTTTTAAACATTCCAGATCCCCTTTGGTTTTCTAAAGTTGTCTGTAAATGAATCCCCGTTTATAGAAATCGAGCAGGTCCTTGGCCAGCACTTGATTTAATAAGAAAATGTGCAAATTTTTCTTTATTTTTTGTCATTGCAAAACTTGCCGGGCGGTTGTTAAAATTTGGTGTCTTTTCATTTTTGAGGAGGAACATGGATATTCAGGCCGCCTTACCCTCATTTTTGTTTTTTTATATTATACGCAATTGCGGACAAAATCAAGAGAAAAATACGTGATTGCGTATAGACTGAAACAGATATTAGGAGATCGATCTCAGCGAAAATTCGCCAAATCAGTTGGCATCAGCCCCTCCACGTTGTGGGAATACCTGAAAGGACGGACTCCTCCAGCCGATTTTATTGCCCGCGTTTGCGAACAAGAAAGAGTTTCATTAAAATGGCTAATGACGGGCGAGGGACCGATGAATGCGGAAGAGGCTGAGCTGAAGGGCCCTGAGATTCCGAAAGCGGCCGAGGATGAGGCAATATTCCAGATAAGCGTAAAAGGTTATATAGCGGCCCACAACCGGCCGATTATAGAGAGGATGATCCGGCAGCTTACGAATATTATTAATGAAGGAGATTACCGGAAGACTGGAGCATTACAGAGTTTCCTGGACGTTCTGTCGCCGCAAAAAAAGGGGAGAGAAAATAGATCCTAAAAAAAGGTGGAAATTCGCAAGTCACATGTTTATTTACTGTGACAAAATCGTGACAAAACAGGTCTAAAAAGACACAATTTCATATAAAACGTATCAATAAAGATGCGTTGAAACTTGCTGATATTAAAGTTAAACTTGGTATTTTCAAGCACTTGCATACCCCCTGCAAAGCGTCTCTTAATCAGCGGGTCGCAGGTTCGAATCCTGCACGGCTCACTTTTCCTTTCCCTTAAAAAATCAGCGGTCAGGCGGACGGAGACCAAACAGTAATGTCCGGAACCGTGGAAAAATCGGAATCCTCTGTGGCCATATGGTGAATGGATTTCCTCAGCATAACGGCAAGATGCGCGGCGTCAGCGGTTATTAGACCATGATCTTTCGCATAGCGTGCCGCTTGCTTCATATCAGCGGCCTTCAGGTCGATCACCAGCATGCCCGCTTCCTGAAGTTTGTCCAGGTAATTTATATATCCAATGAGAGGCGTTAAAACCTTTTCTCTGTTTTTTGGGTTCTCAAGGAGCTTCTTAACATGCTGGACTGTTACTCTTTCGAGGTAATTCGAAGCCGACTGCATCATGATTTTGCAGGAAACCTCTTCCAGCACCAAGGCTGATGTACATGCCTTTATGTTTGAGAGCTCCACCCTATTGAGGAATTCTACTGAGACCGGGTTTGCATCGAAGGCATGGTGGAGAAAAATGGTCGCGTCTATAAAAACAGTGCTTTTGCCCTCGAAATCTCTAAGATTTTTCTGCATACAGATCTTCCAATTCCCTCATTGAAAGCCGGCCTTTGACAATACCTCTAGCCTTCTCGGTATAGGTTCTCTTAATCGGGACGACCATGATACCTTTTGATGTCATTTGCACATCAACCTTATCGCCGGCGTGGATATTGGCCTTTTCTCTTATCTCCTTGGGGATCACAATCTGTCCCTTGGCAAGAACCTTCGCCATCGGCATAACGCCACCTCCCAATTTAAGTATAACTAAAAATCAAGTTTAACTTTAATTTCAGTATTACAAAATTAAATTTAATTGTCAACCGGATCGCTCATTAAACCGGCAAAGCAATATTTTCCGGGAAATTTCGAGTTTTAAGGCAAATTTTTGAATGGCGTTTTGGCGAAAAAGCGGGCCAATCCGTGCCGTTTTAAAATGGATGTGAGCCGCCGGGACCGGAACAACTCCATGAGTCTCTCCGTTGCGTACCGCTGCCTTCGGGACCAATCGCCTTTTATCCGGACCGCGTAAAGGGTTTCACTATGGTTGCCGGGCAGCGGGGCCGGCTCCTCCGCCGTCCCTCCCAGGGGGACGACATCAAAAAGGTCCGGAAAGACGGCCTTCGCGTGCCTCGCCAGATGATAAAAAATGACGCCTGCATCGGCCTTCCCGTAAGCGATGGACCACGGTATCTCCCGATGATGGATGCGCCTGCCGCAAAGCCATTTCCGCGGGCCGCCGCCTGCCCCGTTGAAGATGGCGTCAAAAAGACTTTTAGCTGTCAGATCTTTAGCTGTCATACCTTGCGGGCGAGAAACCTTATCGCACAGGGCGATGTGATAAATGGAGCTTGCGTAGAGCCTGAACGAGCCCGCCTCCGTGGCGGGGTTGGGCGTCATCAGCCGGACGCCCCTCCGGCCCAGGTCCCAGGGCGTGAAGATGCCCTTCGGGTTTCCTTTCCCGACCAGTATCACGTTGCCCCTGCTTCGGCAGATTCTAAGGACGCCGCCCGTGGTGAAACCGGCGGCGGCGAGGGAATCGATGAGCCCCTCCGGGCCGACGGCGACCTGGGGGCGGCAGGACGCCAAAAAATTCCCGAACCGGACTAGACCGTTTGTTATCTGGAGTTTCGCAATCGGGGGGCTGGTCGTATAGAGCCAGTTTCGAAGGGGGGCATCCGCCGGAAACCCCTTCAAATAAAGGTCCCAGAGCTCGCCGAGCGCCATATGGTAGTTGCCCGAGGTGCTGAGGACCATGTCGCATTGGCTTATCCCGGCATGGAGGTCGTTTACAAGGTTGGCGGTGGGCTCGCCAAGCGAAGGCTCCTGCCCGCCCCGCTCCGATGGCCAGTCCAGTATTTTCGGCCCGTCTACGACAGGCCTTCCGGTTATGGCGGGTATCGTGTCCATAATGGGTTTTCCCCGTTAAGTCTATCACACCTCTTCGACAGGTTCGTGCGGCTCTTCGAAAACAAACGGCGTTGCGCCTGAAAATCCCCAATTTGAAAACCCCGGCCCCTGGTGTTAGCCTTAAAGCAGGATGCTGAAGATTGACTGCTATCTTTCGATAACTTGCGCCTCCGAAGAGGCCCTCCGGCGCAATATTGAAGAGGCCCTCCGGATGGAGCGCCTCGAGGCCGCACTCGATATGCGCAGGATAGACGAAAAAGAGGCCGGAAGGCTCGGGCTGCGCGGCTCGCCCTCCATATTCATAAACGGCGTCGAGGTCCAGCCGGTCTCACAGCCCGGTTTCACCTGAAGGTTGTTCTCCGACAGGGCCGGGAAGCTCTCGAACGTGCCGTCAGTCGATACCGTCAGGCAGACCATCAGGGAAGTCTCGGGCAGGGAAGTCCCGGGAAAGTAATTAGTGCTCATTTAGCTTATATGCGATAATAGATAGATGTCCGGGGGGCATGTCCATAACGGCGCCGAAAAGCGGCTTGCCCTGAGCCTGATAATCACTCTTGCCGTGGTGCTCGGGGAGGCGGTCGGGGGGTACTTCGCAAACAGCCTTGCCCTTTTAAGCGACGCGGGGCACAACTTTACGGATTCCTTTGCCCTGGGCCTGAGCCTGATTGCGGCCCGCATAAGCACTTGGTCCCCCGACCGCAGGGCCACCTTCGGATACCAGCGTGTGGGCCTGCTGGCCGCGGTCATAAACGGCGGACTGCTCTTCATCATAGCGTTCGTGATATCCGGGGAGGCCATCAGACGTCTCTCCGCCCCACCCGCAATTGATAGCCGGCTCATGCTGGTCTTTGGCGCGCTCGCTTTCGCGGCCAATACCACCATAGTGCTCATACTCAGGCACGGGCACAGGGACCTGAATATCAAAAGCGCCTGGCTGCACATGTTGGGTGATGCCTTTGCCTCATTCGGCGTAATTATTTCTGCGGCAATCATAATCTTTACCGGCTGGCGCCTTGTGGACCCGCTGGCAAGCCTGGCGATCGCCCTCATAATATTGGTGGGCGGCCTGAGGGTCGTAAGCGAGGCCGTGCACGTTTTTCTGGAGCTTGCGCCCAGGGACCTCAATGTCGAGGCCGTGGCAAAAAATATCTGCTCCTTCCCGGACGTCATGGGCGTGCACGACGTGCACCTCTGGGCCCTCACTAAAGGCCATGTCATGTTCACCGCCCATATCTGGGTGAAGGACGAAAAACTAAGCCACGTGCAGCAGTTGAGCGATAAGCTAAAGGCGATGCTCGCCACTGCCGGCATAGACCACGCCACCCTCGAATTCCAGTGCGGCGAATGCCAGGACAAGGGGATATTCTGCGAGATAAAGAAAGAGGCTGAATAACGTGCAAAGGGGTTTAGGGGAGGAGGTTTAGGGTGCTGATACCGCTTCTCATCGCGCTGCATGTCGCAACCATCGTGCTGTGGATCGGCGGGGTGGCATTCGTCACGATCATCGTCTTCCCCCTCATAGCCAGGATGACGGATTCCTTCGACGCGGTCATGCTCTTCCAGGGCGTGGAGCACCGCTTCGCAAAACATGCGCGGCTCTACGTGGCAATATCGGGGATCACCGGGTTTCTGGTGCTCTACCTGGAGGGGCTCCAGGGCCTGCTCTTTACCGCCAGGGGACTTGGCATTACCATCATGCTCATAGCCTGGGCCTTCTATCTGCTGGTGCTCGTCTTTGAAAAGCGGATCTTCAAAAAAATCTTCGGAAAACCGGAGAAGTTTGACGTGAAGAAGGTCTTCACGGGCCTGGGCGTCTTCCACTGGTTCGTGCTCGGCCTGAGCATGCTCGCCGTGCTGGCCGGGGTCTGGCAGGGCCATGTGGAACATTTTTGATGCTAAAGGTCCACCCTCTCCAAACCCTCTCCCTTCCAGGGAGAGGGTTTCACCTGAAAAAAGGGGAGAATCATTCACCCTAAACAATTGACAGATACAAACCGGGTCTTTTAAAATTTCCTTTACAATAATGAAAACCGCGGGCGCGAAAAGTGAGAGGCGGATTTTCGAGGAGCACATAGCCGAGCGGGGTTTCAGGATGACCCGCCAGAGGGCCCTCATCCTCGATATCTTCCTGAAAAAGGAGGGGCACCTGAGCCCCGAGGAGCTCTACGACCTGGTCAAGGCCAAGGACCCGACGGTAGGCAGGGCCACCGTTTACAGGATGCTCAGGCTCATGAGAGAGGCCGATCTGGCCAGGAAGGTGGACTTGGGCGACGGCCTTTCAAGATATGAGCACAAATACGGGCACGCCCACCATGACCACCTTATCTGCCTGCGCTGCGGCAAGGCGATCGAGGTGGTGGACGAGGAGATCGAGGCCCTCCAGGAAAAACTCGCCAGGAAACACGGCTACAAACTGACGGCCCACGAGATGGACCTCTTTGGCCTCTGCCCATCCTGCAAAAAGAAAGAGAGAAAATAGATGTCTATACTGGTTGTGGGCTCGGTTGCCCTGGATACGGTCAAGACCCCTTTCGGCCGGGTGGAGGAGGCCCTTGGCGGCTCGGCGACCTATTTTTCGACATCGGCAAGCTATTTCACCGACGTGCAGGTCGTCGCCGTGGTGGGCCAGGACTTTCCCGAACGGCATGTGAACTTCCTGAAAACCAGACGGGTGGATTTAAAGGGGCTTGAGCGCGTGCCAGGTGGCAGGACCTTCCGATGGGAGGGTTTTTACGATTACGACCTCAACAAGGCCCACACGCTAAAAACGGAGCTTGGCGTCTTCGAGACCTTTCACCCGGAAATCCCGCAGGAATACCGGGACGCCCAGGTCGTGTTCCTCGCAAATATAGACCCCGTCCTCCAGAAAAACATCCTGGCGCAGGTCAAGGCCCCCAGGCTGGTAGCGGCCGACACCATGAATTTCTGGATAGCAAGCAAGCGCGCCGAGCTGCTGGAGACCCTGAAACTGGTGGACATCCTCACCATAAACGACGCGGAAACAAGGGAGCTCGCCGGCGAGCCCAACCTCGTAAAGGCCGCAAGAAAGATAATCGGCATGGGGCCAAAAACGCTCATCATCAAAAGGGGCGAGTACGGCGTCCTCATGTTCAACGGGGGCAGCACCTTCTCCGCGCCGGCCTATCCGCTGGAGTCCGTCTTCGACCCCACCGGCGCGGGCGACACCTTCGCCGGCGGCTTCATGGGTTACATCGCAAGCATCATGGACTGGAAGGACGGCAACCTCCGAAAGGCCCTCGTCATGGGAAGCGTCATGGCATCCTTCGCGGTCGAGGATTTCAGCCTGGGCGGCATCTCGTCCCTCGATTACCCGGAGATAGAAAAACGTTTCCGGGAATTCAAAAGACTCTCCCACTTCGAAGACATCTAAAGACACACCCTCTCCTAATCCTCTCCCTTAAAGGGAGAGGATTTCACAAAAGGATGGCTTTAAAAGATAGCTTTATGCGAAACCCTCTCCCTCGAGGGAGAGGGTTGGGTGAGGGTGTTTACTGGCCGCCTTCGCTTTCCAGCTCCTGTTTTTCCTGCAGGAGCCTTGCTTTTTCCTGCATGAGGGGTGGCAGGACATTGGTCTCCATGTCTTTTATCTTCGCCTCAAGTTGTTGTTTGGAAATAAAATTGGCCTGTAACATCTGTTGCTGCTGAGGGTTCAGCGCCTGATTATAATTCTTGTCGCTGCGTGTCACCGCCCGCCCCATATTAAACAGGTTTTGTATGCGGAGCATGACCTCCTGATACTGCTCTTTCAATTGCTGGTATTCGTCTTCCTTCGCCTTTATCCCGGCGAGCCGCCTGTCTATCTCCGCAAGCCTGCCCGCATTTGCTGCAGGCCGGGCCGGGGACTTCGCCTGGGGCTGTTTTGCCGGAGCGGTATATTCGGGCAGGACGACGGTCGGCTCCACGCTGGATTTTTCTATCCGCAGCACATCGCTTTTCGGGATGCCTATCGTGCCCCCTCCGTACTGGAACCTGACCTCCCCTTTCACGCACTCATAGGAGCCGATCCCCTCCAGGACCGAACCGTTTTTTAGTATCAGCCTGTAGGCCGCCAGCGCCGGGGAAAAGGCAATGAAAACGGCCAGAAGCGAAGACGAAAACAAAAATAATATGAGTTTTAACCGGGCCATCGGTGTCATTCTAACACATTTTCCTTTTTATCAAGAGTGCTTTTGATCACCTGGGCCAGCTCCATGCCGATGCCCTCCACGCGGCTTATCTCTTCTGCTTTCGCCTCTCTGATGGCCTCGAGGCTTCCGAAGCGTTTCAAAAGGGCCAGCCGTCTCTGCCTGCCTATTCCTTTCACCGACTCCAGCGGCGAGGAAAGGAGGTTTTTGCCGCGGAGCCGCTTATGGAAACCGATTGCAAAACGGTGGACCTCGTCGCGCATCCGTCTGAGAAGCAGCGACGAGGGGCTTCCGTCCTCGATATTCACCGGCAGCTCCGAGGCGGTCGTAAATACTCTGTCCGGGTCTTTGGCGACGGCAATGACCCCTGCCGGGGGGGGCTCCGGGAGCGTATAGACGGCCCTCATCGCGGCCTCGAGCTGCCCTTTGCCGCCGTCTATCACCACAAGCTCCGGCCTGTCGGCGCCCAGGTCCGCCAGGACCCTCGAGACGGTCTCCTCCATCATCCGGTAATCGTCCATCTTGCCGGCCGGGACGCTCTTTATCTTCACATGACGGTAAAATTCCTTCCTGAATTCGCCCCCCGCCCAGTAAATGAACCCCCCGACGGGCTGTGCCCCGAAGGTCGTGGATATGTCGAACGCCCCGATGCTCTCGGGTGCTTTTCTGAGGTAAAACCTCTCCTTAAGCGATTCGAGCGTCTTTTCGCCGGGCGCGGCCTTCCTCGCCCTGATGAGCTCGGCCGCGTTGCGCTCGGCCATCTTCAGGAGGTCGTTTTTCTTTCCTCGCGCGGGGACGCGGATTATCACCTTGCCGCGCCTTCTGGCGGACAGCCATGCCTCGATGGAAGCGGCATCCTGCGGCTTTTTTCTCAAGAGGACCTCATCCGGCGGGATAATCTCCTTGGAGTAAAACTGCTCCAGGAAACCGGCTAGAAACTCCTCCAGGGGCATCGGGGCCTGATTTGGAAGGTAAAAATCCTTGCTCCCTATCATCAATCCCTTGCGTATGAAGAAGACCTGGACGGCCTGCGGGGCCATGCCGTCTTCGCTCGCATGGCCGATGACATCGATGTCTCCAAGTTCCGGGGAGATGACTTTCTGCTGTTCGAGGGCCCTTTTAAGCGCCTCGATCCTGTCCCTGAGCCTTGCCGCGTCCTCATAAAGCTGCTCCGCGGCAAGCCTGTACATCGTGCCTTCGAGTTCCTTCAGGAGCTTTTTCTTGTCGCCTTCGAGGAAAAGCCGGACCTCTTCCACCGCCTTTGCGTATTGCTCCTTGCTTATGCTGCCGTCGCAGGGCGCGGGGCATCTGCCCATCTGGCGCTGGATGCAGGGGCGCATCTTTTTGTCGAGGCGGTAACGGCAGGGCCTTATATTGAAATGCCTTCGGATGAAGGCGAGGGTCTCCCACATGGCGCCAGCCGGCACGAAGGGGCCGTAATAGAGCGCCCCGTCACTGAGGATGCGCCTCGTCACTTCCAGCCGGGGCCACTCCTCGTTCACCGTGAGTTTCAGATAGGGGTAGTTCTTGTCGTCCCGGAATATGACGTTGAAGGGGGGCCGGTGCTCCTTTATGAGATTGGCTTCGAGGGCAAAGGCCTCCAGCTCGCTGTCGGTCACGATGTAGGAGAAATCGCGCACCCGCCTCACCATGCCCTGCTTCCGCTCGTCGAGGGCCGCGCCCCTCTGGAAATAGCTCCTCAAACGGTCCCGGAGGCTCTTCGCCTTCCCCACATAGAGCACCTTGTCTTTTTCGTCCCTGAAGATGTAGACGCCCTGCTGACGGGGGACCCTGGAGAGTTTTACTTTTAAATCAATCTCGGGCATAAAGAATTAACTTCTAACACCCTCTCCCAACCCTCTCCCTTTTTAGGGAGAGGGTTTAACTTTTAAAAACGGGAGCCTCGCCTTTTGCTAAATCCTCTCCCTTGAGGGAGAGGATCAGGAGAGGGTGTATATGTTTCTCCTATTTTATCCTCTCGGCCTGTGCCCCGAGCGCCACGAGTTTTTTCTCCATCTGCTCGTAGCCCCTGTCCAGGTGATAAATCCTGTGCACGACGCTTTCGCCCTCCGCCGCGAGGGCGGCCAGCACCAGGGAGGCGGAGGCCCTCAGATCGGTTGCCATGACCTGGGCCCCCTTCAGCGCGGGGACCCCTTTGACTGTCGCCACGCCGCCTTGAAACTCTATGTCCGCGCCCATGCGCTTCAGTTCCGGGACGTGCATGAAACGGTTCTCGAAGACGGTCTCGTTTATCATGCTGTTGCCGTCGGCCATGCACATCAGGGCCATGAACTGGGCCTGCACGTCCGTAGGAAACCCCGGATAGGGCATGGTGGTGATGTTCACGGAGCGGGGCCTGCCGTCCCCCTTCACTCTGAGCCCCGCGGGCGTTTTTTTCACCTCGGCCCCGGTCTCCCGGAGTTTTATGGAGACTGCGTCGAGGTGTTCCGGGCGGGCGTTTTTAATCAGTATATCCCCCCCGGTAATGGCCGCGGCGACCGCGAAGGTCGCGGCCTCTATCCTGTCAGGAACGGCCTGATGGCTGTAGGGCTTAAGCTCGTCGACGCCTTCTATCTCTATGAGACTGCCGCCTGCGCCCTCTATCTTTGCGCCCATCGCCTGGAGGGTCTCGGCGAGGTCGACTATCTCGGGCTCGCGGGCGGCGTTTTCGAGAATGGTCACGCCCTTTGCGAGCGCGGCGGCCATCATCAGGTTTTCGGTGCCGGTGACGGTGGGCAGGTCGAAATAGAGCGATGCGCCCTTCAGCCTCCTGGCCTTTGCGATTACGTATCCGCCTTCAAGCTCGATCTTCGCCCCCATCTTCTCAAGCCCCATCAGGTGAAAATTTATGGGCCTTGCCCCTATGGCGCAGCCGCCGGGAAGCGATACCTTCGCCCTGCCGTATCTCGCGGCGAGCGGCCCCAGGACGAGGACCGAGGCCCTCATCGTCTTTACAAGCTCGTAAGGGGCAACAGGGTTTTTAAGCCCTGCCGTATCTATCTCCGCCAGGGAGTCCTCGAGGGAAAAACGGGCCCCCATCTGCTCGAGGAGCGTCCCCATCGTAAGCACGTCCCTCAACGCGGGCACGCCCCGCAGGACGCTCTTGCCCCCGGCCAGTATCGCGGCGGCTATGGCGGGGAGACTCGCGTTCTTGGAGCCGCTTATCGTCACAGTCCCCTTCAGCGGCACGCCGCCCTTTATAAGCAGTTTTTCCATGCGATCATTTTAGGATAACACAAAAAAGGGAGGCGTCATAAAGCGCGCGGGCCATGGCAAAGGCATATGCAAGCCAATGGGAAGCCCCCCAAGCGATGGGGCGCCGGGGGCGCCCGGCCTATGACTTTTTGCTCGTCACCGCGAAGAAACGCGTGATCTTGCGCTCTATGTGGTCGCTGCCGCAATAATCACATTTTATCTTCGGACCGGCTTCATATTCTTTTATCGTGATAAAGACGGTAAAGTCCTTTCCGCAATCCTTGCAGGTGTATACATATGCAGGCATCCGGACCTCCTTTTTTCGGCATAAGAAAATTCTACCGCATATCGCATTTTTGGCAATTGCCCCGCCACACCTTTTTGCATTCGCAGCCGATATGCAGTGACTTTTTATTAGGGAATGCCCGATTTTCATCGCGGGGTTCGGGGGCCGGGCTTCCGATGGCTTTCCTGGGGATAAGGGCCTGCGACCTGTGCAAAAGATTTATAATTGAAGAACCCCGCGGCTTAAGGGGACTAGTCCCCCCGCGGGGAACACGCTCGCTATCCATTTAACATGAAACTGGAAAAAACCGGCTTTACGGAAAACCTCATCCGGCTAAACGGGCTCGATTTCGGCAGATGGGTTTTTTTGCCCGGCATGCGCCTTGGCGACCGCGTGAAATGGTGGGCGGAGGGGGAAACCCTTCGCCCCGGCGGACAAAAACACAACGGGCTTGACCTCAGATTATACGAAACCGCCAGTGGGCAAGTCGCAGCGCTTTCGGAGGGGACTAAAATCCCCCTGCTTTATCCGGGAAGAATCGTAAGCATCAGCCCTGACTTCCTCGCACAGAGCATTTTTGTGGAAAACGAAGTCAATAAGGCCGGAAGGGGAAAGAGACTTTTTACCGTATACGGCCACCTGCTCGCCGATGCCCGCCTCGAGGGCCGGCGGCTGGATGCCTGCCTCGATGAAGGTCTCGTAATCGGCAGCCTGGGCAGGCTGAAAAAAAGCGCGGCCCCCGCTCACCTGCATATCTCCATTTTGTATGCGCCCGAAGATGTCCCGGTAAAAAAGCTCTCCTGGAAGCTTCTCGATGAAACGCCGGGTGTTGTCTTTCTGGATCCGGAGGGGATTTTGTAAAAGAAAAAAAGAAACACCCTCTCCCAACCCTCTCCCTCAAGGGAGAGGGTTTCACACAAATAAATAAAAAGGGGGCCGGAAAAAATCCGGCCCCCTTCGCGTCTCTGGCAAAGCCCTCTTCCAGTGCAGAAGCGCACTGTCAGAAGGTAAAACCCTTTTTTAGTGCAGAAGCGGCACTATCAGAAGGGCGACGATATTGACGACCTTTATCATCGGGTTTATGGCCGGGCCCGCCGTGTCCTTATACGGGTCGCCGACGGTGTCACCGGTGACGGCCGCCTTATGGGCATCGGACTTCTTGCCGCCGTAAGCGCCGTCCTCGATGTATTTCTTCGCGTTGTCCCATGCGCCGCCGCCGCTGGTCATCGCGATTGCCTGGAAGAGCCCGGTGATGATTGCGCCTATGAGCAGGCCGCCAAGGGCCTGCGTGCCCAGGATGAAACCAACCGCCACGGGGGCGGCAACGGGGATGAGCGCGGGCAACATCATCTGCCTGATGGCGGACTTGGTGACGATGTCGACGCACTTCCCGTACTCGGGTCTGCCCGTGCCTTCCATGATCCCCTTTATCTCGCGGAACTGACGCCTCACCTCATCGACAACGCCGCCGGCCGCCTTGCCCACGGCCTCCATCAGGAGGGAGCCGAAGTAGTAAGGAAGCAGGCCGCCGATGAAGAGGCCCACGATGACTTTCGGGTTTGAAAGGTCAAAGGCCAGGCTGCCCGTGGCGCCGGCTCCCGCGGCCGTCCTTGAATACTCCGCGAAGAGCACCAGGGCGGCAAGGGCCGCCGAGCCGATAGCATATCCCTTGGTAACGGCTTTAGTCGTGTTGCCGACCGAGTCCAGCGGGTCGGTGATGTTTCTGACCTCTTCGGGAAGCTCGGCCATCTCGGCGATGCCGCCCGCGTTGTCCGTTATAGGACCGTAGGAGTCGATGGCCACGACAATACCGGTCATGGAGAGCATGGCCACGGCGGCAAGGGCGATGGCGAAGAGGCCCGCGACCGTCTGCGTTGACGAGAGATCCGTGAATCCGCCCGCGCCTATCTTAAACGACCAGAGGATGGCCACGACTATGGCCAGGACGGGAAGCGCCGTGGACTTCATGCTCACGGCGAGACCCGCTATGACGTTTGTGCCATGGCCGGTCTGGCTGGCCGAGGCGATGTGCTTGACCGGGCTAAAGCTTTTCGAGGTGAAGTACTCGGTTATGAGGACTATCGCTCCGGTAAGCAGAAGCCCTATTACGGCAATCGTAAAGACACCCATCTGCGTAAAGGCCTGCTCCACACCCGGCTGCCCCAGGAACCAGCCCGAGGCGAGGTAGAAAGCGATGGCCGCGAGGATGCCCGATACCGCGAGGCCCTTGTAGAGGGCGCCCATGATGTAATTGTTCTTGCCGAGCCTCACGAAGAACGTGCCTATTATCGAGGCGATTATCGAGATGCCGCCAAGAATCAGCGGGAACTGGACCCAGAGGCTGTCCGGCCCGAAGGCCGTCTTCGCCAGCAGCATTCCCGCGACCAGCGTGACGGTGTAGGTCTCGTAAAGGTCGGCCGCCATGCCCGCGCAGTCGCCCACGTTGTCGCCCACGTTGTCGGCGATAACGGCGGGGTTCCTGGGGTCGTCCTCGGGGATGCCCGCCTCGACCTTGCCCACGAGGTCCGCGCCTACGTCAGCGGCCTTCGTGTAGATGCCGCCCGCGATACGAGCGAAGACGCTCATCAGCGAGCAGCCAAAGCCAAGCCCGATGATCGCGTGGAAGACATCCGGCCCAATCATGCCTTTGACGATACTGAAAAAGGCCGACAGGACGAGAAGGCCAAGACCCACGACCATGAGCCCCGTCACCGAGCCGCCCCTGAAGGCAAGCCCGAGGGCGGCCTGAAGGCCCCGGCTCGCGGCCTGGGCCGTCCTTACGTTGGCCCTGACCGACACCATCATGCCTATGTAGCCCGCGAGCGCCGAGCCTATGGCGCCGATAAGGAAGCCCACGGCGGTCATTGTGCCCAGTCCAAAGGCCCAAATGAGAACGAAGATTACGATGCCAACGATAGCGACCGTCTTGTATTCCCTTTTCAAGAAGGCCTCGGCGCCTTCCTTGACGGCAGCCGATATTGCCTGCATCCTGTCGCTGCCGGCATCCTGCTTCACGACCCAGGCTGCGGAGACAAGGGCGTATACCACGCCCGCCACACCGCACAGAAACGCAAATAATTCTATACCGCTCATTTCCTCCTCCTAAAAAATTTGATAAAAACCTCAGATTCAAAGAATCTTTTTGGCATCCTGTGCCTTTCCCTTGACGAAAACACGAACCAAAATTCTTATCCCTGCCGTCCGCTCAACGTCCGCGCTGTCCTTCTCCCGAATCGATCGGCCCCCCTCCGTCCTCGAATCGGTCCCTCAATCGATCCGCCCCGAAAACCGCATCTACCGCCTGGGCTGCCCCCGGTTCCCCTCCCCGTCAGACCCTCTTGCCCCCTGCCCCCTTGCCAGACGCGCCGCGATTACAGCCCGCGGCCCGTCGTTGTCTTGCCCTTGCCAGCCCTTTCAACCCTTTCAGGCCCCTGGACGCCGGACGGCTTTGGCTATATCCTGCCCGTCATCTTGCCGAAGACCATCGCGGTGCCCCGGTAGAACATATGGGCCATCTTTGAAAACGGCGCATACGCAAACAGGAAGAAGACGAAGCTAAGGTGAACAATGTAAATCGGATATGCAACGGGCGTATTGGCGAGCCTCAGGAGCTCCGCCAGCAGGCCCGTTATCCCCAATCCGGCCACGATAGAGATAAAGAGCCAGTCATAATAGCTGCCCAATCCCGCCTTCTTCGCGTTATTCATCCTGTTTGCCATCACAAGCAGGATACCCGCAATCAGGGCGACCGCGCTTATGTTTCCGATGATCTTGTAAACGATGATAAGCCCCGTAAGCAGCGATTCGCTTATTTCCACAGGATGTCCGAGATATGCGAGATATCCCGTTTGGGGTTCCAGGATTACTTTTCCGAAGGCAAGTATTGTCGTTATGAACAGCCCGATGAAACTGTAGAACACCAGCATGTGCGCGGTGGACCTTGCCTTGGTGACCTCGCATTTTTTAAACCGGTTGTGCGCGAGGATGTCCTTGATAGTGTCCGTTATGGCCGCGCCAAGCCCCATCTTGGGGGTGGAGCCCGCAGGCAGGCCGGAGTACATTGCCTTCCAGTACTTGCTTATGCCTATGCCCAGGCTGGCAAGCGCCAACAGGGCCACGATGCTGAACAGCGGATCTATGTATTTGAGCGAGAAAAGGAATTTCCCGTATTCGATCTTTCCGTCCTGCAGCGGGATATTGCCGCCCAGGAAACCCTGGCCCGCGACAAACGCCAGGAGGATGGCCACGGGCACCGCGAAGAGCAGCAGAAGAAATACCGGCTGGTTGACTATCCTGGCCATGAACCGGGAAACCGAAAACTCCTCTATGCTCATCTTCCGGATCGCGTTGAGGACCTCTCCGGGCTTCGCCCCGCGCGGGCAGTTGGCCGTGCAATCGCTACACTGGTGGCAGAGCCAGATGTCGGGGTTCCTGAAGAGCTCGTCCTTCAGTCCCCACTGCGCCTGCACCATCTCCTTCCGGGGGAAGGGACTGTCATCCGGCGAGACGTTGCAGACCACAGAGCAGGTCGCGCACTGGTAGCACTTCTTCAGCGACTCCCCGCCCGCGTTTATTACGTCTTTTACAAACCCGAGGTCCGGATTCAATATCCTTTCACTCATCTATTGCCTTCCTCCTTGCCGATCTTTATCTAAAAAATCCGATCAAATCCAAAGGCCAATTTAAACCGGTCTAGAAACCCTTAAACGGATTGGGGCCAAGCTTGTCCTCTATGTTCTTGACGAAGTCATCGATTATCTCCGGCAGCCTGGAGTAATCGTCTATGCCCACCTGCACCATCTTGCACCTGTCGGCCTCGAGCTGGAGCCGGTCAAGCGTCTCCTGGACCTTGCTGAAGCGGTAATTGGCCAGTTCGCTGCCCTTTATGAAATGGCACTGGTAGTCCTCGCCGTACTTGCACCCGAGCAGCATCAGCCCGTCGATGCCCCTGGAGAAGGCGTCCGCCACCCAGACCAGGTTGGTCGAGCCCAGGCACCTCACGGGCAGGATCCTCACGGCCGGGTTTAACTTTTGTTTTCTCCTTATGCCGACGGTGTCCAGGGCCGCGTAGGCGTCGTTTTCGCAGGCAAGGCAGATTATCCTCATGCCCTCTTCGGGGACATCAACGGACTTTATCATGGAACCTACCATGTCCACGTGGTAGTCCTTGAAGGAGACGATCCTCTCAGGGCAGGCGCCCATGCAGGTGCCGCACCTTCTGCAGCGGTTTATCTTGTAGAAGGGCGTGCCCTTTGCGTCCTCGTCGATTGCGCCAAACGGGCACTCCTCCGTGCAGCGCTTGCAGGAGGTGCAACGCGTCATCATCGGGTCGGGGTAAGTTATGTCCCATGCCCTCGGATGGACGGCAATCCCCTTTGCGACGTGCTCTATCACCTGGATGGCCTTCATGGACGCGCCGGCCGCGTCTTCCTGCGCCTCGGCCATCGTCATGGGCTGCCTCACGCAGCCCGCGGCGTATATGCCCGTCCTTCTGGTCTCGTACTGGAAGCACAGGAAGTTCGAGTCCGCGAACCCGAAGGCGCCTTCCATCGAGGGGATTTCCGGCCCCTGTTTATAGCCCAGGTTGAGGAGGAAGTCCGGTTTCGGGGTCTCCTCGATATATTTCGCTTTCGCCTCGTCGCCTTTGCCGGCGGCGGCCGCAAGCCCGTCAAGGTACTGCTGCGGGCCGGCCGTCGCGGGCACGATCCCGACAGCAAGCACAACCAGGTCCGCAAGCGCTTTCACCTTTTCGCCAAGCAGGGTGTTTTCGGCCTCGACGTAGAGATTGCCCTGCGGGGCCTCCGTAATCGCCTTCACCTCGGACTTCGTGAGCATGACCCCGGGGTCGTTTTGCATGTTTTTATAGAAGAGCTCCGTCTGGCCGGGCGTCCTTATGTCCTTGTAGAAGATCATCGCGAGGGCGTCGGGATTGGCGTCCCTCACGTATTTTGCCTGTTTCAGGGAGGTGGAGCAGCAGAAATGCGAGCAATACGGCAGGTGCTCCGGGTCCCTTGAGCCGGCGCACTGGATGAAGGCCACCTTGCCTGCCTCCTTGCCGTCGGAGGGCCTGGTGATCCTGCCGTTATTTTTTTTGGCCATCTCCTCGAATTCCACGCTCGTAACGACATTCGGCAACCCGTAGCCAAGGTGGGTGAGCCTGGCGGCGTCGTAGGGCTTCCAGCCGGCCGCAAGCACGATGGCGCCCGCCTTTACGGCCTCCTCGCCCCCCGCGGTCTTCAGCGTCACGTCATAGAGCCCCGGCTGCCCGTCGATCTTCTGGATGGTTGTGGACTTATATATCTTGATCTTCGGGTTCGCCCCGGCCTCTTTTATCTTTGCAAACACGGGGGAGTCCACAAGCCCCTCGAAGGGGTAACTCATGGGGGAGGCCTTGAATATCTTTGCCGCCCAGCCCCCAAGCTCCGCCTCTTTTTCGACGAGCACCACGTCATAGCCCGCCTTCGCCGCCTCGATTGCCGAAGAAAGGCCCGTGAATCCGCCCCCGATGACGAGAACCGTCTTGTTGAGGTCTTCGAGAATGCCCGGCTCCGGCAGGTCGCCCTTCTGGGTCTTTATTATCCCCATGATGGCGTAGTCCGTCGCAAGCTGGCTGGTGGAGTCTTCCATCGGGGGCTGGCTCCAGGCCACAAGCTCCCTGATGTTCGTCCGCGCAACGACACAGCCGGGGAAGTCGAATTCCTCCACCTTCGCCCTCTGGGAGCAGGCCACGATATTGAAGGCGTTTACGCCCTCGTTTTTTATGCCTGCATTTATCATGGCCACGCCCTCGGGAGAGCAGAGGGCGTCATGGACCTTGAATTGCTCCTTGGGGAGCTTGCCGCCCGAGGATGCGCCCGCGATGACCTTCTCCACATCCACGGCCTCTCCGATGCCGCAGCCCTTGCAGATATATACGCCGTATTTCTTTTCCATTATTTTCTTCCTCCCGCCGAAAGCAGAGAACTCTGGATGGATTTCAGGGCCGCGCCCGTGGCGTCCTGGACCGACTTGGCCACATCCACCGGGCTCTTCGCCGAACCGACGGCGTATATGCCCGGTTTGAGCGAAGAGGGAATTATCATCCCCTCGTCCGTGTAGTTTATATCGAGGGGCAGGGGGGTTTGCCTCGTGGCGGCCTCCATGCCCGCCGCCAGCACGACCATATCGAAGGTCCTCTGCACCCGTTTGCCGCCCATCACGTCCTCAAGTGTCACCGTCACGTCGTCATTGGGCGCGTTTTCCACCCTGGCGACCTTGCCCTTGGTGAAGCTGACCCCCTCCATGTCTCTCACTTTCCAGTAAAATTTCTCGTACCTGCCGGGGGTCCTCATGTCTATGTAGAAGATGTCCGAAGTGGCCTCAGGATACTGCTCCTTTAGATAGGTGGTCTGCTTCAAGGAGGCCATGCAGCAGATATACGAGCAGTAGGGGAGGTGGTTTTCGTCTCTGGAGCCGGCGCACTGGACGAAGGCCACCTTTTTGGGCTCCTTGCCGTCGGAGGGGCGAAGTATCTTGCCGCCGGTGGGGCCGTTGGGGGCCGCCAGCCTCTCCATCATCATGTTCGTAATGACGTTTTTGACCCTGCCCATGCCCAGGTTCTGGGCCTTCGAGATGTCGTAGGGGTTCCACCCCGTGGCCACCACAATGGCCGATGTGTTTATCTTGAGGGTTTCGGGCTTCATGCCAAGCTCGACGGCGCCGTACTTGCAGGCCTCCTTGCATTTTTGCCCGCAGCCCTCTTTACAGCTTGCCGCGTCTATTACATACTGCATCGGATACGCCTGCTCGAAGGGCAGATAGGCCGCCTTTGTCTTGCTCATCCCGAAATTGAAATCGTCCGGGCGGTACGAGGGGCAGGCCTGGGCGCAGGCGTCGCATGCCACACAGCGGTCGTTTATGTAGCGGGGGGCCAAAGAGACCGTCACGTCAAAGGAGCCGTCCCTCGCCGCCACCGACTCCACTTTGGCCATGGTATGGAAGGCGACCTTCGCGTTCTCCTTTACCCTGCGGTAGTTTATCTCCAGACCGCATACGGGGGGACAGAGTTTCGGAAAATATTTATTGAGCTGCGCAACCCTGCCTCCCAGGTACGGGTTTTTCTCCACGATCGTAACATCGTGGCCAGCCTCCGCGGCCTCAAGTGCGACCGTCAGCCCGCTTATGCCTCCCCCTATAACGAGGATACTTTGTTCAGCCATTTACGAACCTCCTTAGGCTTGGTCGGTAATCTATAAGCCAAAACATCTTGTTTCTTAATGTTATTTTTATGTAACTCCCCCTCCGGGGACAACAGGCCAAGAGGATAACTTTCCAATATAACCTATTTGCCGGCATTTAGGGAAATTGCAATATCTTATAACCATATAAAGGGCATGCGGCCCACTATAAAAAAGGGGGGCATACCCGGTTGGGCATGCCCCTTTTCTTTACTCAAGCTTTCCAAAAGCCCGGCCGCCTGATATCGATATCAGTCGACAAGCTGTACGTAATCCCTCTTGAAGACGTTCCACTGGCCGGTCTTCGGGTCGAACCTGGAGTTGACGAAGCACTTCCAGTTCTTGTCGTCGATGGCCAGGTGGTCACCCCTGTAGTAATAGCCGGGGTACCTGGACTCTTCCCTGAAGAGGATGTGCCTGGCATGGGTCTCGATGGCCCATATCCTGTGGTAATTCTCCCAGGCCCGAAGCAACTCGTGGAGGTCCTTGGCCGCGGTCTTGGAGGCGTCTTCCTTGAGCATCATGAGCTGCCGGAGGCCGTCCTCAAGCATGGTCTTGCTGGTCATGTACCAGGTGGAAATACCGCCGAAGTACTCGTCGGCGATCTTCTGGAGCCTCGCCTGGATCATCCTGGGCTTTATGTAGTTAGGGTTTATCTCAGGCGCGGTGGAGTGGTTCTTGTATTTCTCATAGATCTCAAACGGCAGGTACATCTCGGCCGTTATCTCCTCCGCCGGCTTGTTGATAGTGGGTTTGAAACCCTTGTTGTCCAGAATAAACGCTATGCCGGATTTCGCTGCTATGCGGCCCTCGGCATGGGAGCCGGAGGAGAACTTGTGGCCGGAGGCGCCGCAGATGTCGCCCATCATGAAGAGGCCCTTGACGGTGGACATCCTGTTATAGCCCCAGTGCCAGTCGGCGGGGGCGCCGAGGTCGTCCGGACCGCTTACCCAGAAGCCCGCGCAGCCCGCGTGCGAACCAAGCAGGTAGGGCTCTGTGGGCATGATCTCGGAAGGAAACTTGTCGGGCTCGACATCCATACCGGCCCAGAGACCGGCCTGGCCGATGCACATGTCAAGGAAGTCTTCCCAGGCCTCGGCCTCGAGGTGCTTTATCTGCTTGGCGTCCATCGTCTTCGCCAGCTCGGCCATGGCCTTGTCGGTGTTCATGAGGATGGGGCCCTTGCCCTTCTTCATGTCCATCATCATCATGTGGTTGCGGATGCAGGTGCCCAGCTTCTCGGCGTAGGGGCTGTAGAGCTTTTTGGTCTCCTCGAAGTTCTCGCCCGTGCAGTAGTCCTCACCATAGGAGTTGGTGGCTTTGGCCTTGAAGAAGAGGAACCACGCGCCGACCGGGCCGTAGCCGTCCTTGAACCTGGCCGGCACGAACCTGTTTTCCATCATGGTCATCTCCGCGCCGACCATTGCGCCGGTGGCGTATCCGGAGCCGGAGTTCCAGACGGGGTACCACGCCCTGCCCTGGCCCTCCGCGACCGAACGGGGCCTGAAGACGTTGACCGCGCCGCCGCAGCCGGAGAGTATCACGCTTGTCTTGAAGAGGTAGACCTTGTTTTCCCTCACTGAAAAGCCGATGGCGCCGGCTATCCGGTTGTCCTCTTTTTCATCGAGGAGGTATTTCGTGATGAACACCCTTTCGTAGATGTTCTCGAGGCCCAGGGCCTTCTTGGCGGCCTCGGCCACGATGACCTTGTAGGACTCGCCGTTTATCATTATCTGCCACTTGCCGGACCTTACCGGCTTGCCGCCGTCCTTGAGCTTCTTGCCGCCGCCGGCGCCGTCAAGGGTGTGGCCGGAGTCGTCCTTCTTCCAGATCGGCAGCCCCCAGTCCTCAAAAGTCTCGACCGTGTCGTCGACGTGCCTGCCGAGGTCATAGACGATGTCTTCCCTGATTATGCCCATCAGGTCGCCCCTGACCATTCTGACGTAATCGGCGGGGTCGTTTTCGCCCATGTAGGTGTTGATGGCCGAAAGGCCCATCGCCACGGCGCCGGAACGGTCCATGGCGGCCTTGTCGACCAGGGTTATCTTGAGTTTGCCCTTGCCGGCCTTCTCGGCCGCGTTGGCCCATCTCACGGCCTCGAACGCCGCGCCGCAGGCGGACATGCCGCCGCCGACGATGAGCAGGTCGCTCTCAACGGTCACGACTTCCGGCCTCTGACAATATGAAAACGTGCAGGTCTCTTTTTCCATTGTTGGCTCCTTTCCTACTTCTTAATCGAGGGCAACGCCTTGCCCGCGCCCTGGTGTGTGAAGTAGCCCGGCTTCTTTATGTTGTCGATATTGGCCTCGGGCTTGCCGGCGTACGGGTCGATCGAACCCTCGGGGGTCGTCCTTATCGGGAACTTGAACCTCTTTAATTTCCCATTGCGGAATTTGACCGTCCACATGATCGAGTCGGAACCCCTCATCGGGATGACGCTGCCGCCAAGCGGGACAAAGTCGGCATAACCCCTCACCTCGATCGCCTGCTGGGGGCATATCTTGACGCAGTTGTAGCACTCCCAGCACTGTTCGGGCTCCTGGTTGAACGCTTTCATCTTGTCCCGATCCAGCTTCATGAGGTCGTTGGGGCAGATGTACTGGCAAGCGGTCTTGTCCTGCGCCTTGCAGCCATCGCACTTTTCTGTAATCACAAAACTAGGCATATCGGACCTCCTTTTCAAGGTATTCCTGCAATGCAGGAAAACTAAAAACTAAATTTTTTTAAGACTCGAAAAGCAGAATATGGTGAAACTTCACCCCCCTTCCCTTTATGCACCCTCCGAGTACTTGTGCGTCTTTATCTCGACTTTTTCAGTGAGGCCGGCATAGTAGGCGCGAAGGATATCGAGGACCTCCGGCCTGGAGAAGTGGTCCGGCACCTCGTCGCCCTCGGAGAGCATCTTCCGGAGCTTGGTGCCGCTTAGGATGAGCCTGTCTTCCTTGCCGTGGGGGCAGGTCTTCATCGAGGCCATCCCGTCGCACTTCTTGCAGTAGAACGTCCAGTCTATCTTCAGGGGTTTCGTTTCGAGAGCGCCCGCGGGTATCTGGTCGAATATCTTCTGGGCGTCAAAGGGGCCGTAGTAGTCGCCCACGCCCGCATGGTCCCTGCCCACGATCAGGTGGCTGCAGCCGTAGTTCTGCCTGAAGAGGGCGTGCAGCAGCGCCTCCCTGGGCCCTGCGTACCTCATGTCAAGCGGGTAGCCGCCGACTGTCACGGTGTCCTTCACGTAGTATTTATCTATGAGCGTGTCGATCGCCTTCTGCCTGGTGTCCGAGGGTATATCGCCCGGTTTGAGCTTCCCCAGGAGCATGTGGATGAAGACGCCGTCGCAGGTCTCGATGGCTATCTTCGTCAGGTACTCGTGGGAGCGGTGCATCGGGTTTCTCGTCTGGAAGGCGGCCACGGTGGACCAGCCCTTGTCCTCGAACATCTTCCTCGATTCGGCCGGCCTCACGAAGAGGGTGGGGTATTCCTTCGGGAAGCTGCCCTCGGAGAGCACCTTGACGGGACCGGCCAGGTTCACCTCGTGCTGCTTCATGACCATGCTGACGCCGGGGTGCTCCATGTCGGTCGTGCCGAAGACGCACTTGCACTCATGCTCCTTGTCTATCTTGTACTTCTCCGTGATCTTCATGGTGGCCATTATCTCGCCGGTCTCCTCGGAGACGAGGGCCACCTCCTCGCCGGTCTTCAGGCTGTCGGCCTGGCCGGGGGTGGTGGAGACGGTTATCGGGATCGGCCAGAATGTGCCGTCCGCCATCTTGTAGTGGTCGCAAACTCCCTTCCAGTCAGCCTGGGTCATAAAACCCGTAAGCGGCGTGAAACCGCCTATTCCCATCATGATCAGGTCGCCCGTCTCGCGGGAGCTTATCCTCACCTGGTTTAGCTTCTTGGCCTTCTGCTTCTCGGCTTCCAGGGCCGCGCCTTCCAGCAGCAGCGGTTTCAGCTTTTTTTCTTTGCCGTGGGGGTTTACAAGTGCCATATCGGAAAACCTCCTTATTTTATTTTCTCAAGCTCGGTCTTTATCTTGCCGTAGATGCCGGGGATCGTGCCCGTGCCGTCTATCTTCCTTACAAGCCCCTTCTTCGAGTAGTAGTCTATGAGCGGCGCCGTCTGGGACTCATACACCTGGAGCCTCTTTTTAATCGTCTCTTCCTTGTCGTCGTCCCTCTGGAAAAGCTCCCCGCCGTCCTTGTCGCATACGCCCTCTTTCTTGGGAGGGGTGAAATAAACGTTATACATCTGCCCGCAGCTGCGGCACGTCCTCCTGCCGGTGAGCCTCTTCATGAGATCCTCAAAGGGCACATCGACGCTTATCGCGAGTTTTAGCGGCATGCCTATGCCGGCCAGCATCTTGTCCAGGGTCTCGGCCTGCGCCGTGTTTCTGGGGAAGCCGTCCAGTATGAAACCCTGCTTGCAGTCGGGCTGCTTGAGCCTGTCCTCCACAAGCCCCAGCACCACCTTGTCGGGCACAAGTTCCCCGCGGTCCATAAAACCCTTCGCCTCTTTGCCAAGCGGCGTGCCTTGCGCTATATTCTGCCGCAGGATGTCGCCCGTCGAAATCTGTGGTATCCCGTAATCCTCAATAAGCTTCTTCGCCTGAGTGCCCTTTCCGGCACCGGGCGCACCGAGCATAACAATACGCATAATTGCCCCCTTCTAGTTTGCCTCTTTTCAGACGGCAGGTTCTCCAAAGCTAAATAATATGAGTGAGCCCTCAGATTTTTCAAGTTAAATAATAAAATCGTAAGATTAAATTTTCTTATAATTTCAATAAGGATGGTATTTCAGACGCCAGGAACGCCTTTAACAATCTCAGCGCCTCCGCCCTGTGGCTTATGGCGTCTTTCCGGGCGGGGCCCATCTGGGCGAAGGTCATCTCCTCTCCCGCGGGATAAAAAACCGGGTCGTACCCGAAGCCGCTCTTGCCCATCGGGCGAGACCCGATAGTCCCCTCGACCTTGCCGTGAAAGCTCCTGATGATATGCCCATCCGGCGCGGCCAGGGCGATGGCCGTCCTGAAGCGGGCCGTCCTCTTGCCTTCGGGCACGCCTTCGAGCTTCCGGAGGAGTTTTTCCAGGTTTTTCCTGTCGTTTGCCCCTGCACCGGCATAACGGGCCGACAGCACCCCGGGGGCGCCCCCCAAGGCGTCCGCCTCCAGGCCGGAGTCGTCCGCAAGGGCATGCAGGCCGGTGAATTCGGCCACCTGAGAGGCCTTCAAACAGGCGTTCTCCTCGAAACTGCTGCCCGTCTCCTCCACCTCCGGGCATCCGGGATGTTCATCAAGCCCCTCCAGCCTGACCGGCACATCGGCCAAAATCCTCTTTAGTTCCGCGAGCTTGTTTTTGTTCCGGGTCGCAATCACAACCCTCAGGGTCTTTTCCATGAACCCATAGGATAAAATATCCGGCCCCAAACAGCAACGGCTAACAACACCCTCTCCATTTTAGGCACCCTCCCTCTCCCTCAAGGGAGAGGGTTTAACTTATCCGCACCTGCGCCTTTTTTGAAACCCCCTACATCGAGGGAGGGGGAGACGAAGTTGCCTTTTATGAAATCCTCTCCCTAAAAAGGGAGAGGGTTGGGAGAGGGTGTATTTTATCGCCTGTCAAAATTGACACCCCATCTTCATGATGTTACATTGAAACTGGATGCTGCTGGCGATAAACATAGGAAACACCAATACTTATATGGCTTTTTTCGCGGGGGAGGAGCCCTTCATCCACCGTGTGCCGACCCATCCGCTCAAAAGCGCGGCCGACTACATCCAGGAGCTAGAGCGGCAACTGGAGAAATACGGTTTCGAGGAGCGCCCGGACGCGGCCGCCCTCTGTTCGGTTGTGCCCTCCCATAATGGGGTCTTTCTGGAGGCGCTTGAGCTTATACTGGGGGGGAAAAAGGCCAGAAAGCCGCTTGTAATCAGTCATCTGGTCGTGCCGGAGATGAAATTCGACGTGGAAAACCCGGCCGGCGTGGGGGCCGACCGGATTGCGGCCGCTTACGGGGCATGGAGACTCTATGGCGGGCCTGTATGCTGCGTGGACATGGGCACGGCCACCACCTTGAATTTCGTCACGTCTGGCGGGCTGTTTTTGGGTGGTTCAATATTGGCCGGGGCCGGCCTCATGCGCGACAGCCTGCAGAGCGCGACTGCCGGACTCCCATACGTCGAAATAGAGCGTACGCAGCCCTCCGGCCCCATCGGCACCAATACTACCGGCGCAATACTTTCTGGTATTATATATGGTACGGCCGGGGCCATATCCAGGATAATGGAAGAGGCCGAGTTGGAGAGGCTCATGAAATTCAAGGTCGCCCTGACCGGGGGGTGCGCCGGCCTTGTTGCGCCGTATCTGAAAAGACTGGACTTTCACGAACCGGCGCTGGCGCTCAAAGGCATCAGGCTCATCCATTTGAGAGCTTAGAACATAAAAAAATGCATGAGTTGAGGAAAGACCCGCTTCTGTCCAGATGGGCGGCCATACTGGAGAATTCCCTGAAACCCGAGGAGTACGGGACTTTTCCGGCCCCGAGGGAGGGCTTGGGGCTGCCGGCTGCCGGCGCGCAGGGACACATAACCGTGGAGCGCGGCACGGACGGCATAAGGGTCGTGAAGGGCCTGCGGCTCCTGGATGAAAAAGGGGAGCTTGGCAGAAAGGGCGAGGGCATCTACGACAAGATGAACCCGATCGGGGTGCATGAGGTCGTCATGGAGGAACAGGCCGGACGAAGTGACTCCGGGGGCGGCCAACCCGAAGCCGGCAATTTCAGGGCCGTCCTGGACATCTATCTCAGAAGGATCACCGCCCTCGTAAAGGACGCCAGGCTCCGTTATGTCTTCATATTCAGGAACATGGAAGGGTGCGCCGGCGGCCGGCCCGCCCCCCATGGCCCCCAGGGAAGTACTGAGCGCCTCCATTCCGAGATACTGGCCACCCCCGTCATACCCGATTTCATAAAGAGGGAGCTTGACGGGGCAAAGCAGTACTACCAGTACAAGGAGCGCTGCATATTCTGCGACATAATGAACGAAGAGAGCAGGGTGGAGAGCCGCGTGATAGCCAGGACGGAGCATTTTATCGCCTTCTGCCCCTATGCCCCGAGGCTGTCCTTCGAGTTCTGGATAGTCCCCCGGAGGCACTCCTGCGCCTTTGAGGAGACGAGCGGGCCGGAGCTTGACGACCTGGCGCGGCTCCTGCCGGAGCTTCTGGGGCGGATGGGCCGGGCCCTCAATCACCCCCCTTGCTACTACATACACACGGCGCCAAACCGGATACCGCGGAAAAACCTCTGGCATACCCTGGGGGATGATTACCACTGGCATATTGAGGTCCTGCCGGCAGGGGGCCTCATCGGGGGAGGCTCGGCCGTGGACCTGGGCTCCGGTTTCGCGCTGCTGGCGACCTCGCCCGAGGACGCGGCCAGATATATCCGGGAGGCATAAAAAGGTTTTTAAAGTAAAAATAAAAGAGATATTTTTGGGCTTATGGGAAAAGCGGGCAAGGGACTAAGGGTTTATCTTTCAGAGGCGGCCTTCATGGATCTGCTTTTAAGCTCCGCGGAGGTCTACAAGAAGGAGTGCCTGGGTTATCTGCTCGGCTACAAACTTGATGACCGCTTCATAGTGGAGCACGCCTTCAACCTGCAGAGCGCAAACCGGAGGCACCGCGCCGTCGACCTGCGCCGGAGCTATCAGAAAAAAATAGAGCCGATACTGGAGAAATTCCATAAGCTGCGGATAGTGGGCGATTATCACTCCCATACGCAATACGGAGATTTCAAGGGCAGGCCGGTGCCGAGCAAGGAAGACATCGAGAGCATGAAGACCAATCACGTCTATCTGATAATCGCCATCAACAACAACTCCAAGACGGTGCTCTGGGGCGAAAACAAGGACGGCTCCATCTCGGGCAGCGTCGGGCGTTACTTCTTCAAGATAGCGGGCTATTACCTAAACGGCATCGCGGAGCCCAGAAAGGCACGGGTGCACTGTCCCTTCCCGCCCGCCCTCGAATAAAAGAAATAAAAGATACGGAAAGAATCAGTAACAATGGACCATCATAAAACGGACGTGTCCGGCCGGGCGGCGGGATGAGACTGGAGACAAAGGTGCTGATAGTCGGGGGCGGCCCCGCCGGGGCGACCGCCGGCAGGGTGCTGGCCGCCAGCGGCGTGGACTGCATAATACTGGAGAAAAACCCCCAGGGGGCAAAACCCTGCGGCGGCGGCATACCGTTTGGCGCCTTCGAGGTCTTTCAGCTCCCTTTAAGCGTAATAAAGCGCCGGGTAAACGTCATTCGGGTCAGCCCGCCCAAGAGCAGCCCCTTCGAGATACGCTTCGAAAACGGCTACATAGGGATGGTGGAGAGGCGGGAGTTCGACTCGGTTCTCCGGGACATGGCAAGGGCCGAGGGGGCCGCGGTCATGAAGGGCGCGTTCGTAAAAATCCGGGAGTGCGGAAAGACGGCCGTCCTTTCGGAGGCCGAAATCGAGGGGCAAACGATGGAGGTCCGCTCCGAATATCTCCTGGCGGCGGACGGTGTGAATTCCAGGGTAAGGTCCTCGCTGGGCATGAAGCACATCAATTCGCTCTATACCCTGGGCGTGAAGCTGCCGCTTGATGGGAACCCCTTCAGGGGCAATTGCTGCGAGTTCTACTTCGATGCCTCCGCGCGGGGGGGATACTCCTGGATCTTCCCGGGGGCCTCAAACGTGTCGGCCGGCACCGGCAGCACCAACCCGAAGAAGCTTAAGGCCGGGCTCCAAAGGCTCCTGCTCCAAAAAGGTTTCCCCCCCGATTTCCAGACAAACAGTTTGCGGGGTTACAGGATACCGCTTTGGGAGCAGCAGTCCCTTGTCCGGGGCAATGTGCTGTTTGCCGGGGATTCGGCCTCGCACGTCATGCCTTTTACCTTTGAGGGCATCTACTATGCCATGCGGGCCGCCCAATTTGCCGCGGAAGCGCTCATTCAGGGCAACCCGGGGCTCTACCGGAAGCTCTGGCGGCAGCGGTTCCGCGCCAGGTTCCTCCTCATGAAGACCCTCTGGACGGCCTTCCTCAGGAATGAAAGAGGAATGGAAACGCTGCTTTCAGCCTTCAGGGACGAGCGGGTGCAGCAGCGGGGGATACGGCTGTGGCTGGATAAGACCGAGGGCAGGGGAAGTTTCGTCTCATTCGTAAATGCGTTGAGGAAATACGTGCTGTTTTGAGATCATCGTTTCGAAATTTTCTGTTAATTTCAATCCTTCTTCATGTGCTGGTCCTCCTGGCCTTGTACTTTGGCATCAAGAACCGCAGGCAGGCGCCAAGGGCCCCCATGATAGCTACGCTCATAACCCCTGAAAATATGATGAAGCCTCCGCCGCCCCCGCCGCCCCCAAAGCCGGCGACAAGAAAGACGCCCAAGCCCGCCCGACAATCACCCCACAGACGGCCGTCACCCCCCCTGCGGCCGTCCAGGATGAGGCCCCTGCCGCCCCCCACCAGGGAGGAGCTTGAACACATGCCCGTCTACGGCGTGCCCAAGACGGCGGGCCGGAAAGGGCCTGAATCCCTGAAACAGGCCGCCAGGAAAGTGAAACCCGCAGCCAGACCGCCAAGGCCGGCAGCGGCGGGCAATATCCAAGGTGCCGGCAATATCCAGGGTCCGGGCGGCAAGAGGCAAGCGGCAGGCGCAGGCCTGCAGGCCGCAACCCCCGGGGCGGGTGAAAAGGGCACAAGGACCATCGGGCGAAAAGAGCTCTTCGACCCGAACGTCATAAACCGGATGGTCGCCAAAAACGATCGGGCCGGCGGGGCCGGGCGAGCCGACTCGACGGGCGCTATCACCTTCAGCACGCGTGATTTCCGGTACTATGGATACATGCAGCGCCTGAAGGAGAAGATCGAGAGCATATGGGTCTATCCGCAGGCGGCCGTCCGGAGGCGGCTTTACGGCGAGCTGGAGATCCGCTTCGCGATAATGAAGAACGGCTCTCTGGGTGACGTGAAGATAGTGCGCACCTCCGGTTATCCGCTCCTGGATGAGGCGGCCCTGAAGGCGCTCAGGGACGGCCAGCCCTACTGGCCCCTGCCCGATGAATGGGGCATGAAGAATTTCACCGTGGACGGCCATTTCCTCTACACGTTTTCCGGCTACGGGCTGGAGTAAACAGAGGCGGGGTTACATGAAAAAAGTGCGCGGATTCTTTAAAATAAGAAGTGGCCAGTGAGAGAATCGAACTCCCGACACGAGGATTTTCAGTCCTCTGCTCTACCTACTGAGCTAACTGGCCTTGAAGATAAATTTTTACTAAAAGAGGGCTCTGTTGTCAACTGGCGGGGATGAGAGGTAACGGCGCAAGATACCTGATGTCCGGATTTTCCGGGCTCTTGCTGGTCTTTACGTTTGCGCCCTACGACGTCTATGGCCTGGCGTGGGTGGCGCTGGCGCCCTTTTTCCTCTCCATAGAGGGCCTGCCGTTAAAGGCC
The DNA here is from genome assembly GCA_021789555.1 of Nitrospirota bacterium. Classification (GTDB taxonomy): domain Bacteria; phylum Nitrospirota; class Thermodesulfovibrionia; order Thermodesulfovibrionales; family JdFR-88; genus JAJYGJ01. Next base: position 29,656 of record JAJYJK010000017.1, read on the forward strand.
GCCTTCAAGGCCGGCTTTACGATGGGCCTCGTTTATTTCTTCGGCACCACATACTGGATATACCGCTCGATGCACGATTTCGGGGGGATTTCGCTTGTGCCCTCGCTCCTCATAGTCGCCGCCCTTGCCGCCTACCTGGGCCTTTATACGGCGGTCTTTGCCGCGCTCTATTCGGCCAGGATACGGCACACGCGGCTGCCGGCGCTGCTGGTCGCCCCGGTGCTGTGGGTCACGCTGGAGTACATACGCTCATACCTTTTTACCGGGTTCCCGTGGGCCACCCTCGGGTACAGCCAGTGGAATTTCCCCGCCGTCATACAGATAGCCGATGTGACCGGGGTCTACGGGGTGTCCTTTCTGATCGTCTCGGTGAACGCCGCATTCGCGGATTTCTTCCTGCTCAGGCGAAGGACAAGGCGGATGCCCCTCTATCCCGTCTCATATACCGCCGCAGGTTATGTATGTCTTGCGGGATTGGTTGCCGCCACCTTCCTCTACGGCAACTACAGGCTTGACGAGGCCCGTCCGGGCCGTCCGCTAAAAGTCAGCATCGCGCAGGGAGACATAGAGCAATCCGAGAAATGGGACCGGAAATACCAGGACCAGGTCTTCCGGATTTACAGGAATCTCACGGCGGGGGCGGCCATACAGACCCCAAACCTGATAGTGTGGCCCGAAAGCGCGCTGCCCTTCGCCTTCGACGAGCAGGACCCCCGCGTAAAGGCGCTCGAACAGACCGAAAACACCATGCGCATACCGCTTCTGATAGGCGCGGTAAGGCAAAAGACCGACGGCCGGTACTCCAACAGCGCCGTACTCATCGACGGCGGAAGACCGGCCTACATTTATGATAAAATACATTTGGTGCCCTTTGGGGAGTATGTTCCTCTCAAAAGGGTCTTGTTTTTTGTCAACAAGCTATCGGACGCCATAGGCGATTACTCCGGCGGGGACGAGTACCTGGAGGGTGGAATCGGCAAAGACAGGTTCGCCACGCTCATCTGCTACGAGATGGCCTTCCCCGGCCTTGTGCGAAAATTCTTCATAAACGGCGGGGATTTCATGGTGACCATCACCAATGACGCCTGGTTCGGCAGAAGCACGGGGCCGTATCAGAACTGGAGCATGTCGGCCCTGCGGGCGGTGGAAAACAGAAAACCGGTCATCAGGGCGGCAAACTCCGGCATCTCGGGCTTCTTCACGAGCACGGGCCTCGTCATAAAAAGGACGTCGCTTTTCGAACGCAGAACGATCACCGCCACCGTCATGACGGACCCAACGGTGACCTTCTACACCCGCTACGGCGACCTCTTCGCCTATCTGTGCATCCTGACGGCCTTGTTTATTTTGATCTTCTCGAATGAGAAGGAGAGTTTCTAAGGAGGGTAAATGATAGAGATGAATGAGCAACTGAGGGAAGAAATCCTGGGGCTTAGGACAAAGGTGGACGCCCTTCGAGGTTATCTTTGATGTAGTCGGCCTGAAAACAAAGATAGCGGAGCTTGACGGCGAGCTCGCCAAGGAGGCCTCCTGGGCCCCGGAGCGCCAGAGAGAACTGAGAAAACAAAAATCCCGCCTGGAGGCCACACTTGTGCCCTTCGAGCGCATCGCGGCGGGGGTGGACTATCTGGAAGAGGCCGCCGGGCTGCTGGAGGAAGAAGGCGGAGAGGTCTTTCTAAGCGAGATAAGACAGGGGGTCTCGGAGGCCGACAGGCAGATACGGGAGCTTGAGCTGAGGCACCTGCTTGCGGGCGAGCTGGACCCCGGAAACGCCATCGTCACCATCCATCCAGGGGCGGGAGGGACGGAGTCCCAGGACTGGGCGCAGATGTTGCTTCGGATGTATCTCAGATGGGCCGAGCGCAGGGGATTCGATGCCAGGATGCTCGACCTCCAGCCGGGCGACGAGGCAGGCATAAAAAGCGCCACGTTCACCGTAAGCGGCAGCTATGCCTACGGGTACCTGAAGAGCGAGGCGGGCGTGCACAGGCTTGTGCGGATATCTCCCTTCGACGCCAACAAAAGAAGACACACTTCCTTCACCGCCGTGCTCATAAGCCCCGAGATAGAAGACGAGACAGAGGTAGACATAAGGGAGGAAGACCTGAAGATAGATACCTTCCGGGCCTCCGGGGCGGGCGGCCAGCACGTGAACAAGACCTCCTCGGCCGTGCGGATGACCCATCTGCCGACGGGAATTGTGGTCTCCTGCCAGAACGAGCGCTCTCAGCACCGCAACCGGGAGTCCGCCATGAAGATACTCCGCTCCAGACTCTATGAGCTTCAGATAAGCAAGCAGGAGCAGAAACTCGAAAACATCATCGGACTGAAAAGGGACATCGCCTGGGGCAGCCAGATACGCTCATACGTCCTTCAGCCCTACCGGCTGGTCAAGGACCACCGCACCGGCCTGGAGGCGGGCAACGTGGATGCCGTGCTAGACGGAGACATAGATGCTTTCATCGAGGCGGCCTTGAAGGCCTCTTCTACTAAAAATAATATCTTAAAGAAATAGAAGAAGTAGAAAGCCCTGTTGGCATGTTGAAATCGTTTTTTTACCCTTTAATATCGAGGGGTTTTACCTTTTAAAACCCTGTGGGCGGCGGGGTGTTTAAAGACGGTCTGCGGGCGGGCGCAAGGGGTCCCCGGGGTTGCTGACAACCCGCCAAGGGTTTCTTGCCAACCTTACCCATATGAGCTATAATAGGACGCCTTCCGGGGGGAAGTTACTGACATATTGTCAGTAAATTGTTTATAACTATATCAGGCAAAGAAAAAAGCAAAGGCACAGGAACGCAGGGAGTTTCGTTTTCATCTGAATGAAGATAATCTGGGAAAAGACACAGAAATTGATATCCGAGAGGGTCGGGACCCAATTTTACGAGCTTTGGTTCAAGCCCGTTGAGCTGGCCCAGATAAAAGACGGGCAGGCGGTGCTGGAGATACCGAACCGGTTCTTCAAGGAATGGATCGAGGACGGTTATCCAGGGCTGATACCGGAGGCGCTCAAGGAGGTGACCGGCGAGACCCTCAAGGTGAAGTTCAGGATGTCCGAGAAGCTGGACGCAGAGTCCAGGAAGATGGACAACCTGCTTGAAAACAGGAAGACGAGGCTTGCCTCCAGGGGGATTTACCTTAACCCCAAGTACATCTTCCAGAATTTCGTGGTCGGGGATTCCAACCGGTTTGCAAGCGCGGCGGCGGAGGCCGTGGCCGCCAATCCCGGCAGGGCCTATAACCCGCTTTTCATATACGGCGGCGTGGGGCTGGGGAAGACCCACCTCGTCAGCGCCGTCGGAAACGCCGTGGTCGACAGGATAAAGAACTTCCGCGTCCTTTACGTCTCGTCGGAGCAGTTCACCAACGAGGTCGTGCACGCGGTGCGCCACGGGAAGACGGACGAGCTGAAGGCCAAGTACAGGAACCTGGACCTTCTTCTCCTGGACGACGTCCAGTTCATAGAGAACAAGGCCGCCACCCAGGAGGAGCTGTTCCACACCCTGAACGCCCTTTATGAGGGGCAAAGGCAGATCGTGATATCGAGCGACCGGCCCCCGAAGGACATAAAAAACGTGACCGACAGGCTCCGCTCGCGCTTCAACATGGGGCTCATCGCGGACATACAGTCCCCGGAGTTCGAGACCAAGCTGGCGATAATCCAGAAGAAGGCGGAGATGGAGAGGATAGCGCTTCCGCCGGCGGTGGTGGAGTTTCTGGCGAAGAAGGTAAAGAGCAATATAAGGGAGCTCGAGGGCTGTCTTATCCGGCTGGCCGCCCATTCCTCCCTGACCGGCAGCCCCATAGACGTGGAGATGACGAAGACCATCCTGAAGGACATCATAACCGACGATGATAAACCCCTTACGGTAGAGGTTATAATGAAGGCCGTGTCGGAGCATTTCGGCATCAAGCTGGCGGACATGAAGACGAAGAAGAGGACGAAGGAGATCGCCCTGCCCAGGCAGGTGGCCATGTACCTGGCCAGGGAGCTTACGGAGGCCAGCCTGAGCGATATAGGCAAGGCCGCCGGGGGGAAGGACCACGCCACTGTCATATACGCCTGCAAGCAGGTGGCCGACAGGAGGGCCTCGAACAGCGATTTCGACCACATGATCGGCTCCCTTGCCGGGAAGCTTAAGCCATGAAGGAGAAAAGATATTTTAATCTTGATGTTTGAAAGAAAAAGTTTTGAAAGAAAAAGTCTCGAAGGAGGGTTTGAAGCATGAAGATCACCATCGCCAAAGCCGAGTTCCAGCAAAAACTCTCAGACATCCAGTCCGTAGTCGAGAAAAAAAGCACGATGCCCATCCTGAGCCATTTTCTCCTGAAGACAAGCAAGTCCGGCTCCACGATAACGGCGACGGACCTAGAGACCGCCATCCGGGAGCCGATAACGGCGGAGGTCGCGGCGGAGGGGGCCCTCTCGGTCCCGGCCAGAAAGCTCTTCGAGATAGTGCGGGAGGTCGAGGGGGACATACAGATAGAGACGGAGGACTCCCAGTGGATAAGAGTGAAGGCGGGCCCGGCCTCCTTCAGGATAGCCTGCCTGCCGGCGGAAGATTACCCGCTATGGCCCGATATGGGCTCTTCGGAGCAGATAGAGGTCAAGGCGAAGGAGCTGGCCAGGATGATAGAAAAGACGGCCTATGCGGCCGGGGAGAGCGACACCCGCTACACGTTGAACGGCATACTGTTCCACCTGAAACCCTCCGAGCGGGAACTGACGATCGTGGGCACCGACGGCCACAGGATGGCCGTTATATCGATGCCGCTTGAGGGTGTTTCGCTCTCGGAGGAGAAGAAACTCATAGTCCAGCGCAAGGCCGCCACCGAGCTGGGAAAATTCCTTGAGGGGGCGGAAAGGGTGAAGATGTTCCTCGGCAAAAACCATATCCTTTTCGAGGTGGGGGATATCCTTTTTCTCACCAGGCTCATAGAGGGCTCTTATCCCAACTACGGCCAGGTCATCCCCTCCGGCAACGAGAAAAAAGTATCCGTCTCGAGGGAGGCCTTTATCAGGGCCCTCCGGCGCGTCTCCGTGATGAGCCGGGAGAGGAGCAACGCCGTGCGCATGGACGCAGGCCAGGACCTGCTTACCCTGAACTCCTCGAACCCGGACCTGGGCGAGGCGAAGGACGAGGTGCCAGCCCGCTACGGCGGGGACCCCTTGTCGCTGGGATTTAACGCGAGATATCTGATAGAGGCCCTGGGCGCCATGGAGGGCGAAAACGTGACCCTGGAGCTTCAGGACCCCCTCTCTCCCACGCTCCTGAAACCCGAGGGCGAACCCGCCGGCGGCGGGACATACAGGTGCGTCATCATGCCGATGAGGATCTAGATTAAAAGATCACCCTCTCCTAATCCTCTTCCTGACAGGGAGAGGATTTTGCAAAAAGATTCATGTGAAACCCTCTCCCCAGGGAGAGAGAGATTTATTTAGGCCAAAAAAGTTATAATATATAAATACTTACGTTAAAAAAATCATTAAAAAAGGACGCCTGAGCGATGAGCGAGGAAAAAGAGAAAAACGAAGGCGCCGAGGAATACGGCGCGGAATCGATAAAGATACTGAAGGGGCTTTCGGCGGTGAGGAAGCGGCCCGCGATGTACATAGGCTCCACGGGGCCCGACGGGCTCCATCACCTTCTTTACGAGGTAGTGGACAACAGCGTGGACGAGGCCCTGGCGGGGTTTTGCACGGACATCGAGATTGTGCTGCACGTGGACGGCAGCGCCGAGGTTTCAGACAATGGCCGGGGCATTCCGACCGAGCCCCATCCGGGGGACCCGGAGGGCAGGACGGCGGCCGAGATAGCGCTTACGGAGCTGCACGCGGGGGGGAAATTCGAGTCGAAGGCGTACAAGGTTTCGGGCGGCCTCCACGGGGTGGGTGTCTCTGTCGTGAACGCCTTGTCCGAATGGCTGGAGCTTGAGGTGCGAAGAGGCGGCCAGGTCTATCAGCAGAGGTATGAGCGCGGCAAGCCGGTGACACCCCTCAAGGTGGTCGGCAAGACGCGCAGGGTGGGCACAAAGGTGACCTTCAAGCCGGACGCCGAGATATTCGAGGTGATGGAGTGGAGTTTTGAGACACTCTCGCAGCGCCTGCGGGAGCTGGCGTTTCTGAATAAGGGGCTCAGGATAAATTTCTCGGACGAGCGGTCAGGCAGGAAACAGGAGTTTCTCTACAGGGGCGGCATAGTCTCCTTCGTGGAGCATCTGAACAAGAACAAGACGCCGATCCACCCGAAACCCATATTCGTTGCGGGGGAAAAAGAGGGCATATCCCTGGAGATCGCCCTCCAGTACAACGACAGCTATCAGGAGGCCATCTACACCTTCGCCAACAACATAAACACGAGGGAGGGGGGCACCCATCTGGCCGGTTTCAAGAGCGCCCTTACGCGCACGGCCAATTCCTATGCGCAGGCGGCGGGGCTTCTGAAGGGCAGACAGCCCTTCACCGGCGAGGACATCCGCGAAGGACTTACGGCTGTTATCAGTGTAAAGCTGCCAAACCCGCAGTTCGAGGGGCAGACGAAGATGAAGCTCGGCAACAGCGAAGTGAAGGGTTTTGTGGAGTCGATCGTAAACGACACCCTGGGGGCCTATTTCGAGGAGAACCCGCCGGTTGCCAGGAAGATAGTGGAAAAATCCATCCAGGCCGCGCGGGCGAGGGAGGCGGCGAGGAAGGCGAGGGAGCTGACGAGGAGGAAGGGTTTTCTGGAGGACGCCTCGCTTCCCGGCAAGCTGGCCGACTGCTCGGAGAAGGACCCCGCCCAAAGCGAGATTTACATCGTCGAGGGGGATTCGGCGGGCGGCAGCGCGAAGCAGGCCAGGGACAGGCGTTTCCAGGCCATCCTGCCGCTTCGGGGAAAGATACTGAACGTGGAGAAGGCGCGCTTCGACAAGATGCTTACATCCGAGGAGATAAAGGTCCTGATATCGGCCCTCGGGACGAGCATAGGCCCGGATTTCGACATCTCGAAGGCCCGTTACCACAAGGTGGTCCTCATGACGGACGCCGACGTGGACGGGGCGCATATACGCACGCTGCTGCTTACCTTCTTTTTCAGGCAGATGCCGGCCGTGATCGAGCAGGGCTATCTCTACATAGCGCAGCCCCCGCTCTACAAGGTCAAGAGGGGCAAGCAGGAAAAATACGTCCAGACGGACGAGGAGCTGAGGGAGATGCTCCTGGAGCTTGCCTCGGAAGAGCTTTATTTCGAGATGGGCGCCAAGCCGGTGACGGGCAAGGCCCTGGTCCCCCACTTAAGGAGACTGGAGCGCTTCGAGCGGCTGCTGGAGTGGTTTACCCTGAGGAGAAACGACCCGGAGCTTCTGAAATTCATACTGCGGGAGCGGGTGGATATGGACCTCCTGAAGGACAGGCAGAGGCTCGAGGGGCTCGTGGAGAAGGCGAAGGGCGAGTTTCCGGAGATGAGGACGAGCGGGGTCTCAAGCGACGAGGAGCACGAATCCAACAGCGTCGAGATAAGGAGGCACCACCAGAGGGTAAAACTCTCGGAGGAGTTTCTGGGCTCGCCCGATTTCCGCGAGCTGAGGAAACTCTACCAGGAGCTTTTGGCCCTTGGCGAGCCCCCCTACAGGGTGCGGACGAAGGAGGGGCGGCAGCAGTTCGCCTCCTCCGGGGACCTGATGGATTTTATCATGCGCACGGCGAGGAAGGGGCTCTCGGTGCAGAGGTATAAGGGGCTTGGGGAGATGAACCCGGAGCAGCTCTGGGAGACAACGATGGACCCGGAGAAGCGGACGTTCCTGCAGGTGGCGGTGGAGGATTCGGTCGTCTCCGACGAGATATTCACCATCCTCATGGGCGACCAGGTGGAGCCCCGGAAGGAATTCATACACAGACATGCGCTTGAGGCGAGGAATTTGGACGTTTGAGGGGATAGATGTTGTCGGATTGCACATAAGCTGCAATGCGCATAAACTGCAATTTTCCGACAACTAGGAGACGGAACGTCCAGGTTTCTTGCTTCAAGAGAGATGGGAATCTGGAAAAATGCCGAATCCTAAAGAGAGACTGAACTCTGCTGGGGTTGGAAAACAGACGCCGCTCAAGTACAATCGATATCTCCGTTGGTATCAACGCAGACGCGCTGGGGTTGGAAAACAGACGCCGCTCAAGTACAATTGAATTCGCGGCTTCATCTTCCTCCCACAAGCTGGGGTTGGAAAACAGACGCCGCTCAAGTACAATAGGAGCGTGGTTTTCGCCCAGTCCACGCGGCTGGGGTTGGAAAACAGACGCCGCTCAAGTACAATTAACCATCGAGTATTAAGCACCTGCCATCCGCTGGGGTTGGAAAACAGACGCCGCTCAAGTACAATGCAGCAGGAATATTTCCCGCAGGGCTCCCCGCTGGGGTTGGAAAACAGACGCCGCTCAAGTACAATCACTACGGACTGCGACTGCGCCACAACGCTGCTGGGGTTGGAAAACAGACGCCGCTCAAGTACAATGGACTTATGGGTTGGACCTGGCCCGTCACCGCTGGGGTTGGAAAACAGACGCCGCTCAAGTACAATCAGGCCGCGTGGGAAGTCCTTGCTCCCCGGCTGGGGTTGGAAAACAGACGCCGCTCAAGTACAATGGCCTGGGCTCAGTGCTCTACTGGCTGGTCGCTGGGGTTGGAAAACAGACGCCGCTCAAGTACAATCGGCAATCCCGGCTTGAGCAGCCAACTTCCGCTGGGGTTGGAAAACAGACGCCGCTCAAGTACAATGTGCATGATTATATTGCCAGCCGGATTGAGGCTGGGGTTGGAAAACAGACGCCGCTCAAGTACAATCAACTCCCAACGATGAGAGCTGCATGAAAGGCTGGGGTTGGAAAACAGACGCCGCTCAAGTACAATTGTTTTTCGATAGCGCATTCACCCTGGAAGGCTGGGGTTGGAAAACAGACGCCGCTCAAGTACAATGGCTTTAGGAAAGGGCATACGCAGGAAACGGCTGGGGTTGGAAAACAGACGCCGCTCAAGTACAATCGTGAAATACGTGTTCGCGTAGTAGCGCGGGCTGGGGTTGGAAAACAGACGCCGCTCAAGTACAATCGGCCAGACCAGCGCCACGCTTGACGTCCAGCTGGGGTTGGAAAACAGACGCCGCTCAAGTACAATCGGCCAGCGGGACCCTGGCGGTGACGGAGAGCTGGGGTTGGAAAACAGACGCCGCTCAAGTACAATGGGGGGGAGCGGGTTCATTTCTTCAGTTCCGCTGGGGTTGGAAAACAGACGCCGCTCAAGTACAATACAGTCAGGAGCGGGCAGCCGATGAACGTCGCTGGGGTTGGAAAACAGACGCCGCTCAAGTACAATCGGCCGCGGCCGTTGTAAGGACCTCGTCGGCTGGGGTTGGAAAACAGACGCCGCTCAAGTACAATCGATATGCTGGGGAAAAGCAGCGAGGAGTGCTGGGGTTGGAAAACAGACGCCGCTCAAGTACAATTGCGCGCCGCCTCTGGTCTGCTGTACATAGGCTGGGGTTGGAAAACAGACGCCGCTCAAGTACAATATCTATGATAGTCTTGCCGCTCGCATTTATGCTGGGGTTGGAAAACAGACGCCGCTCAAGTACAATCGAGCCCTTGTAAGTCCTTGATTTACAAGGGCCCCTGCTGTCTTCCCGGCTAAAAAAGCATCACCTGATCCGGTGGTTTTTCGGTTGGGTGCAGATTTTTCCCTCTGTAAATCTCCATTTTTCCGAACTGATGATCGGTTACCGCCATCAGCCGGACTTCGCCTTTGGGCGGAAGGGCCTTCTTTAATCTTCGCCTGAACGCCTCGCTCCGCTCTTCGCTGGCGCAATAACGGGCATAGACGGAAAACTGCATCATAGTGAAACCTTCTTTCAAAAGAAACCCTCTGAATTTGGTATAAAGGTGGCGGGCTTCCTTCGTGTCCACCGGAAGATCGAACATCGCAAATAGCCACATGGAGCGATACTCCGAGAGTTCCAGCTTTTGCATGTTTACACGGGAAGGAGAAGTGTCTTCCTTTTGCCCGAAAAAACGGACGCAAGCGAAGACGCCGAACGGGCCAATGAATCAAAAAGTCCCCTGCTTTCTCCGTCTATCACGAACCTCTTGTCCATCAGCGACTTGATGATGAAAGCCTTTGATTCCTTGCCTAATATGCAATCCCCGCCGCTCTTTTGGCCGAGGGCTAAAACAATGTCGTCCACAGCCGGGCGGTAAGGCTCCATCAGGTCGTCAGCAAGACAGAAACCGTTATATCTGTTGTGATGATGAAGGCCCAAAGAAGGATGAAGCCCCGCCGCGCATATTGCCCGCGCCGCTGCCGCCCTTAATACTGTATAGCCGTAATTAAGGAAGATATTTGGCCCAGGAGCATCGCGGTCTCGCGTGAATTCTTTTCCAAACAGCGCGCCCCAGTACCGGCGCGCCGCCTGCGCCTCGATATTCGTGCAATCGCCAGAACCGACCCTTTCCGCAAGCATGAGCAACCCGTTGTTCCTCCCGCATTCTTCTTGAAGCAGATTTCCCTGGGCGCGCACTTTGGCGCGGACGATCTGCCTCCATAGCTGTTTTTTAAGCGGCAGGGAGGCCCGCACCTGCGCGGAGAACCGCTCTGTCTGGACGAAGTGCCCCTCAAAGGGCATAAGCATTCCGGCTGGCAGGTGCTTTTCGCCGCAAAGCACGAACAATCCGCCATACTGGCAAAGGCCGCTCAGGACGGCATTGGTGTAAGTGACAGCCGGATGGGAGACAAGGAGCGCAGCCACTTCTGAAAGCGGCGCGATGCCCATTATTTCTCCATCCTTTTCGATCTGAAGCTGCGAGTGTTTAACGCTCACCCTCGCTGGGCCGTCGGAAATATCTATAATGCGCTCAGTCATTGGCCCGGCGCACTTTCCCAAGCGGGGTGACCACAACCTTACGGCATTTCATTTTTCGTAAAGGTTCCATAAGTGCGCTGAAGAAGTCATGCGACTTTTTCATATCGTCTATTTTGCGCGAATCGTTAAGCCGCGCATAAAAAATCCGCCCGTTCGATGCACGTGTTATTGTCCTCACTACATAAAGCTCTCTTTTGTCTTTTCCATCAAGTTCAATCACCTCTCCGCCAGCAAGCGAAAAAACGAACTCCTTACCTTCTCCATGGTCGCGCTTAATTATCGGTTCCTCTTCGCGTTTCCTCCTGTAAGCTTTCAGCATGTCCACAACATAGCTTTTCCATTTCTCGTTTCCGTTTTTGTCCTTTGTCTTAACGATTTCGATATGATGATTGGAATCGGCCTGCACATAGCGCGCGTTGTCGCCGTCGCCTACCGGGAATACATCTAGCGATTTTCTGATCCTTATTCTGTGGATGGGGATTTCTCTTCCATCTTTTGTTCTTATAACCGGATGGTTTTCCGGATGCGCAAAGACCTTTTTGGGCTCGCCTCCGCCAAGATTTTTCATTATGCTGTCCCGGACCAGCGGGTCCAGATAGTCCAGATTATTTTCGATGTCTTTCTTGCTCAATTGCACCAGCCCTTTGCGGACAAGGACGTATTTTTTGCCTTTCTCATCAGTTTTAGGTGGCGAATAAAAAGTCTCCTCATGGAGAGCGCCACGCACCCTTTTCGCTATGCGCTTTGAAACGGTGATGCCCAGGATGCCTTCGCGCACGTCCTCAAAGAAACTATCCCATGGCTTCTGGACTGGCGCAAAGAGTTTTCTGCCCTTTTTGTTTTTTGCCGCCTCCGAAAGCTGTTTCACCATCGCGGTATCCGCAAGGGCGATGGCCACGGCGTCAACCGCATGGTGGCGGTGGTCGTCCCTGGATTTCCGCGGCCCGTCGCTCAGGACGGCATTCAGGCCAAGGGCGTTCCTGATATGGGCGGTCACCTGGCCCGTTGCCGCCTGAACCCTGCGCTTGCCTTCAGCGTCCTTACCATCATCGCTTAGTCCGCCGTATAGAAGGCCGAGATAACTCTTCGCGAGCCGGGTGGCGTATCTGGTGTCGTTAAGCTGTCTGGATGAAAAGGACTCCAATATCTCTTCAAGCTCCGCTTCCGTCAGCTTGAACCGCCTGTATTTTTCCCTTGCTGCGTCCCCTTTGAAATTTTTTACCCTTTCGAGTATCTGATCCCATGCCGGCATTTGGCCGTAAGCTTCAAAAGGCGTTTTATCGCCTTTTATACTGTTTTCTTCCGCATAGCACAGTGTTTTATTAAAAAAAGAGTTGTCCAGTGAGCGGTCAAAGGGGATGATATGCTCAATATCAAACTGCGGGTTATCGCCAAGAAGCGCATTTATACTTATCGACTTGCCCGTATATGGGCACTTGCCATTGCATTCTTCCCACAAGAGCACCTTAAGAATATCGTTCCGGCTGGGGTTGCCGTTGCCGGTTTCGTTAAGTATTTTGCGCGCCGCCTCTTCTCTTTTTCTTTCATTTGCGCGCATGTTCTTCCATGCAAGCTCCCTTTCTTTCGCGGGGCGCTTGAGATCGCGGGCCAGTTCTATGCGCATTATGCCGGGCTTGCCGTATTCGTCCGAAACAGCGTTCACAACGCGCCGCAATTCGGTAAGTGCGCGCTCCACTAGCGGGTTTCTGATCTCGGCAAGACCTTCGGACCTTACGGGCGGAAGTTCATCCATTGGATTGCCAGTTTTATCGCGCCTGTCAGGATAAGTCTCATCTATAGCTGTTGCAAGCGGTTTGCCTTTTTCCAGCAACGGAACAAGCCGCTCGATTGCCTTTTTGGAATAATTGCAGTAGCCATCCTTAAGTTCGATGGAACCGAACTCCTCCGCCTGCTCTTCGTCCAGACCCCAGGCTTTCATTCCCCGTTTTTTTAGCGTTTCGTCCTTGACCGTGCTCCTGACCTCATCCACTACAGCGGCTTTTTCCTCTTCTGTGAATCCGTCCCAGCGCCCTTTAAAAATGTCCCTGAGCGCGCTGGCCGTGAGATTGCCTGGAAGTTTCTTTTCGCCTCCGCGTTCCAGATTGAATTCCGTCCCCTTTAGATTAAGCATTTTTCTTATAGCGGTAAATTTGATGTCGCCTTCGGTCTCCAGGGCTTTAATAAGTGTATTTCTTTCTTCCGGATTAAGCGGGCGCTCGTCAAAGCCCTTAGCCACTTTCAGGTCGTTTACTTTTTGCAGATATCTGAAGCGCTGGGCCATAAGCAAGGCCCATGGCGCTCGTCTCTTCCCTTCTTCCAGCGTGCAAAAACCTATTAACTCCTTTTGGCTTTTAAGAGGGCGCTGGAAATAAATTGCATGGTGTATTTTCTTTTTGAGCCCATCGCTCAAAATATCAGGATGGCCGGTTTTCTGGGTCTCCCATATCCGCTCGAACTCGTCCTCGTACATTTTTCTGGCAGTATGTCTGCCCTTCACCCGCGTGCCGTCTGCATGGAGTGTATTAAAGTGCTCGCCTAGTGTTTGCGCACCCGACTCTTCAATTTCCTTCCGGAGTCCCGCAATCTCACTTTTTATTACCCCCTTATCCTCATCTTTTTTGAGGGGCGACTTGCGATTGCTCAGGAACCCTCTTTTTTGTCCCAGGTGATAAAAGACCCGGCCAAGCTCGAAAAGTTCCAGCCGCCTGCTCAGGGCATCGGCCCTCAATTGCAAAGGAGGCAAAAGCCCTTTATCGAGTGCAGTAAAAAACTCGTGCCTTTCCCCGGGGGCGCTCAAATTGCCGGAAGGCAACAGGCCAGTACGCTGGAGGAGCCGCGCAAGGTGTGCCTGTCTTCTTGATCTGCGGTCGCACTGCCGCCTTCTGAGCCTGGCCTCTCTGCGGGCTATGTTTCGTGATTTACCTTTCCCGTCCTTTTCAATCCCTTCCAGGCCCTCCTCAAATACCCTCACTCCGGTATCAATCAGCCGAACTGGTCTTTGCTCTTTGGACTCGAACAACGCCCACCCTATCGAATTCGCGCCGAGATCTAAGCCCAAGATGGTGTCCCCCATTTTTTCATCCCCCTTGACAAATTCAGTTTAGCTATGTTACAAACCTTATAATTGTACTTGAGCGGCGGTTGTTCTTCAACCCTAGTAAGAGATAACCGTCTCGAAGGTCTTGCCCCGAGGGGCAGCCAAAGCCCGTGCATCCACGGGCTTTATTTTTTTGTCCTTTTCTAAAAGGTTCCTGCAGGTTGACACTTAAAATTTCTGGGTCTTAATGTGCTCGTTCATTTCGGTAACCGGGATTTGTCAGCATTTTATGCCTCATAAACCATGGGAATTAAAGGAATTATTTTTAGATTAAATGAAAATACAGTTTATGCGCAAAAATTTGGGGTTTATAGCAGCTTATGCGCAAAAAATGGTCGTAAGTCCTTGATTATTCATCCGGAAAATTGCAATATATGTGCAATCCGTCAGGCGGGTAGTAGAGCTGCCGGAAGAGAAGAAAAGTTTTGGACGTTTCAGTGAAAGGCTGGTAAGGACCGATAAGAAAAAAACCGGCCAGGAAAAAAGGGCGCAGGACGTCAGTGCCCGAGACATCAGAGCCAAAGAAATCAGGGATTGGGAAGACGAAAAAACTGCTCTTCCTGGCAGTGGTTCTCGCCGTCGCAGTTGTGATGGCCCTCCGGGGCTGTCCAAGGTCCCGGGGGAGCTGGCATGGCGCATCGAGCCATCCGGACCGTAAGGCCACGGCCCGTCTGCTTATCCAAGCCCCTGCCTGTCAATACAACTCCTGACCCGGGCAATTCATGCGAAGGCAGCCATCCAAAGCGGCATCGCGCCTTGTCCCTGGTAGTGTCAAATATTTTTCCAACATTTGATCCGGCCGGCAGTTTGAAGAAAACGGGTTTTAGAGCAAAAAGGCAAAAAGGCGGACCAGTCCGCGGACCAGCCCGCGTGTCAATCCGGGGGGCCGTACTGGAATATGTCCATCTCGGGGCCGAGATTGGGCAGGCCGGCTATCTTCCATGCGGTTGCCGGATCGATGAAGCCCTGGGTTATGCAGTCTTTCGGCCGGTGCACGTTTCTGCATACGGCGCGGATTATGGGGAAAAAGTGATACCGCGTGTAATAGCCGCGCATGAATTTCAGGGCGTCGAGCATATCGGGGGGCAGCTCCTTTATGCCCTCTTTTTTTGCGAGCGCGCGGGCGACCTCCTCGTCCCAGTCCTCGAACCGGAGCAGATATCCCTGCTCGTCAACGGCGATCCTGCGCCCGCCAAGCTCAACCTCCGGCATGGCCTTATTGTATCACACCGGATGGCCTCCGGCATCCCTGCGCTTTTTTACACGGGCAGGAGGCGGGGATAAGCATGGCTCGCATCATTCTCGCCGGACATCCTGTCCGGCTCCGAGGCTTTTGCCGTCGAGCGACGGACAAAGAACATTTATCATATACATGTCCGGACTGCCGGCAAAAAAATCCGCTCGCATGCCATCCCCCCCTCCTGCCTGACCCGGCCCAAGTAGACTTCCACTTTTTTTGGCGGTATCAGTTTCTTAGGAAGCCGATGTGAAAACAAAAAATTTCCTAAACTTTCTCTTCCGGGTGCTCGCCGGTTTCAGGCGAAACCAGGGCCTGCTGCTGTCGGGCGCCCTCGCGTACTATACGCTTTTGTCGATAGTGCCGATGTCGATTCTGGCCCTGTTGGGGCTCTCCCACATCGTGGGCGAGCGGCAGCTCTATCAGACGCTCTCCGTCTATCTGGATATGCTGATTCCGGGTTACGGGGCGACGCTGAGCGCGGAAGTCAGGGTGTTTCTGGCGCACGGAAAGACGGTGGGCATCGCGGGTTTTCTCATCATGATTTTTTTCAGCTCCGTGGCCTTTACGGTGCTGGAAAACGCCATGTCGGTGATATTCTACCACCGGGTGAAGGTCCGGCGCCGCCACTTCCTGGTTTCGGTCATCATCCCCTATGTGTATATTTTCCTGCTGGGGCTTGGCATAGTGATCGTCACCTTTATCGCCGGGGCGATACAGGCGCTGCAGCTCAGAAATCTAATGCTCTTCGGCTGGGCACTGGATTTCAGGGGCGCCTACGGGGTCGTCCTGTACGGCCTTGGGGTAATCGGGGAGATATTCATGCTCACCTCCGTATATATGGTGATGCCGGTGGGGCGGATGACCTTCCGCCACGCCCTTATCGGGGGGATGACCGCGACCGTCCTGTGGGAGATGACCCGCCGCGTGATCGTCTGGTATTACTCCACCCTCTCCATGGTGAACCTGATCTACGGCTCATTCGCCGGAGCGGTCGTGGCGCTGCTGGGCATAGAAGCCGCATCGCTTATTCTGCTGCTGGGGGCGCAGGTTATTGCGGAGCTTGAAAGGGACAGGCGCGCGCATAAAGACAAGGAGTCGGGGTTCGGGACGTAAGGGGAGTAAGGAGGGGGCGGCCTTTGACGGATTGAGGCAACGGACATATGCGTCTCCTTTCAGACAGGTTTTAGCCGTGAGGTTAATCCTGTTAAGATATTAGCCCTCGTCCGCCTGTCCGTGAAGTCCCCTCTTGGGAGGGGATAAAGAGGTGGGTCTTCCACGGCAGTTTCAACCCGGATGACCGTTTAGTTTCCCCTTCGACTCCTTACAATGCAGGTTCAGTTGCCGGACGCGAAGTACTTCCTGAAGTCCTGCTTTGAAAACGATGCCGAAACGTGCATAGTACAAGCAGAATTAAATCTAATGTAGGTTGAGCCTGAGGTGCCAGAACGGCATTCAAAGCCAGCAATTCTATCGTCCCAATTTTTTATTTTTTTGAGTAATCTTGAAATATTTTGATATAAGTTGTAGTTTTATATAACGTTTTACACATTTGGGAGGCTGCTCATTATGAAAATGAAAG
The DNA here is from genome assembly GCA_021789555.1 of Nitrospirota bacterium. Classification (GTDB taxonomy): domain Bacteria; phylum Nitrospirota; class Thermodesulfovibrionia; order Thermodesulfovibrionales; family JdFR-88; genus JAJYGJ01. The sequence continues at coordinate 46,453 of JAJYJK010000017.1, forward strand.
ATTTCTTCCCCTCGCGTATTTTGGAAAAATATAAGGTTAAACTAACTGATGAGAATATCCAAAAATTATTTGGAAGTGAAGCCGCTGAAGATGAATCATTTGACAGGCTAAAGCAGTATTATTTTAAAACTAGCGTTTATGAGCGAATTACCGCCGATTTACCCCTACGCATTATGGTCGGACATAAGGGCATAGGTAAATCTGCTTTATTTAAAATAGCAGCTGCGGAAGATGCTGAAGGTAATAATTTGGCGTTATTTATTCGGCCTGATGATATTTCGGGTCTGGCAAAAGAAGAGCGCGATTTTTTAGAAATTATCAGAGAATGGAAAAAAGGACTAAATGAAATAATTTTTGGGTCTTCTCCAAATCGAGTGGGTAAAAAATGGGTACACGAGGGCAGAAAAGCCAATAATGGCAAGGGGATAGAAGGATTCTTTTAAGGGGAAAATCTGTCATGATAGGCGGATGCCAAAAAAGA
>JAJYJK010000018.1 GCA_021789555.1 Nitrospirota bacterium
TATCCGAATGGGGCCATGATTTCCGTCCCGATTATCTCAGGCTCTCCATAATACCAAAGGCCTTTCCTTATTTACCCGTTGCGGCTTTCACCGCCACGGCGACCCTCCGCGTGCAGGAGGAAATAATCCGGAAAATAGGCCTCCGGAATGCTTATACCGTGCGCGCCTCCTTTAACCGCGAAAATCTTTTTTACGAGGTAAAACAAAAAAGAAATCTGGAATTGCAAATACTGGAATTCCTCAGGGAACACAAGGGCGAGCCAGGCATTATCTACCGGACGACAAGGGATTCGGTGGCAGAGACGGCCTCTTTTCTGGTTTCGAAAGAGATCAAAGCGCTGCCTTATCACGCTGGGATCGGCCCTGAGGAGCGGACAAGAAACCAAGAGGCCTTCAATAGGGACGAAGTTCAAGTAGTCGTGGCCACCATAGCCTTCGGAATGGGTATAGACAAATCCAACGTCCGTTTTGTCATTCATGGAGACCTGCCAAAGAATGTAGAGGGATATTACCAGGAGACTGGACGCGCGGGGCGTGACGGCGAGCCCGCCCGCTGCCTCCTTTTTTTCAGCAGGGGCGACATCCCTAAAATCCGCTATTTCATCGACCGGATCGAAAACGCCGATGAGCACTCCGCGGCGCTGGAGAAGCTGAACCAGATGGCTGGTTATGCGTCTCATAACATATGCAGGAGGAAACAGCTGCTCGGTTTTTTTGACGAGAACTACCCTGATGACAACTGCCACGCCTGCGATATCTGTTCGGGTTTGGCTGAACAGTACGACATGACGGTAGACGCCCAGATAATCATGTCGGCCGTATCCAGGACAGGGCAGCGCTTTGGCATAGGACATATTATCGATGTGGTTACCGGCGCGGATACAAAGAATATCAGGGAACGCGGGCATAATGAGATAAAAACCTACGGTGCCGGAAAACATAAAAACAAGAGGCATTGGCAGGACATAATTTATGAATTGCTCGCGCAGGACCTCGTGGGACAGGAGGGTGCTCCTTATCCCGTGCTTAAACTAACCCGGAAAGGCCTTGACGTGCTCTACGGCAGGCAACGGGCTTTCGGGTTAAAAAAGGAAGAGACGGTCTTGTCGCGGCCAGCAGGAACAGAAGAATACGACCAAACCCTGTTTGAACGGCTCCGGGCACTGAGAAAAAGAATGGCCGTAGAGCAGGATATCCCTCCTTACGTCATATTCTCCGACAGGACATTGCACGAGATGTGCAGGCATTTCCCCAATACAATGGATGAAATGAGAAGTATCAACGGCGTAGGAGACACTAAACTGGAGCGATACGGAGAGGAATTCACGGGGGAAATAAAAAACTATATTCATGAAAACCCCGGCATTAACATCGAGAGAAAAATGGCGGACGTTTCCCGGCACTCTCCTGCCAGCGATAAAAAGGGCCAAAGCGCAAGAAACTCTTACGAGCTTTTTCAAAAAGGGTTGTCCATCTACGACATCTCCAAGCAACGCGGCCTTGAGGCGACCACCGTGGCTTCACATCTGGCCCAGGCTATCCGGGAAGGCCATGACTTCGATATCGGCCGGATTATGGAACCGGCAAGGCGAAAGGAAATTGAAGCGGTATTTTTGCGCCTCGGGGAATGGAAACTGAAACCAGTTGTAGAGCATTTCGGCGGGGCGGCCGGTTACACTGAGGTGGGTCTGGTAAGGGCGTGGCTCCAGCGCAAGAAAAATAAGGAGTAGGAAATTTTCAGTCTGAAGCGTTAGTTTTTTTCAGCCGGGCTTTTCTTATCGTCTCATCAACGTCCGATTCCTTGCCCTTCTCTTTCATCGAGCGGCTGATCTCATCCCAGAGGTCTTTCATGGCAGATTCCATATTGTGCTCTCGGACATACTCCTCCATCAGCTCCCTGACCTTTTCATTAACCTATTTCCGTTCCATGCCGGTAAGCCTCTGAATTTTTTCCTTGATCTCCCTGGTACACCCTCACCATATCTGCAAATTTGTATATACAAGGTGAGATATTATCGGAAGGGTTCTGCGTATGGTTTATTTTTTGGGATGAAACCCCATAATTGTACTGGACGCAGTTTTGTTTCGGATCCACCTGGAAACCCGCAGTTTCGTTTTTATGCAACAAGTTAGGATTATCGAAAATAACCGTTACATTGTTCCTGAAGTCTGAGCGAGGCCAAGTAAGTTTATTCATGTGGTCCTCTTTTGGAAAGAGACGTCGTCCAGGTAGTATCGCAGTTCGGCATACACGTCTGATTCCTCGCTTTTCTAATGTTAGCAGTCCAAAATGCTCGGAGACCGGTTTGCATATCAGTGACTTCTGTCACGGATGGGGCCTTTTACCTCAAAATCTTTCGTGGCAGGCTTTAAGAAGGGAGTAACTGTATGAAAAAACTGGTAAGTCTTGCTTGTTTATCGTTTTTCCTGTTTGCGGTGGCAACGGCATTTGCAGATGATTTGATGAAAAGAGCACAAGCACTGTTTAAACCGATTCTAAAAACAGTATCCGAGGTTAGGGGGAAAATCAGGCCGACCCTGTGACCTTCGACAATATGGCAGAGGCGATCGAGGCGTTTGAGGCAACGCTTCTCACTCCTGACTCCTCCTTCGACCTGTACTTGAAGGGCGACAATAACGCGCTGACTGCAGAACAAAAAGAGGGGTTAAAACTTTTCATGGACAAGGGGTGTGCAACCTGCCACAGCGGGATCAATATGGGCGGAGAAGCATACTTTCCCTTTGGCCTTGTTGAGAGGCCGCCGGCCGAGATCATTGCCGGTGATACCGGACGCTACAAGATTACACACTCAAAATCTGATGAATACGTCTTTAAGGCTCCATCCCTGCGGAATATAGAGCTTACGCCGCCCTACTTCCATTCCGGCAAGGTCTGGAATCTCAAGGATGCAATAAAGATAATGGGGGCAGCTCAATTAGGTGCTGTGCTCTCCGCCGAGGAAGTTGACAAGATCGATGGATTCCTGAAGACGACTACGGGCGTCCAACCGAAAGTCGAATATCCAATCCTGCCGGCGTCAACGCGGCTGACGCCAAAACCGAAACTGGATTAGAACCCCAAAGAGGGTGCGAAAAGGAGTTTATCATGACAAAGGACGACAAGAAACTGACCACCAATTTCGGCAAGCCTGTTGAAGACGATCAGAACTCCATGACGGCTGGCTGGCCAGGGTCCGTCTTGATGCAGGACGTTCATCTCCTCGATAAGCTGGCCCATTTTGACCGCGAGCGCATCCCCGAACGCGTGGTGCACGCCAAGAGAGCCGGTGCCTTCGGTTATTTCGAGGTCGCCGCCGATGTTACCAGATGGACCAAGGCGAAGTTCCTGTCCGAGGTGGGCAAACGTACAGAAGTATTTGCGCGCTTTTCCACCGTTGGCGGCGAGAAGGGCTCCGCAGACGCCGAGCGCGACCCCCGGGGCTTCGCGCTGAAGTTCTATACCGAAGAGGGCAACTACGACATGGTGGGCAATAACACCCCCGTCTTTTTCATCCGCGATCCGCTGGAATTCCCTGACTTCATTCACACGCAGAAGCGTAATCCGGCGACCAACCTGAAGGACCCCGATATGCTCTGGTGAAAGTTGAGTTTGGAAATTCACGATTTTTATTGGAGTTTGCAAAACAGTGCGTCAATCAAAGATGGATTATTAAGGGTCTGATAATAGTAATGTACAAAAACACCCTCCCCTTAAGGGGGAGAGGTGAAGAGGCACAGAAATCCTGAAAGAGCCATATAAAAAAGTTCCTGTCCTTTTATTTTTGGAAAAGCCTTAAAAAAAGCGGCGTTGACTGATGCTGACCACAAGAATACGGAAGAGTCTTTAAAAGAAAATGATTCCCGCCTGCCTGCTAATCGGGCGGAAGTCCCGATAAGGCTGATGCCTTCGAGACGCGGAGGCATTCGGGACATAGGTCGCCCGGTGAAGGACGGCCCTGTCCGGAGGTCTTCGCGTTTACATAATCCGCCTGCTTCGGGGTTACAAAGAGGCGGCCGCAATTGCGGCATTCAACAAGGGGCAGATCGCTTATCACGCGCTCGTTTACGAATATGCGGCGCCTTCCGCCCTCGTCCAGCATCCTGATGGCTCCCGTCGGGCAGAGGTTCGCGCACGAGCCGCAGCCTATGCACAGGGACGAGGATTTTTCGAACTCCGCCGTCACATGCCTGCCCTGGCCGCGCCTGGCGAAGACTATCGCGGAGGCGCCAATCTTCCCTGTGCAGGCGCGCACGCAGATTCCGCATCGCAGGCAATTGTCCGGCTCACCCTGGGCGGCTTTGAAGCGCGTACCTTCCACGCCGAAGCGGGCGGCCATCTCCAAAAGGGGTTTTGTACGGGGGCTTCGGGCAATGAGTAGCTCGAAGAGTATCTTCCGCGTCTTTACCACAAGCGGGCTTTCGGTATTGATTGCCATCCCGTCCGCGGCTTTTGCATTGCAGCTTGTTATTAGCGAGGGTTTCAGCACCGGCCCGCTCGCCTCAACGATGCAAAGCCTGCATGCCCCGTAGGGGCCAAGGGCCTCATGATAGCAAAGGGTGGGTATATCTACGCCCGCCGCCCTGGCCGCTTCAAGAACAGTTGCGCCGGGGGCGGTCTCCAGTTCTTTTCCGTTAAGGGTTATTTCCGCCATATCCTCTATGCCTTGGACACGGCCCCGAACTTGCAGGAGTCGAGGCACGCGCCGCATTTAATGCACTTATCGGGATCGACAGTGTGCGGTTTCTTTTTCTGGCCGGTAATCGCCCCCTGGGGGCAGTTTCTTAGACACATGCCGCAACCCTTGCATCTGTTCTCATCTATACGGAAATTGATAAGGGCGCGGCATGCGGCCGCCGGACACTTTTTCTCGAATATGTGCGCGTCGTACTCGTGCCTGAAATATTTCAAAGTGGAGAGGACCGGGTTTGACGCCGTCTTTCCGAGGCCGCAAAGCGAGGCCTCCTTCATCGCGGCGCATATCTCTTCCAGCATGGTTATATGCTCCGGCGTGCCCTCGCCCCTGGTTATCTCCTCCAGAAGGCGCACCATCTCCTTTGTGCCCTCGCGGCACGGGGTGCACTGGCCGCAGGATTCGTCCATGCAGAATGAAAGGAAGAACCTGGCCACGTCCACCATGCAGGTGTCCTCGTCCATTACGACCATCCCGCCGGAGCCCATTATGGAGCCAAGCGCGCCAAGGCTTTCGTAATCGACCGGGGTTTCTATGTAGTCGGCCGTGATGCACCCGCCCGAGGGGCCTCCCGTCTGCACGGCCTTCAATTTTTTGCCGTCCGGCACGCCCCCTCCGATATCGTAAATGATCTCTTTGAGGGGCATCCCCATCGGCACTTCCACAAGCCCCGTGTTTTTTATCTTTCCCACAAGCGAGAATATCTTTGTGCCTTTGGATTTTTCAGAACCTATGCCGCTGAACCAGGGCGCGCCGTTATTGATAATCTTTGGCACAGTGGCCCACGTCTCCACGTTATTTATATTGGTGGGCATGCCCCAAAGCCCCTTGTTGGCCGGAAAGGGCGGCTTGGGACGCGGCTCGCCTATCTGCCCCTCCAATGAGGCTATAAGGGCCGTCTCCTCCCCGCATACAAAAGCGCCGGCGCCAAGGCCGATACGGATGTCGAAATCGCACCCGGAGCCCTGGATGTCCTTGCCCAGCCAGCCGCTCTCCCGCGCCTGCCCTATGGCCCGTTTCAGGCGCTCGACCGCAAGCGGGTACTCGGCGCGTATATATACGTAACCCTCGTTTGCACCGATGGCGAAGGCCCCGATGAGCATGCCTTCAATCACCGAATGCGGGTTTCCCTCCACCACGGACCGGTCCATGAATGCGCCGGGGTCGCCCTCGTCGGCGTTGCAGATGACGCATTTTCGTGTCCCCGGGGCCTTGCGGCAGAACTCCCATTTCATGCCGGTGGGGAACCCGGCCCCGCCCCTGCCCCGCAGGCCGGACTTCTTTATCTCATTTATGATTTCCTCGGGGTGGAGCTTTAAAAGCGCCTTTGCCGCGGCCTTGTAGCCGCCATGCTCCATATAAGAGCCTATCTCTTCGGGGTCGATGATGCCGCACTCGGCCAGGACCAGCTTGTGCTGCTTGCCGTGGAAGGTGGCGTATTCCGGCCCGACGGCCCATTCCATTACCGGATTGCCTTGCAGGATATGCTCGTCCACTATGCGGGGGGCCATGCCGGCGCTTATATTCTGATATGTCCGGGTCTTGCCGGCGGCGGTAACGTCCACCAGCACGTCCTTCGCGCAAAAGCCCCGGCAGCCGACCTTATGCACCTCGCAGCGTTTTTTAAACTCGGCCTCCACCCCCCGGCCCGCAAGCTCGGTCTCAAACGCCTTTATCACGTCCAGCGCACCCGCCGCCATTCCGCCCGTGCCCACGCATACGCTTATGATTACCTTCTCATTCATATTTCTTGAGCGCTTCCTTTGCGTTCTTGGGGGTCATCTTGCCGTAGGTCTGGTTATCAACCACCATGACCGGGGCAAGGCTGCACGCCCCCACACATCGAACCGCCCCGATGGAAAACCGCATATCGGGGGTTGTCTCGCCTTCCCTGGCCCCCAGTTCCCGTTCTATTTCCGTGAGCACCCGCTCGGAGCCCTTTACATGACAGGCGGTGCCCAGGCATACGTGCACCTGGTGCCGCCCTTTGGGGGTGAGGCTGAAAAAGTGATAAAAAGTGGCTATGCTGTAAAGCCTTGTGACCGGCACGCCCGTTTTGGAGGCGAGCTGCCGGAGGGCCTCTTCAGGCAGGTAATGGCAGACGGACTGGACCTCGTGCAAAATCGAGATGATGGTGCTTTCAGGTTCGGGATAACGAGCGAGTATCCCGTCCAGTTCCTTTAAATCCATATAAGACCTCTTTCCATTGCTATCAGCTTATGATGTAATCCTTCAGATGGTGTATCTCCGCGTGCAGGTTTCCTATTTGCGACTGAACAACGTCCCTTATGGAGAGCATGCCCACCACCTTGCCATTGTCGCTTACGGGCAGATGTCTTATCCCTTTCTGTATCATTACAGACATTACATCGCAAAGCTCCTCATCCGGCTCGGCCACAATAAGATCGGAGGTCATCGCGTCCTTAAGGAGGACCGAGTCGAAGGGGCTGCCGTTTGTATTCACGTAACAGCGCACGATGTCGCGCTCCGTGAAGATGCCCACGGGCTTGCCATCCTCTGTCACTACCAGGGAGCCTATATGCCTGGCGTTCATGGACCTTATTGCGTCCTCGACGCTGTTGCCGGATGCGATGGAGACCACGTCCTTTCCCTTCGCTTCTAAAAGTTCTTTTACGGTCATCCGCTTAAATCTCCTGTATTTCTAATCCATTCATTGTTTAACAGGCCCTTATTTTTTTAAAAGGGCTTGCCGGTTAAAAACGTCTCGCGGGCGGACCTTTCTCTCCTTATTTTGGTGCTCTCCTCCGGGGAGACCCATTTCAGCGCCCCGGTGACGCAGCCCGTAACACAGGCAGGCTTAAGCCCCTCGTCCACCCGGTGGCGGCAGTAATCGCATTTAAACGCCCTATGGGTCTCTTTATTCCACTGCGGCACGCCCCACGGGCAGGCCGTGATGCAGGACTTGCACCCCACGCACAGCGACTGATCGATGAAAACGATGCCGTCCTTTTCACGTTTCTGCACGGCCCCGGTCGGGCAGGCGGACAGACACCACGGCTTCTCGCAGTGAAAGCAGGGCATGAAGACGAAATGCATCCTCGGGACATTGTCTATGACCTTTGGCCCCACGGGCACTATCATGCTGAGGCGCGGCCCCGCGGGGACATCGTTTTCGGTCTTGCAGTGCACCTCGCAGGCCCGGCAGCCGATACACCTCTTCTGATCCTGGTATATGTAAAAATCACTCATCAAAATCCTCCTCTAAACGCGCTTCACCGAGACGGTGCACTCGGTAAGCGGGCAGTTGCCGCCCACAGAAACCTTCAGGAGCCCCTTTTGAAGCCGGATATCGCTGGCCCCCTTGCCATATGACCTGCTCCTCACCGGGACGGTGTCTCCGAACCCGTGCAGCATGAAGACAGCCTCGGGGTGGATATAATCGATGAGTTTCGCCCTGATCCTCTGCGCCGGGGCGTTCTCAACTGCCGGGTTCCCCGCGCTTAACTCCACCATATCGCCGTCCTTTATTCCGAGCTTCGCCGCCTGGGCGGTATTGATCCATAATTCGTTTTCCGGGGCAAGCTCGTTTAGAAGTGGGTTATTCGAGGTGGTGCGCCCCTGGGTGTGGACGGCCACCTTGCTTGTAACCAGCCTGAAACTGCCCTCGGCCGGTTTCTCCGGCCTTTCAAACGGTTTGAACGACGGCACCCCGGCCTTCTCCAGCTTTTCGCTGAAAAACTCTATCTTTCCAGATGGGGTTTTGAATTTCAGTCCGTCTTTGCGGTCGAACCATATCGGCTCTTTCGCAAGCCCGACAAAACCCTTCGCCCTGAAATCCTCCGGCTTTACGCCGGTGCCTTCGAGCTGCCAGGCTATCAGGTCCTCGACTGTCTCATACGGAAAGTACTGTCCAATCCCCATTCTTTTGGCAAGTTCCCTGAATATATAAGAACGCGGCCTGGAGTCGAACCGGGGCTCGACTGCCTTGTTGCGGAATATCAGAGCGGGTTTCAGGCCGTTTCTGGCTATAACGTGGTCTGTGCGCTCCAGATACGTGCTTTCGGGCAGTATCACATCCGAGTACCAGCCGGTCTCGCTGTAGTTCACGTCTATCGAAACAAGGAGGTCCAGATTGTCAAACGCCTTCTTCGTCTGTTCCGGGTCGGGGAGCGAGGCCAGCGGGTCGTGCCGCATGACAATATAAGCCTTTACCGGGTAAGGGTCTTCGTTCAAAATGGCGTGGGGTATAAGCTGGGCCATCCCCCACTGGGCGCCTATATGCGGGTATTTCGTCCCCGCGCCATCGAAGCGCTCGCCCTTTGGCTTCGGGACCTGGCCAAGAAGGGTCCTCAGTTTCACGCCGACATTGCCCAGACCCTTGTTTATGTATATCCCGCCCTTGGCTTCAAACGAGCCCATCATGGCATTGAGGGCATATATGGAGCGGCGCAGATAGAAGTCGTCGGACCGCCATGCCGTCATCCAGCCGGGGTGGAAGATCACCGACGGCTTGGCCGCAGCGGCCTCATGCGCTATCCTGGTTATGTCTTTTGCCGGTATGCCCGTCTCTGTCCCGGCCCACTCGGGCGTATATTGAGAGGTGAATTTTTTCAGTTCCTCAAAACCCGCGGTCCACCGCTCCACATATTGCGCATCATAGAGTTGCTCACGGATAATCGTGTTTATCAGGGCCAGGTTCAGGGCGTAGTCCGTCCCCGGCCTTATGATATGTAACCTGTCTGCCTTGGCGGCGGTATAGTTCCAGCGGACGTCTATGCAGACCATTTTGCCGCCCGCCTCGAGCATGTCTATGACATTTCTGGCCTCCCCCGTGTCCAATGACTCCAGCAGGTTTCGCCCGTATACCACCATGTGCTTGCAGTTCTTGTAATCGTAACCCATACCGTTACGCGCGTACCCTGTGACGGACATATTGGCGTTATGAACGCTGTTTGAGCATGTGGCATGGTGGTTCACGTAATTCGGGGAGCCGATTGCGGCGATGAAGCTCTTCTGGAAATCGGTGATAGGCCCGCCCCTGTCACTAAGTATTATGGCCTTCGCGCCATGTTTTTCGATTACCGCTTTTAATTTATTGGCTATCAAATCGAGGGCCTCTTCCCAGGTCGCCTTCTTCCATTTGCCCGAGCCCCTCCCGCCGTCCCGTATCATCGGGTATTGCGGGCGCTCGTCATCGTATTCGAATGCCTTTCCGGACGCTCCCCTTGGGCAAAGCTGCTGCCCGCCCAGGATGTGGGGGTTTCCCCAGATGTGCCTTACCGCGCCGTCTTCCACCTCCACCTCTATAGGGCATTTCACGGTGCACATGGCGCAGATCGAATATACCGTTTCTCTCATTTCTCCGTTCTCCGCGGGGGCCCTTCCCGGCGGCCTGCCGCCGCGGGAGGGCCCGCCTTTTATCAAAGTTTCTGAAAAAAAACTATTTCGGCGTTGGGATCACGTTTATGAGCATGAGCCCAAGGATCAAAAGCCCGACGACGGCCACCCTTTTAATAACAAGCGGGTTCAGGCGTTTGGCAATCTTGGGGCCTATCATGCCGCCCAGTATCGCGCCTGCGGCCATAAGCCCGAAAAGCATGAAATCCACGTTCCCGAAACTGATAACCCTTGAGGTCGCCATGGCCGTATTGAAGAATATCGCCAGAAGCGAGCTCCCAACGACGACGTACATCGGGAGCCCGAGCACTACCGTCATGAGCGGCACCATGAAGGGCCCGCCGCCAAAACCGAACATGCTCGACATGATGGCTATGAGGAAGCCGCCGGTGCAGGCAACCACAACATTGACCTTGTATTCATTTCCCCAGAAATCTATTTTCATTTGGTCTCTCCTTCCTTAAGCGGTTTTTGGGGCGGCTACGGTCTTAGCGGCCGCATCGGCCTGGGCACGCTTCTTGTACTCTTTCAGTATGGCCTGCTCTTTCTTGTTGTTTGCAACGCGCCCGGGCGTCGTCTGCCAGTACATAATGGCGGCAAGTATTATAAGCACCCAGCCGAATAGAAATTTGAACTGGCTCAAGGTGATGATCTCCGTGAGTTTCGGGCCTATGAAGCCGCCCACCAGCATCGCAAGGCCGACGCTTATGCCCAGTTTCCAATTTATGAATTTTATCTTCGAATAGTTGTATATGCCTGTGCCCTGGCTGAAGAGGACAGAGGGCAGCACCGATCCCGCTACCACGGTGTGCGGCAGGCCGTAGATGAAAAGCAGAAGCGGGGTCAGAATAAAGCCGCCCCCCGCGCCTATGAGGACGCCGAAAGTGCAAACTACAAGCGAGAGGAGGAACGGGCCGATGATGCCCATGCTCTGCCCGGCGGTGGAGAAGTAAAAACGCCCAAAGGAAAGATTGTGCGTGAATGTGACAGGGGCGCTTACTGTATCCTTATCGACCGCGGCGGTCACCGTATAGGCGCCATTGGGTGCGCTTTCGGGCAGCTTGTAAGTAGCCGAAAACGTGCCATCCGGGTTCACGTTCACTGTTGGGGAAAAGATTCTTTCAGGCCAGCGGTAGCGCGTCTTTAGAAGTGGCATCGTGGCCTTTTTTGAATCCGCGCCGTCCATCGCCGGAAGGACATTGCCTTTGGAGCCCATTATCGTGGCCAGGATAGAGGCCTGATACCTCTGCACATCGGCCTTTGCCGGAATGAGATAGGCGCAAACGGCCCCGCAATTTTTAAGCATTGCCCCCACACTCCATTTTTTGCCGAGTTTCTGCTGGGCCTGGAATTCCATGGCGTCGCTCGTGGGCAGGAGCATCGTGTAAGCGGCGGGGATGTCCTTTGTCGTATAGAAGATGTAGGGCTTTTTGCCCGTCTTGGGGTCCGTTTTAGTGTCCAGGCGCGAGACCTTCACCTTATTTTCCGAGGCGATCTCGATGTATACGGGCTTCCCTTTCGGGGCCGTGCCCTTGATCGTTACTGTCTGGCTGCCGGTATAGACCTCCTTATCAAGGCTCACTGTTATCCTGGCCTGCCCGGCTGACACCGGACCGCTGGCAAAAAGAAGAGCGGGCAAGCCAAGTACAAGCACCGCCACCAGCAAAACTACTTTCTTTCTCATAATCCTGTTTCCTCCCTTGGTTTCCAGAAGATAACTATTTTCACCTTCCCCTTTCCGCCCCCTTTAAAAGGGGCGAATCTCCTCCCTTTTTACAAATTGTAATTTTCTGCTTGCAGAGAAAAAAAGCGCCCTTGGTGTATTGATGTTCAAAGAGGCTGTCGAGGTCGTCATACGAAACACCTCCCATAAACTATTGAAAGCCTTTCTTTAAAGCCAACCAAAGAGAGATTGAATGCAAAAGCCATGCCATTATTGAAAAATAAGAATCTGGATTTACAAAAAATCTATTAATTTTAATTATAAGATGGCTGGAAAAAGTAATTATTGCCTATCCGCGATTCGGCAAAAGATGTCCATATTGTCCCAAATGGGACAATATTAAAAAAATCAAGTTCCAAACGGGACAAGAATTTCCTCCGAGTGCCTTGATTTATTATTCCGCTGTTGACTATATTTAGAATATCTATATGTATAGCGAGCGTACCTCCTGTGGTCTCAAGCGCGAGGAATCCTGAATTCTAAAAATGATTTCCTTCAGGGGGCAGTGAATTGAACTGGCTTAGTTACCATATCGGCGAGGAATCCTTAATATCCGTTTCATGTTTTTACCTTGGGGTGAAGGCTTTCCGGGCGTACAAGGCAAATTCCGGCCACCTTGGCAAGGAGGAAAAAAGCAGGATAGCCCTTATGAGCTCCGGTTTTGCCCTGATGGGTATGAGTAGCGCCATTCATGCCTTCATCCATTTAGCCGGCTTTGACGAAAACCTGCTTTACCAGACACTCCTTGGCTACTGTCTGGGGTTTCTCGTCCTGATAGCGGCCATAGCGGCAGACAATCCCCAAAGGTTCAGGCTTGCGCCGCTTTTATATCTGCCGACCCTTTTTTTACTGCAGCCGGGCCTCTACAGCAGGTTCCCTCTTTTTGCCGTATTCAGGCCGCTTGCATGGGTTAGCATAGCTTATTTGGCGGGCCTGCTTTTTCTGCTTCAAATAGCCGTCTATTATCATTCCAGGGCGCAGAGGCATCTTTATACATCCCTTGGATGGGCCTTTCTGTGCATATCCTCGGTAATACTTTTTTTTCCGGCCGGGATAGGCTCCAAAATGTGGATTTATGGGCACCTCCTGAGGCCCCTCGGCTTTTTCATGCTGCTTGCGGGCATCAGGCTGGAGGACTTTTCAGGCATGAAAAACAGCCTGCTTTATAAGACGCTTGCCACTTTCGGCCTGTTTTCACTGGCGCCCCTTGTTTTTTTCAGCACTGTGTTTTTCTACGCGAACGAAGAGCACGTTTATTTTCTGGACAAGAGGCTCACTTTCTTTCTGCTCATCGCGGCCATGCTGGGAACGGCGCTCGCCTTTACGCTGGGGCTTATCTTCAGCCTTATAAAACCCATTATCCGCCTGAAGGATTCGGTAAACAGGCTTGCGGACGAGGGTTTCGCCGGGAAGATAGAGGTGAGAAAGACAGACGAGATAGGCGAACTCACCAAGGCCTTCAACGAGATGGTATTCAAGCTGGACCAGTCCTTAAGGGAAAGGGACAGGCTGAGCCGGCTGGCCGCTACAGGAGAGCTTGCCGCCACGCTCGCGCACGAAATCAAAAACCCCCTGAACTCCATAAGCGGGGCCGCCTCGTACATAGGGGAAAATTTCAAGGGGAGCCTCATAAATGAATTTCTGAAAATAATCAACACCGAGGCGCTCCGGATAAGCAAGCTCTCGACCGCGCTTCTTAATTTCGCCAAGCCCATGAACCCGGATTTCCAGCGCTGCGATTTAAACAGGCTGGCAATGGAGACACTCACCCTGCTGGAGGTGGAATTCAGGGAGAAAAATGTTTCCCTGGGAACGAGCTTTGACAAATCCCTGCCGGCAGTCAGACTGGACCCAGGCCAGATAAAACAGGTGCTCATAAACCTGCTGATAAACGCGCTGGACGCGGTAAAACAGGGAGGCGTCATACAGGTCTCGACGAGCGCCTCAAGGGGCGGCGTGCGCTTATCCGTACAGGATAACGGTAAAGGCATAAGCGGGGAGATAATGAAAAACATCTTCAATCCCTTTTTTACGACCAAGACCCGGGGGGCGGGCATCGGGCTTGCGGTTTGCAAAAAGATCGCAAATGAGCACGGCGGCGACATTTTCTTTGAAAGCGAGGAAGGAATGGGCAGCAATTTCGCGCTCTGCATTCCGGTGAAAAGATGACCGGCAACATACTGATTGTCGACGATGAAATCAATACCTTGAAAGTGTTGTCGGCCGTCCTCAGGAAGGAAAAATATTCCGTTTGCACATCGCTTGCCGCCGAAGAGGCCCTTGCAAAGATGGGGGAGGGGCATTTCGACCTTGTAATTACGGATTATAAACTGCCGGGCATGAGCGGCGAGGCTTTTCTTGAGACGATAAAGAAAACGAATTCCGGCATCCCCGTCGTTTTACTGACGGCGTATGGCACGATCGAATCCGCCGTAAACGCGATGAAAAAAGGGGCTTACACCTATTTGACAAAGCCCGTGGATTTAAACATCCTCCAATCGGCGGTAAAAGGCGCGCTCGGGCAGAGGGATGAAGAGGGCGGCAGCCGGCCGGAGGGCCATGAATTCCTGAATATAATAGGTAAAAGCGGCCCCGTAAGGGAGGTTTTCTCCGTCATTCGCCGGGTGAGCAAGACGGATGCCGGCATCCTCATACTCGGGGAAAGCGGGACCGGGAAAGAACTCGCCGCAAGGGCCCTGCATTATACTTCGCTGCGCGCGGACAAACCCTTCATACCGATAGACTGCACTACGATACCCTCCGAACTGATGGAAAGTGAGCTCTTCGGCCACGAAAAGGGCGCTTTTACGGGCGCCTTTGGCGTCAAGACGGGTCTGATCGAAATGGCCGGGGGCGGCACTGTCTTCTTCGATGAAGTGGGCGATCTGGATTTCTCCCTCCAGAAAAAACTCCTCAGGTTCCTCCAGGAAAAGGAGATAAGGAAGATCGGTGGAAAAGACAAGATACAGGTTGACGTGAGGATAATCGCCTCCACAAACAAGAACCTTGAGGAATTGGTGGCCAGCGGAGAATTCAGGGCTGACCTCTTCTACCGGCTGAACGTGATCACCATAAACATGCCCGCCCTGCGTGAAAGGAAGGAAGATATAGAGCTTCTGGCGTCTCATTTCCTGGAGGATTTTAGCAGAAAATACAAAAAATACATTAAAGGGTTCGACCTGGCGGTCCTGGAAATCCTTACGAATTACGAATGGCCCGGCAACGTCAGGGAACTCCAAAACATAATAGAGAGGACGGTTATTTTCTGTCCTTACGACCGGGTAACATTCGAATGCCTGCCGCGGAAGTTCGTCTTCATGAACAGGGAAGAGGCGCAGGAGGGGGAATTAATGAATTTAAACGGAATCGAAAAAAGGGCAATTACGAAGGCGCTCGAAGCGGCGGCCTGGAACCAGTCCAAGGCGGCCTTGCTGCTTGGCATAAGCAGGAAACAATTAAGTACCAAGATGAAAAACCTCTTGTGAGATGAGACTGGTGAAAGGACTTCTCAATCCAGGCAAGATTTTCCAGGAGGCGCGATGAACCCCGGTCTGCTGGCTTGGACGGCGCTGCCTCTTTACCTGGCGGGTCTTCTAAAAAGACGATTTCTCTTTGCGGGCTGCCTTGCTCAGGCGGCATATCTTCTGGCAAGGGGAATCATGCTTGGCAGAATCCCCCTTATAGGCCCGCATGATACCCTTATATTCCTTGCCGCAAGCCTTGTGGGCTTCTCTGCCTTCTTTCACGCAAGCTCCGAGAGGGGAAAAATGTTCCGGGTTTCGCTTGGGGCCATGGCCGCTCTCTTCACCGTTGTTGCCATGCTTGCCCGTCCCTTTGAAGGGCCCCTTCCTCCCGTGCTCAGAACATACTGGTTTGAACTGCACGTGGGGCTTTCTTTCTTCTCCTACGCCCTTTTTGGCATAGGGGCGGTGCTTGGGATAATTTACCTGGGGCAACGGGAAGCGGCCCTTGAAAAAAGCCAGTACCGAGCTATACTTTCCGGCTATCTCCTTTTCAGCCTTGCCATGATAGCAGGCGGGGTCTGGGCATATCTTGCCTGGGGGACATACTGGCTGTGGACCCCAAAAGAGCTCTGGACATCAATACTTTGGCTCTATTACAGCCTTTATCTCCATCTGCGCCTCCGGCCCGGATGGTATGGGAAAAAAGCCGCAATAGCAGGGGCCATCGGGTTTGTGGTGGTATTGTTTACATATCTCGGGGTGGGGCTTCTCATGAAAAGCTCCCATACTTTTTAGATTTCAGATGGGATTTCCAAAAAACAAAAAAGCACTGTGGGAGATTCTGATCTCCCAGGGGTTGGCCGTGTGGCTTCTTGGCCTTGAAATAGCCATCCTGCTTTTGGGCTCTGTTGTCATGGCCAAAAACGTGTCCGTCTCGGGCGCAATGAGCGGATGGATCCCCCTTTCCATCTGGCTGACCCGGGGCCCGTTTGCGCTTACTTGGTGGATGTGGACCGCGATATTTCTGCTGGCGCTTCTGGCCATAAACACGGTCTGCTGCAGCACAGAGAGCGTGAGGCGAAAAAAAGGCGGCCTGCTTCCTTTGCTAGCTCCTCAGATCATACACATCGGGTTTCTACTGATACTTATTGCCCATCTGGTGAGCTCACTTGGGGCCTCAAAGCTTACGGGACAGTTGCCGGAAGGTGCTTTGGCGAGGCTTCCCTCCGGCTTGGATCTGTTTCTGGACAAGGTGGAGACAGGCGCAAGGCCCAATGCGGAAGTGGAATTGCTGTCCCGGGGGAACGTCCTTAAGCGCGGGGTCCTTGCCCCCAACCATCCGGTTTTCTTCCGGGGATACGGTTTTTATCTGCAGGATTTAAAAATGGATCCCTTCCCTGCTGCCTTTATCGAAGTCAGCCGGGAACCCGGCGCCCCATGGGCCCTGTTTGGAGCTATACTTTTTACGGCGGGCACGATACTGCTTGTGCTGCTAAAGTCGAAACAGGAGTGAAAGAAAAGAGAGGCTGGATGCCTCTATCATCGGGCTCTTGTCAATAGGTGTGTAAAAAGCCATTAGGCGGCCATCCTTTCGAGTGCCTTCGAGGCATCCTTTGCAACCCCATCGACGAACTTTCCCCCTTTATAGACATCAGACAATAACCAGTATCCTTTTAGGGTGCGAAAACTTTTCTCTGCTACCTGAAGGAGTTTCCAGATCATTGCCGTTGCGTTTTGGACCTTCTTGAACCGTTTCGCCGCATCAGTCCTCAATCTCACTGCGCTGAAAGGTGATTCCACAATATTCGTGGTCCGAAGATGAACCCAGTGTTCCTTCGGGAATGAGTAAAACGTGACCATCCGGTTCCAGTCGGTAAAGAGCTTCTCTACCGCTTTCGAATAATCTTTTTTATAACGGGCAGCGAATACATCCCTGAGCCGCTCGCATTCCGAAAGAGTCTCTGCATAAGGAATACGCTTGATGTATTCCCCGGCGTGACCTCTTCTTCAAGTATGTCCTGAATGAATTCCTTCACCTTCGCCCGGACCAGATCCTCTAATATCTCGTATGCTGCTCTTGACGGCTTTGCCGTCGCGGTGATACTCTTTCCCACGGGTGGGGTCTCCTTTTCTAATGTTGATTGGCGTCAACTTGAAAGGATACACCGCCTTCTAACTATTTACACATTTTTTGATGATACCCCCGCAAGTGTTGGCCAACTTGAAGATTGCAAGGAGATTTGGCCCTTAAAAGGACAGCTTCATTTAGATGGTTTTGAATATAGGGCGCTGACCGGTGAATATACGCCAAAAACATCGGGAGAGCGGCTTGCTTGGTTAAGGTTGCAGCCTGAAAAGCCCTTTTACCCGCAACCTTATGAGCAGCTTGCGATGGTATTTAAACGAATGGGTCATGAATCCGAGCGCAGAGAAGTTCTCATAGCTAAACAAAATGACTTGCGGAAAAATGGGGAATTAAGCTGCTTGGCGCGGGCTTGGAATTGGCTTTTGGGCGTATTCGTAGGCCATGGCTATAGACCTTGGAAAATATTGCCTTGAGTACTGTTTTTTACTTTATTTGGGCACGTATGTTTTTAATTTTGGATACGAAAAGGGCTTCATGCCGCCTTCAAATGCGCGAGTATATATGGATCAGTCTTTCATGAAAACCTGGGTCCCATCGGTATATCCCAAATTTTCAGCTATCGTATATTCAATTGATACCCTTGTGCCTTTTCTGAACTTATACCAAAAAACCTATTGGCTTCCCGATGCTTCGCGAGGTTCACAAGCTCAGTGGGTTCGTATTTATGGATACAATCTTCTTTTCCAGAAGTGCCTTCGCACATGGTGTAAGCGTGTAGCTGTCAAAATCGAAGTGTGTCCCATGGTACGCAGCCATCCGGATCACGGCGAGAGTTAGTCATCGGCGGAATCGCACTGTGGGTTTAGAGGATTCTCCTGACTTCCGCTTTGAGTTTCTTTCAGCAAGGCCATTGCCGTCAACCATGACTTGAGCCTTTTATAAATGGTTTCTAGCAGGCCGTTGAAAAACGCCTTTTTTCAGCAAACATTCCTTCATTTTGGGATGTCCAAATTTTGTATCCTGCATCCGATATCATTATCTTGAGGTCTTTCGACCTTTTTTCATCTGATATTTTGATCTGTTTTTCGCCTTTTACCGCATTCATGCCGTGCCAACCCCAAGATTTCTCATTCTTACCAGATTGTATGCCGCCGCTGAGAAGGTGAAGTGCCATGAGACTTTCGTTTTACCCCGGTATTTGATCTTCCTCAGATTGCCAACCGTCTTCATCCACCCAAATATTTCCTCGATCCGCTTCCTGTATTTCTGGCTGATCGCGTATCCCTCATGCCGGGTTGTTCTTTGGTCTATTGCTGAAGAGCGGTTCTTATCATTCTGTGCTACGTGCGGCGTGGCGTTGAACTCCCTCATCGCCTCTACAAAGCCGCGCGTGTCGTAGTTCTTGTCGCCAGCGACTGTTATCCGGTGCGAGCCAGGAATATTTTCCACCATATTTTCTGCCGCTTCGCGTTCCGCCGTCCCGGTTGCAAGCGTAAGCTCGGTATCAACGATAAGACCATTTCTGTTTTCCATCAGCACATGCCCCATATAAGAGAGCTTGGCTTCCTTCCCTTTGCCCTTCCTGAATAATCTGCTATCAGGATCGGTTATGGATTCATGGGTCTCGTTAGAGCGTTTCTCCCCATGAAAATCCACCTCGTCATTACGGCCACTTCCAGCGAGCGGCCCCTGTTTGTCTCTCTTCTGGAAACTCTTGATGGATGCCCAGGCCTCTATCAGCGTCCCGTCTATTGAAAAATGCTCGCTCGAAAGCAATCCGGCTTTCCCCGCCTGCTCCTGTATTTTTTCCAGGAACGCTTTCGCTATATCCGAGTTTATGAATCTCTCCTGGTTCTGGGAGAATGTTGAATGGTCCCATACCTTATCATCTATCGCTAACCCAACAAACCACTTGAAGAGGATGTTGTATCCCAACTGCTCCATGAGCATCCGCACGCTCTTGACCGAGTACAGCGTCTGCAGCAGCAATGCCTTCATCAATTTCTCTGGAGCTATCGATGGCCTCCCCGTATGGGAATACATCTTCTCAAATGAGGATGACAATTGCTGAAGGGCCTCTTCCGCCATCTTGCGAATTGGCCTCAGAGGATGGTCCGTCGGCACCACGGATTCCGCTGATAAATAACAAAATATTCCTTCCATTTTTTTGTCACCGCCGCGCATATCGTCTTCCTCCTCGTTCCGGTATCAGTTGAGGCTGAAAATAATATGCACTATTTATGCCATCCCGAGAGACTTTTTCAACAACCTGCTAGTTCTGGCCCCGGCTTCCATTGGCGGTTTAGCCAAATCAAGTCTCCCTCCCCGTAGCACCTGGGGGGAATCATCTCCCAATGGGAGCATAAACGGACATCTCCTGGCCGGCGCCCTTCAGTATATCCTTGGCCTTGGCCAACTCATCCTCCGAGCCATGAACCACCAGCAGGAACTTATCGGACTTGATGGAGGATTCATAATTGATAATACTGTCCTTCGGAATGCCAAGGCTGTAAAGACCCGCGCCAAGCGCGCTCAATCCTCCAACTGCCACAGCGCCCTCCAATCCGCCAACGATGGCGGTGACAATCGGTCCGGCTGCGATAATCGGACCAATTCCGGGAATCCAGAAAAATGCAGCCCCGAACAAGATACCCCACAGGCCGCCCCAAAAGGCGCCCAGTTTGCCCCAGTACTTCATGCGGTCACCAGTATGGTAGTAGCCTACAACCTGTTCCTCGGTGTGATAGTCTTTGCCCACGACTGACAGCTTCCTCATATCGAAGCCGGATTTCTGCAATTCCTTTACGGCATTATCGGCCTCGACGTGAGTATTGAAAATAGCGACAGCTGCATTTCCCTTCGACATGATTAACCTCCTTGCGATTTGTGATTTTAATAGTTATAGCGTGACTCGAGTTGAATTGACTACGTCATCGCCAACTCTTTGTAAGTATCGCACGTTCAAGGGGTCATGTCCATATAGCCGGATTTTTCGACATAAGCCCGGTTAATTTGATGAGCGTGATTTCGAGCAAAAGCGATGCCCGAGAATATAACGACAGAGTTGCCACCGATAATAAACCTTCGTCATTTGGCATCAATCACAATCAAAAGGAAGGTAGATTTGCAAAGTGAGCTGCTGGCTGGTAGTAGGAGTTGAACCCCTGAAATTTTCCCGGCCTTCGCCCATAGCTCTTATATTTTGCCTTTCCTTTACCTTATCTGAAAATAAGGTACAATTGAACTATAAATCGCATAGTATGAGGCGGGGTGCGAATTCCGGCGGGGGTCAAATACAATCCGCCAAACGCCGGGCAGGCGGAACGTGCCGTAAAGCGGCGGAGATCACGGCCCGGATGGACCGGGATCCTGGCGAAATCTGCCACAAACTCACCCGCGAGTTCGGTGAGCCGGTTTACGACCGAGTTGAGGCCTCTGCCACTCCGGAGCAAAAGGCAATGCTGGAGAGACTCTCGGCGCATCCATCGGCGGGTTGAAAGTAATAGCGGAAAGCGGATGGTTCGTGGCGCGTCCGTCAGGGAAGGAAGACATCTACAATATCTATGCGGAGAGCTTCCGTGGAGCGGAGCATCTACGCCTCATCCTGGAGGAAGCGCAGACAATCGTCAACGAGGTTTTGGCTGCGGAGCCACAGCGGTCAGGGTTTGCAGGCAATAGGAATTTGGAAGAGAGACTATGAGCAAACAAACACCTGTCAGCAAACCGCTTTACAGTCTTTTACCTACGGACGTCGAAGGATTCGATTCCCTGGCCGAACTCGCCTTGGATATGCGCTGGTCGTGGAATCATGCCGCCGACGAAGTGTGGCGGCAGCTTGATCCCGCGCTGTGGGATCTTACGTATAACCCCTGGGCCGTCCTACAAACTGTATCGAGGGACAAACTCCAGCGCGTGTCAGCTGATCCCGTTTTCCGCAAAAGCGTCGATGACCTCGTGCACGCCAGGCGTCAGGCGGCGAAAGCCCCTGCGTGGTTTCAGCGAGAGCATTCAAAGTCTCTCCTTACCAGGGTCGCGTATTTCAGCATGGAATTCATGTTGAGTGAAGCTCTGCCCATCTACTCAGGCGGGCTTGGCAATGTGGCCGGCGGTCAGCTTAAATCGGCCAGTGATCTGGGCGTGCCGGTGGTCGGCGTGGGACTGCTCTACCAGCAAGGCTATTTTCGGCAGGTGCTCGACAAGGACGGAGCGCAACAGGCCCTTTTTCCCTACAACGATCCCGGCCAATTGCCCATAACGCCATTGCGCCATGCGAACGGAGAGTGGTTGCGGCTGAAACTCGACTTACCCGGTTACCCTGTCTGGCTGCGCGCCTGGCAGGTTCAGGTTGGCCGGGTGCGCCTTTACCTGCTCGATAGCAATGACCTTGCGAATCTCCCGGCTCACCGGGGCATTACCAGCGAGCTTTACGAGGGCGGGCCGGAGCTGCGGCTGAAACAAGAGATCATGCTTGGGATCGGCGGGTGGCGGCTGCTCCGCGCGCTCGGCATCCAGCCGGAAGTTTGCCATCTTAATGAAGGACATGCGGCCTTCGCCATTTTGGAACGGGCCCGCAGTTTCATGAAAGAGACAGGGCAGCCGTTCGAAGTAGCACTGGCCGTCACGCGGGCCGGTAACCTCTTCACCACCCACACTGCGGTGGCCGCAGGCTTTGACCGCTTTGATCCAGCCCTCATCGAGCAATACCTCGGTGGTTATGCGGAGCAGAAGCTCGATATCACACTGCACAATCTACTGGCCCTGGGCCGGCGGGACCCGGATGACTCGTCGGAAAGTTTCAACATGGCCTATCTGGCGATCCGCGGGAGCGGGGCGGTCAATGGCGTGAGCCGCCTGCATGGAAAGGTGAGCCGGCAGCTCTTGGGGCCTCTTTTCCCGCACTGGCCGCAAGACGAAGTGCCGGTCGGGCACGTGACCAATGGAGTCCACATGCGGAGCTGGGATTCGGCGCCGGCCGACGATCTTTGGACGGAAGCATGTGGGAAAAACCGCTGGCTGGGGACAACGGAAACCCTGGAGCAGGACATTCGCCGCATCTCTGACGCTAGGCTCTGGAAATTTCGCACGGACGCCGGCAAGGCTCTCATTGAATACGCTCGCGAACGATTGTCCTTGCAACTGGCCGCTTCCGGTGCATCACCCGAGGCGGTCAATGGGGCGAAGGGCCTGTTTGATCCCAATGCGTTAACGCTGGGCTTTGCGCGCCGCTTCGCGACCTACAAGAGACCAAATCTATTATTGCACGATCCGGAGCGGCTGCTTTGCCTGTTGACCAATCCAGAGCGGCCTGTGCAACTCATCATTGTCGGCAAGGCCCATCCGGCGGACCAGGCGGGGCAGGCTATGATTCAGGAATGGATACATTTCATCCGGCGGCCCGAGCTGCGCCCCCATGTGATCTTCCTCAGTGACTACGACATGCTTCTGACCGAGCACCTGGTGCAGGGTGTAGATGTCTGGATCAACACGCCGCGACGGCCCCGGGAGGCCTGCGGAACGAGCGGCATGAAAGTGCTCGTCAATGGGGGCATCAATCTTTCGGAATTGGACGGCTGGTGGGCGGAAGCCTACACGCCTGAGGTGGGATGGGCACTGGGGGACGGCCAGGAACATGGCGACGATCCAGCCTGGGATGCTGTCGAAGCCGCGGCACTCTACGACCTGCTCGAACACCAGGTGATCCCCGAGTTCTATACTCGCGACAAGGAGGGCATCCCCACTTCCTGGGTGGCGCGGATGCGTGGAAGCATGGCGTGTCTAACCGCCCGCTTCTCCGCCAACCGCTCGGTTCGCGAATACACTGAGCAACACTACCTGCCGGCTGCTATAGCCTATCGTAAACGAGCTGAAAAAAAGGGGCCGTGGGCAGACGGGTGGTTGATTGGCGGCATGCAGTGGAGCAAAAATGGGCCGCACTCCACTTCGGCGAATTGAAGATCGAGACCAAAGGGAAGCAGCATGTATTCGAGGTTCAGGTCTATCTCAATGACCTCGACCCGAAGACGGTGCGTGTAGAGCTTTATGCCGAAGGCGTTAACGGCGGCGGTCCGGTGCGGCAGAAGATGCAGCTCA
Source organism: Nitrospirota bacterium (assembly GCA_021789555.1). Classification (GTDB taxonomy): domain Bacteria; phylum Nitrospirota; class Thermodesulfovibrionia; order Thermodesulfovibrionales; family JdFR-88; genus JAJYGJ01. The sequence continues at coordinate 23,413 of JAJYJK010000018.1, forward strand.
CCCGGCAACCAGAGGCTGCAGACGGCGTTTATGTTTATCGTGCGCAAGCGCCTGCGAGCCGTCCGGCGGCGGACTATACGGCGAGGGTGATCCCGCACTGCTCCGGCGTTACCGTTCCCCTGGAAGCCGATCCCATTCTCTGGCAGCGGTGATTAAATTTTGAATGGAGGACTGCGAATTGACAAGCAAGTTCAGGGGAAACGAGTCGCGGTCATCAAAACTGGATTGACACCCGCGTGATCACGGCTTCTTTCAAGGCAGAAAAGACCCTTACCAAAGATACGGTGCCGGTGGACGTAGAGGCAGTGCTATTCTGGAAAGTTTTGGACCCCAAGAAAGCGGCCCTGGACGTAGCCGACTATATAGGCGCAATAAGTTGGGCCTCCCAAACGGCTCTGCGTGATATCATTGGCAAGACCATGCTCGCCGACATGCTGGAAGGAAGGGAAAAGATTAGCGGTGAGCTGCAAAAGGTTATTGATGTGCGCACCGAGCCATGGGGCATTAATGTTATTTCGGTGGAAGTCAAGGATGTCCTCATTCCCCCGGCCTCGGAGAATGCGATGTCGATGCAGGCCCAAGCGGAAAGAGAACGTCAGGCCAGGGTGATTCTGGGAGATTCGGAGCGGCAGGTGGCGGAGAAGTTTGGAGAGGCGGCCAAGACCTATACCGACAATCCTATCGCTCTTCACTTGCGGGCTATGAACATGCTTTATGAGGGTTTGAAGGAGAACGCCACGATCGTAATTGTACCCAGCACGGTCGTGGAAAACATGCAGCTAGGGGGTATTGCCGGGGTGACAGCGCTGACCTTGGGATTGGGCCAGGAGCGCGCAGACAAGGAGAAGGGAAGCGAGTTCGGAAAATAAAATCACTTCAATGAGCGCCGGGTGTTGTCGAGACTCGATATCATGTTGCCGCGTCCGGCAACCAGCGGGGGCGGCCAACGATTACGCCTATCGCGCGCCGGAGCCTGAAACACACACTGGGACAGATTATACGGCGCGAGTCATATGGCGCCACGATGGCGTTGTGGTCCCACTGGAAGACGCACGAATCCTGTGGCAGCGGTGATTAGATTTCGAAAGGTAAAAGAATGAATAAAAAAGACCCAATACGTAAAGATATTACGGCGTCCGAACGCCCTCTGCATGATTATGTGGCAGAAGTATCGGAGCGGACTGATGTTCGGGTTGGTTCGCCAGTGCCTCTGGGAACCTATGCACGTGGCGAAGGAGTGAACTTTGCGTTCTTCAGCCGGCACGCCAGCCGCGTCCGCCTGGAGTTGTTTGATCATCCCGAAGATGCCACAGTTGCCAGGGTGATTGATCTGGATCCCGCGCGCAACCGCACTGGTGACGTGTGGCACGTCTGGATTGAGGGGATTCGGCCCGGCCAGCTGTATGCCTATCGCGTGGACGGCCCATATCAACCCAAGGACGGTCATCGTTTCAATTTCAACAAGCTGCTCCTGGACCCATTTGCGACAGCGATCACGCCGTTGCCTGATTGGGATTTTGGCCAAGCGCGGGGATACGATCCGTCGGCGCCAGAGCAAGACTTGGTTTGTTCGAAAGTCGACGATGCCGGAGCCATGCCGAAATGCGTGTTCACTCATGAGCACTTCCACTGGCATGACGACCGGCCGCCCAGACATCCCTGGTCAAAGACAGTGATTTATGAAACGCATGTTCGCGGTTTCACTATTCATCCCAGCTCCGGCGTGGAGAATCCCGGCACGTACCGGGGGCTAATGGAAAAAATCCCCTATTTAAAAGAACTGGGAGTGACGGCTGTGGAATTGATGCCCGTATACGAGTTTAACGAATCCCAGGTGCAGGGAATCAATCCACAAACAGGCAAGCCACTCAGAAATTACTGGGGCTACGATCCTGTGGCCTTCTTTGCGCCTAAAGCTTCCTATAGCAGTTCGGGAGGCGTGGGTCAGCAGAAACTGGAATTCAAGGAAATGGTCCGGGCCTTTCATGGGGCGGGCATCGAGGTGATCCTGGACGTGGTTTTCAATCATACTGCCGAGGGAAACGAACTGGGGCCCACACTCTGTTTCCGCGGGATTGATAACACGATCTTTTACATGCTGGCGGACGATAAACGTTCTTACAAGGACTACACGGGCACCGGCAACACCATTAATGCCAACCACCCCGTGGTGCGGGAACACATCTTGGACGCGTTGCGCTACTGGGTGGTGGAGATGCATGTCGATGGATTTCGGTTTGACCTGGCCGCGGCGCTCGGTCGGGGCCGTTCCGGCAACTTGCTGCCCAATCCCCCGCTTCTCGAGCGGATCGCCGAGGACCCAATCTTAAGGGATGTGAGAATCATCGCCGAGGCGTGGGATGCCGCCGGAGCGTATGAGGTCGGGAACTTCTCCGAACGCCGGTGGGCGGAGTGGAACGGCCGGTACCGGGATGACGTCCGGCGTTTCTGGCGCGGCGATGATGGGATGCTCGGTTTGTTTGCCAGCCGCATCTGCGGCAGTGCCGACATCTACACCAGGTCGGGCAAAGGCCCCGAGAGCAGCATCAATTTCGTCACCTGCCACGACGGCTTCACTCTGAACGACCTGGTGAGCTATCGCTACAAGCACAATGAAGCAAACGGAGAAAACAACCATGACGGGACCGACGCCAACTTCAGCCAGAACTACGGCGCTGAAGGCGAGACAACGAATGCCGGGATCGAGACCTTTCGAAAAAGCCAAATCAAGAACTTCCTGCTGACTCTGTTAATCTCACGCGGGGTGCCGATGCTGCTCGGCGGAGACGAATATCGCCGCACGCAAGGGGGCAACAATAATGCCTACTGCCAGGACAACGAAACGAGCTGGCATGACTGGAGCTGTCTGGAACGGCACAGGGAAATTTTCCGCTTCACCCGTGGCATGATCGCCTTTCGTCGTGTCCATCCGATTCTGAGTAAGGAGCAATTTTACACGGACGCCGAGATACATTGGTTTGGCCCGCAAGGAGGATTGCCCAACTGGTCCAACCCGAAAGAAAAACAGTTTGCCTGTCTGATCCATGAAGATGAACAGTGCGCACTCTGCCTGATGTTCAATGCGGGCACCGATGCGGTAGATTTCGGTCTGCCGCCCTTACTGCCGGGGGCTCGGTGGCATCTGGCCGTTGACACCTCTCGCGAAGCGCCACAAGATTTGTTTGCTGCGGGCGAGGAACCGCTTTGGGAAGATCCTCAAGCTTACCACCTGGGCCCCCGATCCAGCGCCATACTTCTTGCCCGAGGGACAGACTGTCAAAGGCGGCAGACGGCGTTGACGGAGGTCAAATGAAAAGAGCGACCCCGATCACGACGTTGTTTCTGGATATCGGCGGTGTCCTGCTCACCAACGGGTGGGACCATCATGCCCGCAAACGGGCGGCAGTGAACTTCAAGCTGGAGGTGGCCGAGATGGAGGCCCGGCATCACTTGACCTTCGACATCTACGAGGAGGGAAAGCTCACGCTGGAAGAATATTTAGGCCGGGTGGTCTTCTACCAAAAGCGTCCGTTCACCCGGGCTCAGTTTCGGCGTTTCATGTTCGCGCAATCGAAACCTTACCCCGGGATGATCGGGCTGGCCAGTCAACTCAAGGTCCGGCACGGGCTGAAGATCGCCGTGGTCAGCAACGAAGGGCGCGAACTCAATTCGTATCGGATCCGAAAGTTCAAGCTGGATGGGTTCGTGGATTTTTTCATTTCCTCCTGCTTCGTCCACCTCCGCAAGCCGGACGCGGATATATTCCGAGTTGCGCTGGACATAGTCCATGCGCCGGCCGGGCAAATACTCTATATCGAAAACACCCCGATGTTCGTCCAGGTCGCGGAAGGTCTGGGAATTAGAAGCATTCTTCATACGGATTACAAGTCCACGTGCAAGCAACTGGCTTCGTTCGGATTGCAGAATGACGAAGGAATCATCCATGAAACCAGCTAACCCACGCATCCTGACGATCCATGGCGGCTCGTCGAGCATCAAGTTCGCGCTGTTCGAGTCCGGTGACTCGCTCCGACGGATTCTGGAGGGCTGATTTCGGCGGGCGGGGTACCCCCATAGCGAAGCCACTCCCTACCGGCGCAATTGAGCGTTGGCACGACAATTCGAGGAGGCCTACTACGGGTATTATGGATGGCCGGTGTTTGGAGAGGCCCATACATATGGGGATATTATCCCCACATTGTGCGTGACCGTGAAAAATGGAGAAAATCCACCCAAAGTGAGAAAGCGTGGGATCCCCATTTGCGCAGCACTCACGATGTGAGTGGCCATCACATCCAAGCCGCAGACGGAGAAATTGGCCATGTCGAGGATTTTATCATCGATGACGATGCATGGGCGATTCGTTATCTAATCATCGATACACGGAACTGGTGGCCGGGAAAAAAGGTCCTGATTTCACCGCAATGGATCGAGCGCGTTAGTTGGAGCGAGTCGAAAGTCTTCGTCAATCTTCCCCGCGAGACCATTAAGCAGTCACCGGAATACACGGAGGAGTCTTTGTTAACCAGGGATTACGAGATCAAACTGCATCGGCATTATAATCGCCAGGGATACTGGGCCGATGAACCGGCTGCCAAGGGGCATTCCCGGTGAAGCAAACGCGAGAAAGGTCAAGAAATGGATCGACTCCTATGCCGCAGCGCCCGGCGGATTGGACACCCTGGTCTTTGCCTGTGGCATAGGTGAAAATGCGCCACTCGTCTGCGTGCGCAATTGAAAAGGAACATGATCATGAAAATAAAAAAGGTTGTCCGAAAGGAGGATTGCTATGAAAGTGAAAAATAATGTTAAGGATAACATCGCCGTGGAAACAGGGGAGATGAACAAAACGGACAAATTGTTGTCGCCCGATCTGCTCCACAAGATGGATGCCTACTGGCGCGCCGCCAACTATCTGTCGGTAGGCCAGATTTATCTCTACGACAATCCGCTGCTGAAGCAGCCTCTGAAACTGTCTCACGTGAAGCCTCTGGTGGTCGGACACTAGGGCACGACTCCGGGTCAGAACTTCATCTACGTGCACCTGAACCGGGTCATCAAGAAGTATGACCTGGATATGTTCTACATCGCCGGTCCCGGTCACGGCGGCCCGGCGCTGGTGGGCAATACTTACCTCGAAGGCACCTACAGTGAGATTTACCCAGACATCAGCCAGGACGAAGCGGGCTCAAGAAGCTGTTCATGCAGTTCTCGTTCCCTGGCGGCATTTCCAGCCATGTTGCGCCGAGTACGCCGGGGTCGATTCACGAAGGTGGCGAGCTGGGGTACTCGCTCAGCCATGCCTTCGGGGCCGCGTTCGACAATCCGGACCTGATCGTCGCCTGCGTCATCGGCGACGGTGAAGCGGAAACGGGCCCCTTGGCGACCGCATGGCAGTCCAACAAGTTTCTCAACCCAATTACTGATGGCGCCGTGCTGCCGATTCTGCATCTCAATGGCTACAAGATCAGCAACCCGACCGTCCTGGCCCGCATCGAGCATGAGGAATTGGAGCAATTTCCACGAGGCTGCGGCTGGACGCCCCACTTTGTGGAAGGTTATGAGCCGGAAGAGATGCATCAACTCATGGCCGGCACTTTGGGAAAGGCCATCGAGAGCATTCGGCAAATCCAGAGCGATGCACGGAACAAGAACGACACCACCCGGCCGCGCTGGCCAATGATTGTCCTGAGGTCACCCAAGGGCTGGACGGGACCGAAATTTGTCGATGGTCTGCAAGTTGAAGGCACGTTCCGAGCGCACCAGGTGCCGCTCCTGGTGGATGCCGATCATCCCGATCATCTCAAACAGCTTGAAAGCTGGATGAAGAGCTACAAGGCGGAAGAACTGTTCGATGAGGATGGCCGGCTCATGCCGGAATTGGCCGAGCTGGCGTCTAAGGGTGACCGGCGGATGGGCACCAATCCCCACGCCAATGGAGGCATTCTGCTGCGCGACCTGCGCATGCCGGACTTCCGCGTCCACGCGGTGAATGTGCCTTCGCCCGGCGCCGTTGACGGCCAGGATACGCTCGTGCTGGGTAAATTCCTGCGTGACGTGGCCAAGCTGAATCAGGAGCAGCGTAATTTCCGGATATTCGGTCCCGAGGAGACGCTCTCGAATCTCCTGGGCGCGGTCTTTGAAGCAACTAATCGTCAGTGGGACGCCCGGGCAGTAAAGAATGATGAATTCCTCGCGCCCGCCGGACGCGTGCTGGACTCGATGCTCAGCGAGCACCAGTGCGAGGGTTGGCTGGAGGGTTATCTGCTTACCGGACGGCACGGATTGTTTAACTGCTACGAGGCGTTCATTCACATCATTGATTCGATGTTCAACCAGCACGCCAAGTGGCTGAAGGTCACATCGCAACTGCCGTGGCGGAGGAAGATCGCCTCGCTGAACTATCTGCTCGCCTCCCACGTCTGGCAGCAGGACCACAACGGCTTCACGCACCAGGACCCCGGCTTCCTCGACCACGTCATCAACAAGAAAGCCGATATCGTGCGCGTTTACCTTCCGCCCGACGCCAACTACCTGTTGTCGGTTTTTGATCACTGCCTGCGCAGCCGGCACTATGTGAACGTGGTGGTTGCGGGAAAACGTGCACTGCCCCAATGGCTGACCATGGAAGAGGCAGTTGTGCATTGCACGGAAGGAATTGGCATCTGGCAATGGGCCAGCAACGGCCAAGGCGGCGAGCCGGACATTGTAATGGCCTGTCGCGGAGACACGCCGACGCTGGAGATATTGGCCGCCGTTTCCATTCTTCGCCAGCATCTGCCCGATCTGAAAATCCGGGTGATCAATGTCGTCGATCTCATGAAGCTGCAGCCCAGTACGGAGCACCCGCACGGGCTGAGCGACAAGGATTACGACTCGCTCTTCACGAAAGACAAGCACATCATCTTTGGCTTTCATGGATACCCCTGGCTGGTCCACCGGCTGACCTACCGCCGGACCAACCGCAACCTGCATGTCCGAGGCTACAAGGAAGAGGGCACAATCACGACGGCCTTTGACATAAGGGTGCAGAACGACCTGGACCGGTTCCATTTAGTGCAAGACGTAGTTGATCGGCTGCCGCAGTTGGGCGCCAAGGGGGCCTACCTGAAGCAGATGGTGCAGGACAAGCTCTTCGAGCACAAGCAGTACATCGACAAGCACGGCCAGGACATGCCGGAAATCCGGAACTGGAAATGGAGCAATCCCAAATGAATGTGCAAGAGCTTATAGACACCGCGAGGAGGCTGGTTGCAGGCGACAAAGGCCTGCTGGCGATGGATGAAAGTAATCCAACCTGCAACAAACGATTTGCCAGGTTGGGGATTCCCCAGACCGGGGAGGCCCGGCGCGCCTATAGGGAGTTGATTGTGGCCACACCCGATCTCGGTAAGTGCATTAGTGGCGCGATCCTCTGCGACGAGACGATCCGTCAGCATAAGAAAGACGGCACTCCCTTTGTCAAAGCCATCACCGATGCGGGAATTATTCCAGGCATCAAAGTTGACACCGGCGCAAAGGACATGGCAGGGCATCCGGGAGAGAAAATAACCGAAGGCCTGGACGGATTGCGCGACCGCCTGGCTGAATACTCTCAAATGTTATCAGGTGGTCCATTTCCAGCCGTTCGACCCGGTGCATAAGCGCACCGAGGCCGCCGTCACAGCCGCGGATGGTAAGACGTTCAAAGTGACCAAAGGCGCGCCGCAGGTAATCTTGGAGTTGTCGGCCAATGCAGGGCAGGTCAAGGCCGCCATCGAGAAGGCGGTTAACGAATTTGCGGCGCACGGCTTCCGTTCACTGGGTGTGGCTCGGGCGGACGCGCAAGGTCCATGGCAGTTTCTAGGCGTGTTGCCCCTTTTCGACCCGCCCCGGGAAGAAGCCAGGGCAACCATCGCGACCGCCCGGCAGATGGGGGTAAACGTAAAGATGGTGACGGGAGATCAACTGGCCATCTCCCGGGAAACCACCGGGAAACTGGGTCTGGGAACAAATATCCTTGATGCCAGCGGCTTCGGCGATACGAAGCATCACGAGACGGCGCAGTTGGCGGAGTCCATCGAGAAAGCGGACGGCTTCGCCCAGGTGTTCCCCGAACACAAGTTCCACATTGTAGACGTCCTGCAGCAACGCGGCCACATCGTAGGCATGACGGGAAACGGGGTGAATGATGCCCCCGCGCTGAAGAAAGCCGACTGCGGCATCGTCTCATCTCAGTGCATCGCGCATTGCGTTTCTCACTTTGCACCCCACTGTTCGAAAGAGCAAAAATCAGAGACGGGTTTACGTGATGGTCCAGCCTTTGGCTCTTCCGCCGGATACCCCAGCGGAAACAGCCCCACGATCCGGATCGCATCCGGGATATTAAGCAGTTTTTTCAGTTTGTCTTCATCAAAAACGCCTACGAACACGCTGCCAAGCCCCAGCCCGCGGGCCGCCAGCATCAAATTCCCGGCCGCGATGCCTGCGTCGACGAGATAATATTGCTGGTTCCAGAGCTTGCCCGATTTTTCAGGGTCCGCACACAGCACGATGACAACGGGCGCCTCGGCCAGGGCCTTCATGGAGGGATTTGATTTATATCCCAGAGGGGCAAAAAAAGATTCAACATATGACAGGCCGCTAATCTTTGCCTTGATGTCTTTCTCCTTCACCACGACAAGGCGCCAGCACTGAAAATTAGCCCATGACGGCGCCATTCGGACCGCCTCGAGTATTGCCTGGAGCTTTTCAGTCTCTATCGGTTTGTCCAGGTATTTGCGAATGCTCCGCCTTGTCTTGATAGCATCGAAAATATCCATAGAGGACCTCCCTATGATTCAGAAATATTCATTTCAGAATACAGCGGCTTTTCCAGCTTCTGCACCGGGCCTGAGACATGCAATCTGTATGCATCTCAGCCGTTCTTGTTAAACTTGGCGTCCCTCCGCTTCAACGGAGGGCGAAGCTTCTTTCTTTTTTCTGCCCCTCTTGCCGGCGGTCTTAGCGGCTTTTTTCCCCCGTTTGGGAGCAGACACTCTTTTAGCTCTCCTGGGGGACCGGCCGGGGGCTTCACCAAGCACGTTTTTGCGGATGTCATTAAGGAAATCCTCTACGCTTTTTTGTCTCGTATTTTCCGGAATGAGATTTATAACATGCTTAAGTTGTTCCGAGAGCTTGGCGCCCAGTTCGCGGAGTTCAGAGATTCGCTGCTCGCTCTGTTTTTTAATTAATTTGATTATATCGGCCATGAGAACCCCTCCTTAAGATTTTTGAATACTATATGTCTCAAAGGACAATCTGTCAAGAAATTGTCCCATCAGAGGAAATGGCATGGGAAGGCGAGGGGGAAGCCTACTCTTTTACCGGGCAGGTGCGTTTAACACGCTCTGCCGGGTCTTGGCGATAGTACGCGCTGAGGACGCGGTAAAGGTCGGGGGCGTGCTTCTGGAGGTCAAGGGGACGGTCGAAGAACTCCTCGGTTGCCACGGCGAAGAACTCTGCCTCGTTCTTCGCGCCGTAGGCGTCAAGGAAGGTTTTATGGCCATTCTCGGCAAGCCGGCGCAGCCGCAGGAATTCGTGGGAGCACACGGCCATCCATTCGGCGAGCTGGGCGCGATCAGCGATGGGCGGAGTGCCGTCGGCAGCATTGTCGAGCATGTCGAGCTTGTGGGCGAACTCGTGGTACACCAGGTTATGCCCCTGCTCGGGATGGCGCGCTCCGTGGACGACTGCGTCCCACACCAGGATTACCGGCCCCCGGGCGAAGGACTGGCCAAGGATGGGGACAGAAGGCTCTACCGGACCTTCCACACGCTCGAATACGCCGGGGCGGTGCTCGGGAGGCACTACGGTGGAGGGGTAGACGAGGATCGACTCCACATCGGGATAATAATCATGGGGGAGCCCCAGTTGCAGCAGACATGCCTGGGCAGCGATGGTGACGCGAATCTCATCGGTGAGATCGAGTCCACCACACCCCTCCCAACGTTTTTCTTCCAGGAAGACCTGCATCATCGCTCGCAGTTCGGCGCGCTCAGCGCCGTCGAGCATGCAGTAATGGGCCATGTTCGCCCGCAATAAGGTCTCCCACTCGGGAGGGAACGGGCGCTTTCGCGCCTCGGCGCGTCGATGGTCGCGTAGCCAGTGGAACACGGCAGATAAATCTCCTTTAGTGGTAGTTTAACACGTCGGAGGGTACAGCCTCTTTTACGCTGAGATCTTCAATATCAGTGTTTAGAAGGGACTCGCATATCAGTGTCCGAAGAAGCCGCGTCCCTTCTTGTCTGGAATGTGATAAAGGACGATGCCCCTGTCCTCGCAGAACCTGACAACATCCTTATCCTTGATCGAGCCGCTTGTAGCCACTATGGCCTTGATGCCCGCCTCGGCAAGCACCTCTACACCGTCGGTGAACGGGAAGAAGCTGTCGCTTGAGGCCGAGGCGCCTTTTGCGTCGTGGCCGGAGTAAGAGACAAGGTTAAGCGCAAGCTTTGCGCCGCGCACTCTTGCCTGCTGGCCTACGCCGTTTGCGATGAGCTGGCCGTTCTTCACAACGGTTATCGTGTTACTGTTGCTTGTATCGCCGATGGCCTTCGCTACGAGCATGTCGTCTTCTTGCTGGCGCGTGACCTGGCCGTATTTTTTAAGTTCCGGGTCGTTAAAGTCGAGGACGTAAGTGTAATTGGGCTGGGCAAGGAAGCCGCCGCGCACATAGCGGTAGCGGGGCGAGGAATCAAGGCTCGCTCGGCCCAGACCGGCAAGGGCCGGGTTTGCAAGCAGTCTGCATTTGTCTCCCTTGCGCTGGAAAAACCCTATCGCTTTGTCATCGAATGATGGCGCTATGATGCCGTCCAGCGGTCTGCGCCGCCCCTCCGGCATGCCGTGGCCCACGAGCGCCTCCGCCACATCCTCCGTCACCGGGTAGTTTACCATTACGAGCCCGCCGAAAATGGCAAGCGGGTCGCCCATTATCATCCGGCGGGCGGCCTCCGCCGGGTTGTCGGCGGCAACCGCGGCCCCACAGGAGTTCCCATGCTTCACGCCCACGGAGATAAGGGGCGCTTTGCCACGGTTCACCTCAAAAGAGGCTGCGATATGGGTGACCGTCTGGAGCAGGCGGTCCAGGTCGCAGAGATTATTATAGCTAGGCTCCGTCCCGGCCACGATCCGGAATTTCTCCAGCGCCAGGGGATCGGCTGTGCCCCCCTCGTAAAGCGCCGCCGGCACTTGGTAGCCGTTCTCACCGTATTTGCAGGTAAGGGCAAGCCTGCCAGAAAATTTCATCTCGTCCTTCGGTTTGTTTTCCAACTACAAACACCTCCTCGTATTCAGTATGTGAAAGATTATACATTCCAGGAGAAAATAGAGACAAGGACGAAGAATGTCTTGGGGAAGCGAATGCCTCTACGCTGGCTGAGAGAGGCATTGTTGCAGGTTGCGTGTTGATCTAAAACAGGCTTTCGAAGTACAGGTTCGTCCAGGACCCCGCGTCTAGCAAGTCGCCTCTAATTATGCGGAGTATGCCCTCAAGTCGTCGTAGGCAAGAGACATGAAATGTGGCGCTTTTCAGGAGAAACAAACGGTCACAATTAAAATCCTTCCCCAAGCGGCGCTATAGGCATTTTTTTGTTCTTCCAGACCTTAAACCCTTCTGAATATATAGCTATGTTCGAATAACCCGCTGCCTCCGCCTTTTTTGCCCATTTTTTGCACTCGGTTTTCACGCCGTCATTGCAATAAACGACCAGAGGAGCATTCTTGTCTTTCGGCAGGAGGGCCTTTGACTTGTCGAAATTTGCTTCCGGCACGCTTACTGCACTTAGAATGTGGGCCTTACAATATTCCTTTTTCGGCCGGGCATCGATAACCGTGAACTTTATAGCCTGGCCAGCTTCCATTTGATGCGCATTGTCCACCACCATTGAATGCAGCCGAGCCGTATCTATGGCCTTAAAATCACACCCTGCAAATGATTTTGTGGCAACGACCAGGATAAAAATCAGAAAAGCCATGAATATCGTTATCGTTTTTTTTGTGTTCACATGTTTCTCCTTATATCATGTTTTGTCTGAAGCAGGACGTTTTCATTTGCTTCCCGGAAAAGGCAGAAGCATGGATACGCGCTGCCGGTATTCTTCATATGCCGTTCCGTAAATATTTACCAGGTCTCGCTCCTCAAGTCGAATGCCTATCACGATGTAGACGGTCATGGCAAGAGCAAAGACAAGATGGCCAATGGTCATCCGCGGTGCGGACCAGAACGCGATAATATATGCAAGCATTATCGGATGACGAACGATTTTGTAAACTGTTGGCGTTTTAAACCCTATGGGGATATACTTTCGGCCCTTAACATACATATAAACCTGTCGTAATCCGAATAGGTCAAAGTGGTTGAGGAGAAAAGAACTTAACACTACGAAGGCCCAACCGCTCCAGAATAAGGACAGCAAAAGGGAATGTCCTGCCCGGCTTTCAATGTTCCAGACTGTCATATCAAGCGGCTGCCATTTCCAAAAAATCAGAAGAGACGCCAAGCAAGCCTGCACCGACGGCTATAATCGCCAGAATCAGCCCGCCGGTGGCAAACCAGACTTCACCTGCAGCAGTCAGTCCCAACCAGGAGATGCCGATAACGGGCGCCGAGCCCACGGCAGTCATTAACGGATTAATGACATAGTTTACGGCCAATTGTGGTGCAACACCCAGTACGACACTGCCTGCCGCCAAAGCGGCTATCCCGGCAAACATGGCGCGGGGAGGCTCCTGGCCCTGCGCTGCGCCGGGACTTTCATCCCCCAGAAAAACTGTGCTGGTGGCCCTCAGAAAGGCAAAGACAGTAAGCACATTTGCAACCCAGGCGATGAGGGCCGGGGCTATTTGTCCGGCTTGGAAGGCAGCAACATATATGAGCCATTTGCTGACGAATCCGCTCAAAAGCGGCACGCCTGAAATGCTGCCTGCCAGGATTAACCACATGAAGGCGGTTTTTGGCATGCGCCGCACCAGTCCGCCCAAGCGGTCCATATCTCTGGTCCCCGTAGCTTGTTCTACGGCCCCCGCACACAGAAAAAGCCCACCTTTAAACAAACCGTGGTTCAGGCAGTACAGCAGACCGGCGGCTATTCCCAGAGGAGTTCCCAATCCCAGACCCAATATCATATAATCGATCTGGCTAACGGTGGAGAAGGCCAGGAACCGTTTCAGGTCTGACTGCACCAGGGCAAAAAGCACGCCCAACAGGAGGGTAACCGTGCCAATCCAGATTACGATGGTCTGCCAGCTTGTGGGCCATGCCCCAAAGCTGTGCAATCGGGCTATAAAATAGACGCCTGCCGTAACGTAACAGGCGGCGTGGAGCAATGCGCTGACCGGCGTAGGCGCTGCCATGGCATCCGGGATCCAGGTATGCAGGGGGAACTGGACCGATTTGGCCACGGCCGCGAGCAAGGTCAATAAGAAAAGCCCTGTGCCAAATGCGGCGGAGACTCCTTGACCGGTCCACAACGTGCTGCCGGTTTTTACATAAAGAATGAGCACCGCCGCCAGAAGTCCATAGCCTGCGATATGGGTCATTACAAGCACTTTGCGCGCCCCGTCGGCCGCCTCCTTCTGCCCATACCAGAAGCCGACAAGCAGGAAGGAGCACAGGCCGACAGTCTCCCAGCTAAGGTAAAAGATAAAGGGGTCGGCGCTGTAGACCAAATTAATCATGCCGGCGATGAAGACCAGCATCAGCACATAAAAGCGGGTGGCTGCCCGGTCCTGAGCCATGTAAGAAACGGAGTAGATCATGACCACGGCGCCAATGCCGGCGGCCATCAGGGCAAACAATTGGCCCAGGCCGTCTATGTGGTAAGCTAAGGCAATCGGACCGTCCCAGGGGAAAAGACGAAAGTCAAGCGCATGCCCTCGCAAGGTGATCGGCCACAGAGCCAGCACCCCGGCCAGGGCCACAAGGCTTGAGGCGAAGGCAAGCCAGCCCTTGCCCCGCGCGGAGAGAGCCGGCGCCAGCACGCATTGCAGCGCCACCCCCACCAGCAGGGCGCAAACAGGGACCATCCCCAGGACTACAGGTGACACGCAAACCCCCTTCCCCCTTGTTAGATAGCTGCTGTCCTGCCTGCCCCGGCCCAGCCTCTTTCGGGCGCGCTATTACACTCTCTTGGCCTGCAATATTTTCATTTTGTTCCCAGGCCGGCAAGCTCCTTCTCTATTCCCAGTTTCGCCCGTTTTTCCCTGATGTGGGCAATCATCAGCCCCGCTGCTTTGACCGGTCGTTACCACCAGCACATCATTCCTGATGAGTTCCCTGACCAGGTTGATGTGGCTGTAGTCGTGCCGGACTTTGACGTTGTTGCACCCAACCACTGCCGCAATGCCCATTATCGCGCCGCTTTTTACTGCCTCCAGCAGAGGATCCAGCTTTCCGCCCATCGCGGACACTATTGCCTCCACGCTGAATCCGACCATGCAATCCATCTTTTCGTCGGGGATTCGCACTTGGGCAGCCTTGCGGAACCGGTAGTTCTCCACAGCGGTGCGCACTATCTCCCTTGCGATGTCATAGGCATGTTCCTCGTGAAACTCGATGTGGGTTGCACCGGGGAACTTGGCCTTGGGAGAGGTGGAGATGAACTTGGTATGGAAGCAGCCGCTCAGATCCCCCAGGGCAGGCATGATGCACTGCACATCCACAACCATCGCCTCAACCGAGCCTGTGATAATGGCCAGTTCCTGTGCCGGCTATGGGAATGCCGTGCCGCATGAGCACCTCGTTGCCGGTGCAGCATATGCCGGCCACGTTGATGCCCCCGGCGTTGTATTTTTTGGCAAGCGCCAGCATATCAGGGTCCCGAGACGCGGCGACGATCATCTCTGACAGGATCGGCTCATGTCCGTGGACAATGATATTCACTTCATCGCGTCTGAGAACACCCATGTTTGCCTGTGAGCGAACTGGAGCGGGTGTGCCAAAGAGGACGTCGGACAGCTCAGTGGCTATCATGGAACCGCCCCAACCATCCGCGACAGACGCCCTGAGCCCCTGCAGTATCAGGTTGACAGGGTCGTTGTCCACGCCCATATGGGTGCGGTGCATGATTTCCACAATCTCACGGTCAATGCCGCGCGGTTCGATGCCCAGTTTCCGCCACAGGGCAACGCGCCTCTGCGGGGCGCGCCTGGTGAATTGTATCGGGCCTTCCTGCTTGCCGAACTCCGCATACACGGCGCGGGCCAGGTCCAGGGCTATTTCGGCATTGCCTCTTTCGTTGACCTTTATGCCATACTCCATGGCCAGGGTTTTGAGTTTTGCCTCGTCCCTGATCTGGTAACCGCCGCCTTTCCCCTGGGCGGTCAACAGCAATGTATGGGCGACGTCTCGCGCATGGTCGGAGTGGGCAGCTGCACCGGCAGCGATCATGCGAAGCAAGCCGCGTGCCACCATGATGTCGGCTGTAGCTCCGCAGACTCCCTTTTTCGGGCCTTCTTCCTCGAAAGGACTTATTCGGCATGGACCCATATTGCAGTGGCGACAGCAAATCCCCAGCTCACCAAAGCCGCACTGTGGCAGCATGGCCTCATACCGGTCCCAGGCAACCTCAAGCCCCAGCTCTTCCGCCCGGGCAAGCAACTCTTGCGCGGAAGGGTCGATGCTCCTGCCCAGAATTTTATTGCTATATGACTTTTCAGCCACGGAAACCACCTCCTTGGGTCATGGTTGATTTGAGTTCATGATGGCTTTTCAAGGCTTCCAGAAACTGTCTGGACGTTAAGGCTGTGGCCTGCTGCGTGACCTCGCGGGGATAGCGAAGGCTAAGGGCTCCGGTAGGGCAGGCCTCAACGCAGGCAGGGCCACCGGGCCGGTCTGCACACAGATCGCACTTGAAGGCAGCCTTTTTTATGCGGCCGGCTATTTCCGTAGTGGCCACGCGAATCGCGCCAAACGGGCACACCATCATGCACAACCGGCAGGCAATGCAGCGCCGCTGATCCACCGCCGTATAGGTCTCGGTGCGGTAGGTGGCCCCGGTGGGGCAGACCCGCACGCAAGGCGCGTCCTGGCATTGGCGGCACTGTGTGGACAGTCTGACACCGTCCACCTGGACCACATGGTTGCGGGGAACTAACCGTGCGCCCTCCAGCGTCGCACCTATGATGCTTCCCGCCTTCGTGTGAGCCGCCGCACATTCCAGTTCGCAGGTGTGGCAGCCGACACACCGCTCGGGATTGACCAGAATAAATGGGCCCTCCAGAGACATCCTTTTATTTTTTATCTCCATTTTTCACCTCCTCGAACGCACGTATGGTCGAGTCGTTTTGCATGCAATTCCTGGATTTTTTTATGCTTTAGATGGGGTTAGGAGATTCTTACGTCTTGTCCGTTTCTCTTTTTAGAAATGGTTTATTTCGGCTTTATCTAAAACTTTCTATACTGCGTACTAGGCTCTTCGCGCCATTTCAATGTGCTCTTTCGGGTTTTCTATTCAGGAGACTTTCCATTGGCCGCAAAGGCCCCAAGTCATGAAAAAGCAATGGGTTTTATAAAACTTGCTTGTTAATTCCCTCTAAGAAAAATCTACTCCTGATTACTGAACTTGTCAATGAAATGAAGCAGTTGGAATGGGCTGACAGCTCCGGACTTCAGTTCCGATGTAATATAAATATATGAAGTATTTTCCAAGGCCGGATGCGATAGCTGCATTGGATGCGCCAGTCATCAGGAAAATCTTTCCCAGGTACAGAGAAGTGGTCAGAGGACAACTGCCCGCCGTCTTCCAGATTTTAAAAGAGATAAAAGCGGAATTCGATGAAAGAGCAGACATCGAAGCTCTCTGGGACGTGCACGAGCGGTCGATGAGAGTTTTTTACGAGATCAGAAGAAAGATTGATGCCGGCGAAATAAGGCCGGAAGATCAGATAACAGAGGAAAGATCACTGCTGGATTTGAAACTGCTACTGGTTAAAAGAATCATGGAATCCTGCCAGTTATGCGAGAGGAGATGCAAGGTAAACAGATGGGCGGGGGAGCTTGGGATCTGCCGCGTGGGGGACCGCTGTCTGATTTCATCGGAATTCATACATATGGGAGAAGAACCCTATATCACGCCGAGCCATACGATCTTTTTCATGGGTTGCCCGCTTAAATGCCAGTTTTGTCAAAACTGGGCCATCTCACAATGGTATGAAGAAGGTACGGAGATAGAGGGAAAGACCCTGGCGGGAATCATCGATGAAAGGAAGAAAGAGGGGGCAAGAAATGTCAATTTCGTGGGCGGCGAGCCAACTCCTCAGCTTTTCTGGATTATCGAGTCCCTGAAGTATTGTAATGAGAATGTGGCGGTTGTCTGGAACTCGAACATGTACATGACTGAAAAGACCATGAATATCCTGAACGGGGTTGTGGACATGTACCTTTCGGATTTCAAGTATGGCAATGACGGATGCGCCCTGAGGCTTTCAAAGGTAAATGGGTATTTTGGGGTGGCTTCCAGAAACCATTTGATCGGTTCAGGGCATGCCGAGATGACAGTAAGGCATCTGGTCCTGCCGGGCCACATAGAGTGCTGCACAAAGCCCGTGCTTAAATGGATTGCGGAAAACATCAGGGAAAGATGCCTGGTCAATCTCATGGACCAGTATTATCCTTGCTGGAAGGCCCATCTTTATCCGGATATCAATCGAAGGCTTACGCAGGGCGAATTCGAAGATGCAGTTGGCCTTGCAACACTGGCGGGGCTCAATTTCATCCGGTAAGCGCTTCTTTCCGCGAGTATATCAAGGCCCGAAAATTACATAAGTAAACAAAAAGACCCCTTGATTGAAACATATATTCTTTGATAGCATCGAATTATACCTGGGGCAAGAGACCATGGGACATAAGAAACTCTGGTACGGGAGTCCCAGGTGCGATTGTGGTTGGGCATTCCCCGGACCTGATTAGTCAAGGGGAAGCCTAAACGGCCATCAGATACTCAAATCGGGTTTAAGCCCTCATGGCTTGAATCCCGGGAAAATTCAAGGGCGGGCAATGGGCATAAAGGCCGAAGAAAAAAGAAGGGAAGAACTCCTTAAATTTCTCGACGAAAAACTATTCGACGCCATTTTGCGCGCCTCCCCCGACGATTATAAAAGCGAAGACCTCAAGAAAAAACTGCACGATGTAAAAAAGCATATCGAGAGGGAGAAGCACCGTTTCCACGACCGGGACCAGTATCCGACCGCCGAGGATGTAAAAAAGAATGTCCTTGCTGACCTGCACTCAAAAACGGGCAGGAAAATAGACCATGAACTCGATGGACTCAAGCTTTCATGCCTGCCCAAAATAAAGGACGAATTCTTAAGGCTCTGCGAAGAACTCAGCGTCTGATCACGCCGCCTGGGTCCTGATTAATAATCGTGAGCAGCTTTTTAAATCGGTTTTTATTGGAGCCGGCGCGTTTTTTTTAAAAATGGGTAAGGAGCCAGGGTTGTGCTAGCATTTTAGAAATGGTGGAAATAGACGGCAGTACGGGAGAGGGCGGCGGCCAGATATTGAGGACTGCCCTGGCCCTTTCCTGTCTGAAGCAGATTTCGGTCAGGCTCTTAAATATCAGGAAAAAAAGGAAAAAAACGGGGCTCCAGCCGCAGCACCTTTGGGCCGTGAGGGCCTCGGCTGCCATATCAAAAGCAGATGTCCGGGGAGACGAGATAGGCTCAGAGGAATTGACCTTCTCTCCAGGCCCGGTCCGGCCGGGCGATTACCTCTTCGATATAGGCACGGCAGGCTCAACTACGCTCCTTTTCCAGACCATCCTGCCGGCACTGGCATTTGCAAAAGGGGCCTCGACTGTAAGGATTATCGGGGGCACCCATAACCCGCTCGCCCCGCCTTTCGAATATGTGAAAGAGGTCTTCCTGCCCATGTTGGGCAGACTGGATCTGAATGCCAGGGCGAACATAAAACGGTATGGTTTTTATCCCAAGGGAGGAGGCATAGTGGAGTTTTTCATAGATAATGGCCAATTAACCGGAGCCGACATAGTGGAGAGAGGACGGCTTTTGTCGCTCTCCGGCATCTCAGCCGTCGCCAATCTGCCGATCTCCATCGCGGAAAGACAGCGGGCCTCCGCGGCTTTAAAACTGAAAGACTTTTCCCCTGAAATAGTGATACGGGAACTTCCTTCCTACGGTGCCGGGACTTTCGTGTTCCTTCTGGCCAGGTATGAGGGCGCGCTATGCGGTTTCAGTTCATTGGGAGAGCGCGGGAAAAGGGCAGAAACAGTCGGCGAGGAGGCCGCGGCGAAATTCCTCGCCCACCATTACCCGGAAGATGCCGGGGCATCCGGAGAAATGTCCGGAAACGCGGCCCTAGATCCCAACATGGCGGACCAGATAGCTCTGTACCTTGCCCTCTCGCGCCGGAAAAGAAAGATATCTTTCTCCACTTCAAGGACTACGGAACATCTGTTTACAAACCTTTGGGTAATAAGCAGGTTCGTCAGGTTTGAATATGCAATTACCGGAGAGAAAGGAAAACCTGGCCTGGTGGAGCTGAGATTCTGATTCCTGATGCCGTATGCTTAAAGTCGGAAAATCGATTGCCTCCTTTTGTTTCAAATCTGCCGGTGCGGGGCCGCAGGCGCACATAGGACACCCTTTTTGGAAAGAAGTATTTGCCAGACCTGGAGACACCGGGACCTGAATGTGCCCGCGGCACTTAACAGATAATACTTCCACATCCGATAAAACCTCTGATCATAGAACTCATTCAGTTTATCCCAATTCCCGTCAAAGTTGTTAAACCATGAGATCAGGGTCGCATCGTAATCATGGCCCAGGTTCTGTACGTCTTCCACTATGAACAAGCCTTCAATAGAGGCGCTGATTTGCTTCATCGAGGGAATGAGCGAATTAGGGAAAATATACTTGCCCATCCAGGGGTCAGTGGTAACCTGCGAGACGTCTCTCCCTATGGTATGCAACAGAAACAGCCCATGGTCTGTCAGGCAATCGTGCGCCTTCTGCATATAGGTCCTGTAATTCCTGTATCCCACATGCTCGAACATGCCGATAGATGCGATATGGTCAAATTTTTCGTCCATATCCCTGTAATCCTGCAACCTGATTTCTATGGGCAGTCCGCAGCACAATTGCCTTCCGAGCGAAACCTGCTCGCTTGAGACCGTTATGCCCACGGCCTCCGCATTATAGTGTTCGGCCGCATACCTGGCAAGGCTTCCCCAGCCGCAACCGATGTCCAGAATCCTGTCGCCCGTCTTGATGCCCAATTTCCGGCAGATCAGATCCAGCTTGGCTTCCTGGGCATCATCCAGGTTCCCTGCCCCCTTCCAGTAGGCGCAGCTGTAGACCATTCTCCTGTCGAGCATACTTTTAAAGAGATCGTTTCCCCTATCGTAATGCCTCTCTCCTATCCGGAATGCCCTTGACTTCCTGCCCGGGTTAATGAGCCTGGCACCCAGCACCCGTAAAAGGAGCCTCCAACTTTTCTTGATCCTGTCCTCCGGCTGGGTAGGCAGTATCCTTGAGAAAAACTCGTCCAGGCGTTCGCACTCCCACCACCCCTCCATATACGATTCCCCGAGCCCCAAACTGCCGTCCCTCACCACTCGCCGGTAAAACCTCTCATCCTTCACCCGGATGTCCCACGGGTTTTCGCCATCGAGAGCGATCCCTGCGGGATATAGAATTTCCTGAATAATGCTTTTTGATCTATCAGTTCCCATTCTTCCTCAGTCGCCCCATTCCGCTCTCTCTAATGATTACATGCTATCAATTCTCGCCCCTTTTTCCAATGGCGTTGATAAAATTATAAAATTACGCGTTTCATTACAAAACCGGGGCAAATAAAATATGCTAATCACCGCACATCTTACCGATTAAAACGGAGCATCTTGAGTGCGAAAGCACGTTTCTCGACACGCTCCCCATCATCCCCTTGATTCCGGTCAACCCCCGGCACCCTACGGCTATCAGGTCGGCTTTTAAAGTCTCCGATACGGCTAGTATTTCCGAAGAGGCATCGCCTTCCACCGACAAAACATTTACATGCTCAAATCTCCTGCTTAAATAATCCCTTGCCCGATCGATTATCCTGCCGGATTTCATGCGCTCGGATTCCCTGGCCGTTTCGACGATCTCAATAAACCTTTCCCTGATTTCAGGAACAACTGTAAGAGGTATATCCGAAAGGATCGGCGGCGTTACGTTTAATACCATAATCTCGGAATTGTCGGGAAACGGCATCGAAGATAAAAATTCCTGGGTGGAAATTGAATAATCGGAGCCGTCCGTGGCAAAAAGTATTTTCATCCCATCCCGCTTAATACTCAAAGGCAACTTGGTAACGAGGACAGGTATTGAGGATTTGATGGCAACGGCCCGTGTAACGCTCCCCAGAAGAAGTGATTCAATGCCTTTTATTCCTCTTGCGCCCATAACAATCAAATCCATTCCTGCTTCCGCTGTTTTTTCTACGATAGTCTGCTTGGCGGGGCCTTCAACAATAGCGGTGCTGATTTTTGCTTTCACCGGCTTTAAAATATTCAAAGCAGAATCCAGAATCCCGGGCACCAATAATTTCTTGAGCTCTTTTATTGCCTGGTAGGATTTCTCATTGTAGGGGAAATGGCTACAATGGAGCGCATGGAAAACGGTAATTTCATCATTAGGATACAAATTCAGAAAGGTCAAAAATTTTGCCGCGCCTTCCGAGTATTTGGACCCGTCGATGGGAAGTAATATTTTCATATTCCATCCATTATCTAAATTATAGGGAAAGACGGAATGACAGGCTAGACGTTGACTTCATTGGGCAGACCTTCAGACGGCCCTTTCAGATTGGAGTAGAATATAAATTGACAGGCGCTGATCCGCATATACTGATCCCGGAGCGGCTTCGGGAAAACGGCACATGGAAGATATATCCCATGGAACATACCGGGCATAGAGTTTCGGGCGGCATCCTTCTGTACAGGCTCTATGATGTGTCGTGGGATATTGATCTTGCCGCCGTAGAAGAAAGAGTCAGGGACTACAAACGTCAGAGTATCGACAGGAAACGCTTCACCAAGGCTTTTGAATTTATAAACCCGCCACTTTCACTGACCCTGAAGACCTTTGAAAAAGATCTGCACGGGAAACTATTCACTACTAATGTTTATGGGGGTCTTCTCCAAATCGAGTGGGCGATTGTAAGTTGTATTTCATATCGGCTTGAGCATACAGGTTAGGATTTTAAGGCGCAGATATTCCTCATCACGCAAGCCGTAAGCCCTTCTCTGGATCACCC
>JAJYJK010000077.1 GCA_021789555.1 Nitrospirota bacterium
ACCCGCCCCCCTGGCGTAAATTCAGGATTTCAGCCCTCAATTCAGCCCTCAATTCAGACCGGGGCCCGCGATTCAGGACCGGGGCCTCGGGGCATCAGTGTGAGGCGCCCGTCGGTTCCACGCGTTTTGCACGCACGCTCACTATCTCCCTGTAATTGAGCCCCTCGGCGTCCTCCTTCACGGAGATGGTCACCTTATAGAGGACCGTAAGGACAAGGAAGCCCACGGCCCATACGCCGGCTGATATTACCAGCTCCGGTATGGTCGGCCAGTACTCCGTGATATGGCCCAGCGGGTCCGGTACGAAACCGCCGATGACGAGGCCGAACCCCTTGTCTATCCACAGAGAGATAAATGTCGTCACACAGGCCGTCGCAAGCAGGCCCTCTTTCCTTCTGAACTGCGGGAAGACCAGCAGGAACATGGAGATCACGGCCAGGATGCTCGAGGTCCACATGAGCGGCACCAGCCTGTCGTGCCCGCGAAGGCCCACATAGAGGTATTTAAAGGAGGCCATGTGCTCCGGGATATTGCTGTAAAACGCGGTGAAGACCTCCAGGAGGAGGAAAAACACGTTGACGAACATGGCGTAAGTGACAATCTTGCCCAAGGTCTGAATCGCTTCCCTGCCGGGGTCGAACTTGGAGACCTTGCGCACAATCAGAGAAAGAATGACGAGCAGCGCGGGGCCGGCAGCGAAGGCCGAAGCCAAAAACCTCGCGGCCATAATGGCGCTCATCCAGAAGGGCCTGCCCGGAAGCCCGGCATAGAGGAATGCCGTGACAGTATGTATCGAGACCGCCCACGGAACGGAAAGGTAAGTAAGCGGCATCACCCAGCTCGGGTGATGGACCCCTTTTTTCTCGGCCCCCAGGTTCGTCCAGCCTATGATTATATTCAGGAAGAGATAGCCGCCCAAGACCACGGAGTCCCAGAACATGACGGAGTTTGGCGTCGGATGGAGCACCACGTTCATTATCCTCATGGGCTGCCCCATATCGACGAAGATAAACAGTATGCACATGGTGACGGCCGAGACGGCCAGGAACTCGCCGAATATCACTATCCTGCCGAATTTCTCGTAATCATGCAGGTAAAAAGGGATTACGAGCATGACAGCCGAGGCGGCCACGCCGACCAGGAACGTGAACTGGGCGATGTAGAATCCCCATGAGACGTCCCTGCTCATGCCGGTAATGCCGAGGCCATAGCTGTACTGCTTGAGGTAGGCCAAAGTGCCGGCCCCTATGATCACAAGCAGGAAAATGATCCATCTCCAATAAGCTTTGCTTCCGGTTAGGGCTTTCTCAAGCATTTTTGCCGCCTCCTATGACCGCTATGACGTAATAGACATTGGGCGAGGTGCCCAAATCCGGCTTGCGCCTGAGGGTGAAATTCGAAGCCAGCAGTTTTCTGACCGGTCCGTTCGGGTCCATGAGATCGCCGCTGACCATCGCGCCGTTTGAGGCCAGGACGCACGCGGGGTCAAGCCCCTGGTCCAGCCTCTCGACGCAGAAGGTGCATTTCTCCACGACGCCTATCATCCGTGTAGGGTATGTGGGGTTGGGGTCCTTTATATAGGGGCGCGGGTCCACCCAGTTGAAACTCCTTGAACCGTAAGGGCAGGCGGCCATGCAGAACCTGCAGCCGATGCAGCGGTGGTAGTCCTGCATGACGATGCCGTCGGGCCTCTTGAAAGTGGCCTTTGTGGGACAAACCCTCACACAGGCCGGATGGTCGCAGTGGTTGCACATGAGGAGGAAGGTCTGGTCCTTTACGTTTGCCTCCATGTAGGGGTTGTCCGTCCCCTCGAAGACGTGTTCGTAGTCGTCAGTCCATATCCACATGACCTCGTGTTTCGGGTCGGGTATGACGGGCACGTTGTGGGCCTTCCGGCAGGCCCGGGTGATCCTGGCGTAGTCGGCGGGGCCCTTGATCTTTGAGACGTCTATGACCATGGCCCATCTCTTGGCGCGCTTGCCGCCCGGGGTCAGCCCGAACTCGGAGGCCTCGAGGTTTCTTGCGCCCAGCTTGCCCATCAGCAGCGGTCCCCCGACGCCGAAGACCGCGGAGAGCGCGGCTATCTTCATGAACTCCCTTCTATCCATACTCATAGCTTGTTCTCCTTCTCCGGGGCGAAATGGCAACTCCAGCAGTACGGGTGCACGGCCATGTAGATATGGCACCGGTCGCAGAATTTCGCCTTGTTGGCATGGCAGTGCAGACAAGTGTTCTGGAGGCTGATATCGTATCTCTCGCCGGTGGAACTTATATATACCCGCTCGCCGTCGCGGAGGGCGGAATCCCTCCACTGCATCAGGAGCTGCATGTGGTCGGCCCTCATGAAGGCCTTCGGCTCCACGCAATGCTTGACCTTCATCTGGTTTATGACGGGCGTATTGAGCGACGGTTTGGGCGGGGTGTCGGCCCTCCCAAGGTTGTAGTACAGCGGGAAGGTCACGATTCCCAGGAAGACGATTATCCCGATAAATATCTTTCCCCCGTTATACATTGGCCTTACCTCCCGCCGTTTTCTCCGCGGGCGCGGCCGCGCCCGCCGCGACCTCCGGTTCCTCTTCGGGCATCTGGAGGGGGTCGCCCCTCAGGTTGGTCTCCCTCTTTTTCTCCCCTTTCATGACGAGCGCGTTTGCGACCAGCTCATGGACCCCCGTCACGCCGACTGCGGGGACCCAGTAGTTCATGCTGGTCGTAAGCGCCGCCCTGTCTATGGCGCAGATATTGGCCAGCATGTTGACGCCGTACTTTTCATGCACGTATTTTGCGGCATTGGCCCTGGGCAGCCCGCCCTTGAGCCTCAGCTCCATGTCCTCTCCCGCGTTCAGGCCGGAGCCGCTGCCGCAGCAGAACGTCTGCTCCCTGGTGGTGCCGTCCGGCATCTCGTAGAAGTGGTTGCAGGTGTTTTTTATGACATAGCGCGGCTCTTCGAAAAGCCCCATGCCCCTGGCGGTATTGCAGGAGTCGTGGAACGTGACCTTCAGGTGGTCGTTGCGCCTCTTGTCCAGGTTGAGCTTGCCGTTTTTTATCAGGTCCGCGGTGAACTCGATGATGTGGGTCATCTTGGTGGACTTGGCGTTGTCGAAGACGGTGCCGGTTATCGGGGACTTGGGGACTTCCAGGAAGTCCGCCGGCCCGTTCCAGGTGTCCATGTACTGGTTGAGGACCCTCCACATGTGGCCGCACTCGCCCCCGAGTATCCATTTGACCCCCAGTCTTTTCGCTTCCGCGTATATCTTCGAGTTGAGCCTCTTGGCCATCTCGTTGGAGGTGAAGAAGCCGAAGTTGCCGCCCTCGGAGGCATATGTGCTCCAGGTGTAATCGAGCCCCAGCTCGTGGAAGAGCATCAGGTAGCCCATGCAGGTGTATGTGCCGGGGTCCGCGAAGAGGTCGCCCGAGGGGGTCACGAAGAGTATCTCGGCCCCTTTCCTGTTGAAGGTGGGGGTCACCTTGATGCCGGTTATCGTCTCGATATCGTCGAGCATGAACTCTATGTTGTTGACTATCGTGTGGGGTTCAAGCCCCAGGTGGTTGCCCTTCATGTAACAGGCGGCGACCGGCCCCATCGTCCACTCGATATTGAGGCCAAGGAGGTTCAGGAGCTCCCTGCCCACCATCGTTACCTCGGCCGTGTCTATGCCGTAGGGGCAGAAGACGGAGCAGCGGCGGCACTCGGTGCACTGGAAGAAGTAGTACCACCATTCCTTGAGCACCTGAAGGTCCAGTTCCCTCGCCCCGGCCAGCTTTCCAAGGACCTTGCCCGGCGTGGTGAAATATTTCCTGTAGACGCTCCTCATCAGTTCCGCCCGCAGCACCGGCATGTTCTTCGGGTCCCCGGTGCCGATGTAGAAATGGCATTTGTCGGCGCAGGCGCCGCACCTTACGCATATGTCCATGAAAAGGCGGAAAGAACGGTATTTTGAGAGCCTCTCCCGGATCCCTTCTATGAGGATCTCCTGCCAGTTGTCGGGCAGCTTCCAGTCCTCCTCGGTGGGGTTCCAGTCCCTGGCATTGGGGAATCCGACCGTGTTAAGACTTTTTGCCTTCGCGCCCCAGCAGAACATGCCTGGCTTGATCTCGACCGGCGTATCCATCCAGCCCGTCTTCGGGGGCGTGTAGTTTATCGTCTTTAAAAGCTCTTCTGGTTTGGGTTCTTTCGCCATGTCTACTCCTTTTCCACCGGCACGCCGGCCATTTTCATTTTTTCCCGGAAATCCTCTTCATATTCAGCATATGTATGGACCTTCACGGGGTAGTTCCATGGGTTTATATGCCTCTTTATGCGGCTGTTGTTGGCCAGGTTCCGGGTCGGGCTCAGGAACACCCCGCCCATGTGCATCAGCTTGCTCCAGGGGAAATAGGCGAAGAGCGTGCTTATGAGGAACAGATGGATGTAAAACAGGGTGCTTATACCGGGCACTATCTTCGGTCTCAGGCTGACAAGGCCCATCGTGAACGTCTTTACGCTGACTATGTCCACCCTGAGGAAATACCTCATGAGCACCCCGGAGCATCCGATGGCCAGCAGCAGGAAAAGCGGGAAGTAATCGGCCGCAAGGGAGATGTATTTGACCTGCGGGATCGTGACCCTCCTTATAAACAGATAGGTGACGGCCGCAAGGAAGAGCACGTCGGTTATATAAACCAGGGGCAGGCCTATCTGCAGGAAGCTGTCCAGACCCTCGACTATCTGCACGGGCATAGGCACGCCCTGGGTAAAGAACCTCAGGTGCCTTATCACGATAAACAGGAAGGACCAGTGGAAGGAAAGACCGGCAAGCCAGAGCCATTTGTCCGAGCCGTAGGTGATCTTGGGCCCCTCGTGCATCTCGGTCTTAAGATTCCTGAACAGGGAGCGGAACATGAAGACCTCCAGGAGCATCCTGACTATGACGCCGCCCGTGCCGGAGGGGTTTTCGATCTTGCTCTGCTTTATCCACGGCAGGGTCTTTTGCTGCCCGCAGGTCGTGGGGATGTGGAAGGGCACCGGCGTTGTCCCCCATTTTACGGTCCGGTAGACAACACCCGCCAGGAAAGTGAGCAGGGCCGCATAGGGCACAACGACCCCGAACAGGAAATACAGACTGGCGGTCTTCACTCCGACGATGACAAGCAGAACGAGAAAAATTACAGCCAAAAAGGGCAGAAACGCTTTCATCCGGTTGTACCTCTTTTCCTTGAACTTTTTTCCTCTAGCCTAACCGATTTTCTCCTCAGGGTTATCGTCATTTTCTCCGCCTTTCCGGGGTAAGGTCTCGCAGATAAGGTTGGCCTGCTGAAGGAGCCTGAAGGTATGTTTGCGGACCTCGTCCGCCTTCAGTTCATATATCTTCTCCCTGCACCGCACGTAGACATCGAAGGCGGCAAGCGCAATCTTGTCCACACTGCCGTCGAGCCGGCCCAGCTCCTTGTAAAATCCTTCGCCGTCCTCGCCAAGCGCGTCTATCTCGCCTCTGACGGCTCTTTTCAGGGAAAAGACGAAACCCAGGGCCTCCGAGGCGCTGAAATCCTGTATGGCCCTGACTTTTATGATATTTTCGAGGAAATCCGCCACCCCGGAATCTGACTGCCCGCCGGCCTCCAGATCCGCAAGCACCGCGTCAAACACGCCGCCTATGCCTTCGGAAATAATATTCCCCACGGGGTTGGCAAACTGATTCTTGCGGTTTTTAAGAAACTCCGCGGTCTGGGACGGATAAGACGAAAGCACATAGTCCAACCATCTTTCCAGGACGGCCTGCCGCTTCTCGGACAGGAAGCTCTTCAGATCCATCTTTGGCCCAAACCGCACTTGAATTTAAAGCCCATCCCCAAGAAAGGCGCGGAAAACGACGAGCGCCGTTTTACCGCGCTCTTCTCATCTTCCCCGCCTAGACGCAACCCGTGGGTTTCGGCAGCCCGGCATAACGGCAGGCCTGCTTTGCGGGACCCGCGGGATAAAGCTCGTAAAGATACTTGGTGTTGCCCTTCTCCGGACCCATCGACTTGGCTATCTCCTTGACGAGGATCTTTATCATCGGGGCAATCTGATATTTCGCATAGTAGTCCCTGAGAAAATTTATGACCTCCCAGTGAGACTCCGTAAGGGTGAGCCCGTCACCGGTCGCCAGATGTGTCGCGAGATCCGGCGTCCAGTCTCCAAGGTTCACCAGGTAACCGTCTTCATCCAATTCAACCTGCTTGCCCTGAAAATCCAAAGTCGGCATTTTTCTTCCTCCTTAGTAGTTATTCGAGAAAAAACAGAATCCCTCAATTATAACCGATTCTAGGCTTCGCTTTAAATACACCTGAAATTTACCCGGAGTTGAACATTATAATAACTTCGCTTCAACGGTCAAATAAAAAAAATTAATTTGCCAGTTAGCATTCTTTATAATAACCAAAAATTTATGATTAAAGCCATCGCTATTATACCCTCTCGCCCCAACCCTCCCCACGGGGAGAGGGAGGCCCGGGCACTCAGATATCCAGTGCTCGGGGAGGGTGAGGAAGGGGTCTCCCTTCAGCAAGAGGGGAATTGACAAAATTACTCGAAACCGAATTTGACTTTTTTCGAAGCTTATCATTTAAAATATAAGACATATGGAAACCAGCCCTTTGCAAATGGTCCTTGAAGCAAGTCTGCTCGTGAAACTCGTGGTGCTGCTGCTGCTGGGTTTTTCGGTCATCTCCTGGGCGGTAATCATCTACAAATACAAATACCTGTCTCGGCTGGAGAAGCAAAACGAGATATTCCTGCGCGCCCTGTCAAACGGCGACGCCAGGGGGCTACTCGCGCAGGCCAGGCACCTGGAGTCAAGCCCCATAGCCTCCGTATACCGGAACGTCTTTTCCGAAGCCGCCTCCGGGGCCAGGCTCAGGCGGGCGATAGACCGGCAGGAGGTAATAGAGGCGGGCAAGGTGGAAAAGTACGTGCATTTCCTGGCCACCACGGGTTCGACGACGCCTTTCATCGGCCTTTTCGGAACGGTCTGGGGGATTATAAACGCCTTCAGAGGGATTGGCCTCAAGGGCAGCGCCTCTCTTGCCGTAGTGGCTCCCGGGATAGCCGAGGCCCTCATAACCACGGCCTTCGGACTGGTTGCCGCCATACCTGCCGTCATAGCCTACAACTATTATCTCGGCAGGACCAGACGCGCCATACAGGAGATGGAGAGCATCACGCCCGAGATAGAGGCGCTCCTGTCGGGTAGAGACCGTGAAAATTGAAAGCCGCGGAGGCATGTCCGAGATAAACGTCACCCCGCTCGTGGACGTTATGCTCGTCCTGCTCGTGATCTTCATGGTGACCGCGCCGCTCATGCAACAAGGGATGGACATAAACCTGCCCCGCGCCAGCGGCAAGCCCCTGCCCGCCGAAGAGAGGATAAACATATTGATCGCCAGAGACGGCAGCATCCACATGAACGACGCCACCCTGAGCCTTTCGCAGATGAAGGCGAGACTCGGCATGATGAGCAAATTGAATCCGGATGTCTATTTGAAGGCGGACCGGGACGTCTCGTATGGCCGTGTCGCCCAGGTGATGGGCGAAATCAAGGACGCCGGCATAGAAAAACTTGGGATTGTGACCGAACCGCTCAAAACCCGGCGGTAGCCCCATAGCCAGGGATGACCTTTGAAAAGACGGTCCTCTTATCGGTCTTTCTGCACGCGGTCATATTGGCGGCCCTCTCGCTCTCTCTTAAAAAGGCATATATAGTCCTGCCCCCCTTCGAGGTGAGCCTGGTGTCGCCCGCGGCCCAAGGCCTCTTTGTCCCTGAAAGCGCCCCCCCGGCGCCCGCCGCGCCAAAGGCGGCGAAAGAAACCGAAAAAACAATGCCCCCGCCGCCAGTGGAAAAAGCGAAATCCTCCATGGTTGTCCGTCCGGATAAAGCAAACAGACGTGAACAAGAGGAAGAAAAATCCCTCGTCAACGACGCCCTTGCGAGACTCCGGGGACGCCAGAAAGAGAAATCCCTCGTAAACAATGCGCTGGCGAGGCTGCAGGGCGTTGCAAATGTGGAAAACAGGGTCAGGAAGCTCAAGGGGACGCTTGAAATCAATAAAAACAAAACCGCCCGGACTGGCAACGCCGCTTCGGCGGGCGCGGCCGGCGGCAGCAATACGGCCATCGGCAACTATGCCAACACGATTGCGACACTAATAAGAGAAAACTGGTTTTTCCCGGACTTGAAGACGCACGGCATCAAGGCCGTCATTTCAATACACATCCTCAAAGACGGCACTATTGTGCCCATGGGTTTTGAAAAGCATTCCGGAAGCGCATTGCTGGATGAATCCGCGATGCGGGCGGTCCAGCGGACGGGGAAAGTGCCGCCGCCGCCCTACGAGCTTGAAATCGCGGTCGGGTTCACCCCCGATTAAGTTTTGGGAGGTTTCAACCATACAAATGAATAAAATAATCAGACCGCCATTGCCAGGAATAATCCTCATCGCCCTCTTCGCCGCCTTTTTTATCTTCGCCGGCGCGCCGCCGGATATTTTTTCGGGCGCGCCTGTGGCCCAGGCGAAGATATACATAGACATCACCCATCCGGAGAGAAAAGTCCCCGTCGCCATAAGCCCGCTAGCCGGCCTCGGGGGCGGGGAGATAGCGAAGGTCGTCACTGACGACCTGGACTATACGGGACTTTTCCTTTTCCTTGACCAAAAGGGTTTCACCGAGACGCCGGAGGCCCCGTTTCAGCGGACGGACTGGCTTAGCGCACAGGTGGACTTCGTCCTGAAGGGCACGGTGAATTTCACCCCCGAGGGCGAATTCCTGGCGCAGGCGGCCCTCTATGACGTCTCCACCGGCAACCAGATATTCAGCAGGAAATACAGCGCCGCCTCCGATCTCATCAGGCCGCTTGCCCATTCCATCGCGGACGATATCTATCAGGCGCTCACTGGTTCAAAGAGCCCCTTTAAAAGCAGGCTCGCCTTCGTGACCGTAAGCCATGGCAGGAGGGACCTGGCCATCGCCGACTGGGACTGCGGCCGCATCCACCGTCTTGGGTTCAAAGACAGCATCATCCTGACGCCGAGATGGTCGCCGGACGGCGGCTCGCTTCTGTACTCGGCCCGGCGCGGCGGTCTCTGGGGCGTATACCTCCTTGACCTTGCAACCATGAGGCAGAGGGCGGTCTTCAGGGCGTCGGGCACAAACCTGGCAGGAGACATCGACGCCAGGGGAGACGTGGTCTTCTCCTCCTCCGTCCACGGCAGCCCGAACCTCTATGAAATGCCAAGCGGCGGCAAGCTCATCAGGCTCACAAAGACCTCCGGCATCGACGTCTCGCCTGCCTTCTCCCCGGACGGCTCGAAGATAGCCTTTGTCTCCGACAGGGGCGGCAGCCCTCAGATTTACATCATGAACACCGATGGCTATAATATTTCGAGGCTTACGTTCTCGGGCGATTACAATACTTCTCCGGCGTGGTCGCCGGCCGGAGACAGACTGGTTTTCGTGGGAAGATACCAAGGCAGAAACCAGATATTCACGATCAAGGCCGACGGATCGGACCTCATGCTGCTGACCACGTCCGGCAACAACGAGGATCCGTGTTTTTCCCCGGACGGCAGGCTGATCGCGTTTGCCTCAAACAGGGACGGCCGCAGGGCCATTTACGTCATGAGGGCCGATGGCCAGGGCCAGAAGAGACTGAGCCCCCCCGGCCTGGAGGCATACGGCCCCAGGTGGAGCAAATAAATGATGGAAAACAAGAAGAAAAATTATAAAAAAAATATACGAGGTGGGATGATGAAATCTTTGAGATGGTTTGCGCTGGCGCTGGCCTGCGGGATTGCGTTAATGGCCGCCGGGTGCGCCGACAACGATGAGATCAGGGCGGAC
>JAJYJK010000078.1 GCA_021789555.1 Nitrospirota bacterium
TCTATAACCGGATGAGAAGGCAGGCGCGGCTAGGATTCCTTTCCCCCGCCGCCTACGAACAGAAATTCTATGCCGGACAACTGGCGGCGTGAAGGGTTTGGTGTCCACTATTGACATCCGACCTCAAAAAGCCATCCCCCTGTATCCAAGAGATATCTGCAAATGTGAGCACTTGAACGGGTTAGCTTTCCACGCTTTGTTCGATTTAGCATTCCACGAATGGTTTGCTGAAGTGCATTCAGAGGAATCACTTTTAATGGCTTTATTGAGAAATTCGATTCCTTTGCTCACCATGCGCTTATCGGTGATGGCAATATTGTAATCACTAAAATCTTTAACATCAATGCCTGCCCAATGCAACCATGCGATGCCAGTGAGTTCATCATAAGTCGCCTTATCGTCGAAATGGAAAAATTTTTCTTTTTTAGATAAGATGTCATTAAATACTTCTATGGCCCCAAGATAATCCCCACATTGTTCCTTTGTTTCAGCGAGATATTCATAGTCCTGATCCGTTCCCTTATTTAATTCGACTGCTTTTTTTCTATCTGTAATCGCAGCCTTGCAGTTCGGAGGGTCTAGAGACAAATACATATCGGCTCTCAATCTGAAGACTACCATATTACAATCAGGATATATCTCAATCAGCTTAGTCAATGCATTAATTCCTTCTGTCGCCGCCGCCTGTTTTTTATAACCTTGGCTAAGAGACGAATAACCACTCTGCCATCTACCTAAAGTCCATAAAGCCTCTTTGTAATCGGGGTCTATCTTGATTGCTTTTCTCAGATCAGCTAAGCCTTTTTCCCTTTCATCCCAAGAATATGTAAAGGCCCGCTCGTAATATGTCTCTTTATTTTGAGGATCAAGTCTAATTGCTTCCGTAAAATCCGCATAGGCACCTTTCCGGTCCTTACGTTTCGACTTACAAAGCCCTCGTGAAACAAGTGATTCCGAATCTTTAGCGGGAGCAGATAATATTTTCTCGCATTTTCCTTGATTTCCTCCGTCTGCAAAAACAGGCATGCACAATGCGACGGCCGCCCCGGCCAAAACCAGTATCACTACAACCCAAATCCCCGTTACCTTCTTCATGCTTGATCCCTCCCTTATTGGCATAAAGCGCCCCATCCCCTTCCCCTCCGACGCTTTAATTCCCCGTGGTAATTTCGACATTACCATCCCTGAATTGCCCGTATTCCCGGCACTGGTGGTAGACGCCCTTGTACATGGTGCCGTATTTCGTGTGCCGGATCGTTATTTGCTTCGTTCCGCCATCGGCACACCGTTGGACCCTGCCGTTGTTCCGTGACCGGTATGGGGCCGGTCCCAAATCGTTCACGAGTTCCTGGATTTGCGTATAAGTGTCGTCATCCGCGTATACCAGCGTATTTGCCACATAAGTACACGAGCAAAACATCACCACCACAACAACGGCAAACAGAAAAAACCTTTCAAACCCTTTTCTCTCGCTCATTTTCACGTCCTCCTTTATTGATCGCCGACGTTCTTCCGCCTGTCGTGCGGTATTTCACAAGGCCTGAATCCTTAAGGATTGGCCCTTGTCGGGCCGTCGAGACGCGGGCGTAAAGGGCAGTTCTCGTAGAATATCGATACCTAAAACGTCCAACTTTTTAGATCTTTTCATTTTTTTGAGCCTGTATTCCAACATCCTCGCTTCTCTACCACTTTCACAGGCTATAGCCTTCAGAAGCTCGAAGGGACGCCAGGCCCCCACAAATTTACTCCCGGTTCCATTCCTATGGACAGCCAGGCGGGCATCGAGATTGTTCGTGATCCCGATGTACAGATAATTGTTCCGGCACTTAAGGACATAAACGCACCAGGCGCCGTTATTCGGTTTTTCCATGCCGCAATCCTTTCAGGGCCTTGCCAGAGGTGCTTACGGGCATCAATGGCGGCTCTCATTGGGTTAATAATTCTCAAGGCTTATTTTTTTCCAAACCGCTTGACAATAAATGGGATCAGACGACAAACCTTCCTTAGCAAGTTTTTTCGCCATCAAAATATTTTTACTGATGCCTTTGCCGGTTGCGTAAAGTCCCGCCAGGTTACATTCAGCCCAGGCATCTCCCTGCTTAACCGCCAAGAGATACCATTTCACCGCTTTTTGATAGCTTATAGGTACTCCATGACCATACTCATATGAGATGCCGAGATTGACTTGCGCTTTTGCATAGTTTTGCCCGGCAGCTAGACGGTACCATTTTAAAGCCCTGTTGTAGTCCAGTGGTACTCCTTGCTGGTTGGAGTACATGAAACCCAGGCTGTTCTGCGCATCGGCATCACCCTGCTCTGCAGCCAAACGATACCATTTGACTGCTTTCTTGAAATCTAGTAGTACCCCGTGTCCTTCGGCATACATGAGACCCAGATTAGATTCTGCGTCAGCAACACCCTGTTTAGCGGCCAAACGATACCATTTTATGGCTTCTTTATAATCCTTTTGCACGCCCTGCCCGTTTGCGTACATCAACCCGAGATTGTTTTGCGCTTCGTCATCTCCCTGTTGAGCGGCTAGAAGGTACCATTTCACAGCTTCTTTATGATCTGGTACTACTCCCTGG
Organism: Nitrospirota bacterium; assembly: GCA_021789555.1. Classification (GTDB taxonomy): domain Bacteria; phylum Nitrospirota; class Thermodesulfovibrionia; order Thermodesulfovibrionales; family JdFR-88; genus JAJYGJ01. The sequence continues at coordinate 2,589 of JAJYJK010000078.1, forward strand.
CCTAAATCGTACATGAGTCCGAGATGATATTGTCCATCAGCATTTCCCTGCTCTGCGGCCAAACGATACCATTTTACGGCCTTCTTATAATCTTGCGACACTCCTCGACCATTGGCATACATTCCACCAATATTAACCTGCGCTTCAGCATCCCCTCGCTCGGAAGCCACGCGAAATAGCTTCAGGGCTTCGTTATAATTCTGCTGCACTCCCTTTCCATCTGCAAACATTTCGCCAAGATTATTTACTGCGGCAGTATCCCCTTGTATTGCGGCCTTATAATACCACTTAAAAGCCTTCTTATAATTCTGCTGCACTCCTTGCCCTTCATCGTACATGTCACCAAGACTATCCTCTGCATATGCATCCCCCTGCTCAGCAGCTAAGTGATACCATTTTGCTGCTTCCTGGTAATCCTTCTGCAATCCATTACCGCTGAAATACATAGTGCCAAGATTAGATTGCGCATCGGCATACCCCTGCTCTGCAGACAGTCGCAACCAGTACGCGGCCTTTGGGTAGTCTTGCGGAACCCCATGACCAAACAAGTACATGTTACCTAAGTTATATTGTGCGTCGGGGGCTTCTTGGCTCGCAGCCAAACGGTACCATTTTATAGCTTTTTTATAGTCCAATGGCACTCCTTGGCCTTTTTCGTTCATAAGGCCAAGAATACGCTGAGATTCGGCGCTATTATTCTGAGCTGCTTTTAAAAAATTCTGATACGCTGTTCTGAAATCCCCTTTCTTATATGCTTTGATTCCATTTTCCTCCAGTGACCTTACCAAAGCATATTTCTTCGGGTCAGGCTGTTGTTTGAGGATATGGATGATATAATACTTATGATAGTGATTGGCCCAGTCTAATGCTGTATATCCATATATATCTTTCGCGTCAACGTTTGCATGCTTATTTATTAAAAGTTTCACGACCTGCCCATGTCCACCGCGAATCGCCCACATAAGCACCGTGGAGTCACCATTTGCCTTCGCATTTATGTTTGCTCCATGATCTATCAAAAGCCTCGCGATATCCACATATCCACTATAAGCAGCTCCAATCAGCGCAGTCCAACCTTTTTTGTCTTTAACATTTACATCCGCCCCGTGATCTATTAGGAGATTCATAATGTTTATATATTCTCTGCTCTCCGCCCACATAAGCGGAGTTGCGCCGGTAGAGTCTTTCGCATTCACATCTGCTCCTTTGGCAATCAGAGCTTTTACCTGAGCAACATTGCCTTTTGAGGCTGCTTTAATGAGCTGGCTATCAAGCTGTTCCCCGGCCGAAGCGGCTGATACAAAGGCATTAGTGCAAAGCATGGCAGACATGAATACAATCAGAAAAAGCCTATTTACTGCTCTCAATTCACCCTCCTCTTTCATTCCTGGAAATATCTGCAAAATAATACCACCAACCCCATATAAAAAATGAACGAATCTATTATAATATCTCGTATTTTCTAATGAAATTCTTTAATTTAAAAGGAGGTTTTTACACTTATGGCGAAGACGATGACAAAGACCCAGATAGCGGAGCACCTGGCAAAGAAGGCGGAGATCAAGAAATCGCAGGCGGTGACAGTCCTTAACGAGCTTGCGGCCCTCACCTACAAGGAGGCAAAGAACTCTTTCACCCTGCCCGGGGTCGGCAAGGTAGTGCTCATGAAGCGCAAGGCCCGCATGGGCAGGAACCCCCAGACCGGCGCCTCAATAAAAATCCCGGCCAAGAAGGTCCTGAAGTTCAGGTTTGCCAAGGCGGCCAAGGACACGATCCTGGTCAAAAATTCCAGCAAGTAAGAGCGGATCGAGGTATCGTAGCCTTCAATGAAAGCGATGAAGGCCGTGAAGACGGCCACATATCTCAGCCTGGCTTTGCTGCTACTGCCGTTTTGCGGGTGCAGTGATTTTTGCCGCGCCAGTGCGTATTCCGGGTTTCTGCCTGGTGATGCCGTTTGTTTACCTCACACTATAATAAGCGCAGTACACCTGGGAAAGGACATCCATAACGACATGAAGCCGGGCGGGATGCTCAACCCTCACGGAAAAGCAGGGATAAGCAATACACCGGTTCCGGCCGCCAATATGGCCATTTCAAATGCCGGCAGCCCGGCTCTCTTGAGCGCAAGCTCGTCGCTAATAAATACGCCTACTCTTGAAATAAAGAAATAATCACGGGCCTATAAAAATTGAGGGGGGGCTTTTTCAGCCCCCTCATATCTTGACCGCCTGGCCGGCATCCACGGTCATCGTCCGTGAGGACATCAGGACTTTCCCCCGGCCGGCAGTATCCAGGCATCGATGCTTGAAAGAATGTATATCAAATGTGATACAATAATCAAAAAGGAGGTGTCACGTGGCGAAGACGGCGATGATAACGACGAGGGTTGACCCCGGCTTAAAGACCGATGCCGAAAAGGTATTGCGCAAGTTGGGGATCAGCACGGCGGAGGCGATCAACCTGTTCCTGTCACAGGTGCGGCTGCGCAAGGGCCTGCCTTTTGACGTAAAAATACCCAATAAGGCAACCTTGAAAGCAATGAAGGACGCGGAAGAGAGACGGGATATTACGGAAAGCGAGGACGCCGAGGATATGTTCAGGAAGCTTGGCATATAGAAATGCCCAAGCCCCTGTATTCCAAGCAGTTCAGGAGGGACGTAAAGAAGATCCAGAAGGCGGGCGGCAAGGATATGGAGAAGCTTAAGACCGTTGTGCGAATGCTTGTAGACGGCAAGCCACTTAAAAGCGAATACCTTGACCATCCGCTTTCCGGCGATCTGAAAGGGCACAGGGACTGCCACATGGAGCCAGACTGGATATTAATCTACAGGATAGACAAGGAGAGGCAGGAGATTGTCTTCGTCCGCACCGGCAGCCATTCCGACCTCTTTGGATAGGCCAGTCCCAAAATAAACTCCTTTGTGACCTCTATCACAAATCCTCTTTTAGACTCCATTTTTCTTTTGACATCCCCGTTCCCGCTGTGCTATTAAAGAATCGGAAGTGATAAGGAAATGACGACGGACACCATCATAAAGATACTCCTCGTGGCGCCCTTCGCCGCCATAGGCCTCTGGGCCATACGTCTCCGTCTCAGGCTGAAAAAAATTGGGGTGAAGGTCTCCGAGGAGCATAAACCTAGTAAAAGTATTGTCAGTTACGCCTCCAGCTACACGGATTACGCTACCCGTTACAAGGATTACGTCGGTCAGTTGAACGATGATTAACTGAAAAAGGGAATGCGGCGACCGCGCTCCCTTTTTAATCCTATCAATCTCCATCCATTTGAGCTTTGCGCTCAACCACCGGCCCGGATGTTTGCTGGCCTTCCCTGATGGAATCCATGACTTTCTTTACTTCATAGTACGGCTCACCCACTACGCTCGTCGCCCCGAAGGTATATTCAGGCCTTTGGGCCGACTCGTCGACGTTCTTCACGAGGCCTTGGTAGTCCCCCATGAGTTCCTGCGCGTTCCTGGCAGCCGCTTGCTCCCTGCGGATCTCTCCGTAGAAAATGTTATAGCTTTGCTGATAATCATTTTTTCTGCCTATACCGACGTTTCCGCTTGCGCTCACGCTGTCGCCAATCACCCCTCCTAATGGCGTGCCTACTTTAATAGTCCCTCTTCCATTTACTTCTGTGAATGTCGCGACTTTTCCCTGCTTAGTCACCCTTTCAGACAGGTCATGAGCAAGTTTCTCGGCCTGGGCGCTCTCCTCCTGGTCTTTCATAGCCCTGGTCAGGTGCGGGTTGAATACCCGGTCAGCAAAAATAGGGTTCCCTTCCATAGCCGCGTTCCACATCGATTCGCCGGTGATCTGGGTGCCATAGGAAAGGTGATCGCCGTGGTCGTAGACGCCCTTATTTACGCTCAGCCGTTCCACATCCGAGCCTGTGGTCTTCCGGAAGCCGGTATCTATCCGGGTCCCGGTCTTGGTCTCGTTGAGAGCCTCATTGAGCTTGTCGAAGCCCTGCCTTTGGAGGGCGAAGTTCTCCCAGTCCGAGCTGCCTCCGGCTTTGGCCATGAAGGAAACCATGCTGCCGTCCCCTGCCCTGTCTATGGCCAGGTCCGCTCCGCCGCCCTTTTCGTAGAGGGCTTTAAGCGGCTTCAGCGCCAGCCGGGTGCCGGGCATGTTCTTCATCAAAGCCTCCTGCTTCGCAATGAACTGCCCAAACTGGTCGTGGTTCAAATGCATCTGTTCTGATGACATCAGAGTCTTCCCGCCGCCAGACATCGTGATCACCTCAACGCCGCCAGTCTTCAAATCGGCGAACTTGATGTCGGCCCCGTGGTGGGCCTCCAGGAACTGCATGGGGGTCATGTGATGAGCTTTGGCCACTGCGTCAAGCATCCGGAACTTCGCGTATTCGTTCTCCATCTCCCTTTGGGTCTTGAAGGCTACGCCAGAGCCGTCCTGGCCCGTGATAGCCATACCCTCTGCCTGCCCGGCCGCGGTAGCGCCGGACATCGTGCCCATGGTCGCAAAGTACCCGGCGGACGCCTGGTCGAAAGAACGGGCCCCTGTGAGCTTCCCGTAGGAGTTTATGGCGCCGATGGTCGACTCCAGTCTCCCCCCGGCAAGGTCTTTTTCCAAGGCCTCCACCCCTCCGTATTTACCGGCAACCTCCTTGAACGCCTCGGCATCGCCGGCTGTTTTGCCGTAGTTTACGGTAGAGATGTCCAATGCCTTGTTGTAATCAAGGCCCGCCCCCTGCATGGCCACAGCATGCATCTTGTTCATTCCGGCCGAGGTCCAAAGCCTGGCGTCGCCCCCTCCGGGGCCCGACTTGAACTCATCATAGATTTCAGATGCCCCGCTGTCTGACATGGCCTGGGCTGCGCCGGCATTCATGGCCGTGCTTTCGCTTCCGATGCCGGCCCCGGCCATCGTGCTTTTTGCGAACTGGTTCCTGGATCCCTCCATGATCTCTCTTAGTGCCATGTTCTTGGGCCCCATTCCGTTTACGCTGACGACGACCCCGGAGCCTTTCGCCTCCCCGGACTCTGCGCCCGCGTGGGCCTGGGGGTCCATGGCCAGCTTCCCGGCCGCTGAGCCCTCGCCTGCGGCGGAGAGGCCTCCGGCCACACGGGCCAGGGCGGAGCCTCCGAACTTGACCAGCATACCGGAGATGACGGTGGCCAGCATGAGACCAAACCACCTTATCATGCCGAAAGTCGGAAAGAACTGCAAGGAAGCGGTCCCCAGGTTGAACTCCCTGAGCCGCGCGGCCTCGTGGCTTGCTATGTCCATGCCGAAGGTGTGGACGATCGCGTCGATCACTCCCCACAAGGTAAGCCAGATGAATATCCCGGCGATTAGGGAACTCGCCTTGCCAACCAGAGGGGTGGGTATGAACATCACAAGGAGGGGCAGGAGCCCTATGGCTATGGTGGTCAGAGCCGCCATGATTACTGGCACCCAGGTATTCGCCACCTCTCCGGCCGACAACCAGTCGCTGCCGGTCTGCCTTGAGGCCAGGGCCTCTATGGTCTGGTCCGGGGAGGCGTTCGTCAGGTCAGCAAACAACGCGGTCGTAAAAGCAGTCTGCATCGCCTCCGTCTGGATGTCGTAGTCCGCGCTCCATATCCACTGGCTCGTGTTGCTCACAAGCTGCTAGCACTGGTTAAGCTCGGCGGGGATGGTAGGGTCGAACCCGGACTGCGAGCAGATGTCGTTTATGCTTTCCGTCCAGGTAGCGGGGTTGTCGACCGCATCAAGTATGCCTTCGCTTGGGTCGCTCCACGCCTGCTGGCAGCTAACTGGGTCCCCAGCCGAGTTCACAATATAGGAGACCGTATCGATTGCCGGGTTCGCGGCCTTGGCGAAGTCCGTCCGGAAGTCCGTGGTCGACGCCAGCTCGGCGGCCGAGATCTTTCCCGTCTCGATCGCGAACTCCACGCAGTCCTTCGTGTACTGCTTGATCGTTCCCTGTATCCCGGGAGGCAGAATGAGCGTCTGAGAGGTATTCAGAAGGATGTTGAAGCCCATCCCTCCGGCGTTCTGCTGGTATCCAACGGGGTCCGCTGAAGTGTCTATGATGTCCGTAAGCCCGACCTGTATCTCGTTCATGCCCCCTGCGAAGACGGAGATACCAGTGGGTATGCCGCTCACCTCGACCGGGCCCTGGTTCAGCACCGGGTCGTATATCATGAGGGAGTCCTTGGGGAGGATGAGGGCCAGGTAGATCAGTATCCCCAGCATGGTGGGGACCGCCCAGGAGCCGATGGTGGCGTAATGGCCCATAAGGCCCTTCGTGTAGACGGCCGTGATCGCGATGAACGCCCCTATCATGACAATAGGGAAAAACAGGCCGTTATAGTTGCTGTCGCTGAAGATGAGCGCGCATTTCTGCCAGGCGGAAACGACCGAGTCGAATCCTCCGTAGGTGTAGTATTCCCAAGCCGCGTGGGCCGGCGTGGGTATGAGTACAAGCGCGGCCGCTGCCACTATGCCTATGGAAAACAATTTTTTCATTTTTGGCCCCCTCTCTGGACAGTGGTCACATTTTTTGCAAAAAAAACCCTCTACAGTGATATAGGAAGGGGGCAACTCTTTTTGTGGATTTCAGGAGAAGAGGATGGCTTAATCTATTTTGTCAAAAATTCTGGTAAAAACCTGTCTTTTACGGCTGCATGCTTTTAGCGAGGACTGCGTCCAGAAGACCGCACCTGGCGCTATGATACAAGTTGTGCGGAGTTTGCCCTCAAGTCCGAGCTGGCAGGCAAGCCGCAATTGTGGCGAATACTGGTTGAAGTATTTTTTTGGGCGTAGGGGCGGGGCTTGCTCCGCCCGCCTTTTGTCTTTTGCCGTCATTCGTACCCCTACACGGAATCCAGCGACTTAATCTTTTAAAAATGTGGGATGTGTCCCGGATTTGAAATGGGCACGGTTCTATTTTCCAGCACTTCCGGAATTTGCTCGTCCCCGTCGCTCCTTAAATAGAACCGTCCCCTTTTTCATTCTCAGATAGCCCTTTATAGCCAAGAGCCCGGAAAACCCCTTCTCCCGCACGATATCGGCCGGGGAACGCCCGCCGAAATCGGAATTTGGCGTGGTCATCCAGTCATAGACGATCTCCCGGTTATG
>JAJYJK010000079.1 GCA_021789555.1 Nitrospirota bacterium
GGGATTAATTAATATAATTAAGCTGGAAATGGCACGGGGGAATCTGGAATTTCAGCATCGCGGTGCAAAGCAGAATCGCCAGTACGATAAGGGCCTGGAATCCGATAAGCCGCTTGAACCGGAGGGTTGTCTCGTAGCTCGTCCGGCCCAAAAAATGGAGCAGGGCCAGGAAAAGGATTATTTTAATAATCTCCAGGTGGCCGTAGGGCGTGTTAAAAAGAGATTTCGCACTCTTTCCCATATAGGAAATCAGTGTGTTTTAAAAAGAATCATCGGCAGCAGACTTAAGAAAGCCGGGAAGGGTTGGCCGCTTATGCCAGAGGCGGTCATGAGCAATCCCGTAATACTTGTCGCGATAACAAGCGTTACAGCGATGCCGAATGGCCGCCAGGCCGGAAGAAAAAAGCCCTGAGCGGGGCCGGGCCTGACAAGGGGCCCCAGGACCCGGATACGGCACAGAAGATAGCCGGTCAAATAGACCAGTGAGACAAGTTCAATCCATTGTGAAATTACCAGCAAAGCCATATGCAAAATGTAAAACTATCCAAACAAAAATCAGGCCCTTGAGGTCGCGGAAGCAGGGGGTTTGGATTTTTTCAGGTGCGCGTGCGCGTATTTGATGCCGTAAGTGAAATATATGACGAGCCCGATTACAAGCCATATGATTAGCCGGAGCCAGGTATCAAGGGGCAGGCTGGCCATCAGGTACAGGCATGAGATTATGCCAAGCACAGGCGTGGCCGCGCCGCCGGGCGCCCTGAATACTCTCTTGGCGTCCGGCCGGGTGTACCTTAATACGAGCACGCCGGAGCAGACTATCGCGAAGGCGAGCAGCGTGCCGATGCTCACCATCTCCCCCACTATCCCCAGGGGCAGGAGGGCCGCCGCGACCGCCGTGACGCACCCGGTGAGCATCGTGTTTACATAGGGGGTCCTGAACCTCGGGTGGATTTTTGCGGCCCATTTGGGAAGCAGCCTGTCCTTGGCCATAGTAAAAAAAATCCTGGACTGGCCCAGCAGCAGCACCAGCACGGTCGAGGTGAGCCCGGCTATCGCCCCGATCTTTAAAAACGGCGAAAACCAGTAGACCTTCATGGCGTCCAGCGCCACCGCAAAGGGGGCCGGGACATTCAGTTTCGTGTAACTGACGACGCCGGTCAGCACCAGCGCAACGACGATATACAGGACCGTGCAGATGAAGAGGCTGCCCAGGATGCCTATCGGCATGTCGCGTTTCGGATTTTTGGCCTCCTGCGCGAGGGTGGAGACCGCGTCAAAGCCGATATAGGCGAAGAATATGACACCCGCCCCCCGCAGCACCCCGCTGAATCCGAACAACCCGAACTGTCCCCTGTTCGGCGGTATGAGGGGGTGCCAGAGGGCCGGCTTTACATAATGGATCCCGACGAAGATGAATGCCAGGATTATGGAAATCTTTATGAAGACGACCGCGGCGTTCACGGCGGCCGACTCCCTGATGCCCAGCACGAGTATCACGGTTACGAAGGCAACGAGCAGGACGGCGGGCAGGTTGAAGAAAGCCCCGGTGAGAAACCATCTGTGGAGTTCGGGGTTGAAGCCAAACGGCGGACCCGAAAGCGCCGCCGGGAAGTTTATGCCGATGTCTTTAAGGAAGCTCAGAAAATAGCCGGACCACCCGATGGATACGGTTGTGGCCCCGAGCGTGTATTCGAGTATCAGGTCCCAGCCGATTATCCATGCCAGAAACTGCCCGAGGGTGGCGTACGCGTAAGTGTAGGCGCTGCCTGCTATGGGCAGCATCGAGGCGAACTCCGCGTAGCAGAGGCCCGAAAAACCGCACGCGACGGCGGACAGCAGGAAAGAGATGACAATGCCCGGCCCGGCGTTCTGGGCCGCCGCCTGCCCCGTAAGCACGAATATCCCCGCCCCTATGATGACGCCGACGCCAAGCAGGATCAGGTTTACGGGGCCTATCGAACGCCGGAGACTGTGGGTCTCGTCAAACGCCTCTTCCTGAATCGACTCGAGGGTCTTCTTAAGAAATAATCTCTTCATCCCGCCCTTTTATCGTAGCTTGCCGCTTGCCGGGCAAAACCAAAAAACCGTTCGCCGGACAACGGATTATTATAGCCCAACTCCGGCAGCTAAAGCGATTTTATGGAGTCCGCCCATCCGCCTTCTGCTTTGCACACGATTTATGTGGAATTCACCACTGTTGAGAGACGCCGTCATTGCTGGCGCTGCCCTCTGCTTTTCGCAGAATTGATTTTTCCCGAGGTTTGGAGCGGGGCCCCATACTATTTGAGGGTGGGGCGGGTGGGATTAGAAAAAATCCAGCCTAGTACTCTATGAGACGGGCGATCTTTTTGCGCTCTCTCATCATATCGACCATGACCTCGCGCATCATGTTGCAGGCCTCGATGACCTTGGGATGGGCGATGCTGTAATAGATGTTTACGCCGTCTCTCCTTGTCTTCAATATCCCCTTGTGGCGCATCATCGCCAGGTGCTGAGAGACGTTAGCCTTGGGTACGCCCAGGATGTCGACAAGCTCCGTGACGCTCTTCTCCCCGGACTTTAACGCGTTGATTATCTCAAGCCTCTTTGAGCTTGCGATGGTCTTGCATATCTCAGCCTGGATCTCGAAGATCGTTTTGCTTTCTTTTTGCATGCTATATAATTTATGCAATTGCTGTATTTTGTCAAGGTGTTTCGAATTAGTTCGGGGCCATTTGGTTTATTTCACCCCTCCCAGGGCTAATCTGTTTCGAAGGCGTCCCTTATGTGCTTCAGCCCGCCGGGGCCTATGGCTATCACATCGAACCGGGCCGGCCTCTGCGCTTTTTCGAGGGCCATGTAGCTGCGGGCGGCATCCATTATCCTGCGCTGTTTTTTGAGGGTGACGGCCTCTTCCGGGGCGCCGAAGAGCCCCGAGCTTCTGGCCTTGACTTCTATGAAGACAAGCCAGGGGCCGTCCTCCGCGATGATGTCTATTTCCGCCTTTTTCACGCGGAAATTACGGCAAAGTATCTTGTAGCCGCTTTTTTCCAGGTATTTTACGGCCTTTTGCTCAGAAATCCGGCCCAGGCGCGCTTTTTCCAGCAATCCCTTCGAGCCTCCTAAGCAGTGTGGGTATCGCCTCTATGTCCTTTATGTCCTTCTGGCACAATATCCTGATGGTGTCGCGGAAGAAGCGGAATTCCTCGAAATGTCCTTTAAGGCTCTCCTCGAGGGCCCTGGTCATCTGGTCGCCCTTTTCGTCCCAGTCCAGCAGCAGGACCATTTTGCCGTAGCTCTCCAGCATCTGCTCGGAGAAGTCGTAGAGGTTCTGCCCCCTGTGCAGGATTATTATCTCGCCCTCGAAACCGAGACATTGGAGCGCCGAGGCGTCCCTTTTGCCCTCGACTATTATCGGCACGGCCCTGTTTATCTCAATAAGGCCGTCCAGGACCTCACGGAGCCGTTCGGCCCTCTCCGCATCAGCCGGGGCAGTCAGGACGCGCACCTGGTCGCCATTCCTTGCCGCCCTCTGGTTTTTGCCCTGCCTGTAATCTTTTCGCACGCTCATGGGGAATTTTACACTATTTAATTATAACCCACCCTCCCGCCCTTAAGGTATGGGGGCGAAGCCCCCATACCCCTAAAAAACCAAGACGGCAGCGGGAGGTTGAGAGCTGCAAGGCTCTTTCCGCTAAGGCCGTGCAAACTCGCCGAGCACTCGAAACGCTGGGTCCCGGCTCAAACATGCACGGCTTTTTCGCTTCAATTCGCTGGCATCGGCAACGGAAAAAAGCCATGTCGCTCTCAAACCGCCATTGCCGGGCGAGTGCGAATGGCGGAATCTCCTGTCATGTCAGTCCCTATTGATTGTTTGCGGCAGATGGATGGGGGTGTGGGGGGCTTTTGCCCCCCACAGAATAAGAAAAAGGGCGGGCGGGTGGGCTTCCTTACTCCACGGCCACGAATGTCTCAGTCCTCGTGAGCCCCCGGACCTTCCTCACCCTTTTTAGTATCTTGTTGAATATTTCGTTTGTGTCCTTGGCCTCTATGGTCGCCACTACGTCATACTGGCCGGTGACGACGTCGGCGTCCCTGATGCCGCCGATTCCCCTCAGGGTGTCGCGAATGGTGCGTTCCTTTCCCGGGATGACATTGGCAAGCAGATAGACCCTGCTCATGCGGGTGTGTCCTCCTTTATTGCTTGATGTCAGGATTCCAAATCGGGGGCCCTGCGTTCATCGCGCGGCAATTTCTTATTCTCGTTTTCATTTTCAATTCATGCGGGGACAAATCCTTGTTGTCCGGGGGGCAGCGCCTTTTATACTCGACGGGCATGTTGTCGGCCTTGTGGAGGAGCCTGAAAAAGATGTCCTTCCCGAGGGTTGCGGGATAGAGCTTTACCCTGATGCTGACGAGGGCAAAACTTATGCTCCCCTTCCAGATAGCCTTCATAATTGAAACCTTATCACCAAAGAATATGTCGGTCAAATGAAGGGTTTTTTGGATTTGCATACGCCCCCGCCTTTCATATATACTACGGACGCCGGTTGCATTTTCACTTATTTTTCCTCAATTTTGACCTTGTCCTTTTTCAGGCCGCAGACGGAGGGGGGAGACAAAGATGAAATAAGCAGATGATCTAAAACTATAAGCATTAGTGATTTGCTGATTAGATTTTTTTATTTGATTCTAAATAATTGGGTATATTAGGCTTAAGCTTGTTTCTCTTTTTGTGAAAAAACCGAATAAGGAGGACCTTATGAAGAAGTACGAGACGCCGCTTCTTGACGAGCTCGAAAAAGGCCCATGGCCTAGCTTTGTTAAGGAAATAAAGAAAGCGGCAAAGAAGAGCGAGATGGCCAACGACGAATTGGGCCAGCTTGAAAAGTCCTACAGGGACAGGCGCGGCTATTGGAAGCACGGCGGCATAGTGGGCGTCCTTGGCTACGGCGGCGGCGTTATCGGCAGGTATTCCTCCCTTCCGACTGAGTTTCCCGGTGTTGCCCATTTCCACACCGTGAGGATTAACCAGCCCAGCGGCATGTTTTACAAGACCGACGACCTCAGGACGATCCTGGACCTGTGGGACGAATACGGCAGCGGGCTTACCAACATGCACGGCTCCACCGGCGACATGGTCCTGCTCGGCTGCAGGACGGAGGCCCTCGAGCCTCTCTTTGCCGAAGTCACCTCCAGGGGATGGGACTTGGGCGGTTCCGGTTCAGCCCTTAGGACCCCGGCCTGCTGCGTCGGCAAGGCCAGGTGCGAGTGGGCCAATATAGACACGATGGACCTCTGCAACCACCTCACGCAGATGTATCAGGACTACCTCCACAGGCCGGCCTGGCCTTATAAGTTCAAATTCAAAATAGCCGGCTGCGCCGTGGACTGCGTTGCCTCCATAGCCCGCGCGGACTGCTCCGTCATCGGCACATGGAAGGGCAAGATCGCCGTTGACCAGGCGGCGGTGAAGAACTACGCCAAGGGCGGGATGGATGTTCAGGCCGAGATCGTGGATATGTGCCCGACCGGGTGCATGAGCTACAGCGGCGGCGAGCTAAAGATAGACGATGCCAACTGCAGCCGCTGCATGCACTGCATATCCAAGATGACAAAGGCCCTGAAGGCCACCGGCGAGAAGGGCGCGAGCATCCTGATAGGCTCCAAGGCCCCCATCGTCGTCGGCTCCCTGCTTTCGTGGGTCATCGTTCCGTTCATAAAGATGGAGCCTCCGTATACCGAGTTCACCGAGCTTGTCGACAAGATATGGGAGTGGTGGGACGACAACGCCAAGCCCAGGGAGAGGATCGGCGAGGTCATCGAGGTGAAGGGCATGAGGAGCTTCCTCGAGGCAATCGGCGTGGAGCCCCAGGCGCAGCAGGTATATGAGCCCAGGAAAGACCCGTTCTTCTTCTGGAAGGAAGAGGACCTTAACGGCAATAAATAATTGTCCGGATAAACCGTAAAGGAGGAATCAAAAATGGCTTGGTTGACCGAGCAAGAGGCAAAAGCAAAGAGGAAGACCGATATCGGTCCGCCTCATTATTCCAAGATGCTTCCGCCCGTGATCGCGAAAAATTACGGGAAGTGGAAATATCATGAAGTCATGACCCCCGGCAGCATGGTTCACGTGGCCGACTCCGGAGACAAGGTCTATACCGTCAGGGTGGCCTCTCCCAGGTTGCTTTCGACTGAGTCCATCCGCGCCATGCTCGATATCGCGGACAAGTATTGCGACGGCTATATCCGCTGGACGACCCGCAACAACGTCGAGTTCATGACCACCAAGGAAGAGAATGTGGCCCAGATAAAGAAGGCCGCCCAGGATGCCGGCTTCCCGGCTGGCGGCATAGGGTCGGGGATTTCCAATATGGTCCATACCCAGGGCTGGGTCCACTGCCACAGCGCATGCACGGACGCCTCCGGTCTGGTGAAGGCCATAATGGACGAGGTGTTCCCTTATTTCAACGAGAAGACGCTGCCGGCAAAGACCAGGCTGGCCCTTGCCTGCTGCGTGAACATGTGCGGCGCGGTGCACTGCTCCGATATCGCGGTCGTGGCCATTCACAGGAAGGTCCCCGTAATCGACCATGACCTGGTAAAGAACATGTGCGAGATACCGACCACCATCTCCGCGTGCCCGACGAGGGCCATCAGCCCGGACCCGGCCAAGAAGAGCATAAAGATAAACGCGGACAAGTGCATGTACTGCGGCAACTGCTTCACGGTCTGCCCGCCCATAAACATCCACAACCCCGAGCAGGACGGCGTGGCCATCGTCGTGGGCGGCAAGATAGGCAGCCTGAGGAAAGGGCCCTCCTTCTCCAAGCTGGCAATCCCCTACATAAAGAACAATCCGCCCAGGTGGCCCGAGGTCGTTGAGGCCGTCAAAAACATCCTCGACACCTATGCCAAGGGCGCAAAGAAGCACGAGAGGTTGGGCGAGTGGATTGACAGGATCGGGTGGGAGGCCTTCTTCAGGGAGACCGGCATACCGTTTACCTATCAGCACATCGACGACTTCACGTTCGCAAGAGACACGTTCAGGACATCAGCCGCATTCAAGTGGTAGAATAGCCGTAGCGGCGGGCGCGCCCATTAGCAGGCTAAAATCGCGCCCGCCTGCTTCCGGGCCTGTCCTGCCCCCGCGGGCCAGGCAAAGGGCTCCGGAAGGGCAGAAGGGGCATGAGGGGGCAGGGGCAGCAGAGGAGCGGAAGGAAAAACTGGCGGAAAATTAGTTAAAACCACTTAAAGAGCTGGAGGTGGAGCATGGAACTGGCAGAACTTCAAGATAAAATTTACGCGTTTGTGCAGGCCGCCAAAGGCAAGAAGAAGCTGAAGGAAAAAGATATAATAAAAGGTGTCTCCGCCGAGACCAGCGAGACCCCGGATAACGTCAAGAAGGCCATGAGGGCCATGATAGACGTCGGCCGGCTCATGTACTCTTACGGCGGCGGCTCCAGTTCCGTAGAGATCCCCTCTGAGGAGTACCTCAGGGAAAAAGGGATGATAAAGTAAGGAGCTGGAATCAAAGGCCTTAAAAAGTAAAGATTCAAAAGATAAATTGAACAGGTCCCCAAGGGTAGTCGTGGCCGGGCTCAAGGGTGGTTCCGGCAAGACTACCCTTAGTCTTGGTCTATTGGGCGCGTTCAGGCAGCGGGGGCTAAAACCCCTGGCTTTCAAGAAAGGCCCCGATTATATAGACGCGGCATGGCTGGCCGCGGCCAGCGGAGCGCCGTGCTATAACCTGGACCCCTTCCTCATAGGGGAAGAAAATATCCTCCCCTCCTACATCTCACGTGCGGCCGGCGCGGACATCTGCCTTATCGAGGGCAACCGCGGGATATTCGACGGCATGGACCTTCAGGGCTCCCAGAGCACGGCCAGGCTCGCGGAGCTTCTAAAAGCCCCCGTCGTGCTGGTGATGGACGCCTCCAAGATGACGCGGACAGCCGCCGCGCTTGTGCTGGGCATAATGAAATTCGATCCGGGGCTCGCGCTTGGCGGGGTCGTTTTAAACCAGGTGGCGGGCGCAAGGCACGAGGCGATGCTCAGGGGGTCGATTGAGCGCTATACGGGACTGAACGTCCTGGGCGCAATCCCGAGGTTCAAAAACCAGGGCGGCCCGGATGGGGGGGGCCTGCTTTCGGAGAGGCACATGGGCCTTCTTGCCTATCAGGAGCACCCGGAGGCGCAAGGGGCCATAGAGACCGCCGTAAGGCTCATAACGAAATCCGTGGACGTTGAGGGCATCCTGCGGATCGCCCGGAGCGCGCCCCCTATCAGGGCGGCCGGGGAATCAGTAAAAACAACAGGCAGACGGGCGGCGACAAAAAGAAGCGGGGCTGGGGTGGTGATCGGCGTCCTCCGGGACAGCGCATTTCAATTTTATTATCCGGAAAACCTGGAGGCCCTCGAGGCCCTCGGCGCCGGGCTGAAAATCCTTAGCCCCCTTTCGGAAAAAGGGCCCCTCCCGGATATGGATGCGCTTTACGTAGGCGGCGGCTTCCCGGAGACCCACGCGGTGGAGCTTTCCCGGAACCGGGCCTTCCTGCGCGCCCTCAAGGGGCGCATCGAGCAGGGGCTTCCCGTATATGCCGAGTGCGGAGGGCTTATGTACCTGGCCTCCCATATCGAGCTAAACGGCGGGAGGTTTCCGATGGCCGGGGTATTTCCCTTCGGCATAACGCTAGAAAAAAGACCCGTCGCCCACGGTTACAGTGTGGCCAGGGTCTGCGCGAAGAATGCCTTCTACCCCAGGGGCGCGGTGCTCCGGGGGCATGAGTTTCATTATTCAAACCCGGCGCGCCTTGCCGGCAAGGCGCTTCCCGGCGTCGAATTCGCGTTAAAGATGGAGCGGGGCACGGGGATTGAAGGCGGAATGGACGGCCTCGTCTATAAGAACGTCTTTGCGACATACACCCATACCCACGCCCTGGGCACCCCGGAGTGGGCGCGCGGCATGCTGGCGGCCGCAAAAAACTTCAGGAAGAAAGGCGCAGCAGCCGCTCGACCCTGACCAGCCCCTTCAGGGCCGTCCCTATGCCAAGCAGCTTTCCCTCCGGGTCTTTTATCCTGACGCTGCCCGCAATCGGAAGGTTTGTCCTGAACGGGGCCCCGTTACTGGCCCTCCGCAAGTCCTCTCCGCCGATGCTCAGCTCTTCAAGGAAAAACCCCAGGGCCTGATCGATTGTAAAGAATGCGGCCGGCTTTGCCTCGCCCAAATCTTCCGGGCTTGCCGAGTCCCTTACGTCAAAAGGGCCGATAGCCAGCCTCCGGAGCCCGGTTATGTGCGCGAAGGAGCCGGCCGCGATGCCGATGTCGTCCGCGAGCGCCCTGATGTAAGTGCCCTTTGAACAGGCGATGAGGAGTTTCGCAAAAGGAGGAGCGTAACCGAGCAGCTCAAGCTCGCTTATCTCCACCTCCCTCTCCTCGCGCGCAACCTGGACCCCCTGCCGGGCGAGCCTGTAAAGCGGCGTGCCCGATACCTTCAGGGCGGAGTACATCGGGGGCACCTGTCTTATCCTGCCCCTGAACGGCGAGAGCGCCTCAAGGAGGGGTTTTGCATCGGCCGGCACCGGGCCCCTTTCGGTAACTTCCCCCTCGGAGTCGAAGGTCTCGGTGCGCTCGCCGAGTTTTATTGTGG
>JAJYJK010000080.1 GCA_021789555.1 Nitrospirota bacterium
GCACATTAATAGTGCGCTCCATAAAAAACGATATTGCCATCTCTTCGTCATAATGATTTATATTTATGGTCATCGAAGATATCTGCGGGAACCGGGAGCAAACCAGGCCGATAGCTTCGTCTCTTTTGACTGTGCCTTGATATAGGAAAGCTGGGAGTTTCAGATAATATTCTACTTAAGCCGAGCCCCCTATCGCAGAAAGAATGGACGGTTATGAAACATCCAGAGATCGCGTTTGAACTTAAGGGTTATCCATCGCTTCCAGTAGCCGTTTCGATGGCCCTTTCTGTCGGTCTTGCGCTCATAAGGCTTGCAGCAACCAGCATCTCCCTCTCCGCCTCAAGCGCCCCTTCCATAAACCTCCTTCGGACCTCCTTGACCGCTTCCTCCTGCCTGTCCCACACATCCCAAAAACCATTGGGTCCCTTCCATAAATCTGTTAACGTTAATTTCGTCAGTTCCTTTGCTGACATGGTTGTATCCTCCTTTCTTGTTCCTGGCAGAACAATGGAGAATACACCCCCTCTTTTTACCTCAAGATTTTACTCGGAAAATTTTACGCTACCTTATTAATCGGGAGGCCCCTGGGGGTGGAGAAGGCACCGGGCTGGCGGAGACAGGATTGCTATAGAACCCGCAACCGGTGCAAAAAAGATTCTTCTGCCTCAGTTTGTTTTCAAGTTGCGTCACCTGAGGCCCCCGATGCAATAGCGGTAGGACTTTTTCCTGCCGCTATCGGCGACCTTGCCGGCGAGATTTACTACATCCGCCCAAAACAAGTTGCCAAAACGGGTTATAGCCGCAATCAATTATACCCTATTTTGTAACCGCCTCCTCTTTCCTGCGCTACAGTATTGTATAATCAATCTGGCTGACGCGGCAGTGCATGCTATGCGGGGCGGCAGGCCCCGACACGGAGGGACGCTATGAGCAGGTTGCTGTGTGCCGCATTTGCATGTGTTTTTCTATTAGCCACCGTGGCGGTGGCCGAAGGGCTCAAGGTCGAGGACGCTCAGAAAGAGTATGTCTCCAAATTGGTCAGCGCCAAAGCCGTCAAGGGGATAGAAGTAAGATTATCGAAAGATCTGGTAGTGGGCGACTGTAATACGAGGTCGATTAATATGACGGACGCCCTCGTTTCGGGCTCGGGCGAGGGCTGGTTTGACGAGTACTTCATCGATGCCGATATCGCGCAGACCAAAATGTTCTGCCCGCTGGACAAGCCCATAAGGAAGAAGATTCTCTCCACGCCGATACTGATCAAATCCTTCTCTAACAAATACGTTGATAACGAGGTCCGTGTGTCCATCGTCTTCCCCAAGGGCTATAAGCTCGAAGTGGTAGAGGCGAGTGCGGACAAAGCGCCGAAGGCGGCCGGGGGCCCCGGTGTCATCAAGGCCGGGGAATACGAGATCTACTCGACCATATTTTCCTCGAAGAAGCTCGGCGGCATACCCTCCGATTTTGTCGTGCTGGAAAAGGAGACGTTGCCGGAGAAGGTAAGCGGGGACGGCTGGAGGAACGCCGATGCCTCGATAATAGAGGATTTTAACAGGAAGAACGAAAAGAGCGCCGGGCTCGAAGACAGGTTCCCGGGTAACAACTCCATAACGGGCGATAGCGGCCTGCATATTCAGATACGTGAGCAACGCGGCGAGAGGCTGAGCCCCTTCGATACGGGGCGGACGGCCGTTTCGCGCGTGGGCTTCAATAGAGACAAGACAAAAGCGATTGCATATGTAAAGCATGCAGCAACGCCCGATTCCGGTGTCGGGTATTACCTTTTACTTGATAATGCAGGCGGGCAATGGGTAATCACAGGAAGTGAAATGGTAAAGATATTATGAAGTCAATCCATTCGCAAAATAACCGGCAGTATATGCTGAAAGGACTACTGAGATGAAGGTAAAACCAAGCAAGCCCGTGTCGGCAGGGTCGGTAATTGGTCTGGCTTTCATGATAGCGTTCGGGATAGCATTTACGGTTCTCGTTGGCTCTACCCTCTCCGAAAATGACGCGCCTCTTGCCGTGAAATTCATGATCTATATCTTCATGGCCGTATGGCTGGGGGTCGCCATTTTCATGCTGATCTATCACGGCCTGAACCTGAAGCGGACGAAAGGGTTGCCGTTTCTAGATATCGACTCTGAGTCCGAAGTCAAGACGGAGGGGCCCATGCAGAGGCTCCGTGAGCTCGATGCGCTTAAGAAGGACGGGCTTATAAGCGAGGAGGAATACAGGGGAAAACGAAACGAGATCGTGGGCGAAAAATGGTAACGGGGACAGCCATGACAACAAAAACGGTCCATAAGGGGTTGCTGTTTTTCTGGCTGCTGGCCGCGGCGGCCATCGTACTGTTTGCAGCCGGCCCCGCCTTTGCGGCAGGAGTTCCCGATGCTTCGGGGCCCGCGTTCGATTGCGAAGGCTCCGCGGCCTCCTGGGCGTCGGCGGGGATACCATGCACATGCGAGAACGGCCAGGTGATCTGCGATTCATCCTCGGGCGAGGTCTCTTCCGGAAGCGGCGACAATAGCCGCGATGAGAACAGGGGCTCTTGGATAGACTACCTGTTTGAGAAGATTGCGCAGGGACGGGCTGCCGCGGAAAAGAAGCGGAAGAAGGAGGCGTATGATCTCAATGAACAGGGCAACAGGGCCTACGAGAGGAAAGACTGGGAGACTTCAATAGAACTGTACAAAAAGGCGCTGAAGAGGACGCCGGACGACAAGGTAATCCAGCAGAACCTCAGGAATGCCCAGATAGAGAAACAGCGCGCCGATGATGTTAAGAGGGAGGAAACGGCATTTCGCGAGCGAATGGCAAAGATATTGGCCCTCATGCCGGCAGCAAAGCCACTGTCCGTGACGGATGCCGGACAGGCATCCGGAGTCTCGGGCGGCGCTGTGCCGTTTCCCGGATTCACCCAGGAGCAGTGGAAGGAATATCTCGATGCGCAGGACGTCGTAAACCGCCTCTACGCAAAGCTTGTCCAGGATGGTTCGCTCTCGGACGAAGACGCCTCTGCCTTTTATGCGGCCCTGAGCCGCAGGAACGGGCTTTGGGCCAATGCCACGGCTAAACCTATGGCCGATCCGGAAAGGGAGAAGCTCAGGCTATCGCTGCCCGTCGTAATAAATAGAAAGATGATGAACCTGGCGGGTATGATGGCAAAGATACTGCCTGGAGACCAGAGTGGCGCCCCGGCTTCCGGAGAGTCTCAGCCGCAGAGCTCCCCGGACCTCCGGACAGGCGCCGCCGCGGCAGGCAGCTCTCCGAACCCCGATGCGATGACTGTTTATCTGGTGACCAATTATTCAGCCGACAAAGCGACCGGCTACATAGAGACTGAAACCGGGAAAGCTATAGAGGAAAACCTTGGCGAAACGGTCAAGGGACACTATGACAATCTAATCGGACTGGCCAAGGTCGTCCTTTCGGCGAAACAGGGCGGAGCGCCACAAGCAGGAGCCGATACTGCCGATTTCGTCGTGTCAAAGCTGCCAGAGGCGCTGAGTTCCCGGGCCGAGTTCGCCCGGGAGGGAGGACGGTTGTATTCCAAAGTCGCCTACCGTGCCTTTTACAAGTTTTTAGATGAGACATCGCAGATAACGGGCGTTGATCCGGATTCCTTCATGAAACAATTCAACAAGGACAGCACTCAGGCGCAGGAGGGGGAAATTCAATGGGTTCAGTTCGGAAAGTAAACCAGCATGCCGCATTGGCATGGGCCTTGGCGGCGCTGTTCTTTTCTACATGTTTGACCGGCAAGGGCCTGGCTGCCACCGTTATGCCGGCAAAGAGGGCCAAAGCGCAGATAAAGATGAGCCTTTATCAGGACGCCACATTCCTCTTACCCGTAGGGACAAAGGTGTCAGCCCGCTGGGTTCTGCCCCCGGCGGGGGTCGGCAAAAGCGGTGCGATGTTCAGCGTGGACCCGGATGGCCACCCGGTAATCGCATACGAGTCAGACGGGCTGACGTATTTCCTGAACCCCATGAAGGAGTACATCGTGGCCGTTGCAACCAAGGACAAGGTTTCTGCCGTTACACACCTGCCAAACGGTTTGATGTTGCTGGCGGCCGGAAAGGACATCGGCCTGCTGGCAGAGCCAAGCAAAAAAATGTCCGATAAAAAGGGCGTTCCGATAGTGGGATTTCAGCCGGTAGTCTCCCTGCCAGTGACAAAGATAGACGTGCTTGCAGCCGCCGGCAACGAGGTTTACGCCGCAGGCCTTAATCCGCGGACGGGCCGCTACTCGATTTATTACCTCCATGTGGCCAAGGGAGCCGGACCGATGGATATAGAGCTTGTGCATGAGTCTGACAAGGCCGTTACCGCCGTGGCCGCCAATGACAATGCGATATTTGTAGCCGCAGGGAACAAGGTGTCACGCATAAACCGAAAGGACGGAAGCGTGACCCTTCTGTACACTGCCCCTTCATCCACAGTGACCGGCCTGGCACTCACACCAGCTGGGATTATTGCATCAACGGCAAAGGAGCTGGTGCTGATCGCCGATGGCGGGACATTTGAGATGATGCGCTCTTCGGGACACCAAATCGCCATGCGCGGAGACACGCTCTACGTGCTCTTCAATTCTTCCATGGGGGTAGCTGCAATCGGCAATCTGGCCGACCTTGAACGTTTTAACCTGGCGGTGAGCCCGGCGGCACCAACATCCCTGTCCATTAAGGGTGTGCGTTTCTTCGAAAGCGGTCCTCCGCCGTATGCAGACAGGAATTTCGCGGAAAACTTCGACCGCAAAAGCGTGCGCACCATAGTAGCTCAGATCGACTACAGCAGCTTGCCGGGCGTGAAGGGCGCAACGTGGCACACGATTACGGTTTCCTGGTATGCGCCAACAGGCGACATACTTAAGAGCTCCTCATATCCTGTGTTGTCCCGGCGCGGTGCGAGAGTTGGCCGGCTTCTGGCCTCGATAGGCGGTGAACCCGGAGGCAAGTATCTCCCCCCCCAGGACCGGAACAGAAAAGGGGGGATCGCGTACAGTTTCGGCGATGACGACCTGGGGCTCCGTTACCCCGGGCGCTACAGGGTGCTTGTCCAGGTCGACGGCGCCCCGGCCGGAGAGGGCTTCTTCACCCTGACCGGCCAGGCAAAACCCGAGGAGACGCTAGTCTATGACGACATGGGCGCGCTCCGTAGCATGCTCGACAATGGCCTGAGCGCCCGGCAGATAAATGATCTTCTGGAAACGGCAATCATCTACGGTTCCCCCCGATCGGTCGAACTTCTCCTGAAGCGGAAGGCCGACCCAAACGCCAGGAACAACAAAGGCAAACTGCCTCTGGAGTTATGTCCGCAGGGACCCGACCCGGTGGAGAAGGCAGAACTGCTGATAAAATACGGGGCCAATGTCAATGCCAAGTCCAGCGATGGTGACCTCTTGGTGTTCAATATTGACTTCTTTGCGCCTGAGTTGGTAGCGGAATTGATCAATAATGGCGCTGATATCTACGCCAAGAACAAACTGGGGGAGACTGTTACGGAGTGGATAGTCGAAGATCCTGTCCTGAATCACAGGGGCGATGTGGTTTCAGCCCTCCTTAAGCGCGGGGCAGACCTCAATAGAGTGTTTGGCAAGGCCATGCATTATAATTTACTCGGCAGGGCCATCAGGAACTCAGATTACGATTTAGTGGACCTGCTTTTAAAAAAAGGGGTCTCAACGTATGTCGTTCATAACGATCCGCCTTTTGAGCGAGACCGGTCGGCTCTTTATGTTGCGTTGGACACGTTTGACAAAGCACAAAGCGGCGCGGCCAGGGAAAAAAGCCGCAAGATAGTGTGCCTTCTGCTTAGTAAGGGGGCCACCCTCAGGCTAGGAAAAAGGATAGCGACCTCTACATATTATGGCACGACGGACTATGCTGGCCTGTATAGTGATATCAGGTCCGGCGAGGGCGGCATGATGTTCAAGGGCGGCAATGAGCAGTTTTTCAGCAAGGCCGATTTGCTCCAGGCGCTCGATCAGGATGACACCGCTCTTGAAGAGGCCAGCAAGTCAAGCGACCCCGCGATCCAGAAGTTGGCCCTCAGTGCCCATCTGGCGAGGATCCTGGAAATGGTCTCCCTGGCCTCGAACAGCGACGAGCTTTCATATGCCGGCGACGAATGCAAGGCCACCTTCAAATTGGCGGAGGCAAGGTATAAGCCCATGCAGGTTGATGTAGTGCCGGAGGCCCAGATGCCTGCCCAGGGCGGCCGGTCCAAGGCGTTCATAGGGGTTGAATTGGTCAAGAGAGAAGCGGGCGGCGCTTACGTCCAGGGGGTAATACCCGGCAAGTCCGGCAATCGGGCAGGGCTAAAAGCCGGTGACATCATACTAGCCCTTGACACGCAGAAGATGAAGGATGCGGCTGAAATAATCTCGGCCGTGTCCAGTTCGACACCGGGAATTCCCGTGCGGGTCACATTCCTGAGGGACCAGCCGATGCTCATGCCTGATCTTCCGCTTGCTTGTGGGCTCGTTGAGAAGGAACTGGGCAAGAACGGCCTTGCGGAAATGAACCTATCGCGCTGGCTGGCGGCAAACCCTGACGCCAATAATGCCGCAGATGTTCGCGCTGTGCTCAAGGACGTGTATGACAAAGAGAAGCAGAAGGCTACTGCCGGGAATATAAGATCATGGACTTTCAAGGGCACAACTTCTAGGTAATCGATAAAACAGCCCCTGTCTAGGCGAAGACCTGAGAAGCGGGCGTTGGTATGAATACAATTAAAACAGTACTGTTATTTTTTGCGCTTTTTACTTTGGTTGCCGTTTTGCCCTGGACAGCCTGCGCGGACATGGGGCAGGTACATGCATCCAAAGCTGAGGTGAGTGAAACGGCCCAGAAGGCGATAATACTTCATAACGGGGAAGAAGAGGTCCTTATCCTTGGCACCGACCTGCACGCGGACCGCAAGGGGGGGATCATAAGATTTATTCCATTTCCTTCGGAGCCGGAGGTGGCGCTCGCTCCGACGAGGGCTTTTGAGGCGGCCGCGAAACTGATTAAGGACCACGGTTTGAAGTTCGTTTTCTTTTCCAAGGGTGGTCCGCCTTCGGCGCATGCGGTCGAGGTGCGCCTTCACGAGAAACTTGGCGCGCATGATATGACCGTGATCAGAGTGAATGACCCCCTGCAGTTCAGGAAATGGGCCAACGATTATTTCCTGAAGCGCGGGCTACCGGTTAGGAAGAAGTATGCCAAAGCCGAAACTGTTGTAGAAAACTACGTCAGACGTGGGATGGTATACTTTGTTGTAGATTATGTCGAACTGACCCGTGATACCAGATTCATTGAGCCGGTCGTCTATCGGTTTGCAAGTAAAAAGCTCTATTATCCTCTTAAGACTTCAAATACCTTCGGCGGCAGGGGCTTCATTGATCTGATACTGATAACACCGGGCACATTGTGCGACCCGATGCGTATAGGCTATGGCTGTCTCGGTGTCCTTGACATGCAGGGCAGTACTTCGGCGGCCGTGCCGGCCAGTTCGCTGCGGGAGATATATCCCGAGGCAAAGAACTTCTTCGGGGACAAGAAAGTGTTTCTGCAGATGGCCCAATACTGGGGTGGATACGGTTTCGACAAGGACATATTGGCCGATATGAGCAAAGCCGTCCCTCATGCCATCCAATACGTGCCTGATGAAGGCCCTTCCGGGCTGGATATGCTGAGAGAGCTGACAAAGTAGCCATGGGTGGATGTGTGTTGGGGGGCTTGTGGTGCAAGGAGATGTATGTGAAACTATTCTTGCCAAGGTCGCTAAATGTAAAGAAGCGTTAGGGACAGGACACTAGGTGGACGCAGTCTTGCTCGGCGCAATGCGATGAAAATTGCAAAGATTCTCCCAGTGTAAGAAAGTCTTTTTAAGCCGCTATGCCGTTTGTTCTCAGGTGGCGGTGTTAAAGGCACCCTCTTGAATACTGGTCGTAACTGGTATCTTGCCGAGGATAGGGCGCGTG
Source organism: Nitrospirota bacterium (assembly GCA_021789555.1). GTDB lineage: Bacteria > Nitrospirota > Thermodesulfovibrionia > Thermodesulfovibrionales > JdFR-88 > JAJYGJ01. Next base: position 7,976 of record JAJYJK010000080.1, read on the forward strand.
CCCAGCTTCAGGGCGAATCTTAGCATCGAGAACAATGTATGTTCTACGCGGGTTTGAAGGGGGAACGAAGAGTTATCGAAAACTGAAATTACCGCTGATTTCCAGAAGTACACATCACCATTAGGACATCAAACTGCAACATGGCAATTAAAGCATAAATTTGAATCTTACTCGACTTCTTCGGGATTTTTATCCTGGGAGCGGCAGTGCCGCGCAGAAGCCTTTTTCTTCCTGTCTTCAAAGGGCCGATTGCGGAGCTTTGTGACGACCTCTGGACCGGCTTTTATGCGATAAACGCCGGTTGGCGTTGGCGTGACGGACTTTGCGATTGGTTTTCTAATAGCATCCTTCATTTTAATACCCCTGGGAAATCATACTTTCCCTTTCAAAGGTATATTAAACATTCAAAGCGAGACCAATTCACCGGCGCTTTTTTCAGTGCATTCACCTCAAATCCATTTCCCCCTCAAAGAAACCTGTCGAGATCGTAGCTGACCTTCTTATCATTATCAGAAGGTAAGGGGCCGGATTCTTTGGGCTTCTGGCGTTCCTTCACTTTTCCTTCTTCCGGATTCTTGCCTTCTATCTTGGACATAGACCTGAAGGTCTCCTTGCCCCGCTTTGTGGAAATAAAGTGCCTTAGGGCCCCTTTCACGAACTTGGCCCTATTCCTCACGCCAAGAAGAATTTCTATCAGTTTCGGATCGTCGGTCCTGAGTTCAATGCGGAAAAGCATCAGTGGCTGCCCCTTACAAACCGCCGGCAGCGGACTCTTCCGCCTTTATCCGGAAGCCGATGGCGTTTGCGAACTCGGGCTCTTCCATCACGACCACCTTTACCCGGCTTGACTCTATCTTCCCTGTAAGGAGCCTTGCGCCTCCGCCGAAAAAGAGGACCGTATCGAACGCCACGACACCGCCGTGGGCCTTCAAATCACCTGTCACAAGGGCCAGGAGGTCGTTTACATAGGCCCGGGCCACCTCCGCTATCTCAGGTGTTATGTCAATCCTGTCGAACCCCATTTGAAGTACCCCGGTCTGCATGATATAGTCAATTTCAAGCGGGGTGAGGGTCTTGCCCTGTATATGCCCTTGGATCTCCGGGAAAAGGCCGTTTACCGCCATGTCGTGGATGCCCTTCTTGTAAAAGGTCTTGCCGGTCAGTATCTCTCCCTGGGAGCAGGAATAGAGTGTGTAAATGACCGTATTAAATCCTATGTCCACGGCCAGAATATTGCCGGATACGGCGGGATTGTCATACAGGTACGCCTTTATCCCGCCCGGGCCCTGGGGATATACGGCCACCTGGCCGAAATCGAGGGTGCTTTCCCCCTCGATTCGTGTCAGCGAGCTTTGAAGCGCGCCGATGGCGCCGGCCGCCCCCTTTTTGGCCTTCGCGGCCTCCGCCTTC
>JAJYJK010000081.1 GCA_021789555.1 Nitrospirota bacterium
TCTTTTTTGGCATCCGCCTATCATGACAGATTTTCCCCTTAAAAGAATCCTTCTATCCCCTTGCCATTATTGGCTTTTCTGCCCTCGTGTACCCATTTTTTACCCACTCGATTTGGAGAAGACCCCACTTTTTTAATAACTCCAGTCTTACCTGCCGAGGTGCGCCCGGTTAATAATATATTTTTTTTCACGGTATCCCTGGCCCTTGTTTTCACTCGCGTATCATTCTGCCTGTCATGGTTCCTTCAGCTCTTTGAATTTCTTTAGGTGGTCGCTTCGACCTCCTCATTGCCTTTAAGTCGCCCTAAAATCGTTACAAGGCACCATCGACAAAGCACACCTATTGAAATCCTACAGGAATTTTTTTTAAGAAGGGGTTAAGTTCGTGTAAATAAAAGAAAAGTTTTGTAAATTCTTTGTAAATTTCCTTACAATTCCTTACAACAATCGGATTCCTTTCCGCATCGAGGCAGCCTTCCATACACACGCGGGCCTGGGGGATTTGCAGAGCAGGTTTGAAGGCCCGCGGCGGCCTCGATATACTCTATAAAGAACGCTTCCGTATCCCCTTGACACGCATATAAATATTTTTATATATTTATGACTATAAGGAGGTCCCATGTCAGACGGGCTTGCAACTTATGACATCCTCGGGCTTGCGCGCGGCTCACGCCTCGCCGATGCAACTGAATTCTTTATCCATGACACGATAAAGATTTTCCTGCTCCTCTCCGTGATAATATTCGCCGTTTCTGTTATAAGGAGTTATTTACCGCCAGAACGCACGAAAAAGATACACTCTCATAAGGATGAGTTTATAGGTCTGATCCTGGGAAGACCTTATGGAAAACATATGGAGGGCGCTAAAAGAGGAGATAAGGTGAGGAAATGAGATTCCGGAGCCCTACGCCGAGCCCCATTTGCATCAATCCCGTGGAAGTCAGAAAACGGGCTTTTCATCTTGTTTTGTCTTTTGTTGCGCTTCTGCTTGCGCTGTCATCCGGTATAAACGCGAATGCAGAGACGGCGCAGCCGCTTAACTATCAGTCTCTTTCCCTCGAAGATTGCCTCGCCCTTGCCAGACAGTTTAACCCTGCCCTTGGCGGGGCTGCTGAAAAAATCCGGGAACTGACGGCGGACTACCGCGCGGCCAAATCCCAATTTTTCCCGCAGCTTGCCTTTTTATCCTACTATGATCGATTGGAACCAAACCGCCTGCCTCCGGGAGGCTCTACCGCGCCGCCGAGCATGGACTTCAACAAGGACGAGGCGTTTGCCGGCGTTGCAGGCAAGCAGCTTCTCTTTAATGGCGGCCAGACTTATTACAGCGCAAAGTCCGCAAGAATAGGCGCGGAGGCCCAGAGGCAGGAAGCCCTTCGGACCGGCGATGAAGTGGCCTTTGATGTTACCCAGTCCTTCTACCGCCTGATTGAGGCAAAAGAGGACCTCAAGGTGGCACAGGATGCCTTGGGGCAGCGGCAGGAGTTTCTCAATCTCACAGAGGCCTTTTTCAAGGCGGGCAAAGTCACCAGGCTCGACTACTTCCGGGCGAAATCGCTGGTGTCAGACGCCAGTCAGGCGGAAATAGAGGCGGACAACGCCCTGATACTTGCCCGCGAAATCCTGGCAAGGACAATTGGTTTGAAAGAGCAGACTAAAGTGGATATCCGGGGCCGGCTTCCTGAGGAATTCTCTCCCGCACCAGGCGTTGACCTGTTGTGGGGGCAGGCGCTCGAGAATAATCCCGAGATCAGGCAACTGGATCTGGAAATAAAGCAGAGTGAGTCCCTGGTCAAAACCGCAAAAAGCGGCTACTACCCGGAGGTGAGCCTGCTGGGCGATATTGGAACGCGCCATCAGGACACTGGAGGCACCAAAGGCGAGTGGCTTGCCGGGGTATTTGTCGAGTTCCCGTTTTTTCAGGGCGGACTTACAAAGGCGCAGGTCTCCGCGGCCGATTCCAGATATCTTCAATCTCTGGATAGGAGACGTGATCGGCTTAACAGCCTGAAGATAGACCTGACTACCGCCTGGCAGAACATGGAAAACGCCAGAAACGGGGTGACTGACACCGGGCAGACCGTGGCCACAAACGAAGAGGCATATGCAAGCGCCCAGGCCCTTTATCGAAACGGCAAGGCCATCGGTCTGGATGTGCTTCAGGCGGAAGTGGATTTAACCGCTTCCCGGTTCAACCTCATAAGATACAAGGCAGAGTACGAAATCGCCAGAGCGAGGATACGACAAATAGTCGGCCCGTCTTTTCCCGGGCCAAATGTTCAGGCCGGTATGGGGCAAAGTGAAAACGGGGGTCAAAAATAGTGAAATCAAAACTTACAGGAAAGAAAATTGCGGGCATCGTTATCGCCGCGCTAATCGCGGTTTTCGCATTTTATAAAATTTTTCCGTACCGTCCGCCCGTGGCCGTGGTCTTGGTCAAAAAAGCTGAAATCCGGGAGATTGTACAGGGGCCGGGCACGGTCCAATCCAGGGTGCCGGTTACCGTGAGCGCTAAAATTACCGGCATTCTGGATAAACTTTACGCAGACCAGGGATACAGAGTAAAAAAAGGCCAACTCCTGGCCGAACTCGATTCAGCCGAACTCAAGGCCCGTGAGGCCGCGGCCCTCTGGGCGCAAAGCCGCGCCGAGCGCGACCTGGCCAGCGCAAAAGCGAACCTGGTCAAGTCGGAGGCCAATCTCATGCTTGCCAGAAGCAATTATCAGAGGGATTTTGAAGTCTACAAACCCGGATATATCTCGCCTGCGGCCTTTGATATAACCAAAGACGCCCTGAATGTGGCCGAAAGCGACGTTTCCGCCAATGTGGCGGCGGTAAAGGCGTCGAAAGCAGCCGTAAGCCAGGCGGAATCCGAAACCCGCACGGCCCGCGCCATTCTTGGGTATACGCGCATCTATGCGCCCATGGACGGAGTTATCACCAATAGGACAGCCGAGATAGGGGACACCATCAATCCGGGGACTCCCGTCTTTCAAATGGTCAATTACCAGATATGGGCGGCTTCATGGATAGATGAAACGAAGCTTGGCCGGCTCAAGGTAGGGCAGCAAGCCCTGATAAAATTGCGCTCGGGGCAGGCATATCAGGGCGAAATCGTCCGGCTTAACAAGCAGGCCGACACGGTGACCCGCGAGCTGGAAGTGGACGTGAAATTCGATACCTTGCCAAAACCTCTTACAATCGGCGAGGAGACCGAGGTTTATATAGACACCGGCCGTGAGTCCGCCCCGGCCGTGCCGCTGTCCGCCCTAATTGAGCGGAACGGCTCCAAAGGAGTGCTTGTAGCCGAGGGCGGCCGGGCTGTTTTCCGCCCGGTCGGCGTCGGTCTTGAGGACGGTACGCAGGCCGCGATATTAAAAGGGCTCAAGGAGGGCGATATGGTGGTGCTCAACCCCGCGGGGATTGAACCGGGGGGAAAAGTGCGGCCGGAAATCAAGACCACCGCGCCAGTGAGAAACAGATGAGACCAGCGGATTTTATTAAGGCCGTTTTCGCGGCCTCTTTGGAGGGCTGATGGACCTCGCATTTCATGATCTGAAGCTCCATAAGGGCCGGTTTATCGCCACGATAATAGGCGTGGGGCTGCTGTTCACGATTGTCCTTGCGATGAACGGGCTCTACCGCGGCAACATCGCCGATGGGATAGCCCTGATCCGGGCCACCAATCCAGACTTGTGGGCCGTGGAAAGATACCGTGGCGGACCTTTCAACGAACAATCGCTCCTGCCCGAGTTTTTTCACTACAGCGTCAAATCAGTCCCCGGCGTGGAAAAGGCCAGTCCGTTTATCTACTATACCGTGGAGAGGTTTATAAACGGCCAAAGCAGACATTTCAGCATCGTGGGGTATGACGTCTTTGGAGGCTTGGGCGGGCCGAGACATATCGTTGCCGGAAGGGGCATAGAGCAGGCGCACTATGAAATGGTGGCCCACGTCAAGCTGGGCGTGCACGTGGGGGACCGGATCCCGCTTGGGCTTCATACTTATACGGTGGTGGGGCTTACAAATGACGCGGTAGACGGCGACGGCGACCCGATAGTCTATCTCTCTCTCCACGACGCCCAGGAAGTGCTGTATCAACCGGACAACGAGGAAGTGCGTAATGAGCGCGAAAGGCTGCTCCAGACGCTCTCCGGGCAGAGCTATCTGACTCCGGACCAGGCCCAAAGGCTGATGGCCCCGTTGCAGCCCGACACGCATATCATAAACGCCATTCTGGTCCGGCTGAAACCGGGTGCAAACCGAGCGGAGGCGGCCGGCATTATTGAAAAATGGCTGTATCTGAATGCATACACCACAAAGGGCGAGGTCCAGTTGCTGTTGAAAGGCAGGCTTGCGAGCATATCCAAACAGCTCCTGCTCTTCAGGGTGCTCCTTCTGCTCATTTCCGTTGTAATAATCGCGTTGGTGGTTTACACATTCACCATGGAAAAAAGCAGAAGCATCGCGGTCATGAAACTCATAGGGGCGCCCGACCGGGAGATTATCAGGATGGTAATGGAACAATCATTGCTCCTTACCATCAGCGCCTTCCTGTTCGGGTTGTTTGTTATTCATAATACTTATTCCAAATTTCCCAGGACTGTCCTGCTGCTGCCCGGCGATGATCTTGTTACTTTTATAGTGGCTTTGGCCGGCGGCGTCCTTGCGAGCATTCTTGGGCTATGGCACGCGCTTAAAACCCAGCCCGCCATGGCCCTCGGTGAATAAATGGATAGCGAGCGTATTCCCCGTGGGCAAAAAATTGCCGCGGGGGCAAGCGAGCGAATGTAACAAATGAAGAAATTCCTTGCATTAGATTCCCTGCGGCAAGAGCCGAAGGGAAGATCAATGGAAATCCTGAGGATTGAGGGACTGGCAAAGGTTTTTGGCTCCGGGGAACTGGAAGTCCGCGCCCTTGAGGACATAAACCTTTCGGTTTCAAAAGGTGAGCTTGTTGCGCTCCTTGGGCCATCCGGCTCCGGCAAGACCACACTTCTTTTATGCATCAGCCTTATCCTGGACCCCACGGGGGGCAAAATCGTTTTCGACGGCCAAACGATCTTTCAGAAAAACGGCTGGTCGGGGGTTGACATGCGCCGCCTGCGGCGGGAGAAGGTAGGGTTTATCTTTCAGTCCCATAACCTTATCCCGTTTCTTACCGCAAGCCAAAATGTTCTCCTCCCTTTAAATCTAATAGGCGTCAAAGGAGAAAAGGCCGAAAACCGGGTGCGGGAGCTTCTGGAATACATGGAAATCGCCAACCGGGCCGATTACCTGCCGGCCCTCCTTTCAGGCGGCGAACAGCAGCGGGTGGCCATTGCGCGCGCCTTGGCCAACAACGCCAAGCTGGTCCTGGCCGATGAGCCCACGGCCTCGCTTGACACAGGAAGGGGCACGAGGGTGATGGAAATCCTGAAAAAGGTCGCAAGGGAAAACCAGACGGCCGTAATCGTGGTGACACACGACGTGAGGATGGTCAATGGCTTCGATCACGTCTACCACCTGAAGGACGGCCGACTTGAACGGGATAATGGCGCCGGGGTCCGATGATGATGAAGGTGAGGGTCTTTAATAGCGGGAATCCTTCGCGGCAAGACGCTCAAACGGTATGAGGCTTCCGCCGGGATACGCCCTCTCTCAGGAAGGAGACATGAAGCTGGTGAAGGGGTCTTTCGGAAGGCTTATAAAACTGGAGGGCAGATAAAAGATGGAAGAGCTGCTCGATATATTCAAGGCGTTTTCGGATGAGACGAGGCTCAGGATTATAAAGCTCCTGGAGCATGGCGAGCTTTGCGTCTGCGACCTGGTGGCGGCCCTTGATATGGTGCAGCCTAATATCTCATTCCACCTGGCCATCCTCAGGGAGGCGGGCCTTATAAGGGACAGGAAAGAAGGCAAATGGACGCACTACAGCCTGAACGAGTCAGACATCTTCAGGAGGCTGCTCCTTTACTCCGCCATAGAGAAAATACCGGCGGACTCGGTTACGGAAGACAGGGCCCGCCTGGAGGAGTTCCTTGGGCAAAAGGCCGCAATGAAGGACGAAATAAAAACAGGGGCCGAAACAAAACCAGCAAAAAAAGCGCGGTGCTGCGGGAGGTAATGTGTTTAAGATAATGTTTTTGTGCACGGGCAACACATGCCGGAGCCAGATGGCCGAGGGGTTTGCCAGAGAGCTTGGCAAGGGGATTATTGAGGCTTACAGCGCGGGCGTTAGCCCCGCGGGCCATGTCCATCCGAAGGCGGTCGCGGCCATGAAGGAGGCGGGCATCGACATCTCCCGTCGGGAGTCAAAGGGCATTGCCCCGGAGCTTCTTATGAGGATGGACGTGGTCATAACGCTCTGCGGCAATGCCGAGGCGACCTGTCCGGTTACTCCTCCCCAGATAAAACGGGCCCACTGGCCCATAGAAGACCCCGTTTCCGCTATGGGTGCGGAGGAAGAGATAAGAAACGAGTTCGGAAGGGCAAGAGATGAAATCAGGATGAGGATTGAAAACCTGATAAAGGAGTTGCGGGATGGCGGAGGCATCTAAAAAGCTATCTTTTCTTGACAGGTTTTTGACCCTGTGGATATTTCTTGCCATGGGGCTTGGCGTTTCGGCGGGGTATTTCTTCCCAGGGGTGGAAGGGCTTATAAAAAAATCCCAGGTCGGCACAACGAACATCCCTATAGCCATAGGGCTTATCCTCATGATGTATCCGCCGCTTGCGAAGGTGAAGTACGAGGAACTGGGGGACGTCTTCAGGAACAAGAGGGTGCTTGGCCTGTCTCTGGTGCAAAACTGGGTCATAGGCCCGGTTTTGATGTTCCTTCTGGCGATAATCTTCCTGCACGGCTATCCGGAGTATATGGCCGGGCTCATCATGATAGGCCTCGCACGCTGCATTGCCATGGTCATAGTCTGGAACGACCTTGCCTGCGGCGACCCCGAATACGCAGCGGGCCTCGTCGCCTTCAACTCCGTTTTCCAGGTGCTTTTCTTTTCAGTGTACGCGTATGTCTTCATCACGGTGCTTCCGGCATGGTTTCGGCTAAAGGGCGCGGTCGTAGACGTCACCATCGGGCAGATAGCAAAGAGTGTCTTCATCTACCTGGGCGTTCCCTTTCTGGCGGGCATGATAACCAGGTTCAGCCTGATAAGAATCAAGAGCCGGCAGTGGTACGAACAGGAGTTCATACCGAGGATAAGCCCCGTCACCCTCATATTCCTGCTTTTTACGATTGTAGTCATGTTCTCCCTGAAGGGCAATTACATAGTGAGGCTTCCCTTAGACGTGGTGCGGGTGGCAATACCGCTTCTCATATATTTTGTGGTCATGTTCCTGGTCTCATTCTATTTAGGCAGGAAGATCGGGGCGGACTATGAAAAGACAGCAACCCTGGCTTTCACGGCGGCAAGCAACAACTTTGAGCTTGCGATAGCCGTAGCCGTAGCGGTGTTCGGCATCAACTCCGGCGCCGCCTTTGCCGCCGTCATTGGCCCGCTGGTGGAGGTGCCTGCCATGATAGGGCTTGTCAATGTGGCAGGCTATTTCAAGAAAAAATATTTCACCCCTTGTGAGATAAAAACCGCGGAACCCGTTTGAAAAAAGGAGGCAATGAAAAAACATGAAAATCGAGATTTACGACCCGCCAATGTGCTGCTCTTCGGGGCTCTGCGGGCCGACACTGGATCCGGTGCTGGTAAGGATGAATGATGCCGTGATGGCGCTGAAAAAACAAGGAGTCGAGATTGAGAGATATAACCTGGCCCGGCAGCCGAACGAGTTTGCGGCAAAGAAAACGGTTGCGGACTTGCTTCACAAGAGCGGCAAGCAGATACTGCCGGTTACCCTCGTAAACGGAGAGGTCTTCAGGACGGGCGAGTATCCCGCCTACGAGGACCTGTGCGGCGCGCTCGGCATCAAGCCCTCGGCCCTTAACATGAGACTCCGTATGGGAAGCTGAAAAATGACCAGATACATTTTCTTCTCCGGCAAGGGAGGCGTGGGCAAGACGACCATGGCGTGCGCCACGGCCGTACATTACGCCATGGAAGGCAAAAAAACCTTGATTGTAACGACCGATCCGGCGTCCAATCTCGCCGACGTGTTCGAACGGGACATAGGGCATAAGGTGACCGCGATCAAGGGGGTAAGCAATCTCTCCGCCATGGAGATCGACCCTGACGAGGCAACGAGGGAATATAAGGAGCGCCTCATAGGGCCGTACAGGGAGATTATGCCCGAAGACGTGATAGCGTCAATGGAGGAAAATCTGAGCGGCCCCTGCACCACCGAGATGGCCTCTTTCGACAGGTTCATAGATTTCATGGAGGAAGGCGAATACGACGTGATCGTCTTTGATACCGCACCAACCGGACACACTATAAGGCTTCTGGAACTGCCTGTGGATTGGTCCAAACATATTGAAGAGTCCGCGAAAGGCAGCGGCCAGACCTGCCTCGGCCCGGTGCAGTCCATCCAGGGCTCAAAGCAAAAGTACGACCGGGCGATGGCGCTCCTTAAAGATTCCGGCAGGACGACCCTTATATTTGTCATGAGGCCCGAAGAGCTTTCGCTCTATGAGACGCTCAGGGCTTCGAAGGAACTGGAGGCGATCGGGATCGAATCCTGCGAGCTTATCATAAACGGCGTCCTGCCGGAAGAGGTCTGCGATATCGATTTTTTCAAGAGGAAATATGCTTCCCAGCGGAAGGTAATCAGAGAAACAGGCAAAGCTATCGGCAAGCGGAAACGGTACATGCTCCTGAGGGACAATGAGGTAAAAGGGGTTGATGCTTTAAGGGAAATATCAGAAGAACTGTTTAATGGGAAAAAACCGGCATATCGCGCAAGCGGTGGACCACCGGAACAACCGGATTTCATCGCCGATAATCCCGATATAGATCGCCTATGGCTTCCGGAGAAAGAAACAAAGGCAGTATTCTTCACCGGGAAAGGAGGGGTCGGAAAGACCTCGGTATCCTGCATCGCCGCCCTTTACATCGCTCAAAAGGGTTTTAAAAAAACCCTCCTCGTCACCACGGACCCCGCCGCCCATATCGGAGAGGTCCTCGGGGTAAAGGTCGGAAGCGAGCCGGTAATGGCCGCGGAAAACCTCTATGCGGTCATGGTCGACCAGAAAGCGGCTTTCAAGGAATACAAGGAAAAGGTCTTGAATGATGCGGCAGGGAAATATTCCGATGACATGATCGCCGCGATGGAAGAGGAGTTGAACTCCCCCTGCACGGAAGAGATGGCCGCCTTTGATAAATTCATCCGGTTCATGGAGGGCAGGGACTATGATGTTGTCGTATTTGACACCGCCCCCACGGGCCAC
>JAJYJK010000082.1 GCA_021789555.1 Nitrospirota bacterium
CCGGTGCTTTTGGCGAATTTCTCGAGCTCCTCCGATATATTCTCCGGCAGGCTGACTGACAAAACGGTCCGCATAAAACACCTCCTGTATTACAATACACTACAATATTGAGATTTTCAAGGCCCGGCTGACCTCGGGCATGACGGGCGGGCGGAGCAAACCCCGCCCCTGCATCAGAATTCAATACCGCAATACGGGAATTAGGGGAGCCCCATACTTAAAGGACGACACGGGGCGGGTAGTTGGCGGATGGGTGGGGAATCCGCCGCCCTACAGGTTTTCCTTCATCTGCCAGATGCCGCAGGGGCAGATGCCCGCGCAGAACCCGCAGCCGATGCATTTCTCGTCGTCCACCACGTACTCGTACCCACCGCCCGGTCTCTCCACCCTCGATATCGCCCCCCAGTAGCAGACGTTTTCGCACATGTGGCAGTCGCGGCAGCTCCCGCAGGAGAGGCACCGGTCGGCGTCCGTCAGGACGCCCTGTTTCGAATAGTTATCGCCCCCGGCGGAGCTGACGCCCGTCTGGCAGGCCTCGTAGTAGACCGTCTTTATCCGCTCGTATGGTATCTGGTTCTTGATTTCCGGCATGTAGTCGTAACGCATGAGGGTTGCGTGTATCGCCTCGGCCGCGACCCTGCCCTGTCCGATGGCGTTCGTGACGAGCCCTGGCCTCGTTGCGTCCCCTATGGCGTAGACCTTCGGGTCCGTTGTCTGCCCGGCCTCGCCGGCCTTCACCCAGCCGTTTTTCTCCCTGTCTATGGACTCGGGCAGGAAGTCCACCACGGGAGTTTCACCAACTGCTATTACGAGGAGATCCGCCTTTAGTGAAGAACCGTCCTTGAAGTGGAGCGTCCTTGATTTCCTGTCGTAACTCTGCGTGAATTTGGGCCAGAGGAGTTTCGTGCCTAATTTTGCGGCCGCCTCCATCTCCTTGCCGAAGGCCGCGGGTTTCTGGATGTCGACGGCGGTCACATTGGCCGCCCCGCAGCCAAACGCCTGCGCGGCCACGTCCATGCCCACGTTGCCGGCGCCTATTATCGCCACCTCCGCGCCTTTTAACTTTAACGCTTTACCCGTGTTAATCCCACGCAGAAAGTCGTAGGCCGACACCGCTTTATCCGAGCCGTCGAATTTTATCTCCCTGGGGCGGTGCGCCCCGCAGGCCACGATTACCACCTCGTGGTCCTTGGCGATCTTCGTGAATTTTTTCCTGTCCACCCTCGCCCCCAGATGGACCTTCACCCCAATCTCCCCGAACCGGGCCAGCTCCTTCCTGAGGATTTTCTGCGGGAGTCTCTCCCTGGGGATGCACAGCTCCAGCTTTCCGCCAAGCTTGTCCTCCGCCTCATAGAGGTCCACCTGATGGCCTTTCAGGGCAAGCTGCCACGCGGCCGACAGCCCGCCGGGGCCGCCGCCTATGACGGCCACCTTGTGGCCCGTCTTTTTGGCCGGTTTGGGCGCTTTTACGTCCAGTGAGAGGCTGCCAAGCCTGTCTATGCTCAGGGGGGAGTCGACCAGTATCCCCCTGGTGCAGCTCTGCATGCAGAGGTTAGGGCATATCTGACCGCAAACGGTCGCCGGCAGCGGGCTGTACTGAAGGACGTATTCAAGCGCCTCCTGGAGCCTGCCGGCCCTGATGAGAGCGGTCCTCCTGTGGGTCGGTATGTGGGTCGGACAGTTGCAGGCGCAGGGCGGGGAATATTTCTCGTTCTCCCATACGGGTCTGTTTCTACGGTCTTCGCCCGTGGTTATGTAGGGAAGCACGCTCCTGTCGCCGGTGATGTACGGGGCGAAGATGCCCCCAACGCCCACCTCGTTCTCCCAAACGCCCTTGACGAATTCCTCGACGGCCACTTTCCCCTTTTTAAGCGCGGCCTTTTCAGCCTTGGTGTTGGCGACGAGTTTTTGCCACTGGCCTTTGTCTTTTGACAGCAGACCGTAATGGTCCTCGCGCTCGATTGCCTTCAGGAAGGGTTTCAGATTGTCCTTGAGCCAGTCCCATTCCTCGTCCGTCAGCTCGGCCTGCCTTACGTCCGCGGCGCTAAAACCCATTATCGGCCCCCGGAAGTAAATCACGCCGCCGACCATGCCCACGCACGGCCGGTAGCCGAGGATATTATCCGGGTTTCGGGGGTTTACGCCGCAGACGACCGAGATGCCCCCGGCCTTGAACTCGGCGAAGGAGTCCCCGACGTCCCTGAAATACCATGACTGGGGGGGATCGAACCTGGGGTTATGCTTTGTGAGCGTATCGGAGCGGGCCCCTGCGCCGCCCTGCACGTAGAGCACGCCCTGCGCCGCCGCGTTATGGGCGCCGTTTGTCACGTCCCCCAGCACGGTTATCTTTGCTCCGCTGTTTAGCCAGCCCACGTCGTCCGAGGCGCCGCCGCGGACGACTATCTCGGTGCCCTCCATGCCCATGCTGCCCAGTCTCTGGCCTACCGGGCCCTCGACCGTAATGCGCACGGGGGCCTCTCTGGGCCAGATGCGCCCGCCAATGCCGTGCTGGCCGTCGGCTGTTATATGGAGCTGCCTCGCGCCTTGCTTTATGGCCTCTTGTATGCGCTCCTCCATGAGCCGGGAGCTTATCCTCCGGCCCTCTTCATTGCCCTTTATCTCTATTTCCCTGTCGCCCATCTTTTTCCCCTCAGCAGGCATAACTTATCCCGAGCGCGTCGGCAATCTCTTTGTTGCCGACACTGAGGCCGTCGGACATCCCTATAGGCAGCTCGGTGCTCCTTCCCAGCGGGGCGAAGATTTTTTTCAGTTCCGTGTCGGCCGCCTTGAACACATCGACCAGCCGCTCGGCCACCTTCGCCGAATCGAGCCTGCGGTAGAGTTTCGGGTCCTGCGTGGTGATGCCCCTGGGGCACCTGCCCGTGTTGCAGAGGTTGCAGCGGTTGTGCTCGTCCCCGAGGCAGCCCGCCGTGGACTGCATCAGGTACTTGCCGACGGAGACGGCCGAGGCCCCGAGCATGATGAGGGCGGCGGCGTTTGCCGCCAGGTTGCCCTTCTTGCCCACCCCGCCCGAGCCTATCAGGGGCAGCTCGTTCTGCTTGCCCTGCCGGACCAGGTCCAGGTAGCACTCCCTTATGTTCATGGCTATGGGATGGCCCATCTTGTCCATACTGACGTTATAGGCCGCGCCGGTGCCGCCGTCCTCGCCGTCTATGGAGAGGGCCGCGGCATAGGGGTTTCTGGCGAGGTTGTTTAAAACCGCCTTCGCGGTCTTCGTTCCGGAGATCTTCGGATAGACCGGCACCCGGAAACCCCAGGCCATGGACATGGATATTATCATCTTGGCCACGGCCTCTTCGATCGAATACTTCGTCTGGTGGGTCGGGGGCGAGGCCAGGTCCACGAACATGGGCACCCCCCTGATGCTGGCGATGAGATTCAGCACCTTATAGGACATCAGGAGGCCGCCGTCGCCGGGTTTTGCGCCCTGCCCGTACTTTATCTCTATGGCGGCCGGGTCTTCCACCATATGCGGAAGTGAACGTATTATCTCGTCCCATCCGAAATAGCCCGAGGCTATCTGGAGGATGAAATATTTTAGGAAGCGGGATTTCAGGAGCCTCGGCGGCATGCCGCCCTCCCCCGACGCCATGACGACCGGCATTCCCAACTGCTCGTTGAGATAGGCAACACCCATGGCAAGCCCTTCCCACATGGGGGGCGAGAGGGCGCCCACCGACATGCTGCCTATCATTATCGGATATATCTGCCGCACGGGAGGCACAAAGACATCTGCGCCCTTGTCGACGACGAGCCTGCCGTCGCCGCCGGCCTTCAGCGGGAGGTCCTTGGGGGGCAGTATCCTGCCAAGGTATGTCCTTAAGTGAAATTCGTGTCTGCCGGCATCCAGGGCCGGGTCCGTGAGCATCGATATGCGTGTGAACTTCAGCATATCCAGGGTGGAGGGGTTCGGATCGTTTCTCCTGCCTCCCCTCTTATACGCGTCTCCGCCCTTGTTCTTGACGTGGAGGAATTTGTGCTCCGGGTTGAACTCCGGCTCTATGGCCGCGTTCGGGCACACAAGCTGGCACATGGCGCAACCCGTGCAATATCTATCGATATCGTTTACCTGGCTGACGACGGAGACGACCCTCCTTGTGACCTTCGGGGCCGGCACCATCCCCTCGGAGCTTACCACGCGTTCCACGCGCACCTCCGGCGCGATGGCCTTCAGGGGGCAGACAGCGGTGCACCTGCCGCAGCGCGTGCAGCGGTCGTCCCGCCAGCGGATTATATATGGTAGTTCTTTCAGCGTCAGCTGATGGTTTTTGTCCGGCCCTTTAACTGGTCCCAAACTTTCACCTCCAGTGCGCCCATGGGCACTGTCACAAAATCGTATTTCATGGGGAAGATGTCCAGCGACCTGTCCCTTCCGGGCACGGCCCTGTCAAGCCCGCACTCCTCGGACATGAAGGCATACTTGCCCTTTACCCCCCCCACCGCGCCGGGGCGCAGCTTCTTTGCGTCCTGGACCATGAAGCAGTCGCCTTCCGGGGTAAACCCGATAATGCAGTTCGGCCCGTCTATCACGAGCATCCGGAGGGACTGGCGGATAAGGCGCAGCGCGTCCCTGTCGGGTCTTGTCTCGATCTCCAGCTGCTTCAGCGGCGTGATTATGTCCTTATAATAGGTAATCGGAAAACCCAGCTCCCGTACTGTGTAATGGAGGATATGGGTGAATACCTCGCTGTCGCTCTGGTAGCCGGTGTAGCCCTGCACGCCGCGGCTCATCAGGTACTGCCTGATGGGCACAAACGCCGTGTTCTCGCCGTTGGTCATCGTGCCGAACCCCTGTATGAAAAAGGGATGACAAGCATAAAGGTTTATCGCGTAGTTGGTGTTCTGCCTTCCCTGGGCCAAAATTATCTTCGCCTTCAGGCGGCCGTCTTCAAGCCCGAAGAACTCCCCCAGCGCAA
The DNA here is from genome assembly GCA_021789555.1 of Nitrospirota bacterium. Lineage (GTDB taxonomy): Bacteria > Nitrospirota > Thermodesulfovibrionia > Thermodesulfovibrionales > JdFR-88 > JAJYGJ01. The sequence goes on from JAJYJK010000082.1 coordinate 4,938, forward strand.
GCGGATCGCCCACCTCTTTCAATGTGAGGACGTCCGGGTAGAACGAGAACACGACTATGGATTCGTCCGCCTCGCCCATCTCTCGCAGGGCGAGCCTCGTGCCGGTAAGAAGCGCCTCTTTTTCCGCCCAGGGGCTTTCCCTGTATGCCGGCGGATAATCGTAGAACTTGGCGAAATAGCAGTCCCTTTTGTCGATGCCGGCGACGGGTTTTATCCGGGGGGCCCACATGTGGACTTCCCTGAACCCATTCACCTTCATGTACTCGTCCAATGCCTTCAGGCCGTCGCTGGAGCAGATGCCCGACAGCACGGGGAAATCCTTCAGGGACTCGGCGAACCCGCCAAGGTTCTTAAGCATGAGGCCCATGCCGGAGCCGTCGTGGCCCTCCTTCATCGTCTCCAGGGCGTGGATGTTCTCCATGGGTGAGAAGTATTCTGCAGCCGTTATCGCGGCCAGGCGGCACATATATGTAAGTACCTCTTTTGTCCTTGTTATACGGCAACGAGTGCCAATTTTTAATATAGAATTTGCCCCCTTTCTTTGTCAAACGGCAAGGGGACTGGTCCCCAAGCCACGGGGAATACGCTCGCTATCCATTTAAACCCGCCCCTTCCCCTAACTGCCCATACACTTCAGATGGTTTTGGTTTTCCGGGGGGCAATAAGCCCCGGCGTAAAATCGGGCGGGTTTAATAAGATGCCTTTTCTTGACTACTGGTTTTGAACTCATTTATCATAACAGACCATGGTAATTGCAATCGGCTCCGACCATGCGGGGGTCGAGCTAAAGCGCGAACTCTCCGCCTTTCTGGAGAAAAAAGGGCTGGATTTGATAGACGCGGGACCCGAAAATCCGGGTCCGGTCGATTATCCGGACTACGGGGAGAAGGTCTCCCTGATGGTCTCCTCCGGCCGGGCCGACAGGGGCATCCTCATCTGCGGCACCGGGATAGGCATGAGCATAGTGGCCAACAAATTTCCGGGGATCAGGGCGGCCCTCTGCGGGGAGCCCGTGAGCGCACGGTTGAGCCGCCAGCACAACGACTCCAACATCCTCGTGCTGGGTGGCCGGCTCGTGGGGGCCGTCATGGCGCTTGAGATCCTGAAGACCTGGCTTGAGACCCCGTTTGAGGGCGGCAGGCACGCGGGGAGGCTTATGAAGATACAGACTATAGAAGAGAAGGTCTCAAGGGATGAACTCGGACAGACTTAAGGACATCGACCCCAAAATCTTTGACGCAATAGAAAACGAGAGGACAAGGGAGAGGGAAAAGCTCCTGCTCATAGCCTCCGAGAACTACGCGAGCCCGGCCGTAATGGAGGCGCAGGGCTCCATCTTCACAAACAAATACGCCGAGGGCTATCCGGGCAGGAGGTACTACGGGGGCTGCGAGTACGCCGATATAGTCGAGCACCTGGCCATCGAGCGGGCAAAAAAACTCTTTGGGGCCGAGCACGTAAACGTACAGCCCCACTCCGGCACGCAGGCGAACATGGCCGTATATTTCGCGCACCTGAAACCGGGGGACACCATCCTGGGGATGAGTCTCAGCCACGGCGGCCACTTAAGCCACGGCGCGTCGGCCAATTTCTCCGGCATGCTCTATAACCGCGTTGCTTACGGTCTCCATCGGGAGACGGGGCGCATAGATTACGATGAGGTGAGGAGGCTTGCCCTGGAGCACAGGCCCAGGTTGATCCTCGTGGGCGCCAGCGCCTACCCAAGGACGATAGACTTCGAGGCGTTCGGGGGCATTGCCCGCGAAGCGGGGGCCTACCTGGTGGCGGACATCGCCCATATCGCGGGGTTGGTGGCCGCCGGGCTTCACCCCTCTCCGTTTCCGCATGCCGATTTCGTCACCACGACAACCCATAAGACACTGCGCGGGCCGCGCGGGGGGCTCATCATGTGCAAGGGGCAGTACGCAAAGGCGATCGACAAGATGATATTCCCCGGCATCCAGGGCGGGCCCCTGGTGCACGTGATAGCGGCAAAGGCCGTGGCCCTTAAAGAGGCATTGACCGGGGATTTCAAAATCTATCAGCAGGATATCGTGAAAAATGCGAAGGCCCTGGCCGCCGGGCTTGCCGGACGCGGGTTCAACCTGGTCTCCGGCGGGACGGACAACCACCTCATCCTCATCGACTTAAACAACAAGGGCATAACCGGCAAGGAGGCCGAGGAGGCGCTCGACAAGGCCGGCATCTCCCTGAACAAAAATACCATCCCGTTTGACCCGCGTCCGGCGACCATCACAAGCGGCATCCGGATTGGCACCCCGTGCGTAACCACCAGGGGCATGGGCGAGGACGAGATGCGCCTCATAGCGGAGTATATCGATCTGGCCCTCCAGGCCAGGGAAAACGAAACAAAACTAAGTGAGATAAGGGCCAGGGTGAGGCAGCTCACGGAGCGCTTTCCCATCTACTGACCCCCTTTTCCGACAATGAAATGCCCTTTTTGCGGCCATCTTGAAGACAAGGTCATAGACTCCAGGACGAGCAAGGAGGGCGACGCCATCCGCCGCCGCAGGGAATGCCTGAAATGCGAACGGCGCTTCACCTCCTACGAGCGGATAGAAGAGGTGATGCCCATGGTCGTCAAAAAAGACGGCAGGCGCGAACCCTTCGACCGGCAGAAAATCCTCCACGGGCTCAAAAAGGCATGTGAGAAAAGGCCCGTCTCCACGGAGCAGTACGAGGACGTGGTGAACCGGATAGAACGCAAGGTGATGGCGCTCGGGGTGAGGGAGGCGCCAAGCAGCCTGATAGGCGAAGAGGTGATGGCCGCCCTCAAGGAGATGGACGTGGTGGCCTACGTGAGGTTCGCCTCCGTCTACCGCCAGTTCAAGGACATAAGCGAACTCATGGACGAGGTGAAGACACTCTTCGAGGGCAAGGGGAAAAACGGGTAAACCCGTTTTTCATTTTTAACAAACAGCATATAATCGCCCTCAGCCGCCCGAGCGTTTTGGTGTAAAACCCATACCTGCCAGCGCCGACATAACCATGTCCCGATGGTCGCCCTGAATTTCGATGGCTGCGTCCTTAAGCGCGCCGCCCGCGCCGAGCTTCGTCTTCAGTTGCCTGAGCAGGTCCTCTGTTTTTTCCTGGGGCATCCGGAGACCGTCAATGACCGTGACGGTCTTTCCGCCCCTGCCTTTCCTTTCAAGCCGGACGGTTACTCTTTGCTGCGCAGCAGGCACCTTTTGCCGCGCGGCAGGCGCGCCTGCCTGAAGAGACGCCTCAGCGGGTCTTTCTTTCCGGGGAACCGTCTTGTCCGTGGAGTACACCAATTTCGATTTTTCATCCGGCATTGTCCATTTTAGCATGAGGGCAGCGGGCCTCTTCAGGTTTCTTTTTTACGATACCGGATGACCTTTCAGGGATGTCGGGTATGCCTGCGAGTTGGCACTCATGTCCGTTTCTGGCGATGTAACAGTTACAGTTACCCGTAAAAATCCGCCTTTTGCGGTTGCATTCCCCGGGATGAGAGGCTTCGTCCAGGAACTGCAACTTTTAAGGGGCCAATTTTCGGCGTGGGTTACGGCCACAAGTCCGAATTGTCAGAGGGGCCGGAACTGTGGCGATTACTGATTGAAAGCTATTAAAGCTCTGTGGGTTTAAATTTTGGATGTAGGGTCGGGGCTTGCTCCGCCCTATATTGACATCCGCTAATTCAACGTCATATGCTATCGTAAATAGCTTTTCTACAAAGGACATAATAGGGTAATAATGGCAAAGAGAATCAGTATTATAAATTTTAAGGGTGGCGTCGGAAAGACGACTTTCGCCTTTCAGTTCAGTACGGGCCTCGCTTGTTTCCACAATGCACGTGTTCTTCTGATCGACATGGATCACCAAAGCAGCCTCTCTATTGTTTGCTTGACAGCGCCGGAATGGTCCAGAATTGTGCAGGCGAAACGTACGGTTAATGAGGTTTTTAAACCTTTCATTGGGCAAACCAGCCCATTTCCAGATAAAGCTATAATTGAGCATAAGGCGATAAAACAGGTTCCTTATACCACTAAGTATGACAAGCTGGACTTGGTTCCGGCAAGCCTCCAACTGGATGATATTGAGATTGATCTCACAGCTTCCCATCACGGTAATGCGATTCATTCTGAATGGGATAAGAGAACCTTGATTTGCAGATGGCTTGAAGAAGCGGAAATAGACAGTGATTACGATTACATAATTTTTGACTGCCCGCCTGCGACAAAAATAGTCTCGCAAAATGCAATCGCCGCAAGTCATGGATATATTATCTCTGTAGTTGCATAAATTCCAGGAAAAATTCATCCCGAAACACTACAAAAACGGCCTCCTGATTGGTTAAAATTGACGATGCCAGTCGCAAA
>JAJYJK010000083.1 GCA_021789555.1 Nitrospirota bacterium
CACTTTCAGTGGCCTCCTGCATTGGTTGATTTTGCGACTGGCATCGTCAATTTTAACCAATCAGGAGGCCGTTTTTGTAGTGTTTCGGGATGAATTTTTCCTGGAATTTATGCAACTACAGAGATAACCCAGGCCCCTTAGCTGTTCCTTTACCGCTTCATCCTCCGGCAAAGGGCCCCCGCCCCTCCGGCCCCCCGCGCCAGGTATTATCCCCTTAATCCCCACCCCCGGTATCTTGCCGCCGTGGGTCTCCGTTTTCAGTATCTCCGTGATGGCTGTCCCGTCCATGTCTTCCGGGACCCCCGTCCCCAGCAAATGCAGTATCGTCGGGGCCATGTCCACAAGATTTATTTCCCTTCCGATTGCGGCACGCCTTATGGAAGGCCCGGCCGCCATAAAGACGCCATCGCCCCTGTGGGCGCCGCTTTTCCCGGCAATGGGATTAGGGCCTGCCAGTATGTCCGAATCCGCGGCTGAGACATCGCTTGCCATATCGTCTATAACGAACAGTATGTCGGGCATATTGAGCGACCTCGGCACCGGATACAGTTCGCCGGTGAAATATATATCCACCCTGCCAAAACGTCCATTTTCCACTATGAACTTCCGCGGCCGCCGTGCGATTTCCCGCCGCAGGCTGAAAAGTCCGGCCTTTTTTACCGGGGCGCTCGGGCGCCTACCCTCGTGGTTTATATAGATATGCCCGACCGACGAATGGTCCATGGCGAAGGCCGCGGACCTCCGCAGGTCTATTGAGTCTGCAAATGAAGATTTTATCCTGTTTGTCAGCCTGTTCATCCGCAGGCCCCGGCCCCGCAGAAAACCGTCGAGGGTAGGCGCTTTCGCAGTCAGATTCCTCAGCCTTGCTATCCCCGTATCGAGAATCCTGTTGGCGGCCGGCAGCCTTTTTTTCACCAGGAATCCCTCGCATTCGAGCCATCTATGTAAAAGACGTCCTTTATTCCCTGGAAGCCGTGATCGGAGACGATGAACATGCCGGCCTCCGGATGGTCCCTGCGCATCTGGCCTATGAACCGGTCGATACGCACCCAGATATCGATGAAATCCGCTGCGCGGCCAATCTTTTCGTCAAAACCGCCGCTCACATATTCCTTCCAGGTGTCCCACATATGATGGAGCAAAAAATCGCTGCCGCTTACCACGGACAAAAACAAATCCCAGTCATAACGCCCGGACAGGTAATTTATTGCCTTTATGTTTTTATCCAGCAGCCTGTTTAAGTCTTTTATGAAGAGGCCGGGGTTTTCCAGATATATGTCTTCAATATACGGCACGCTCCCTGTGTAATTGCCGCCCATTATTTTCTCAAGCTCTCCCTTGAGGCCCGCGGGAAAGGTAATATCGCTGTTAATCACGGCCCCGACGCCTGCCGTCATGAACCCGTTTATCTCATATGCAGGCGACAGCATCGGGTAATTAAAGACACAGACCCTCCCGCCCTCGAGGCCAACGTAATCCCAGAGGCTTCCGTTTTCAGCGAAATCGGCCGATGAAATGGGCTCCAATTTATAGCGCCCGGGGTCCTTCAAATTCCTGAAATCGATGATGCCGGTCCTGCCGGGTTTTTTCCCGGTTGCAAAGGCCATCCACGCCGGGCCGGTGACTGCCGGGACAGTTGAATGGAGGACCTGCGAAGCGCCTTCCCGCCTGAAATATTTCATATTGGGCAGGTATCCCCTTTCGATCAGGGGATCGATGACCCCGAATGTGGCCCCGTCCAGGCCTATGACGATAACCTTGCTTCCCATTTCCTCATGAAAGGATGAAGACGCAGGCGTCTGTATACAAAGCCCAGCGCCGAAATGTTCCAGATGACTATGCCTGCGGCGTTCGATATGGCCGCCCCCGCCATCCCAAGCCTTGGTATCAGCGCAAAACAAAGAAATATGTTGACTGCCAGTCCGATTATGTCAAAAAGCAGATAGGCGCGGGACTTTCCCATGACCAATGTCATAGGGCCGGCCATGCCGGCGGAAACGTTGAAAAAAGACCCCAGGGACAAGAGCCTGAGGGCCCCTGCCGCGCCAGCATATGCCCGCCCGAACAAAAAAACCAGCACGGGCCCCGGAAACAGCAATAACGTCAGGAAGACGGGAAGGACCGCATAGAACAATCGCCTGCAAAGGGCCAGGTAGAGGTCGCCTGATTCCTTTACCTTTCCGGCCGCGTAGAACTCCGAGGCCACCGGCATGAAAAGGAAATTGACCGCCGCAAGTCCAAGCCCCATCGTCTGGCTTACGAGGGCCGCCGCCCCGTAGAGGCCGACGACGGGAGCGCCGGCAAAATGTCCGAGCATAAGGGTGTCCGTTTGCGCCACCAGATTATTTACGAGGGCTGAAATCGCAAGCGGCGCGGCAAAGACAAGCACCGTCTTCATCGCCGCGGCCCTGTCCGCCCCGGCCGCGCCGCTCATGCCGTCAGTGCGTCGCCTGCCGACGCGCTCGCAAAGGCATTTGCCCACGCAGTAAAGACCCGCAGCGGCCGAGGCCCCGAAGGCGGCAAAACAGGATATGATGACCGCCTCAGGATTTCTGCCGAATATTAAAAAAGAAGGGAAAATAAGGACCATGAGGAGCGCGCCCTTAAGGATGTCCTCGGTAAGGACCTTATACCGGGTCGCCTTGAATCCCCTGAGCGCGCCTGAGTTCATCTGTATGAGCGCGGCAATGGGGACAATCCATGCAAAGAGACGAAGGAAACGGGCCAGTTCGATTGTATGGAAAAATTTCACGGCGATTACGCCGGAGCCGAAATAAAGTAAAAAGCCCAGGACAATGCCGGCGGCAATTGTCGCCCAAAATGAAAAAACCGTGATCTCTTTCACCCCCCCGTAGTCTCCCCTGCCGCCAAAATAAGGGATGAACCTTGCAAGCGCGCGGGGCAGACCCAGCAGCGCGCACGACGCACCAAGGAAAACCATGGAATAAGAGAGGCTGAAGAGCCCAAACTCTCCCGGACCAAGGGCGCGCGCGATCACTATCTTGCTTAAATAGGAGGCCCCGCCGCCAAAGAGCATCCCGGCAAGCACCAGAGCGCCGCCCTTCAATATCTGCCTGACCGCCGGAAGCCCCGGGGCAGCCTTCCCCGGGCGGGGCCTTACCTCCACTTTATCCCCCGGAATATCGCGTCCGTCCGGATCCTCTTTTTGTATTTTTCCACCAGCCTGAACATCCCGGCCAGCACCTCGCCGGTCAGGCGATGCGGGGTGAGGCCAAGCCCGGCAAGTCCGGTATATTTCGGGTTATAGTAATGCTCCTCCTTTTCGACCCTCGGGTTTTCCAGGTGCCTCAGCCGCACGCTATAGCCCAGCTCGTCTCCGACCTTCTTGGTCTTCTGCGCGAGTTCGTTCACCGAAAAGGTCTCGGTCACCTGGTTGAATATCCTTAGCTGCCCGGGGCCGGGCGGCGTCATCGAGGCGAGATAGACGCATCGCATCGAGTCCATGATGTTCAGATAGCCCCTCACCTGCCCGCCCTTGCCGTAGATGGTAAGGGGGAGGCCCGCCACCGCCTGGACGATAAAACGGTTCAGCACCGTGCCGAAGACCTCGTCGTAGTTGAAATTGGGCAGGAGCCCGCTGTCAATGCCGGCCTCCTCCGTCATTATCCCGTAGACCGGCCCCTGCATCAGATCGGTGACCCTGAGCCCCCAGGTCCTGACGTAGAACCACAGGAGGTCCGTGTCCTGTATCTTTGTCGTATGGTAAAGCGAGCCCGCCTGACGCGGGAAGAGGAATTTCTCGCGCCTGCCGTTGTGCTCGACATCGAGCCAGCCCTCTTCGATATCGATATTGGGAGTGCCGTACTCCCCCATCGTCCCCAATTTGATGATATGGCAGGCCGGGACAGTCTCCCTGACCGCCCAGACGATATTCAGCGTGCCGACCAGGTTGTTGCGGACCGTGAAGGCCGCCCGCTCCCTGCTCATCATCGAAAAAACGGCGGAGGGCTGTTCCGCGTAATGGACCACCGCATCGGGCATGTGTTGCCTGAATATGGAAAGCAAAAAGCCGAAATCTGTGATATCGCCTACGTGAATGCTTATCTTGCGCCCCGTGAGGGCCTCCCATCTGCGGGCCCGTTCGGACAGTCGAGGGGTCGGCATGAGAGGGCCGGCGCCCAGCTCGCGCGACACCCTCCTCCTCCAGTAGTTGTCCACGCCTGCGACCTCATGCCCGAGCCTGGAAAAATGCATGCACGTGGCCCAGCCCAGGTATCCGTCGGCGCCCAGCACGAGCACTCTCATGCGCGGCCTCCTGCTGGAAGCTCCCCTTCCATCGCCTCCAGCACCCTGTTTTCGAGGATATAGCGTTTCAGGGCGGCCTTCGTCATCGGCCGCTCCATCGCCGATACGTATGAACGCTTGAGCCCGGCGGATACGATATCGTCATAGGAATAATCTATCGAATGGTAGATGGATTTGAATGCCGGGGTCACCACGAACATGTCCTTCAGCTCGAGGGAACGCGAGACCTCCTCCTGGCTCATAAGCTCCTCATAGAGTTTTTCCCCCGGTTTCACGCCGGTCTCGACGATCTCGATCTCGGGGGGTTTCCGCCCCAGGCGGGGCGCGAGTATCTCCACCATCACCTCCGCCAGGTCCGATATCCTCGCAACGGGCATCTTCGTCACGAAGACCTCTCCGCCCCTGGAAAGGCAGACCGCCTTAAGGACCAGCCGCGCCGCCTCCCCGATTGTCATCACGAAGCGCGTCATCCTCCTGTCGGTGAGCGTGACGGGGCCGCCCCCCCTGATCTGCTTCATGAAAAGCGGTACGACCGACCCCCTGGAGCCAATGACGTTGCCGAAACGGGAGCTGCTCATGACGGCCCCTTTTCCGTTTTTAAGCGCATTGGCGGCTGTGATCAGCCGTTCGCCCATGAGCTTGGAGGTGCCCATGACGTTCGTGGGGTTTACCGCCTTGTCGCTGCTTGTGAAAAGGACGCGCTTCACCCCCCCGGATTTCGCCGCCCGGATGACGTTTTCAACCCCGAAGATGTTGGTCTGCGCCACGTCGAAGGGATTGTACTCGGAAAGGATCACGTGTTTGAACGCGGCGCAATGGATGATGACGTCCGCGCCCTCCGCCAGCTTGCAAAGTTTCTCCGAGTCCCGCACATCGCCCAGAAAACAATGGGCGCCGTTATTTTTAAATCCCTCCATCTGCATAAACAGCTCTGTCTCGTTGTTGTCCATGAGCCTCAGTTCGGAGGGGCCAAAGGCATGGAGCTGCCTTGCGAGCTCGCTGCCGATCGTCCCGGCCGACCCGGTCAGGAGGACCTTGCTGCCCCTGAAAAATTTCCCCATGGCCCCCGCCTGCCGTCCAATGCCCCTCAACCGCGGGGGCAGCGCCCTGCCGCGCCCGAAGGGTTTTTCCGCTCTCAAACCGCCCGGTCCTTTCTTTGCGTGACGCCCGCTTCACGAAGGAAATATTCGAGCGTCTTTTGAAGTCCTTCATCCAGCGTGGTGAGGGGCTCGAACCCCAGCATCCTTCTTGCCTTCGTGATATCGGAATAGTTTCTTTTTACGTCGCCCGGCCTGGCGCTGCCAAACGAAACGGCCGTCCTTATGCCGGTCCTTTCCTCCAATGTCCGCCTCACGGCGGCCGCAAGCTCATTGACCGATGTTTCCCGGCAGGTCGCTATCTGGAATACCTCCCCCTCGCATTGCGCCTTGGCGGCGAGGACCATGGCCCGTACGATATCCTCTATGTAAATGAAGTCCCTCGTCTGGCTGCCGTCGCCCGATATCTCGATGGGCAATCCGTTCAAGGCGTTTCTGAAGAAACTGGCCACCACGCTGCCCTTGTGTCCGGAGCCCGGCCCGTATACGTTCCCGAATCTCAGGGCCGTGGCGGGCAGCCCGAACGTCCGCGTGTAGGCCATGCAGTATCCCTCGCCCGCCAGTTTGCTGGCCCCGTAGGGCGAGACGGGCCTCGGGGCGACGCCTTCGTGGATAGGCGGCTGCACTTCCCCGAGGGGCGCACCGGAAGAGGCGAAGATGAACTTCCTGACACGCGCCCTCCTGGCGGCCTCCAGCATGTTTAACGTGCCGGCTACGTTGGCCTCCATGTCGGCCAGCGGGTTTCGAACGGACTGTTCGACACCCGTGTTCGCCGCAAGATGGACGACGGTTTCCACCCCGCGCACACTGTGAAAACAGTCCTCGAAATTCCTGATATCGCCCCTGAAGAGTTCCACCCCGCCCGTGCGGAACTCCGGTCTCCCGGCATGATGGAGCATCGAAAACAGGTCCTTCTCCGAGCCCACGGAGAGATTGTCCAGCACCCTGACGTCTATGCCCCCGCGCCTTTGTTTTTCAAGCAGGTACGCGGCCAGGCTTTTGCCTATAAAACCGCATCCGCCCGTGATAAGCCATATCCGCTTCATCATTCATTTCCTCCCGATGTGCTGAAACATCCCCGATGGATAACCGGCAACCGTTATGCCGTATCACTTATGCGTATCACTTAGGCCGGACCGCGGGCAGGCTACCGCCATGAAGGGTCTTATTTCTTCCCCCGGTTTTTAAAAACACATGGGCTTTCGTAAATTCATAAAATGCAACCTTTAATTGTATGAAAGACAGTATAACTATAGGCAAGCCTGATGTCAAGAATATTTTCCAAAAATCGAAAATTCGTGTAAAACCGTCATCCCCTCAACCGGGGCCAGCGAAAAAGAGGAGGCTTAACGGGAAATTGGGCCGGCAGCGGAAAAGCTTCGAAAGACGGGGATTTCAGCCATAGATGGAGTGGCGGAGGGCGCTCCGGAGATAAAAATAATTTTTGCCGTGGTCTGGAAATGACAGGAAGATGCGGGGCGCTAGTTTACGGGCTCTCCGTTTACAATCCGAAACGGGTTGCTGATGAAAAGCCTGGCGGCCTGGGACGGCCCGAACTTGTTTGCAATCCTGGCGTGCGCCTCGGAGAGCACCGGAGGACGTTTTTTCACGTCGTGAGCGTCGGTGGCGACGACGTGGACCTGCTTTTTTTTGAGCATCTTGAAGCAGGCCTTCTGGACCCTTGCGCCGAACCTCCCCGTTATGCTGGCCGCGGTCAGCTGGCAGAGGGCCCCCAGGTCCAGGAGCCTCTGCAATATGGAGACGTCTTCGAGGATGGCGACGTTCCTCTCCGGATGGGTTATGACGGGCGTTACACCCCTGAATTTCAGGCCGGCGATTATCCTTTCGAGCTCGGCCATCGGCGGAAGCACAAAGGTGGGCAGTTCCAGCAGCAGGTAATTCTTGTCGTTTATCAGGGGCAGCGTACCTTTCCGCACATTCTCCAGGAGGTCCCTGGAGATGTGGACGTCGGCCCCGGGATAAAGGGCGACCCCGTTTGCGGCGCCCTTGACGCTGGCTATCGCCTCGCCGATGCCTTCACGGGAATTATCGTAGAGGCCGTTCATGACATGAGGGCTTGCGACTATGCCCTCTATGCCGTCCTGGCGTGCGATCTTGAGCATCTCGATTGTCTGCGCCATGTCCTGGGAGCCGTCGTCGAGCCCCGGCAGGATGTGGCAGTGGATGTCGATGAAGCCCTCCGCCATCTATCTCCTTCCCCCCTTCGTGGAAGCCCCCGTCCTGGATGCCGGCGGCCAGAAAGCCCGTGACCGCGGAAAAAGTAATCGCATTCGCCGGGATATGCAAATTGAAATCGAACATGCTGTGGACAAGCATATATGACACGGACGCCAGCAGCCCGCACAGGAGGTACGGGACCCTGCCTTCCCGGAAACAATTATATACGGCTTTGCCGAGCGATGCAAAGAAAATCAGGGCCAGCAACAGGCCGGGGAGGCCCGTCTCAACCGCCAGGTTTATGTAATCGTTGTGGGCAAAGTCGACCCTCGGCTGCAGACCCGGATTATATAGCGGGAATATCTCCCGGAAGGTGCCCAGTCCGGTGCCGGACCATTTGAAATCACGGGCCGCCCCCAGGGCGCCCCTCCAGATAAGCAGTCTCTGGCTTGACGACACCCCCCCCGTCTCGAACCTGCCTATCACCGGCGAGATGCCAAGGCAAGCTATATAGACGGCGAACGCCGCGGCAAACAAGGCGAGGAAGTAGACCGGTTTCCCGCCGGATTTTTTTATCCTCACAAGCAGGAGGAAGACAAGCCCCGAGACCATGAAACTTACTATGCCGCCCCTTGAAAGGCTGTAGAAAATCCCGACGGCCGTTACCGCCGAAACGAAGACATAGAGCAAGGCCTTCTCCACCCGTCTGGTCTCAAGCGCCAGGGCCAGCCCCAGCGGGAAGACCATGCCCTCGAACCCGGCGAAGTGGTCGCGGTTCACGAAGGGCCCGAAAGGCGAGCCCCCGTTTCGAAGCGCCCTGAACCAGTATATCCGCCCGTTCCAGGCGGCCTTCTGGATTATGGCAAAAACCGTCATCGCCAGGCCGAAAAAAGCCAGGATTGAAAACGCCCGCTTTAGCGCCCTCCGGTTGCCGCCCGCAAGAAACGCGACGAAAAAGACCATCACGTAAAGAAGAAACCTCACCGCCGCCCTTATGGTCTCATCCGCATCGATGCTCAGGCTGTGCCATGGGGCGGCCCCGCCGGGCGTGGATAGCGACAGCTCTTTTAAAAAGCCGTATTCCGGACGCGAAAACACTTCCCTTATCGCTGAAAGGGGGATGGGGATGAGCTGAATGAGGACCAGGGCGGCAAACCCGGCCGTGGACAGGCGCATCCCGGCGGGGACAATCCGCCCCCCGCCGGACTGAAAAGGAGCGGCCTGCATCCGGTAGAGGCGGAAATTGAAATAGATGACAATCGCGCCACCCACGAGAGCGAGGGCCCAGGCCTCCACGGAGCCAAAAAGGAGCACGGCGGCAGTAATGAGGACGGATAAAAAGAGGGCATCATTCAGCTCCGGCGGCCGAGGTCCATGCGGAGTGTCGCCGGCAGCCCGCTGGCCGCGCAGGACTCTCCTTAGATACCCGCCGAGCCCCCTGGGCCCTCCTCTGCCCCTCTTGTGCCCCCTGTGTCTCCCTCTGCCCCCCCTGTGCCCTTTGTGCCACCTGAGCCAATGGATATTCATGCCGCGGCCTTATCCGCCGGAGCCCGCC
>JAJYJK010000084.1 GCA_021789555.1 Nitrospirota bacterium
CAGGCCGCCGCCCTGCTCGCCGAAGACCCCAGCCCCAGCCGGCAAAAAATCCTCTCCGTTATGAATGGGAACCTCTGCCGCTGCGGGACTTACCGGCGCATCCTCAAGGCAATCGCCACAGCGGCCGGTGGCATCCAGGGGATCCAGATACCTGAAGGTATCCAGATACCTATCGCGGGCATCCAGATGCCCTCCGCAGGCATTCACATGCCTTCAGCCGGGGGGGCCGCGCCGGGTGCTTCCGGTTTCGCGCCCAACCAATGGGTCAGGATAACGGACGAGGGGGCCGTGATAATTGCCGTGAACAAATCGGAGATGGGCCAGGGCGTCTACACGGCGCTTCCGATGATACTGGCCGACGAGCTCGATGCCGCCTGGGACGATATCCGGGTGGTCCCGGCCCCCGTCTCTGACGAATATGAAGACCCCGTTTGGGGCGGGCAGATCACCGGGGGGAGCACAAGCGTCAGGCACATGTACGAGACGCTCCGCAGGGCCGGGGCCCAGGCGAGACAGATGCTCATAGAGGCCGCGGCCAGGGCGTGGAATGTGCCGCCCGGCCAGTGCAAGACCAGAAGGGGAAGCGTAATCCACGAAAAAAGCGGAAGGGAAATCCCATACGGCCGGCTTGCCGAAATCGCAAAGACCCATAGGCTGCCCGCCCCCGGAGAAGGCAGGCCCAAGAAAAAGGGCGAACTCATCTACATAGGGAAAAAAGAGGCCCCGCCGCGCCCCGACGTGCCGGCAAAGTGCGAAGGGAGCGCCATGTTCGGGATCGATGTGAAAGCGCCAGGCATGCTCTACGGCGTCCTCGCGCGGCCGCCGGCCTACGGCGCAAAGGCCCTCGAATTCGACGAAGGGGCCGCGCTCAAAACCCAGGGCGTAAAAAAGGTCTTCGGGATGGAACGGGGAATTGCCGTCTGCGGCCTTTCCCTGACGGGCGTCTGGAAGGGAAGGGCCGCGCTCAAAGTGAAGTGGAGCGAAGGGGAAAGACCGCGGATGGACACGAAGGAAATCGAGGGGGATTTCGTGGCCGCGCTCGGCCGCAAAGGCGAGATTGCCCTGGACAGGGGCGACGCGCCGGGCGCGCTTGAGCGGACCGGCAAAAAGGAGAAAACCGCCGCCGTCTACCTGCTTCCCTATGTCGCCCACGCCACAATGGAGCCCATGAACTGCACCGCGTATGTCGGCAAGGAAACCTGCGAGGTCTGGGCGCCCACCCAGAACCAGAGCGCGGTCCTCGAACTGGCGCAGCGGATAAGCGGGCTGAAACCGAAACAGGTGAAAATCCATACCACGTATCTTGGCGGCGGGTTTGGCAGAAGGCTCGAGGCCGAAGGCGATGTGATAGAGGAGGCCCTGCTGATGTCGAAGCAGGCCGGCGCGCCGGTAAAGGTCGCCTGGGACAGGCAGGAGGACATACGTTATGATTTCTACCGCCCCGGCAGCTCCGCGAGGATCGAGGCCGGGCTGGACGGCAAGGGCCGGATAACCGCCTGGCATCATAAGGCGGCGGCCCCCTCCATGTCCGAAGAGGGCCCGCCCGAAGACACCGGCGTCGATGAGGCGGCCGTCGACGGCGTGATAAACACGCCCTATGCCTTCCCGAATTTCCGGGTGGAATATATCAGGGTGCAAAACCCGGTCAGGACCGGCTACTGGCGCTCGGTGGGCAACTCCGTAAACGGTTTCATCATGGAGAGTTTCATGGACGAGATGGCCCATCTCGCCGGGGCCGACCCGCTGGAGTTCAGGCTCGCCCACCTGCCGCCCGATGGCAGGGCCGCGCGGGTGCTCTCGCTTGCCGCCCAAAAGTCGGGCTGGGAAAAACGCCGCGGGCGACAACATGCGATGGGGATCGCGCAGCATTTCTCATTTGGCAGCTACGTGGCCCAGGTGGCGGAGGTCAGTTTCGACGAGAAGGCAGGCAGGATCGTCGTGCACAGGATTCTTGGCGTCATCGACTGCGGCCGCGCCCTGGACGCCGACATCATAAGGGCCCAGATGGAAGGCGGCATCATCTTCGGTATCAGCGCGGCCCTGGGGGAGAAGATCGAGTTCGAGAGAGGCGGCGTAAAATCCGCGGGCTACGCCGATTACAAGACCATGCGCATGAAGGACGCCCCTGAAATCGAAGTCCACATAGTTGAAAGCGGGGCAAAGATGGGCGGCGTGGGCGAGCCGCCCGTGCCGCCCGCGGCGCCGGCCGTGGCAAACGCCTTTTTCGCAGCCACCGGGGTAAGATTAAGAAGGCTCCCCATGACGCCCGAATACATAAGAGGGGAGATGGAAAAAATGTGAAACCCTCTCCCTTGGGGAGAGGGTTGGGAGAGGGAGTCTGGGAGGGGATTTTAAAAAAAAGGCAGGCCCAAATTGGACATCTACGAGGAACTCGTAAGGCTTAAGCGTGAAGGAAAACGGTTCGCCCTCTGCCAGGTAGTCCGGCAAAGCGGCTCTTCTCCGGCAAAGGAGGGGACAAAGATGCTGGTGCTCGAAGACGGGCAAAGCCCCGCCCTCGGGACTTTGGGCGGGGGCTGCCTGGAGGCGGCGGTGCGGGAGGCGGCGCTCGAGGCCATCCGCGAAGAAACAGGGCCCTTTACGATGGCCGTCGACCTTACGGACAAGGAAGGCGGGCTCGTCTGCGGCGGCAAGGTGCTGGTCTACATCGAGCCCATAAGGCCGGGGCCCCATTTGCTCGTGGTCGGCGCGGGACACGTGGGCAGGGCGCTGGCGAAGGCCGCCGGATTTTCCGGCTTCAGGGTGACGGTGGCCGACGACCGCCCGGAATATGCAAACGATAAAAACATACCCGGCGCCGATAAATTTATCGTGGGGCCCTATGAAGAGATACCCGGCCGGGCAGGCGTTGCGGCTGGCGATTTCATCCTCATTGCGACCCGCGGGCACATGCACGACCTTACTGCCTTGAAAATGGCGCTCAAGACGGACGCCCGCTACATAGGACTCCTCGGCAGCAGGCGGAAAAAGGCCCTCTTCTTCAAGCAGCTCCTGGAAGAGGGTTTCACTGAAAGAGACATGGAGAGGGTAATCACCCCGGCGGGCCTTCCCATAGGCTCCAGGACGCCCGAGGAGATCGCCATAAGCATCGTGGCCCAGCTCATACTCGAAAGGAGGAAGACCCGCCTTGGTGACG
This sequence comes from Nitrospirota bacterium, assembly GCA_021789555.1. GTDB lineage: Bacteria > Nitrospirota > Thermodesulfovibrionia > Thermodesulfovibrionales > JdFR-88 > JAJYGJ01. Next base: position 3,155 of record JAJYJK010000084.1, read on the forward strand.
GCACTTCTGCTTGCGGCAGGGCGCTCGCGGAGGATGGGCAGGCCGAAGCAACTGCTGCCCCTGAATAGCAGACCAAACGGCACACCCGCGATCAGGCGCTGCCTTGACACCATAATATCGTCCGGCATCGAAGACGCCGTAGTCGTGCTCGCGGACTTCCCGGAAGAGACAAAGCGGATACTGAATGCGCTTTTTGGGTTGCCCTTCAGGACCGCCGTAAACGGACTTCCCGGCAGCGACATGGCCGGGTCCGTAAGGGCGGGCCTCCGGGAAATTGCAATGCCCTCATGCGCCTTCTCTCATGGCCAGTCCGCCTGGCACGGTTTGCCGGGGGCCGGTGAAACGGGGCCGGCGGTGCTCGTCTTCCCGGCGGACCAGCCGCTCGTCTCCGCAGGCAGTATTCGGACGCTCTTGAAGGAGCATGTGAAAAACCCCCGGAATATCCTCGTGCCGTTCTTCGAGGGAAGGCGCGGCCACCCGGCCCTGTTCCCGTGGGAGCTGATTGCGGGGGTCTTTAGCGGGTCTTGCCTGCGCGATATCATCAGGGACAATCCGGGGCGCGTGGGGCTGGTCGAGACGGGGGACATCGGGGTCGTCCTCGATATGGACACGCCCGCGGATTACCGGAGGGTCCTGGGGATTCTGGAGCGCGCGTAAGATTTTTTACCACATTTTTTTTATCTGGCTGATCTTATCTGACTGACAAGGTGCGATAATCTGAGCAGACCTGCGAGCCCCGCCACTCCTGCCGTTTCCGGCGATGTAACAGTTGCCGGTAAAAAACCCGCCTTCCATGGTCGCCTTCCCGGACGAGATGTCCGTCAGAAGCTGACATTTGGGTAGTGATAAGATTCAGCGCGTGTTTCAGGTCAAAATATCGCACAGGCGGAAAACCGAAACCGTGAGAAATACCGGGTGAAAGCTATATGGCCGCAAAAGGAGAAAATAAAAGTGTCCCCCTTAGTTGCGTTTGCTGAATTAGATTCTATAAAAAGAGACTGCCTGGGAGAGAATTATTATTTTTGTCCAAAGATATGAAAATCCATAAATTCTCTTATTCTTTGAAAATCTCTTTCATTTCGTGTGAAGACAAATGCCCCAATCCCACGTGCTGAACAGGCAATAAGAATGTCATTTTGGAGCCGTGAAAGATATCTAGCTTCATATCCATATTTTTTCCTCAGTCTGACAATAATACCGCCTGTTTGCCGCCAAGCACTATCAACAGGGACAATAAGCCTTCCAACATCCTGAAAGGTGCGGCATAGTTTATCGAGAAGCTTGCTTGACATCTGGTCATGTGCCCCGGCGTACAGTTCTGAAAGAACAACCGCACTCATATACAACACTGGCGAGAAAGACTTTTCCGAAAATACCGGATGCGCTATTCCCTGATTAATGAAGGGAATGTATACTGATGTGTCGCAGACAGCCTTAAGCGGATACTCTGCCAAAAACATCCTCTATTTTGCCCTTGCCTTTTACTGCCGCAAGCGCCTTCTGGATTTTCTCGTTCGCGATTACCATATCCAAAGCCCTGTTAATTGCCTCTGTATCAGTTGATGCATGTGTAATTTTTTTGACCATCTGGATTTTGTCAGGATCGAGAAGGAACTGCTTGCGCACTTTTTCGGTAGACTGCATAGGTACCACCTCCTTATGTGTATATAATATTATAATATACACATCATTTTCAATACTTTAAAAAAAGGAAAAGGGGACGATTGTTCAATTTTCCAGCTTTACGGAAAATCACTCGCTCCGACAACATTAAATACAACCGTCCCCTTTTTCCTCTGTTATTTAAGTCCCTTCTTGGGAGGGGTGCAGGGGTGGGTTGTATGGGGCGTTGCTTGCTGCGTCCGCCTTTGCCTTTGTAGTCATTCCTTGCCTCGACACGGAATCCAGCGACATTGCCAAAACCGTTGGCTTGAAGGGGGGGTATTCGCAACCGGCCCTCGGTCATGATGCGCGTTTATTTTCAAAAAAAGGCCCGCAAAAGACAAGGGGGCGCGGTCTTTAAAGTCCCCTCTTGGGGGTGCGGGGGCGGGTCCATCAGGGCGGACATAAAAAAAATCATTGACGCGGCCGGCGGGCCTCTGGTATCCTCATTATGATAATGCGTCTCAATATCATAGGCGGGGGATTTCCCGGCCTGGGACGGGAGGTTTTGACAAAGATGGGACTCTCCGATATCGTACTCATGGCCCTGGTTGTCGGCTGGGCGGGATATCTTCTGTACCGCTCGATGTGGAAGAAGGCGGGCCGTTGCGCCGGAGGCTGCTCTTCCGGGGCCTGCCAGGCGGACGAGACGAAAAAGCCGTGCTAAACGGCCAGACTGGACAATCGGCCCGCCCGGCCTTATGTGAAACCCTCCCCCAATTGGGAGGGGGGTAAAATATTAAACGCGGAGGTTTTTATGTGATGCGGGCGTCTCTGCTTTTTTTTGCCTTATCCTGTATGTTTTCAGCGGTCTTTTTCGCGGGCGGGCGGATGGCTTATGCCAAAGACGGGCGCATAGATGAAACTCCTGATCCATGCGGGGGGCCCTCGGCGCTTCTTGCCATACTAGACCGCCCTACCGTCTCGGACAGCGCCTGCGCGGTCCCGCCTGGGCATGCCGTACTCGAGCTTGGCTATCAGCACGCGGACGTGAGGGGGGCGGGGGGCGGCACGGCGGACGATTATCCCCAGGCGGAACTGAGGGCCGGGCTTCCAGGCCGAAACGAGTTTAAAATTCTTTTCCCCAACTATAATAGCCAAAGGTTGGGAACCCCCGGGGCGGCGTCCTCAGGTCTGTCGGCCACCGCCATTGGTTTCAAGCACGAGGTGGGCTATAACAGCCGCTGGCTGGGCTCGGTGGAGGCCCTTTTCACCCTGCCTTCGGGCGATGCGGCTTTCGGCAGCGGGGGACTTGGCGCGGCCTTTAACGGCATCTTCGGTTATGCCGTAAGCGATCAGGTAGGGATTTCGCTTCAGCTAGGGGTCAGTTCGCAGACGGTCCCCAAGCTTGATGGGGGAGAGCGCTCCACGAGTTTCATCTCGAAGCTTGCCGCGTCCTGGCAGCCCGCCGAGCGGCTCCAATTTTACGGCGAGGTCTTCGGCCAGACGAGCGCCGGGCCGGGCGAGGGAGCAGGGGTTAACTTTGACGGCGGCATTCAATATCTTGTTGCACATTGGTGGGAGGTGGACCTGGAGGAAGGCGTGCGCCTGACCGGCAACCTGGGCGGATTTACCCATTACATTGGCGCAGGCGCGGGTTTTTTGTTTATGTGAAACCCTCTCCCGGATGGGAGAGGGTTGGGAGAGGGCGATTATTAATTCAGGGAGTCGGGCTTCAGAAATTCCCCCAGTTTCTTGTCCACCATGGCGATATGCTCCAGGATCCAGTCGACCACGATTTGATTGGTCCGGACCGACAGGTCGTAGGAGCCCGGTTTTTTCCCGCCGTCCAGCTTTGCAAGATCATGCTTTAGTGCGCTGAAATTCCTTTTGAAATCCTCGTGTTGCGCCTTGTGCGCCTTATAGCCCGGGTAAGAGGATTTTTGCATCATCTTTTCCTCTTCGCCGAAATGAAACACGATGTAATCGTCCAGGAATTTTATGACATCGCCGATCTTGTACTTGCAGACGCTGTTATTGATGGCCAGCACCAGATCGTTTATCTTGACGAAAAGCTCCTTGTGCTGCCCGTCGATGGTCTTGTTGCCGACAGAGAGGTCTTCGGTCCATTCCATAATGAAATATTATAACCCACCAGCTTCTTTGGTAGGCGAGACGGGACGGCCCTGAGGCCGTCCCGCCAATCGGGGGGGGGAGAAACCGGGCATTTACTGATTAATTCTTTATCGTGCGCTTCGGTTTAAAACTTTAACTTTTCAAAAATTTTTCCGGGCGGGCGCTTGCAACTGCCCGAAAATACGGGGATTACAAGTTAAAACCCCTTCTGTGGGGGTGTTGAACACCCCCACGCCCCCATACTTTTTTTAAGTGAAACCCTCTCCCGGATGGGAGAGGGTGATTCTTTTTATCCGGGCAAAAGGCCGGCTGCGGCGTCCAGGAGGCGGTAGGCCTCCTCGAGCCCGTCAAAGCTCCGGTGCACCCAGCGGCTCCCCCAGAAAAAGTTGCAGCTTGTCTCGGCCTCCAGGATGCAGTCGTATGCCCGGAATATCAGATGCCGGGCCTCTTCCGGGTTATTTGCCTGGTGGCCGCGCTCATCGAAGGCGCGTTTGACCTTATGATAATATGCGCTTGCCTTCCTCACTTCCTCGAACCCCCTTTTTTGGAGCAGGGAGCCCGTCCACTGGGTGAAATCACCTCCCCAGTGGTGGCCGGTGTTCCAGGCGCCGGGGTAGACATCTACCTCTTCGGTAGGCGGGAACCTCTTCAGGTACTCGCTGATATGTACGGGGATGAAGCCGAGGGTGCCGGCCCTGAAACGCTCCATCAGCGGATGGTAAAAATATCCCCAAAACCCGCTTTCGACATTCACGGTGCGGAACCAGCCCCCGTTTTCGCCGTCCGTCCACGTGGTGACCAGGGCCGGGAAATCGCAATTCTTTGTCCGCTCGTATACCTCGTGCTGGAACCAGCCGGGGTCGAGACCGGATTCCTGCGCGTTTGAAAGCTCCCTGTCCCTGGGGACGACGTAAATCTCCTCACCCCCGTAGCGGGCGATGTAGGGGCGGTAGCGCTGCTCCTCCCAGCGCATTTGCCTCCGGGGTTTCATATAGATCGAGTCCACTATCACGTAGCGGTAGCCGTGGCGTTTCAGGGTCGGGATCATCTCCTTGCAGAAACCCATCTCCGGGGCCCAGAAACCGGGCAGCCACTCCCGCCCAAGCAGGTGCCTGCCGAGTCCCTTCCACCATGCGGTATGGGCCTCCCAGTCCTCCGGCGGGATGAGCGGGTAGACGGGATGGTAGAGGCCCGTCCCCAGAAACTCGATGCACCGCGAGAGGCGGAACCTCTCCAGAAAACCCTCCACATCCACGAGGTCCGCAAACGTCTGCCTCACCGCCGGGTCTTCGAGCTGTTTTAAAAGGGTGCCGGAAAAACTCATGTGGGGCCGGGCCACATCCTCAAACCCTTCGAGCATGCGGGTCGACCGGTCGTAACACCACAGTATCTGCCTGGCCTCCCAGCGCTCGTCCGAGTTATGCAGGGCCAGAAGATTGCCGGGGGGCTGGTGCATGTTAAGGCCGAGGGCATGATAGACTTCCGCCATGATGTGCCTCCTGGTTGTTTTACTTTTACATTTTTGAGAATGCTTCAGGGAATAATAAATAAAACCAGGATTACCGTTTGAGCCTTTTCACTTCTAAAAGAATAGTACAAAAGGGGCGGGTGTTCAACCGGCAAGGGCTAACCTCGCCGTTTTCTGCGAAGGCCAGGCGTTCCCGCGCCTCATTTCCGCCGGCAATAGAAAAATGGAAAACATACCTGATAGAATAACGCCGTGAATCAGATGGAAATTCTTCGAAAGTTGCCTGACCTTGGTGCGAAGGCCGTTGCTCATTATTGGCAGACACGGGTTGCACAAAGGAAGAAACAGGAAAAAGCTGGTAAGGCAGACCAGGGGTTACGCAGTGCCGTTACAGGTGGCGCGCAGATGGACGGCTTCATTGACCTGTTTGTGGAGCTTATTATAAAAACCGGCATCCATGAGCGCCATGTATTTCGCAAGAAGGCTGTTGAACTCCCCGGCGAACGTTTTGCAAGAATACTTATCGCACATGTGGCGACATTTGTGTGAGGCCATGCAAGCCACGTCGCACAGACTAATTAATGGCGATGCCAGGGATTTGTCTTTCCTGGATAACGAGTCTGTTCA
>JAJYJK010000085.1 GCA_021789555.1 Nitrospirota bacterium
GATCCCCTGCAACTGCTCCAGGGAGTAATACTCTATCTCGATGGCGCCGCCTTTTTTGCCCCTGTGCCTTACGCGCACCTTCGTGCCGAGGGATTTAACCAGCTTGTCTTCCAGGTCGGCGATATTCGGGTCCTTCAGGGTTTCAGGCAGGGTTTTGCGGGCGGGTTTTTTCCCGGAACCGGCAGAAGGGAATTTCTTCAGGAAAGCTTCCAGTTGCCGGACTGAAAACCCTTCGTCCACCGCCTTCCTTGCGGCCCCGACCTGATGAGACTGAGACTCAAGAGCAAGAATCACCTTCGCGTGCCCCATCGAAAGCGTCCCTTCGGCCACGAGCGCGCGGACATCCTCATGGAGTTTCAGGAGGCGCAGGTGGTTGGTGACAGACGTCCGCTCCATCCCGAGCCTGGCGGAGAGGGCCTCGTGCGTCAGGGAAAACTCCCGCTGGAGGCGCTCGAGGGCCAGGGCCGTCTCGATGGGATTTAGGTCCTCGCGCTGGATGTTTTCTATGAGGGCGACCTCGAGGGCGTCCTCCGGGGCGGAGGAAAGCTTCCTGAGGACCGCGGGCACGCGTTTCAGGCCCGCCAATTTTGCCGCGCGGAGTCTCCGCTCCCCGGCGATGAGGGTGAAGGTGCCATCTCCGTTTGCGCTTACGATGAGGGGCTGAAGCACCCCTTTTTCACTTATCGAGGCCGCAAGCTCTTTGAGCGCCCCCTCGGCAAACCGCTTCCTCGGCTGCTGCCTGGAGGCGATTACCCTCTCGATCTCCAGTTCCACGGCCTCCATGCCCGTCCTGGGCAGGAGGGCCTCAATTCCCCGTCCGAGTGCCGTTTTCATGCATTAAAAACTCCTTTGCCAATTGAAGATAACTCTGCGCCCCCTTCGAGCGGGCATCGTATATGATGGCGGGCTTGCCGTAGCTGGGCGCCTCGGCCAGCGAGACATTCCTGGGGATGACGGTCGAGTAGACCTTCCCCTGGAAATGCCCTCTCAGCTCCGCCTCCACCTGCTTTGTGAGCGCGTTTCTGGGATCGTACATGGTCAGAAGGACACCCTCCAGTTCGAGGGCCGGGTTATAGGAGCCCCGCACCAGCGATAGCGTCTGGGATAACATCCCTACACCCTCCAAGGAGTAATACTCACATTGGACCGGCACAAGGGCGGAGTGCGCCGCCACGAGGGCGTTTAGCGTCAAAATCCCCAGAGCTGGCGGGCAATCTATGATGATGTAGCGGAAGCGCTCCCGAAGGCCCGAAAGGGCGTCCAGGAGGAGCCGCTCCGCCCCGGGGCGCCCCGCAAGCTCGATCTCCGCCCCCAGGAGGTCCAAGGTCGAGGTGACCGCCCAGAGCCGGTCGTGGGAGACGGGTTTTATGGCCTCCTCCATGCCGAGCCTGCCGGAGAAGACGTCATAGAGGCCCGGAGGCTCCTTTGAAAGCCCCAGCCCGCTTGTGGAGTTGCCCTGCGGGTCGGCATCCACAAGCAGGATGTCCACACCCGCGAGCGCCAGAGAGGCCGACAGGTTGATGGCCGTCGTCGTCTTGCCCACCCCGCCCTTCTGGTTCACAATGGCTATGGTTTTTTCCATGCGGATAAATAACCCCCCCCTTTTACCCCCTGACCTTGCGCCAGGGCATGTAGATTATATTAGCACGTAGCCCGGTGATTAAAAAATATGGACGAATAAAGTTAAACATCTCCGGGGGTTTTTTTGATAAAATGAGCCGGCAATGAAAAAGATACTCGTCGTAGACGGGCTTGAGCCCTTCATCAAAGAGGAGAAAAATATCTTCAGCAGGCTCGATTTCCATGTGATGGCGACGAAATCGGGGCGCGAGGCCCTTGAAATCCATCGCCGGGAGAAGGCCGACTTCATACTCATCGACCTGAACGCCCCGGATATGGCCGGCGATGAGCTTGCTATGGCCGTGAGGCGGGACCCCGCCCTGAAGCATGTCTCTATCGTAATAGTAAGCAGCCTGAAGAAGGCGGACCTTGAGCGCTGCGCCTGCTCAGGCGCAAACGACTATATAACGCGCCCGATAGACCCCAAAAAGCTCCTGGCGAAGGTGTCGCGGCTGATAGACGTCCCCCAGAGGAAAGACTTCAGGGTGCTCATAAAGGCCCGGCTCCTCGGCTCCGTCGGCCAGCAGCCATTCTTCGGCACCACTTGCGATATAAGCGTCTCGGGCCTCCTGCTGGAGACGGAAAAGGTGCTGGCCAAGGCGGACCTGATAGCATGCGCCTTCTTCATACCGGAGACCGAGAGGGTCTCGGCCAATGCCGAGATCGTGCGGGTCTCCAGGGAGGAAAGGATGTTCCACTACGGGGCCAGGTTCATCGAGCTGCCGGAGCGGGAGAGACAGATCATAGAGGCCTTCGTCTCCAGGCGCATGGGCCAGGGGCAAACCTCCGAAAAATAATCCAGGGTTTCACCAGCCGACCGGCCTTCTTTATCCTCTTCCTCTCAAGCCGGCATGGACGTCTTTGTTCCACGTGGAACATCCGGGCGCCCGGGATGCTTTTTTCATGATGTTTGTAGCCCTACAGGTTTTTCATTTGTAATTTGCGGAATTGTAATAGAATCCAAATATTTCAAGTCCGGGAAGCAAGTGCTGCGGCCTGATTTTTATTTCAGGGGGCATGGGGCGCAGCCCCATACATCTACTCCTTTGTTCCACGTGGAACATCTATCCCGTAGGACTTTATCTTCCTGTGGAGGTTCGAACGCTCGACCCCGAGGGCCTCGGCGGTCTTCGAGATGTTCCAGTTGTTCTCGGAGAGTTTTTTGGCCAGATAATCCCGTTCAAAGGCGTCTTTTGCCTCCTTGAGCCCACCGTAGCCGAAATAATCGTCCGTCCGCTGCTGCTGGCCCAAAAAGAGGAGGTCCCCGTCTTCTATGAGCTCGCTGGTGCCCATGATAACGAGCCTTTCCACGACGTTCCTAAGCTCCCGCACGTTGCCCGGCCATGGGTAAGCGGAGAGCTTCTTCATCGCCTCTTTGGTGATATCTTTCGGGGAGCGGCCGTACTCGGCCGCCAGGGATTTCAGGAAATGGTCGGCCAGGGCGGGGATATCGTCCCGGTGGTTTCTGAGCGGGGGCACCTCTATGGGGATCACGTTTAGCCTGTAGTAGAGGTCTTCGCGGAAGGCGCCGTTTTTTACCTCCCTGGCCAGGTCCTTGTTCGTAGCGGCTATCACCCTCACGTCCACTTTTATCTTTTTTGCCCCGCCCACGCGCTGGAATTCCTGTGTCTCTATGGCCCGGAGCACCTTCGCCTGGGTAGTCAGGCTCATGTCGCCTACCTCGTCCAGAAAGAAGCTCCCGGTGTCGGCCAGTTCGAATTTCCCCCTCCTGCTCTCCTGGGCGCCGGTGAATGAGCCCTTCTCGTGCCCGAAAAGCTCGCTCTCTATAAGCTCCTGCGGTATGGCCGCGCAGTTCAGCTCCACAAAGGGCATCTCCTTCCTCGGAGAAAGCTCGTGCAGGAGCCGCGCCACAAGCTCCTTGCCGGAGCCGGACTCCCCGGTGATGAGGACTTTACTGGAACTCTTTGCGGCAAGCTCCACCTGCTCCCTTAACGCGTTTATCGCGGCGGAGTCCCCCACGAGCCGGAGGCTGCCCATGGCGGTCTCCTTCAGGGTCCGGTTTTCCTTTTCAAGACAGGACCTTTCGAGCGCCCGCTTTACGGTCAGCAACACCCGCTCAATCGAAAGGGGTTTTTGCATGAAGTCGTAGGCCCCCATCTTCGTCGTCTTGACGGCCAGCTCTATGGTGCCGTGTCCGGTGATCATGACGACTGGCAGGTCCTCATGCTGCGCCTTTATCTGTTTTAACGCCTCTACGCCGTCCATGCCGGGCAGCCAGATATCCAGGAGCACGATCTCGGGGGACTCGCGCCTTATCGTCTCCAGGGCCTCCTCCCCGGAGCCGGCCATGCCTATCTCGTAGCCCTCGTCCGAGAGGATATCGGCCAGGCTTTCCCTGATATTGGCTTCGTCGTCTACTATGAGGACTTTTGGCATCGGTTTTCAGCTCTCCCTGAGGGGAAGCTCTATCTCGAAGGCGCTCCCATTCGGGCTGTTTTCACTTATCCGTATGAAGCCGTTGTGCTCGGAGATGATCTTGTGGACTATCGCCAGTCCAAGCCCCGTGCCGTGTTTTTTCGTCGAGAAATAAGGCTCGAAGAGTTTTTCCCTTACCTCAGGCGGTATCCCCGGCCCGGTGTCAGAGATCTTCATGAAAAGCCTGCCCGTCTCCGCATCGGCCTCTATTTTAACCGAAACGACCCCGGAATTATTCATCGCCTCCCGGGCGTTGTCTATGATGTTGACGAGGACGCGCCGAAACTGCTCGGGGTCCAGCTCTACGGCGGGCAGACCGGCGGGCGCCTCTACGGTTATTTGAAAATCCTTGTAGACCCGGTAGAGGTTTTTTATCTCTTCGATGAGGTCCGGCAGGTCGGAGGGCCTCTTTTTTATATCGGGCATTCTGCCCAGCCTCGAAAACTCATCCACCAGTCCACGGAGGCTCTCGACCTCCGCTATTATCGTCCTTGTGGAGCGTTCAAAGACGCTTGGGAAGTCCGCATGCCCTTCGGCCCACTTTTTCATCATCCTTTCGGTGGAGAGTTTTATCGGCGTAAGCGGGTTTTTGATCTCATGGGCGATCCTCCTTGCCACCTCCTGCCATGCAAGGGCCCTCTGCGCCCTCACAAGCTCCGTAAGGTCGTCGAAGACCGCCAGAAGCCCCATATGCCGCCCCTTCGAGTCCCTGAGCCCCGTGATAAAGACCCTCAGGAGGGCCCTTTCCCTGCTTTTGCCTATGCCGACCCATAGCTCCTGCTCGACAAACTTTATCGTACGCACGTTTATGCCCTTGATAAGGATTTTCAGCTCGTCGGACTCTATATGTGAGAGGAGCGTCTCGTAAGGTCTTGCCACCACCTCGGGGCCGCTTATGCCCAGTATCGCGCATGCCCTCGGATTTATGGTCAGGACAAAGCCCTCCGGGGAGAGCGATATCACGCCGGAGCGGATATTGTCCAGTATGCCCTCCATGCAGAGCCTCCTTCTGTCGGACTCCTGGTACGCGCTTTCGAGCGATTCCTTTCCCTCTTTCAGCTCGGCGACCATCCGGTTGAAGGAATCTATCAAAAGCCCCATCTCGTCGGAGCCGCCGGGGATGACGAGTTTCAAGTCCAGGTTGCCGCGCGCGACCTCGCGGGTGGCCGCCGCAAGCCCGCTGACCGGCTCGGTGATCCCCCGCGCCAGTTTCAGCGCGGCCAGAAGGGCCGTAAACATGATGGTAAGCGCGATAAAGCCCAGCACCAGGTAGAAATTGGTCCGGATCGGCGTGCGCCAGGTCTCGAGCTTCATGAGGCTCTCGTTTGCCCGCCTGATTGCCTCTGCGTAGGAGGCCAGCCTGGGGGGCAGGGTTGTGCTAGCCACAATCACACCGCCGCCCGGTCTGGGGATTTCGGCCCTGATTATATCGCCTTCGGAGGTGGAAAGCACCTCGGAGCCCCTCTCGCCGTGGAAGGCGGCCGCCATCGCGGGCGTGGCGTCGGCCGGAAGACGGGGGAGATACTCTATCTTGTAGGGGCCGGCGCTATTGGTTTTTACAGCCCCGAGAGCGCTGTCCGCCATCTCAAGCGCCCTTGCCTTCTCCTCCTGATAGATGTCGTGCGCCATGGCAAGCGAGGAGATAAGGGGCTCCCGAAACTGCGTATTGAAGATCTTGTCCATGTAGTTGGTGGCAAGCCCGCTTGCCACGACGTAGACCATCACCATGGGTGTGATACTGAGGACGGCAAAAAGCAGCAGTATCTTGGCCCGGAACTTAAACCCTATGGTCTTGCGTTTCACCCCCTGGTAGAGTTCGATAAAACCCTTCGAGACCATGTAGATGAGCGCCAGCAGGACGATGAGGTTCAGGTTGAAAAAGACCAGATAAAGCAGGGTCTCCGGAAAGAACTCCCCGAGCTTCAAAAACCTCAGCTCGAAAGGCAGCAGCATACCCAAAAACACCAGGGCGGCCGCGGCCATGTAGAGCGTCTTTTTAATCCTCATGCCTAGGGCCTGCTCCCCAAATTCACTGTAACCGAGTCCGCGTGGACGGAAAACTCCTTGTCTTTAATGAAAAAAAACATCTGCCCGAGCAGCGGCGGCAGGTTCCTTAACTTGGATTCCGCCGTGACCCGGACATAATAGCGCCCCTTGGTGAGCCCCTTCAGCCCGGATAGCCTAATATTCTTTAAAATCAAGGCGTTAGTTATGAGATCGTTGCAGCTTGCAAATCTTGTCTTCTCTGCCCATCCATTTTCCCGGGAGATTATCATGTACTCGCCTTTGAGGTTGTCGCAGCCTACGTCCCTTTCTATCTTGCTTCCCAGGATGAACTCATCCGGCCAGCTCGACCAATGCCTGAAGAGATCGACATAAAAGATGAGTTTTTTCTCTATGCCCGCCCTGAGGTCCTTCATCAGCGAGTCATCCAGGGCCAATCTGGCCGACACGTAGACATCGTCGCCCTTCACGTTTATTGTAAGCCCCGTTATCTCGGTAGCCCGCGCCTTCGGTAGCGGCAATACTGACAGTAGCAGGGCCTGAATCAGAATGGCCGTCAGGAGCGCATTTTTGGACATAAGATAAAGACCTTCCGGTCAGACAAAATTTTTCAATTATAACACGCGGCAGGAGCAAGCGTCCCGCTGCCCCCGCCTTTGAAACAGGCTGCCCGCCGCCCGCGCCCCTCGCGCGCCCCTTAACTCTACGCCCTCACCCCAACCCTCTCCCAATAGGAGAGGGAGGAGCGAAGCGGAGGGTGAGGGAGTCCTCTAAATGGGCCTGTAAAAAAGCACCCGCATGAATTTCAAAAGGCCCGCGAAGGGAAAACTGTTTGCGAAAAAATGTAAAATAAAATCAGGCATGGAAAAGACGATAGAAACGGTCATGCGCCTTCGGCAGGAGCTTGAAGACGCGCAAAAACAGATAGCCCGGCTCGAGGCGGCAGCCGGAAGGCAAAGACTGACTGAGGACGCCCTCCGCCGGACAAACGAGACCCTGAAGGCCCTGATCGAGGCCTCGCCCATTGCGATTATGAACCTCGACAGCCTGGGCCATGTCTTCCTCTGGAACAAGGCCGCGGAGCGCATGTTCGGATGGACTGAACAGGAGGTGCTTGGCGGCCTGAACCCCATCGTGCCGGAGGACCGCAAAGAGGAGTTTGAAGACATAAGGCAGATGGCCATGAAGGGGCCGATTACCGGCCTTGAGATAAGGCGGCAAAAAAAAGACGGCGCCCCCATAGATCTTAGCCTCTCCACCGCCGGCATCCCCGGCCCCCGGGGCGATATCGTCAGTTACATCGCCGTATTCGAGGACATCACCGGCCGCAAGAAAGACGAGCAGTCCCTGAAACTCTTCCGGGACCTGATGAACCAGTCTAACGATGCAATTTTCGTAATTGATCCGGAAGCCGCCCTTGTGCTGGATGTAAACGATATGGCAAGCGCCAGCCTCGGTTACCGGCGCGAAGAGCTGCTTCAGATGAAAGTTATTGATTTTGAAGTAAAAATACCCAATATGGCCATTTGGGGCCGCAACCTTGCAGACCTCCGCCAAAAAGGCGGCCATTTCTTTGAGGGCATTCAAAGGCGCAAGGACGGGACCACCTTTCCGGTCGAGGTGAACAGCAGATACATAAGGCAGGATGCCAGGGACTACATACTGGCGGTGGTGCGCGACGTCACCGAGCGCAATCGGATGGAGGAGGCGATCAGCAAGTCCGAACAGGACTGGCAGGACGTCTTCAATACCATCACGGACATGATCACCCTGCACGATGCGGACTTTAACATAATCCGCGCCAACAAGGCGGCGGAAAAAATTCTGGGTCTGCCCTGCATCACCTCCACGAGGGCAAAATGCCACAGGGTCTATCACGGCGCGGAGAGGCCCCTTGAGGACTGCCCGGGCTGCCGCGTGCTCATGACCGGAGAGCCCGCGACCATCTCCATCTTCGAGCCCGCCCTGAATATGTTCCTGGAGATGCAGGCCATCCCGCGGTTCGACGAAAAAAAACGCCTGACGGGCATCATCCACATCGTTAGGGACATAACGGAGCGCAAGCGGGCAGAGCAGGAGATCGAGAGTTACCGAAGCGGCCTGGAAGACCTGGTGAAGGCCCGCACGAGTGAGCTTAGCGAGGCAAACGAGAAACTGAAACTCTATTCGGCGGAGCTTGAAAAGAGCAACCGGGAGCTTGAGCATTTCGCATACATGGCGTCCCATGACCTCCAGGAGCCCCTGCTTGCAATCGCCAGTTATCTGAAACTCTTCCACAGGCATTACAAGGACAAGCTGGAGCCGGCGACCGCGGAGTTCGTCGAGGGTGCGATAGACAGCGCCATCCGGATGCAGAGTTTCATAAGGGGGCTGCTGACTTACTCCAGGATAGGGACTCATGAGATCGAGCTCAGGGAGACGGACACCGCCAAAACGCTCGATGCGGCCCTTCAAAACCTTGCCCTGCAGATTGAAAAAAGCGGCGCCGTGGTGACCCACGACCCGATGCCGGCGCTGCGGACGGACCCCTCCCAACTGCCGCACGTATTTCAGAACCTGATAGGAAACGCCCTGAAATTCCATGGCGAAGAGCCCCCGCGCATACACGTCTTCGCCCGCAGACAAACCGACGGCAGGAGGGGGAAAGACGTCTGGGTCTTTTCGGTGCGCGACAACGGCATAGGCATCCGGCCCGAAGAAATAGAGCATATATTCGAGATATTCCACCGGGGCGGCGACAGGCATCCGGGCGCAGGCATAGGGCTTGCAACCTGCAAAAAGATAATCGAGCGCCTGGGCGGCCGCATATGGGTGGAATCGGAGGCCGGCAAGGGGTCTGTCTTCCACTTCGAGCTGCCCGCCTGAGGAAAAAAGTAATCT
>JAJYJK010000019.1 GCA_021789555.1 Nitrospirota bacterium
GGCGACAACATTGGACCAAAAGGACCAACAGGCATAAAGGAGGCATACAAGATGGCGACAGGGGAAAAAGAGAAAAACATGGTGACGAAGGACTCTCTCATAGGGGACGTGATAAACCGAAGCCCAGAGGCAAAGAGGGTTGTGGAAAAATATTTCGGAAACGGCTGTTTCACCTGCCCCGGAATAAAGGTTGAAACGCTGGCCTTCGGCGCGATGATGCACAACGTGGACCCGGCCAGCCTCGTAAAAGAGATAAATGAGATAAACTGGGAAGGGGCGGAGGGAAAAAATGGAGGTTAAGTGCTTCGTCTGCGGCTCTCACGAGAAGGACCGGGTCTATTTGCACTGTATCCACGAGGGCGAGGAAAAGCTGGTATGCGCCAGGTGCCTGCCCATGCTCATTCACGGGGCGCATTAGAAACCATACCCTCTCCTAAGCCTCTCCCGCAAGGGAGAGGATTTCATAAAAGACAAAATTGCTCAAGTATTTTGTGAAACCCTCCCCATAAAGGGGGAGGGTTGGGAGGGGGGTGTTCCTATTTATATCCCTCGTGCGAGCCTCTCTATGAGCGGCAGGGGCAGCCCGGCGGCGCTCATCTTCTCCTGTGTCGTCCGGATGTCATAGGGGACGCGAACGAACCGGGCCTCCTCATCGCTCAAAAGCAGGTAGCAGGCGCGGGGGTCCCCGTCCCTCGGCTGCCCGACGCTGCCCGCGTTTATGATATAACGGCAGCTCTCATCGAGTTTTACGCCCTTTTGCCCTTTCGATGCCGTTATTTCGCCCGTAGGCACTCGCTCCATGACGAAGGGCAGATGGCTGTGTCCTATCAGGCATATCTTCTGCTTGAAATGCTCGAAATTCACCTGGGCCTCGGAGAAGTACAGGAGGTAGTGCCACTGCTCGGGCTCGTAGGGGCTCCCATGGACAAGGAAGATGCCGTCCTCCGTCAGCTGCTTCACCAGCGGCAGGGCCTCAAGCGCGGCCCTGCTTCCGGGCGTGAGCACTCCGTCCGTCCAGCTTATCGCCGCCCTGGCGTTGGGATTGAAACAGGTCTCGTCAGTCAGCCCCAGGACGGCCCAGTCGTGGTTGCCGGCAACGCCCTGGAAGGCGTGTCTGCGAATGGCGTCAACGCACGCGTTGGGGTCCGGCCCGTAGCCCACTGCGTCGCCCAGGAAGAGGATTTTCATTTTCGCCCCCCGGCCGCCGGCCCCTCCGGCGGAGATGTCCTCGAGCACGGCGTCGAGGGCCTCCAGGTTGCCGTGGACATCGGATATGACGGCATACTCCATGCCTAGATTTTAGGCAATCCGGCCGGATTTGGCTATCTTGTCGAGGATGCCGTTTATGAACGCCGAGGACTCCCTCATCGAGAATTTCTTTGCTATCTCGAGGGCCTCGTTTATGGCGACGGCCGGCGGGGTATTTTTCTCATAGAGAAGCTCGTAGGCAGCGGCCCTGAGGATGTTTCTGTCCACCATCGCCATGCGCTCCAGGACCCAGTTTTCGGCGTATTTGCGTATGACGGAATCGATCTCCTCCATATGCTCGATGGCCCCTTTTACGATGCGCTCGGCGAAGGCCCTGACCTGGGGGGGCTCGTCGAGGGGCTGCCAGAATGAGGCAAAAAAAGCCTCACCCGGCTTTTCCGCGTTGAAATCGAGCTGAAAAAGCATTTGGAGAGCGTACTCTCTGGCTTTTCTGCGTTTCATTTTTCAGGGGTTCCCCAAAAACAAAAAACCAGCGGGGGAGGCCGGGGGGGTCCGGGCCTGCGCGCCTAGAGAAGTTTTTTTAGGAGCCTCGCCATCTCTATCGCGGTCAGAGCGGCGTCAAAACCCTTGTTGCCGCTCTTGGTGCCCGCGCGCTCGACCGCCTGTTCTATGGTGTCCGCCGTGATGATGCCGAAGGCCATGGGCACGCCGGTCTCAAGCATTGCCTGGGCCACGCCCTTCGAGACCTCGGCCGCCACGTAATCGAAATGAGGGGTCGCACCCCTGATGACCGCGCCAAGGCAGATGACCGCGTCGTAGCCTCCCTTTTTTGCGACCTGCCTGGCAACGAGGGGTATCTCGAAGGCGCCCGGCACCTTCACGACATCTATGTCGGCTTCGGCGGCCCCGTGCCGCAGAAGGGCGTCCTTGGTCCCATCCAGCAGTCTGCCCGTAATGAAATCATTGAAACGGCTGACGATTACCCCGAATTTCAGGCCCTCTGCCCTGAGCTCTCCCTCGATGTATTTCACGCCCCCGTCACCTCCGGCAGTTTCTTTAATTTTAACAAAGGCTTATTTTACATCCCGCCTTCACACGTTGTCCAGCATGTGCCCGAGTTTTTTCTTCTTGGTCTGCAGATAGACGACGTTTTTCTCGTGCGGCTTCATCTGGATCGGGACCCGCTCGACGACGGTAAGGCCATAGCCCTCCAGGCCCACTATCTTCTTGGGGTTGTTTGTCATGAGGCGCATGTTGCGCACCCCGAGGTTGACGAGTATCTGTGCTCCGATGCCGTAGTCCCGGAGGTCGGGTTTAAAGCCCAGTTTCAGGTTGGCCTCCACGGTGTCGAGCCCTTTTTCCTGCAGCTCGTAGGCCTTCAGCTTGGCCTCGAGCCCAATTCCCCTGCCCTCCTGCCTCATATAGAGTATGACGCCCTTGCCTTCCTTCTCGATCATCCGCATGGAGGCGTGCAGCTGCCAGCCGCAGTCGCACCTCCTGGAGCCGAAGACGTCCCCGGTCAGGCACTCCGAGTGCACGCGGACAAGCACCTTGTCCTCCGGTTTTATCTCTCCCTTTACGATGGCCAGATGGGTGTTTTCATCGACGGCGTTGGAGTAGGCTATGGCCCTGAACTCGCCGTATTCGGTCGGCAGCGCGACGTTGGCGATGCGGCTTACGAACCTCTCGTTGCGCATCCGGTAATTTATCAGGTCCTTGATGGTCACCAGCTTGATGCCGTGTTTTTTTGCAATCTGTGAAAGCTCCGGCACCCTGGCCATGGTGCCGTCATCGCTCATCACCTCGCAGATGACGCCCGCCGGATAGAGGCCGGCCAGCCGGGCCAGGTCCACCGAGCCCTCCGTCTGCCCGGCGCGCTGCAGCACGCCGCCCGGTTTGGCCTTCAGCGGGAAGACGTGCCCCGGCCTCGCAAGGTCATCGGGCTTCGTCTTCGGGTCGATGGCCGTCTTTATGGTGACCGCCCTGTCATGGGCCGAAATGCCGGTGGTGACCCCCTTTTTGGCCTCAATCGAGACCGTGAAGGCCGTGCCGAAAGAGGAGGTGTTGGTGTCGGTCATCATGGGGAGGCTGAGCTGCCTCACGCGTTCCGGCACCAGGGTGAGGCAGACAAGCCCCCTGCCGTGCTTCGCCATGAAGTTTATGTCCGCCGCCGTCACCTTCTCGGCGGCCATGCAGAGGTCGCCCTCGTTTTCCCTGTCCTCGTCGTCCACGAGGATGACCATCCTGCCCCCGGCGATCTCCTTTATGGCTTCTTCTATCGGATCGATTAATAAACCCTTTTCCATCCCGTTTTTTATCCTTGCCTTTCCTGCCCGTTTATAAAGCCGGAATCTATCAGGGATTCCATCGTGAGCCCGGCGCCCCCCGCGGAGGGTTTCCCCCCGCCCGGCCCGCCGAGAAATTTTGCCACGTATTTTCCTATTATATCCGCTTCGAGGTTCACGGGCGAGGGCGGCGTCTTGAAACCTATGGTCGTGTTGCGGGCCGTATGCGGGATTATGACGACCGTGAAGGCCTCCGGGAGCACATCCACCACGGTCAGGCTTATGCCGTCCACCGCCACGGAGCCCTTGGGGACGAGATAGCGGAGGACCGAAGGCGGCGCCTCTATCTCCACCTTCCAGGCCTCGCCCGTCTCCGTCTTCGAGCGGATTTTGCCCACGCCGTCGACGTGCCCGCTGACGAGATGCCCCCCGAGCGCGTCCTGGGCGAGGAGGGCCGGCTCCAGGTTCACCTTTTCGCCGGGTTTCAGGCCCCCGAGGTCCGTGCTGCGGAGGGTCTCGGAGGAGATATCGAATTCAAGGACGTCCCCCCTCGCGTCCGTAACCGTAAGGCATACCCCGTTTACCGCAACGCTGGCCCCGAGCGCCGACCCCTTTGAAACAAGCGGGGCCGCCACCGCGAGCCTGGCCCCCGATGCCACGCGCCTGAGATGCGCGACCGCGCCCAGTTCCCTTATGAGCCCGGTAAACACTAAGGGGCCTCCGCATTTTCGTCGAAAGTGAAATTGAATTCACGCCGGTAATGGCCGAAGAAGTCCGCTCCGTCGCTCCAGCTTGCGACCGCCCTGAAACGCCACTTGCTGCCGGAGACGGAGAGATTTTCAGGGCTGAGCGGGACATGGACGTCTTTGGCCTTCTCCATTATGTCGGCCTTGAGCGCGTCGGCGTCTTGCACGGGGAACCTCACCATGTCCGAGACGTCCGATTTAAACAGGTAATACCTGAACCAGGGCCTGCCGTACTGTACGGCCGCGTAAACCAGCAGCCCTGAAACCAGCAGGCAAAAGAGCCCCTTAATAGAGCTTAACACTGTGGATGATCTTCCCCGTGCGGCCCAGTCTCGGCGTCTCGTCGATGCCGTCCCATGACCAATAGATGACGAAAGCCTCACCCCTTATGTTGTCCATCGGGACGAACCCCCAGTAACGGCTGTCGTAGCTCTCATCGCGGTTGTCACCCATTACGAAGTAGTCTCCAGGCGGCACGGCGACCGGGCCGAAATTGTCCCTTGGGTCTATGTCCCCCGGCTTCATGTCCGAATCCACATGCTGGGTAAAAAAGGACCTTATGCGCTCGCCGTTTACATAGACCACCTTGTTCTTCTCGGTTATCACGTCCCCCGGGACCCCCACGACCCTCTTTATGAAATCCCTCGACGGGTCTTTGGGGTAACGGAAGACTATCACGTCGCCCCTGTCGGGCCTTCTCACGACCAGTATCCTCTTGTCGGTGAAGGGGATGTCCGTGCCGTAGATGAACTTGTTTACGAGGATGTGGTCGCCCACGAGGAGCGTGGGCTTCATCGAACCCGAGGGTATCTTGAACGCCTGCACGACATAGGCCCTTATGACGAGCGCCAGTATCAGGGCCGTGATTATCGCCTCTGCGTATTCCCAAACGACCCTTTTTACGCTTTTTGTCTGTTCCGGATGGGGCATCAATTCTTATGATAAACTATTTGTCTTCGAGTTGTAAAACCGCGAGGAAGGCCTCCTGGGGCACCTCGACCCTGCCCACCTGCTTCATCTTCCTCTTGCCCTCCCTCTGTTTTTCGAGGAGCTTCCTTTTTCTGGTGATGTCGCCCCCGTAGCACTTGGCGGTGACGTCCTTGCGGAGCGCCCGGACGCTCTCCCTTGCTATGACGCGGCCGCCGATGGCCGCCTGGATGGCCACCTCGAAGAGGTGCCTCGGGATCACGCTGCGGAGCTTTTCCACCACCTGCCTTGCAAGGAAGTAGGATTTCTCCGTAGGCACGATAAGCGACAGCGCGTCGACGGGCTCGCCGTTTAAGAGTATGTCCACCCTCACCAGGTCCGCGTCGCGGTAACCGGTGAACTCGTAATCCAGAGAGGCGTACCCCTTGGTCATCGACTTCAGCTTGTCGAAGAAGTCCCAGAGTATCTCGTTCATCGGAAGCTCATAGGTGAGCATCACCCTGTCTTTGCCTATGTAGGTGAATTCCTTCTGGACGCCCCTTCTTGTGCGGCAGAGATCGAAGACCGCGCCCAGATAGGCCTCCGGCACGAAGATAACGGCCTTCACAAAGGGCTCCTGCACGTGTTTGTCTGCATTGTCCCATTTGGAGGGGCTGTCGATGAGGCGCTCCCCGCCCTCGGGGTCGATGGCCCTGTAGATGACCGTGGGCGTGGTGCTTATGAGGGCAAGGCCGAATTCCCGCTCGAGCCTCTCCCTGATTATCTCCATGTGCAGCAGCCCCAGGAACCCGCACCTGAAGCCAAATCCCAGGGCCTGCGAGCTTTCCGGCTCGTAGGTGAAAGACGCGTCGTTTAGTTTCAGTTTCTCGAGGGCGGCCTTCAGCGCCTCATACTGGTGGTGCTCCGTAGGATAGAGGCCGCAGTAGACCATGGGCCGCGCCTCCCTGTAGCCGGGCAGCCTGTCACGGGCGGGATTGTCCGCCCCGGTGATCGTGTCGCCTATGCGCGTGTCCGCCACGTTTTTTATGCCCGCGATGACATAGCCCACCTCGCCCGCGCCAAGACTGCCCGTGGGCAGTATCTTCGGGGTGAAGACGCCCACGTCGCCGACCTCGTAGTCCTTCCCGATGCTCATGAGCCTTATCTTCATCCCCACCTTCACCGTGCCGTCAAATACCCTCACAAGCGTGACGACACCGCGGTAGGAGTCAAACCATGAATCGAATATGAGCGCCTTCAGGGGGGCGTCGTCGCCGCCCCTTGGCGGCGGGACCCTCGCCACCACGGCCTCCAGTATCTCCCCGATGCCGGTGCCCGCCTTCGCGCTCGCTATTATCGGGTGTTTGACATCGATCGGTATGGTCTCTTCGATCTGCGCTATGACCCTTTCAGGGTCGGCCTGCGGCAGGTCTATCTTGTTTATGACCGGTATGATCTCGAGGTCGTTTTCTATGGCCAGATACGCGTTGGCTATCGTCTGGGCCTCGACGCCCTGTGTGGCGTCTATGACCAGGAGGGCGCCCTCGCAGGAGGCCAAGCTCCTTGAGACCTCATAGGAGAAATCCACGTGGCCCGGGGTGTCTATGAGATTTAGCATGTATTGCTGTCCGTCCTTGGCCTTGTACATAAGCCTTACCGCGTGGGCCTTTATGGTGATGCCGCGCTCCCTTTCCAGGTCCATCGAGTCCAGCACCTGCGCGGTCATCTCCCTGCCGGAGAGGGCCCCGGTCGCCTCCAAAAGCCTGTCGGCGATAGTCGACTTGCCGTGGTCTATATGGGCGACGATAGAGAAATTCCTGATATTTTTAGGCATCTAATTATTATAACATCCGGAATCGGGCGGAATTTCCACATTCCCGGGCAGAAGGCGAACAGGGGCATGGCTCGCATCATTCTCGGCGGCCGTCCTGGCCGCCTCCGGGGCTTTTGCCTGCCGCCGCCATCCAGGCGACGGCTGCGGCAAAAAAATCCGCTCGCATACCCCCATCCGCCTTCTGCTTAATACGCGTTTAAAACGGCACTGTTAAGAAACGTCAGATGATGAAAAAGCCCAAAAAGCGAAAGCCACATCCGGCGGCTTCCTAATATTTTTTGCCTTCCCGGGGCGCAGGGGCTTCGCCCATGCAGAAGAAAATAAGGGCGGGTGGGCGGGAAATCCGATTACTTCCCCTCGTTGAAGACCAGGCTTGCGGCCCCGACGGCGCCCGCCTCGTCCCCGAGACTTGCCGGGATGATGCTCACGCCCTGAAACAGGCTCTTGAAGGACCGTTTGGAGGCCTCCTTTATGGCTTCATCGACGTAGATGTTCCAGGAGCCGACGAGCCCGCCGGCAAGGATTACGGCCTCCGGGCTCATGATGTTGATGATATTGGCGATGCCCACGCCCAGATACCTGCCGGCCTCTTTAAGCACTTCCCTTGAAAGGATATCGCCTTCCCCGAAGGCCGCCTTGTAAACGTCCTCGGGCGTGATGCGGTAAATCTTGCCCTGGCAGCATTCCCTCAGGATGCTTTCCGCCCCGCCTTCCAGGGCCTCGACGACGGCGGCGATTATCGCGCGGGCGGAAGCGAATATCTCCAGGCAGCCGTTGTTGCCGCAAAAGCATTTCTTGCCGTCCGCCGCGATGCTCATGTGCCCCACCTCGGCGGCGACTTTCAAAAGCTCTCCGCCGTAGATTATCCCCCCGCCTATGCCGGTGCCAAGCGTCATGAGGACAAAATTCTTGAAATTCCTGCCGGCCCCCGCGCGGGCCTCGCCCAGCGCGGCGGAGTTGGCGTCGTTTTCGACATAGACCGGAACGGGATAGGCGAGGTCGTTGAAGGAATACCCGTTAAGGGGCGGGATGTTCGGCGAGATCGTTATCCTGCTTTCCCCGCGTTCGAGCACGCCCGCAACGCCGATCCCTATGCCTTCCACCTCCGGGGACATAAGCTCATCGATCGCGGCCTTCATGAGCCGGATGACATCGCCCCCGGCCGCAAGGCCGGACGAAGGCTCCTTTAGCTTCTTCACCACTTCAAAATCGCGGGAGACGAGCGCCGCCCGCAGATTGGTCCCCCCCAGATCGATGCCTATGGCATATGGCTTTGTCATGTGAACTGAAATTCTAGCATATCGTGGAAAGACTGTAAAGAAGCCCGACGGCGGGGGCGCTCGCCCCCGCCTGATTCGTGGTAATCTTTTCCAGAGATGGAACAGGAAGAACTGGAAGAGCTGGGACTTTTAAGGGAAGAGGTAAAACGCCTTAGAAAAATGCTTGCGCTCTGCACCCCGACGCTGGCGGCGCTCCTCAGGAGAAGGGGTCTCGATATCTACGCGAAAGGGCCGGCCGGCGACCTGCTAATCCCTGAAGAGGGGTCCGCAGACGATTGGTACGAGCATATGAAACATTATTCCTTCAGGCTCTATCTGAGAGACGTCATAAAGCAGCAGGAGCGGTTCACGGTCGCGAGCCTCACGCGCTACGCCACATCGGATGTAACTGCCGGGTACACTCGATACCTGGCGCAGGCCGGGGTCATCGAGGAGACCGACGGGGCGTACCGCCTGAGTGGCGGGCGCATAAAGAGTTTCGGCGAGACGCTCGAGTGGTTCGCGGCGCAAACCCTCATCCGGGAGTTCCAGGCCGAAGCGCTATGGGGAGTAAAGTTCAAAAGGAGGCTTAAATCGGAGAGGCCGCGGACCGGAGGAGATTACGACGTCGTGGCGAAGATAGACGGCGGGATACTCTACATGGAGGTGAAATCCTCGCCGCCCAAGCAGATTTATCAAAACGAGATAACCGCCTTCCTTGAAAGGACAAGGCAACTGGCGCCGGAGATCGCCGTCTTCTTCATGGACACGGAACTCAGGATGAAGGACAAGATAGTGCCGATGTTCGACCAGGCCCTGCCAGGTTTCAAGTCCCTGCCCGGTTTCGAATCCATGACCGGGGCCCCCAGCCCCGTGAGGCTCTACAAGGAGCTTTTCAGGATAGGCGACAAGATGTTCATAATAAACGCCAAGGGCTCAGTGGCCATGAACATCGAAAGGGTCCTCGGCCATTATTTTGGCGCGCGCATGACATGAGACGCCCCGAACCCGCAGGCCGGGGCATGGCAATTAAAGAGGCCGGCCTCGTCTGGAGGGCAAAGGGCCCCGTCAGAGGAGTTTCAGACGAGTTTGGCCTTGATGCGTTCGGCGTAGTCCGATATCTCTTCCTTGGCGTCGTCTATGGCGTCCATGATTTTCCTCCTGGTTTTTTCGCCCGAATGGGGGGCGAAGATAAGCGCAAGTCCCGCGCCCAGAAGGCCGCCAATCGTAAAGGATAAAACCATATTGGAAGTGCTGCTTCTCATCATAACGGTTCCTCCTTGGAATTTTTCACCGCTTGAAATCTCCCCGCCTGGAATCCTTCTGCTTGAAATCTCCCTGTCTGCCATATCAAATCACTGTCCGTCATATCGAATCAGAAACCCTTCAACAGGTCCGCCGGTGTTTTCACTTTTATCTTTCCCGACCTTATAGTCCTGATTATATCATCCGACGCCATGCTCTTGAAGAGCTTTTTTCTGGGTCCGGGGGGCAGTTCCCGCAGGGCCTTTTGCCTTATCCTGGAGAGCGCCCTCAAGTAGCGGGCAAATTGCTTCCCGTAGAGCCCTTCAAGCTCGAGCCTTATGGACCTGCTCATCGCGGGGCTTGCGCCGGAGGTCGAGACCGCTATCAGGAGTTGTCCCCTGTCCACCACGGAGGGCACGATGAAGCTGCAAAGCTCCGGGAGGTCGGCCACGTTCACCGGGATGTTCAGTCTTCGGGCGGCCCGGGCGACCCTCTCGTTTTCGGCCGCCTCGTCCGTGGCGGAAAAGACAAGAAAGGCCCCCTTAAGGTGCGCCTGGGTGAATCTCCCCCGGATGTGGCTTATCACTCCCTTCTCTTTAAGCCGCGAGAGGGCGGGCACAAGGGCGGGGCTTACGACTGTTACCTGCGCGCCCGCCTTTAAAAGGGAGCTTACCTTCCTGCGGGCCACCTTCCCGCCCCCCACGACGACGCATCTGCGGCCCTTCAGATCGAGGAAGGCCGGATAGTAGCGCATCGCCCCTTCAAGTGACAAAGAAGTTTTTTTATTATCTCTTTGCCAGTTCTTTTCTTGCCCTTGCGGCGAAGAGACTCTCGGGATACTGCCTCTGGAGCTGGTCGAGATAGAGCCCGGCCTTGTCCTTGTAGCCAAGGGCCTTTGCCGAGTTGGCCGCCAGGTAGAGCACCTCGGCGGTGCGCCTGAAATCGGGGTAATTCGCAAGTATGCCCTCGAAGCGGCCGAGGGCGCCCCTGTAGGCCTTCTTCTTGTAATAGAAATCGCCTACCATGAACTCGTAGCTGGCCATTATGTACCTGCACCTGCTTATGTGCATCGAGACGGAGTCCTTGTAGGGGTTCCTGGGGTACAGGTCCCTCAGCGTCTCAAACTCCTGCAGCGCTTTCTTCGCGGCCCCAAATCCCCTGTCATAGCCCTCTATCTGGCTGAAATAGATCACCGCTATCTGGTACTGGGCATAAGAGGCGAATTTGTGGTCCGGATAGACCTGCAGGAATTTCCTGTATTCATCGATGGCGGAGTCCGGCTCGTCTTTCTTCTGATAGGTGTCGGCAATCCTCAGCTCGGCAAGCGGGGCGACGAGGCCGGTCGTGTCCTTCGCCTTTATCCGCTCAAAGAGCTTTTGTGCCTTGTCATAATCCTTGTTTTCAAAAAGGGCATTGGCCTTCGCGAATGAAGCCTCCGCGTTGTAGGGCCCTTCGGGCCTCACCGTCTGCTTTTTTGCGCATGCGGAGAAAATAAATATTGATATAAGGAAAATATAGAAGGCGGATTTTCGCATCAGTCTATTAAAACCCGGCGGGACGCAAAGAGTCAAGCTCCGGAGGCTGCCATGTGACAAAAATCACAAAAAAATAGCGCTTTCTCCTTCTATTTTAAAACCAAAGCCTTAAGTTAGCCTTTTAAAGCCACTAAATATATCAAAAAATCTTGACTTTTATTATCTGTTCTGCAAATATAAGCACATGTTTTTTGGGGGCAGGACATTGTTCGGGCTCGACATCGGCTCCAGCTGCATAAAGGCGGTGCAACTGAAGGAGAAGCGGGGCGGATACGAGCTTGATCTCTTCGAGATAGTCCAGTTGCCCCCGGAGCTTATAGTAGACGGCTCGATCATCGATTCCATCCGGCTTGTCGAGGCCCTGAAGCAACTCGTAAAGAAAGCCCATATAAGGACGAAAAACGTTGCCATTGGCCTGGCCGGCCACGCCAGCGTGATTATAAAGCGCATATCCCTGCCCGAGATGGCCGAAGAGGAGCTGCAGGAGTCCATAAAGTTCGAGGCGGAGCAGTACGTGCCTTTTGACATCGAGGACGTGAATGTCGATTTCCAGATTCTGGGCCCGAAGGAAGAGCCCGGCCAGATGGATGTCATGCTTGTGGCGGTCAAAAAGGACATCATCAACGAATATGTCTCGGTTGTGAAGGAGGCGGGGCTGACGCCGGCCGTCGTCGATGTGGACGCCTTCGCCTTAAGCAACATGCACGAAATAAACTATGAAATAGAGTCCGGAAAGAACATCGCCCTGGTAAACGTGGGCGCCCACACCATCAATTTAAACGTGGTGAAAAACGGCGTCTCCGTATTCACCAGGGACAGCGCCCTCGGGACCTCCGGGGTGGCCGAGAGCCTGCAGAAGGAATTCCATCTGCCCTATGAAAGCGCCGAGAAACTCCAGCGTGGAGAGGGGGCCGAAGGCGTGGGCGCGGCTGAGGCGTTCGAGGTCATGTCCCGGGCCTATGAGGACATCGTGGCGGAGGTGGCCCGCTCGATCGAGTATTTCCATGGGGCGACCCTGCATGAGGAGACCAGCAAGGTGATCCTCTCGGGAGGCGGCGCGCTCCTGAAAGACTTTCCCAAGGCCCTGGCGAAGAAGACCGGCCTTGTAGTGGGCCTGGCCGAGCCCTTCAGGAACATCTCCATCCCCAGGCGCTTCGACAGGACCTACACGGAGGAGAGCGCCCCGCTTGCCGCGGTGGCGGTGGGCCTTGCGCTGAGGAGGCCCGACGACAGATGATCAAGATAAACCTGCTGGCGAGGAAGAGGAAAAAGCCAAAGCCGGTGCCTGCCTTCGTATCGGCCGGCGGGATACTGCTTGTCCTGGCCATAATCGTCACCTTCTATTTCAACTACTTCATGAAGGGGAAGATGGCGTCGCTTGCCCACCAGAAAAGCGACAACGACATGAAGATAGCGCTGCTGAAATCAAAGATCGAGGACGTCAAAAATTACGAGCAGCTAAACAAAAAATTCACGGAAAGAAAACAGATAATCGAGCAGTTGAGGCAAAACCAGGCCCTCCCGGTAAAGGTGCTGGACGAGATAAGCGCCAAGCTCACGGGGGGCGTATGGCTCACGGGGCTGAACTTCGTCCAGTACGGCGTCAAGATAGAGGGCGTCGGGTACACAAACGACAGCGTGGTGGAGTTCGTGCAAAGTCTCAAGGGCTCCCCTCTCTTCACCGACGTCTACCTTGAGGGCACCAGGGAGGCCTCCGAGGAAGGGGTTGACGTTTACCACTTCAGCCTGACCATGAAGGTGAAACAGTGAAGGCGAAGCAGTGAAGGCGATAAATTTCGGGAATATAGGAAGGCCGGCCCGCGTGGCCATAGCGGTCGTCCCGGCCCTGCTCTACACCGCCGTCTTCACGATGCTTCTGCTAATGCCGAAACACAGGGCCATAAAGGCCCAAATAGCGGAGATATCCGCCCAGCAAAACGATATAGCCAACACCCAGAGCATGGCGTCCAGGCTGAACCTGCTCAAGGACGAAAACGCCAGGCTCCGGGCCAGGCTCGACGAGCTAAGCGAGCAGCTCCCGGAGGAAAAAGAGGTCTCTCAGCTGCTTGGGCAGGTCTCGGATGCGGGGACGCGGGCGGGCCTGCAGATACTCTCCTGGAAACCCGGCCCGAGGAAACTCCACCAGAGCAAGATAGTATATGAGGTGCCCGTAGACGTGACGCTCTCCGGCAGTTATCACAGGTTTGGAAGTTTCCTGGGCGCGCTCACCAGGCTTAAACGGATCGTGAACATCTCGGACATAAAAATGAGCGCCCCCAAGCCAAGCGGGAACGAGGCCCAGCTAAGCATAAGTTTCACGGCCCTGACCTTCACCGCCGCCGAGTCCGGAGGACTGACAAACACGGCTGCCGCCGGCCCGAATAATGCAGAGAAAAAATAATAATGATACTTAGAAAACACATAATTTCGGCCTTCCCCGCTATTTTGCTTGCGCTCGCGGCGGCCTGCCCGCAGGCCGCCGCCGCACAGGCCGGGCCTGCCATGGCGGTGCCCGGGGCCCCCTCGGTGCGGGTGCAGACCGGCAAGGCGCAACCCAATCAGGTCCCAGGCCAGGCCGTTGTAAATACCCCGAAACCAGAGGACGAGGTATATACCTATCAATCGGCCGGCAGGCGCGACCCTTTCCTTCCGCTCATCTACACGGCCAAGCAGGCCCAGGAAAAACAGAAGAGCCAACTGCGCATACCACTGGAGCAATACGAAGTGAGCAAGATGATAATCGAGGCAATCGTAACCGGCCCCGGAATACCTTCCTATGCCCTTGTAAGGCTGCCAAACGGAAAGCACTACACCCTGGTTAAAGGCTCGGTGGTCGGAGTAAACAAGGGGAGGGTCGTTGAAATCACGCCGGACGACGTGGTGGTGCGCGAGACCGTTACGGACCTGACGGGCAAAAAAAGCACCCATGAGACCATTTTAAAGCTCCGCAAGGAGGAGGAATAAAGATGAAATCCGTTAAATATCTCAATTTGCTTGTCCTGATAGTCTTTTTCCTTGCCGCGGGGCTGGCGCCCGTTAAGCTGGCCTTCGCGAAAAGTCCAACAATAAAAAAACTCGTAGTAAAGGACGATCTTGTCCAGGTCGAGATAGACGGCGCCTTTACATACACGGTTTACAACCCGGACCCCTTCAATGTGGCGATCGAGTTTCCGGGGGTGTCGGCCGGCGCCTTCGCCGGGCAGATAAGCCCGAAGGCCAAGGGCATAACCTCGATTAACGTGAAGGATGGGCAGAAGGGCGCGAGGGTCGAGGTCCTCCTTGACAGCCCGGCCGCCATAAAACCTTCGGTCGAGACAAATACCTTCACCCTGGGCATCGAGCCTCCGGCGTCCAGCCAGGCCCCGCTTGCCCAAACAAATAAAAACATTGCCCAAGACGGTAAAGACGCTGCCCAGGCCGGTAAAAATCCCGGCCCGCCATCCAAGGGGCAGGCATCCGCCGCGGGGCAAGACCCGGCTGACCAGCCCGCAACAGCCGCGAACGCCACCCCGGCTGACCAGCCTGGGACAGCCGCGAACGCCACAATGATAACCGGCATAAAATTCACCCGGGACGCGAACAATGTGACGCTCGTAATCACCGGAAACGGAGTGATAAAACCCGGCATCTCCTCCCTGACCGACCGCATAGTCATCGATTTTTACGGCGTCACCATGGCCGCCGGCCTGCCCGAACAGACGGTGCCGCCGGTGGCCGCCATCAGGAGCGGCGCATATCCGGGCAAGGTGAGGCTCGTAATCGACATGCAGAAAAACGCCAGTTACGAGACCCTTGCCTCAGGCAACACCCTGAGAATCATAATGCCTCTTGCAGCAGGCCAGTCTGCCGTGGACCAGCCTGCCGCAGGTAAAACCCTCCAGGTGACACCCGCTCCTTCCGGGGCCAGCGGGCCCGCGCCCAGGCCGGAGCAGAAGATATCGCTTGATTTCGAAAACGCCCAGATAGTGCCGATATTCATGCTCCTGGGGCAGGTGGGCGGCTATAACGTTGTGGTGCACCCGAGTGTCGCCGGCACGATTACCCTGAAACTCAAGGACGTCCCCTGGAAGCAGGCCCTGAACATCCTGCTTAAAACCTTCAGCCTGGGCAAGAAGATAGACGGCAATGTCATGACGATCGCCCCGCTCTCCCAGTTCGAAAAATGGGCCAGGGAAAAGGAAAAGATGAAAGAGGCGACCCAGACCAGCGAGGAGCTGGCCCAGGAGGTCATCAAACTTAATTACGCAGCCGCCTCGGACGTCACCGATTATATAAATAACGCGAAGCTCCTGTCTCCCCGGGGCAATATAACCACCGACAAGCGCATGAACACGCTCATAATCAAGGATATCCCTTCCCAGATAGACAAGGTCAAGAAGCTCGTGTCCATAATAGACGTGGCGAAACCGCAGGTCATGATCGAGGCGCAGATCGTGGAGGTAAGCAGCAATTACACCCAGAACCTGGGCGTCAGGTGGGGGGGCTCGGCCTCTTTCGCCGACGCCGGCTCGGCAAACCCCCAGAAATTCAATTTCTCGGTAAATACGCCCGTGGCAACCGCGGGCCCAGGGGTAACCGGGGGCTCCAATCTCGGCAGTACCTCTTCCAGCTCTTCTTCCAGCACGATGAGCGGCGCTTCGCCCGCCGGCGCGGGGATGTTTACGCTCGGCACCGCCAATTCCATTGCGCTGAATCTCTCAATCGAGGCGCTGGAGCAGACAGAGGAGGCCAAGACCATCGCGAACCCCAAGGTCCTGACGATTGACAACGAGTCCGCCACCATCATGTCCG
Source organism: Nitrospirota bacterium (assembly GCA_021789555.1). GTDB lineage: Bacteria > Nitrospirota > Thermodesulfovibrionia > Thermodesulfovibrionales > JdFR-88 > JAJYGJ01. The sequence continues at coordinate 15,811 of JAJYJK010000019.1, forward strand.
GCCAGAGCATACCCGTCCAAACGACAACCGCCGCCGGTACAACTACACAATTCGTTAACGCGAACCTGAACCTGACCGTGACGCCCAGGATAACTCCCAACGGATATGTGATGCTGCAGGTCAATGCCTCGAATGATAATCTCGGCACCCTTACGCCCCAGGGCTATGCGATAGACAAAAAGAACGTCACTACGCAAGCCCTTGTACAGAACGGGCAGACACTGGTGCTCGGCGGCATCTTCAAAAACAGCACAAACACCTCCACATCCGGCATCCCGCTTCTAAGCAAGATACCCATTCTCGGATGGCTCTTTAAAACAAGACAGATAAACGGGCCAAACCGGGACGAGCTTTTGATACTGATTACGCCGCGCATCGTGCAAAACCAGTAGCCAGGGATTAAGAAAACCCTCACCCAGCCCTCTCCCTTAAAAGGGAGAGGGCTTCACAAAAAGACCTGCATCTTCACTTTTGTTAAATCCTCTCCCTTTTAAAAGGGAGAGGATTAGGAGAGGGTAAAATATTACACATTTCTCCGGGGGCATGGGGGCGGAGCCCCCATACATTAAGGGCGGGGGGCGGGATTTGAAAAATCCCCTCCGGAGCACATATAATAACTCATTGAAATGTTGAGATTTTATACGGCAGGGGAGTCTCACGGCAAAGGCCTTATCGGCATCATCGAGGGGGTACCCTCGGGGCTTGCCCTCTGCGGGCCGGACATAGACAGCGAGCTTAAAAGAAGGCAGGGCGGCCACGGCAGGGGCGGACGGATGAAGATAGAGTCCGACCATGCCGAGATCATCTCCGGCGTAAGATGGGGCGTGACGACAGGGGCGCCCATCAGCCTGCTCATCGAAAACCGTGACTGGGCCAACTGGCGGCAGGCCATGTCTGCCGACCCGGCGCTCCGCGGCTCCGCCCCCGCGGTGACAAGGCCAAGGCCCGGGCATGCCGATCTGCCGGGCGCTCTGAAATACGACCAAAAAGACATTCGAAACATACTCGAACGCTCCAGCGCCCGCGAGACCGCGATGAGGGTGGCCCTCGGGGCGATCGCAAAAAAATTCCTTGCGGAATTCGGCATACGGGTGGGCAGCTTCGTATTCCAGATAGGCGTCGCCAAAATGGAAACGGCATTAAACCCGCCGGCGATGAGCGACGCCATGCTCCTGGCGCTCGCAGGGAAAGCGGAGTCCTCGGATGTCAGATGCCCCGGGAAAGACGCGACATTGAAAATGAAATCGCTCATCGATAGCGCGGCAAGGGCCGGCGACACGCTCGGCGGCAGGTTCACGGTCTTTGTCCTCGGGCTTCCGCCCGGACTTGGAAGCCACATCCAGTGGGACAGTCGCCTGGACGGACGGCTGGCCCAGGCGCTGATGTCCATCCAGGCAATAAAGGCCGTAGAGGTGGGGGACGGGATCGGCCTGGCCGCGAAGCCGGGCTCCGAAGCGATGGATGAAATCTTCTATTCAAAAGGGGGCAAGGGGACGAGGGGGACGAAGGGATTTTACCGGAAGACAAACCATATGGGCGGGATCGAGGGCGGCATGACGACCGGCGGTCCGCTGATTGCGCACGCCGCGATGAAGCCCATCCCGACCCTGAAAAAACCGCTGCGCTCTGTAGACATATTGACCAAGAAACCCTTCAGGGCGGCCTATGAGCGTTCGGACGTCTGCGCCGTGCCGGCTGCGGCAGTCATCGCCGAGGCGATGGCCGCGCTCATCTCGGCTTCCGCCTTCCTTGAGAAAATGGGCGGCGACAGCCTCGGGGAAACCCGCAGAAATTACGATGCCTATACAAAATACCTCGCCCGCTTCTGAGCAAAATATCGTGCTTACCGGCTTCATGGGGACGGGCAAAAGCTCTGTGGCCCGCGAACTCGCCCATCTGCTTGGCCGCGGGGTCATTGACCTGGACACGGAGATCGAAAAAAATGCCGGCATGTCCATCGCCTCCATATTCGCCGCGTTCGGCGAGCCCCGGTTCCGCGAGCTTGAGACGGATGCCGCGAGGCAGGCCGCGGAAAAAAGGGCCGCGATAATATCCACCGGGGGAGGCATAGTGCTGAAGAGCGAGAACATGGAGGCGTTGAGGGCCTCGGGCGTCATCTTCTGCCTGACGGCAAGCCCCGAGACCATCCTCAAACGGACATCCGTGAACCGGGAAAGACCTCTTCTGCAGGTGCCTGACCCCCTTGGCAAAATCACAGAGCTATTGAATGCCCGCGGTCCCTATTACCGGGGAAGCTGCGACTACATGATAGACACCGAAGGCAAGACGCCAAAAGAAATCGCGCAGGAAATCCGGGAGAAATTCACCCTTGCCCGAGCCTGAACAAAAAATGCCTGAGCAAAAAATAATAGAGATAGAAGTCGCCCTTGGCAAGCGGAGCTATCCCATCCGCATAGGAGACGGCATACTCTCCGGGTTGGGCAAGGCCCTCCTGCCGCTGGGCTTCGACAGGAAGATAGCCCTCATCAGCAATCCCACGGTCTACGCCCTCTATGGAGATACGGTGCTTTCCTCGCTCGAAGGGGCCGGCTTCAGCGTGTCCGTCATAAGCATCCCGGACGGGGAAGAATACAAAAACCTGCTCTGGGCGGAGTTCATTTACGGCGAGCTCCTGAAGGCGCGTCTTGAACGGGGCTCCTGCCTGGTGGCCCTCGGCGGGGGCGTCGTCGGGGACATAACGGGTTACGCCGCCTCGACGTACATGCGGGGGATAGGCTGCGTTCAGGCGCCCACCACACTGCTGGCGCAGGTGGACAGCTCGGTCGGCGGCAAGACCGGGGTCAATCACGCCCTGGGGAAAAACATGATCGGCACCTTCTGGCAGCCCTCGATGGTCTGGATAGATACCGCGACGCTAAAAACCCTGCCGCCCGCCGAGTTCGCGGCCGGGATGGCGGAGGTCATCAAATACGGAGTGATAAAGGACAAGGCCCTGTTTGAATACCTCGAAAGAGAGAGAGACCGGATAAAAGGATTAGACCCGGCCAGCCTCGGGCATATCACCAGCCGGAGCTGTGAGCTGAAGGCGGAGGTGGTAAGCCTCGATGAGCGGGAGGGGGAAAGCGGCCTCAGGGCGATACTCAATTACGGGCATACGGTCGGCCATGCCCTGGAGACCCTCACAAAATACGAAAAATATCTGCACGGGGAGGCCGTGGCCATCGGCATGTGCATCGAAGCGCAACTGGCGGAAAAAAAGGGCATCCTCAAACCTGGCTTGCAGGGACGGATAAAGAGCCTTATATCTTCCTACGGCCTGCCGACCGGGATTCCGGCCGGCCTGATCTCGAAAGAGGAGATGCTTAAGGCCATGCTCCTCGATAAAAAGGTCAAGGGCGGGCGGGTAAGAATGGCGCTCCCCGAGGAAATCGGCGCCGTGAGAATCGAAACCCTTTCCGATTTGGGGTCGGCGGACCAGTCCGCGGACTGGTCCGCCGACTATTGATTCCTCCATAATTAATGTCTGAATCCCCTCTCCCTCCGCCCCGCTTAACCCTCTCCCCGTGGAGAGGGTTAAGGTGAGGGAATAGAGTTAATAGAACGCTTGACTAGGGGCGTATTGCCCAGTATCTTTTTATAGGAACGTTATATCTTTCGATTGGGACATGTTCACCACAACCCGGAAAAAACTGGAGGCTGATAAAATGTCTGAAAAAGCCGGAGCTGAACTCAAACGCGGTGGACTCAGGGTGAGGGACATCATGACAAAAGGCGTCATCACCGGAAGGACCGACGACACCCTGCCGGAAATCGCTAAGACCATGGCCGACAAGGGCATATCCTCTCTGATAATCGTCAGCCAGGAGGGCAACGCCGTGGGCATAATCTCTTCCCTCGACGTCGTAAGGGCCTTTGGCAGCCGGTCAGAGGAACAGATAAAAAACACCAAGGCCTCGGAGGTGATGACCCACCCCGTCTATGACGTGAACGCGGAGATGACGCTCGAAAAAGTGGCAAACATCATGGTCATCAAAAACATCCACCGGGTGGTGGTGTTGTCCTCCGACAAAAGCAGAAAACCGGTGGGCGTCCTTTCGGCCACCGACATAGTAAAAGTGGTCACAGGGCTCAAATAAGACGGTGCGCCCTGCGCGAATTGCGGGTGAAGCCGGCGCTCCGGCTCCGCCCGTCCGGACCCGGATTTCCCCACCTTGTCATGCCAGATCCATAAAATTTCCTGAGCCGGGGCGTCTGTCCGGGTAAGCCCCTCTACACAACCTTAAGTTGCTTTTGTCCCTCCGCCATCTTCCTCCCTTGCCTCCGTATTCGGCGGGGCACGAAGATGTATCAAAAGGAAACGCCTTATGTTTCCATTCTATCCAGCCGGGCAATGCCCAAAAAGAAAGAATTTTTTCAAATAATCTCCGGCGCGAACATGAATAGAAAGGCGGCTTGTTGGCTGCGGTCAATCCAGGGCGCGGCCAAAGCCGAAGGAAAATAAGCGGATTTCCCGGCGCCCATTGTATCGGAAGGCCGCCGGGCCTTTATTCGGGGCCCCAATTCAGGCGGTCCTCCAAGGCCGGTATCCCTGAAGGAAAATGTTCAGGCACACGGATTGCACAATAAAGCCGATGGCGCACTTCAGAAATTCCTTTCATTGACATTGCGCCCCTCACCCCACCCCTCTCCCGGGCGGGAGGGAGGACCAGGCACTCAGAGGTCTGAGCGCTCGGGGAGGTGAAGGAATTCAGGACATTAGATCATGCAGGAATCGTTAATTTGAAATCACATCTGCCAAGGAGGGTTCCATGAAGATTCCCGGAATGATTTCGGTATCGGCTTTTTGCATGGTATTGGCCATCGGTCTGGCCGGCTGCGGGGGTGGCGGCGGGGGCAATGGCGGCGGGACATCCGCTGCCGGCAGCAACTCGAACCCTTCTGCGTCTCAGCCTGGCAGCAGCGCTCCGGTGACGAACGTGGGGAATCTGGGCATCGCTCTGATTCCCAGCGACCCCTCCGACGACAACGTCATCGGGGAAAATCCGACGAGCGTCCTGCAAGTCGTGCACCTCTTCGACGCCAGCGGCAACCCGCTGTCGACGCCGACGGTGTCGTCTCTGATCTACAATGGGGTGGGCGATTTTGATGGGGCGGCGCTGACGCCAGGCGGGGCACGGGGCATCATGATAGACGGCGCCAACGACAACCTGTTTTTTTTCACCGTGCAAAAAGGTTCCACGTCGGCATCGCTGACGCCCCTGGGGGTCGGCGCATACGGCAGAGACGGCGACTCCGTTTCGGTCATGAGCAGCGGCGACGAGGCGGTTGTCTCATTGGATGATAATATTCATCTCCTGCTGGTCTCCGGGATGCTTTCCGGAAAGCCCCAGCCGGCCGCATACATCCTGCTTCCGGACTATCGGGACGGCGTTGTGACCTCCAACGACGACAAGGTGCTGCTGGCGCGCGGCACAAGCGGGCTAACTGTTTTTGCCATAAATTCTATTGCGCCGTCGCCGGGTCCGCTTGGCGGGACGGTCTCGCATACCTTCACCAAAACTGCCGATATCCCCGCGCTGGGGACTGCGCCTTATGGGGGGGAGGGACGAGACGGGATGGCCTTCAGCCCGACGGATTCCAGCCGCGCCGTTATTATCATCAACGGCGCCAGCAGCAGCACCATAAACCTTCTGACCGGACTGCCCGCCAGTCCGGCCGTGTCGAAGACGGTCAGCGTAAGCCGGCATGTCTATGCGGCTGCGATCGCACCCGACTCAACCGCCAGTGACCTGGCAATCGTCGGCACGGACAGCGGGCTTTTGCTGTTCTCGGGAGTGGCCTCTGGCACGCTGACGCCGGTGGGGCAGCTCTACGCACCTAGCTATACGATAAGCGGAAAAAGCGTGACGCTGGGCAGGATAATGACGCTCGGCATAACTATCGACGGCAAGTACGCCGCGGTCTGCGACATTACAAACAGTGCGCTCCTGGTCATCCCGATAAGCTCGAGTGGTTTCGGCGCGCCGGTTGGCATATTGCCCGGCATTTCCGTGCCATCGAGCGATGAAATGATGATACATTAGGGATTTCCCCGATCCGGTCTGGAAAGGAGGGGCCCCTGGGCCCCTCCTTTTTTTGCGCCCCAAAGACGAAAAATTCAGGACATTAACTATGTATCAATAATTAATGAATTCCCGGATTTGTGACGATATAGAAAAAAATATATAACTGTTTTTAAAAAAAACAGGGAGTGATTTTAACGAGGAGGAGTCCGTGAATATCAAGAAGCTTTTGCTTACCGTGGGGATTACGAACGCCGTCATCATGGGCGCTATCCTTTGCATATTCATCATCCAGACCGGCAAGGACAAGGCCAGGACGGCCAGGATGATACACGTGGACCAGGCCCTGCTGCTGGACCTGGAGGACATGTATGCGCAGGGTCTCCAATCGGGCCAGGCAACGAGAAACGTGCTCCTAAACCCGGCCGACGATAAGGCCATAAGCAATTACCAGCGCGCCGATGAGAATTTCCTGAAGGCCAATGAAGACTCTTTGAAGCTCGCCTCGAATGAGATGAGAAGCGAACTGGCGCAAATAAAATCGCTCTGGTCGGAAGACGGGGGGATGAAGGCCCAGATCCAGCAGCTCGCCGGGGCGGGCAAAAAGGCCGATGCAATAAGGGTCCTCGTGAAAACCGAAACCCCAGAGTGGAGACGGATACGAAGCGGACTGCTGCTCATGATTAAAGAGCAGAAGAAGGTCTTCAAGAAGGGCCTCGACGGTTATGAAACCGCGGCCGCCTCGGGCACCATGCTGCTTGCGGTCGTGATGGTCTTCTCACTTGCGGGCTTTTCCACCTTTCTTTTCTTCATCAACAGGACCACTCAGAAAAACATGTCCAGCGCCCTGCAATGCCTGGATACGCTCGAACGGGGGGACCTGGAAGAAAAAAACAAGATAGCCGACAAGGGCAACTTCCTCAGGGAAATCTACAACCGGATACTCGATACGCTGAGGGGCACGGTCCTCAATATCAAGAATATCGCGCGGGTTGTCGAGGCGGACCTTGACAGCCTGCTTGGAAAGATAAACGAAATCGGCAAGAGCGCCAATGAGCAGATGTCCAAGATAGACCAGGCGGCCTCGGCCACAACCGAGATCTCCCAGACTATAATGGACGTGGCGAACAACGCCTCGAGCGCCTCCGAGGCCGCCAGGGAGACCACCGGCATTGCGGAAAACGGGAAGACCGCCGTCAGGAAGGCCGCGCAGGCCATGGCCGGACTCGCGGATTCCGTGAAGGGCTCGGCCGCAACGATAAGGGACCTGGGCAGCAGTTCCCAGGAGATTGGGAACATCATCGCCGTGATCAATGACATAGCGGACCAGACCAATCTGCTCGCCCTCAACGCGGCAATAGAAGCGGCAAGGGCCGGGGAGCAGGGCAGGGGCTTTGCGGTCGTTGCCGAGGAGGTAAGGAAACTGGCCGAAAAGACCTCCAGGGCGACCGGGGAGATAACCGGAAAGATAAAGGCCATTCAGGCCAAGTCCGCCGCCTCGGTCGACGCAATGGAAAAAAGCACGCGGGACGCCGAGGAGGGCGTCAGTGTCGCAAGCGCCGCACTGGCCGCGCTCGATGAGATGGTGGCCGCCACCCAGAAGGCCATGGACATGATACAGAGGATAGCGGCGGCGACCGAACAGCAGTCGCAGGCCTCCGAAGAGGTGGCGAAAAACATGGAAAACGTCACCGGGCTCGTCAACAGGACAAACCGAATGCTCGAAGAGGCAAAAGAGATAATGGACAGGCTCGACGGGCAATCAAAGACGCTCGGCCAGAGCATAGGCTGGTTCAGCGTATAGGGACGGCCGCACTCGCCGCTCAAGTTCCAAAAGGGGGCATTCTTTTTTGCCGCTTACGTCCAGAAAGTGACATTGCGCGGAGTCGGAGGGGAACAAACGGTTAGCGAAAACTGAAACCTTCGCGGGCTTCGGCAAAAAACAAGCCTGCGCTTCCGTGTCGTCAGTTCCACGCGCGCCTTTTACAGGGGACGGGGCCTACCCCTCGATGCCCAGCTTCTTCATCTTCCTGTAGAGCGTCACGAGGTCGATGCCGAGGCACTGGGCCGTGGCCTCCTTGTTCTTGTTTTTCATGTTGAAGGTCCTGATAAGGAGGCCCCTTTCGTATTCGTTCATCGCCTCCCGGAGGGAGCTGCCTTTTTCGTCCATCTGGAAGCGGAGCTTCTCCGGCAGTTGCTCCACCGAGATCGAGTCCCCCGTCACCAGCACCACGGCCCGTTCAATCACGTTGCTGAGTTCCCTTATATTGCCTGGCCAGCGGTATGCGGTGAGCGCATCCAGCGCCTCCTCTGTAAGGCCCCTCACGGATTTTCCGTTTTCGGCGGCATATTTTTTTATGAAAAACTCCGCGAGCACGGGTATATCCTCGGTCCTCTCCCTCAGGGCCGGCACCCTGATCTCGAAGACCGCCAGCCTGTAGTAGAGGTCTTCCCGGAAGCCGCCGGCGGCGATCATCTTTTCGAGGTCCTGGTTGGTGGCGCTGATGAGTCTGGAGTCCACCCGCCTTGTCCTGGTGTCGCCAAGGGGCATGACCTCGCCCGTTTCGAGCACCTTCAGGAGTTTCGCCTGGAGGGACGGGGGCATATCGCCTATCTCGTCGAGGAAGAGGGTGCCCTCGTGGGCCATCTCGATGAGCCCCTTCTTGTCGGTGTTTGCGCCGGTGAAGGCCCCGCGCCGGTAGCCGAACAGCTCGGATTCAAGCAGCCCCTCCGGGATGGCCGAGCAATTGATCGAGATGAAGGGCTTGTCGGCGCGCGGCGAGCTGCAGTGGATCAGGGAGGCGATCAGGCCCTTTCCGGTGCCGGACTCACCCGTCAGCAGGATGTTGCTCTTGGTCGGCGTCACGCTGTCCAGCAGGTCGAAGACCGCGCTCATCGCGTCGGATATGAAGATGATCTCCTTGCACTTGCGCCTGTGCTGGGAGAGCTCCCGGCGCAGGGCCTGGTTCTCGGAGCGGAGCTTTTCCTGCTCGACGAGCCTTCGCACCGTAAAGCGGATATCGTCGTTCATGAAGGGCTTTACGATGTAGTCGACCGCGCCCTTCTTCATCGCCTCCACGGCGCCCTCCACGGTGGCGTAGGCGCTCATCATGACGACCGTCATGCCGGGGGCGATCTTCTTGGCCTCCTCCAGCAGTTTCAGGCCGTCCATGCCGGGCATCCTGAGGTCCGTCATCATGATATCGAAGCTCTCATGCGCGAGCATCGAGAGCGCCTTCTCCCCGCTCAGGGCCGTGCCCACATTGTGCCCGTCCGCCCTGAGCAGAAATTCGAGCGCCCGGACTATGTCTTTTTCGTCATCGACTATCAGTATCCTTGTTTGCATCCGTCAAATTCCTCCCGGCCGGTATTATCACCGTGAATTTTGAGCCGCCCCCCGGTTTGCTGTCAACCTGCAATTCCCCGCCCAGGCTCCGCATAATACCATAGCTCACCGACAGCCCGAGCCCCGTGCCCTTTTCCTTGGTCGTGAAGAAGGGGTCGAATATGCGGGGCATGTCCTCCTTCGAAATCCCGATGCCGGTGTCTTCTATCTCGACGGCGACCCTGCCCACGAGGGCCTTGCTCCTTACCGTGAGCGTGCCGCCCTCCGGCATCGCGTCCACCGCGTTTAGTATCAGGTTGATGAAGACCTGGGATATCTGGTTCTCGTCCGTCACTACCTCCGCGGTCTCCTCGAACTCGTCCCTGAAACTTATCTGCTGCGCCCGCTTGTCGTATTTCATCAGGTCCAGGGCCTGCCCGAGGATCCGGTTGACATTCACTTTCTTCAGCTCGGGGGGGGCCACCTTGGACAGGCTCGAAAGCTGCCTTACTATCTCCGCGATGCGGTTTATGTGGAAGAGCACCGTCTCCAGGCTGTCTTTCTTGAAATCTTCCTTTTCCATGTCCCGCAGGATCTGGAGGAAGGAAAAGACCGCCGTAAGCGGGTTGCCTATCTCGTGGGCTATGCCCGCCGTGAGCCTGCCCACCGAGGAGAGCTTTTCCGAATGGAGCATCTGCTCCTCCATCTTCTTCATCTCGGTGATGTCCTGCACAAGCCTTATGAACCCTATGATCCCCTCCCCCGACCTGACGGGCGCCGAGGTGACCTGAAAATACCTGCCCTTCCGGCCGAAGAGCCCCTCGTAAAAATTCGTCTCGATCCCGTCCGATATCTGGGAACTGATGGGGGGGCACTCCGGAGTGAAGCTGTGACAGGGCCGGCCTTCGGGCTCAACGCCGGCCATCTCGGCAAACTGCTTGTTGGCCCAGATTATCCTGTCGTCGAGGCCGACGAGCGCAAGCCCCCCGCCCACGGCGTTTACTATGCTGTTTAGCTTCTCCTTCTCCGCGAAGAGCTCCTTCGTCCTCTCGCCTACGGTCTTTTCGAGCAAGGCCGCGTACCTCTCCAGCTCCTCCTCGTGTTTGGCCTTCTCCTCCGCCTTTATCCTCTTCATGTTCATGACGATGAGCATTGTCGCGCCCATGAAGGTGGCGCCGAACATCGTGAGTATCAGTATGGAGTGGAGTTTCAGGCTCTCCCTGAGGCTCCTCGTCACCTCGGAATAGGGTATCGTGCAGCAGACGATCCACTTCCTTCCGAACATGGAGAGCTTGGAAAAGGCGATGAGCTTGTCCTCGCCGAAGGGCGCGACATAGGAGCTTGCCCCCGTCCGGCCGCCCCTGAGGATCCAGCGCTCCGTATTGAAGGACTTGTGGCAGGCGAAGCACGACTTGTTGGCCCGGTAGAGGTTCCTGCCTATCATGCCGGGCTGGCTCGGATGGTACAGCAGCGTGCCGTCATCGCTCATCATCCAGGCGTAGCCCTTCTTGCCGGAGTGGATGGGGGCGAGGAATTTTTTGTTTATGGAATCGAGCGATATGTCCAGTCCTATCGCGCCGATCGCCCTGCCCCTCGAGACGACCGGCATGTAGAGCTTTATGATCCCGCGCTTCAGGATATTGTCATCGTTATAAATCGTCTTCGGCCCTTTGCCGTCGAGGGCCATGGTGCGCCTTGCCAGCTCCAGATCGACCGGCGTGACGGCGGGACGGGGAAGGCTGCTCCATATGAGCCGCTTGCCCCGCGACCCATCGAGTATGCCCCGCCCGTAGACGACGAGGTCCACCTGGGTCTCCCTGTACATCCTGTTAAAGGAGGTCTTTATCGTGTTATCGAGGCCGGGGCCCGAGAGGTTTTTCCGGCCCAGTATGCCGGCCAGAAACGTCAGCTCGTCCGTGAGACGGCCGAAGCAGCCCCCTATGTTCTGCGAGGTGGTGTTGGCCAGCAGGAGCTGCTGTTTATTGAACTGCTCGGCCATCTGCGAAAGATAATTCTGCTGGAGGAAGAGGTTTAGCGTAATGATGAGCGAAACTACGAAGACGGCGATGATCACCAGGAGCACGTTTTGTTTCATCGGTCAGCCCTTCAGGTCCGGCCCCTGGCCATCTCCTCAAGCACCTTGAGTTTGGAGGATTCTCCAAGGGCTATGAGCACGTTGCCCGCGTTCAGCACCGAGCGCGACGTGGGGTTGAACTTCATGTCGTTATGGCTGCCCTTCATGCCTACAACGATTATACCCAAATCCCTGCCCAGTCCGCACTGGTCCAGGCTCTGGCCGACCAGCCCGGAGCCGGGACTGATGCGGATCTCCTCCATCTGCAGCTCCAGGTTCCCCGATCTTGTGGCGAACTCGATGAAGTCCACGACGGCCGGCTTCAGTATGGTATGGGCGATCCTGAGCCCCCCTATGTAATAGGGCGAGACGACCCTGTCGGCGCCGGCCCGGAGGAGTTTCTGCTCCGAGCCCTCCTCCCCCGCCCTTGCCACCACCGTCAGATGGGGATTAAGCCCCTTTGCCGTGAGCACCACGTACAGGTTTTCCGCGTCGGTGGGCAGGGCGCTCACCAGGCCCGCCGCATGCCCTATCCCGGCCTCCATGAGGACCTCGTCCCTGGTCGCGTCCCCCCGTATAAAAAGCAGCCCGGACATGTCCGTTTCGGCCGGGGGCATCTCCTTCTCTATCACCACGAATGCGGTCCCGTATGCCTGGAATTCCTTCGAGATTATCCTGCCCATCCGGCCGTAACCGCATATTATGTAATGGGACGTCAGTTTTCTTATCCTCTTTTCCAATTTTCTCCTCCCCAGCAACTGGGCAAATTCCCCCTCGATGATTATCTTTGCCCCAGTATTTAGTATATACAAAATGATGCCCAGGCCGAAGAATATAAGGCATATGGTGAACACCTTGCCGGCCGGGTCCAGGTTATGGACTTCCCTGTAGCCGACGGTGGTGATGGTGATGACCGTCATGTACAGGGAATCCAGAAGGCCCCAGCCCTCGATGAGGCTGTAGCCCGCCGTGCCCACGGCTATCACGAGGGAAACAAGAAGCGCGCTATACAGGACCTGTCGCCAGTGCATTGCCCTTCCCGGCGGGGGCCGCGGGGAATCCATTGTAAGGGATTTTTTTCATCTTGCCCGTTTTTTCATTATATCATCCATGAGCTTTTTAAATTTCTCGATGTGGGAGCCCTCCCAGTAGACGCGGCCGCAGCCGGCGCACCTGAAAAACTCCCTCTTGTTCAGAAAGACGTGTTCGGGGACGAGGTCTTTAATGGCCTGTTTGTCGGCAACGGGGACGAGCGCTGCGTTGCAGACGGTGCACCTGCCGATCAAATGGCCGCCTGGGGGGGGCGTCGGCAGCGAAAAATGCTCCAGGACCTCTCTCAGCTGGCTGGCGGGGTCATCCGGGGTGACGAGGAAGGACTGCCCGCCGGGCAGGACCTTCCTCGCAGCAAGTCCCGTGTCTCTGGTAAGGAGCGTCCGCCCTTCTTTCAATGCCCATTGCAGAAGGGCGGCGTCCGTTATGTCGCGCTCGTAAGCGGTGTCATAGCCCAGGAGCCTCAGACGCCTTGCCAGGCGCCCGAGCATCGCATCGGCTATGAACTTCACACCTCGGGCGGCAGCGCCTCGCTTTCGGCGGCGACCGTCGCCTCCTCGATAAGCGGGGGCGGCAGCTCGCGCTTCACGAAGGTGTTTCTGTAACGGAGCATGCCGGTGCCCGCGGGTATCATCTTGCCCATTATCACGTTTTCCTTGAGCCCGCGGAGGTCGTCCACCTGGCCGCGGATGGCGGCCTCGGTGAGGACCCTCGTGGTCTCCTGGAACGATGCGGCCGACACAAAGCTCTCGGTCGTAAGCGAGGCCTTGGTGATGCCCAGCAGCATGGGCCTGCCCTGGGCCGGCTTGCCGCCCTTCGCCTTCACCTGCTCGTTGGCCTCGATGAAGGGTATCCTGTCGATCTGGTCGCCGCCGAGGAACTCCGTGTCGCCGGGGTCGTCTATCCTTATCTTGCGCATCATCTGTCTGACGATGACCTCGATATGCTTGTCGTTTATCGAGACGCCCTGGAGCCTGTAGACCTTCTGCACCTCGTCGACGAGGTAGCGCTGCAGCTCCTTGGGCCCGAGGATGTCCAGGATGTTATGGGGATTGACGGAGCCGTCCATGAGGGCCTCGCCCGCGCGCACCCAGTCGCCCTCGTGCACGCTGACGTGCTTGCCCCTGGGGATCAGGTACTCCCTGGACTCCGTGCCGCCCCTCACGACGACCACGCGCATGCCTTTGTGCGCGCCCTTGAACTCGACAATCCCGTCTATCTCGCTGACGATTGCCTGTTCCTTGGGTTTCCTGGCCTCGAAGAGCTCGGCCACCCTGGGCAGACCGCCCGTGATGTCCTTGGTCTTGGTCGTCTCGCGCGGTATCTTGGCAAGGATGTCGCCCGGGAACACGGTGTCGGCCCTCTCCACCAGGATGTGAGCGCCGGCGGGCAGCAGATACCGGGCCAGGGTGTTGGACGCCTTGATCTTCAGCGTCCTGCCGTGTTCGTCCTTTATCGATATCCTCGGCCTGAGATTGCCGGGGTACTCTATAATGACCTTCCTCGACAGTCCGGTCACCTCGTCAAGCTCCTCCTTGACGGTCACACCCTCGAGGATATCGCCGAAGGCGGCCTTGCCTCCCACCTCGGATATGATGGGGGTGGAGTACGGGTCCCATTCGACCAGCCGCTGGCCCGCTTCCACCTTGCGCCCGTCCTCCACCAGGAGTTTCGCGCCGTAGACGATCGTGTATTTCTCCTTTTCGCGGCCCCTGGAGTCCACAACGGCGATGACACCGTTTCTGTTCATGACGGTGAGCATGCCCTCGCGGCTCCTGACGGTGTTCAAGTTGATGAATTTCACTGTGCCGGGGTTCTTGGCCTCAAGCGCGGTCTGCTCGACCACCTTCGAGGCCGCTCCGCCGATGTGGAACGTCCTCATCGTAAGCTGGGTGCCGGGCTCGCCGATGGACTGGGCCGCCACGATGCCTATGGACTCCCCGATCTCCACATGGTCGCTCCTGGCCAGGTCCCTGCCGTAGCATTTGGCGCAGACGCCGTATTTGCTCTGGCAGGTGAGTACGGAGCGTATCTTCATCCTGTCTATGCCGGCATCGATTATCCTCTGGACCGCCTCCTCGTCCAGGTCCTCGTTGCGCTTGACGACGGTCTCCTTGGTTATGGGGTCTTTTATCTCCTCGGCCGAGTACCTGCCCAGGAGCCTCTCATCAAAACCCTGAATGATCTCGCCGCCTTCGACGAGCGCGGTAATGAGGATGCCGTCCGGGGTCTTGCAGTCGTCCTCCTGGATTATGACGTCCTGGGCCACGTCCACGAGCCTCCTGGTGAGATAGCCGGAGTTGGCCGTCTTGAGGGCGGTATCGGCGAGACCTTTACGAGCGCCGTGAGTCGAGATGAAATACTGGAGCGGCGTTAGCCCCTCCCTGAAATTCGCGGTAATCGGGGTCTCGATGATCTCCCCCGAGGGTTTCGCCATGAGGCCCCTCATGCCGGCAAGCTGCCTTATCTGCGCGGTCGAGCCCCTGGCCCCGGAATCGGCCATCATGAAGACGCTGTTGAAGGCCCTGGCCTCCTGAAGGTCCTGCCCCTCGGCCGCCTTCCCGTTTTCCTCCGCGCCAAGCTCCTTCATCATCTCCTCGGCCACCTTCTCGGTTACGTTGGCCCAGATGTCGATGACCTTGTTGTAGCGCTCGCCCTGGGTGATGAGGCCGTCGGCGTACTGGTTTTGTATCTCCATCACCTCGTGCTCGGCCTGCTGTATGAGTTCGGGCTTGGTGGAGGGCACGTGCATGTCGGAGATGCATATGGACATGCCCGAGCGCGTGGCGGAGGCGAACCCCAGTTTCTCCAGGTTGTCCAGGAAGACGACGGTCTCGCGCCGCCCGATCCTCTTGTAGATGTAATCTATGAGTTTCTGCAGCTCCTTCTTCGTCAGCTCCCTGTTGACCATCGAAAACGGGATGCCCTCCGGCAATGTCTCGCTGAAGATGACCCTGCCCGCGGTCGTCTCGACCATCTGCCCGTCCATCCGGACCTTTATCCTGGCGTGCGCCTCGACGATGCCCGCGTCATAGGCGCTTCTTACGTCCTCGGGGTCGCTGAAATATTTGTCCGCGCCCGTTGCGTTTGACTTCTCCTTCGTCATGTAATAGATGCCAAGCACCATGTCCTGCGTGGGGGTCACGATGGGCTTGCCGTTTGCGGGCGACATGAGGTTATTGACGCTCATCATGAGCGTCCGGGCCTCCACCTGCGCCTCGATCGAGAGGGGCACGTGGACGGCCATCTGGTCGCCGTCAAAGTCGGCGTTGAAGGCGGTGCAGACGAGCGGATGCAGTTTTATCGCCTTGCCCTCCACCAGGAGCGGGTCAAAGGCCTGAATGCCCAGCCTGTGCAGTGTCGGGGCGCGGTTCAGGAGGACCGGGTGCTCGGAGATGACCTCCTCAAGGGCGTCCCAGACCTCGGGGACCTCCTTCTCGACCAGTTTCTTCGCCTGTTTTATCGTCGTTGCGAAACCCTTTTCCTCGAGTTTGTTGAAGATGAAGGGTTTAAACAGCTCCAGGGCCATCCGTTTGGGAAGGCCGCACTGGTGGAGTTTTAGTTCCGGTCCCACAACAATGACAGATCGACCGGAATAATCGACCCTCTTGCCCAGAAGGTTCTGCCTGAAACGGCCCTGCTTGCCCTTTATCATGTCGCTCAGGGATTTCAGCGGCCTCTTCGTGGCGGCCTTCAGGACGCGCGAGCGCCTGCCGTTGTCGAAGAGGGCGTCGACGGCCTCCTGGAGCATCCGCTTCTCGTTTCTGATTATTACGGAAGGGGCCTTCAGCTCCATCAGGCGCTTCAGCCTGTTGTTCCTGTTTATGACCCTGCGGTAGAGGTCGTTTAAGTCGGAGGTGGCGAACCTGCCGCCCTCCAGCGGCACAAGCGGCCTCAGATCGGGCGGCAGCACCGGGATGACGTCCATGACCATCCACTCCGGGGAGTTGCCCGACAGCCTAAACGCCTCCACGAGCCGCAGCCTCTTGGTGAGTTTTTTCTTGATGCCCAGGGACTGGGCCTCTCTTATGCCGAGCCTCAGCTCCGCGGCCAGGGTGTTGAGGTCCACCTTCTTCAGCAGCTCCTTTATCGCCTCGGCCCCTATGCCGGCCTTGAACCTGTCGCCGTATTCCGCGAGGGCCTTCTTGTATTCCTCCTCGCCCAGAATCTCTTTCCCCTTGAGCGGCGTGTCCCCGCCGTCTATGACGACATAGCCCTCGAAGTAGAGGACTTTTTCCAGATGGCGCATGGTTATATCCAGAAGGGTGCCTATCCGCGAGGGCACGCCCTTCAAAAACCAGATATGGGCCACGGGGGCCGCAAGCTCTATGTGCCCCATCCTCTCCCTTCTGACCTTGGACTGTATGACCTCCGTGCCGCACTTGTCGCATACGACGCCCCTGTGCTTCATCCTCTTGTATTTGCCGCAGAGGCATTCCCAGTCCTTGACGGGGCCGAATATCCTGGTGCAAAAGAGCCCGTCCCTCTCCGGCTTGAACGTCCTGTAGTTTATCGTCTCGGGTTTCTTCACCTCGCCGTGGGACCACTCCCTGATCCTCTCCGGAGAGGCGAGCCTTATCTTCAGGGCGTCAAAATCAGTAGGGTTCTTGGGTTTCTGAAACAAGGTGTAAATTTCTTCCGCCAAATTAATCACTCCCCCTTGTTTTTATTCTCAAGGAGCTCGACATCCAATCCGAGGGCCTGCAGCTCCTTTATTAATACATGGAACGATTCCGGGACCCCCGGTTCGAGGGTCGCGTCCCCTTTTACTATGGCCTCGTACATGCGCGCCCTGCCCGTCACATCGTCGCTCTTCACGGTGAGGAATTCCTGCAGCGTATAGGCCGCGCCGTACGCCTCCAGGGCCCAGACCTCCATCTCTCCAAGCCTCTGGCCGCCGAACTGGGCCTTGCCCCCCAGCGGCTGCTGCGTGACGAGCGAATACGGCCCGATGGAGCGGGCGTGCATCTTGTCGTCGACGAGATGGTGGAGTTTCAGCATGTACATCACCCCGACCGTAACGGGTCTTTCGAAGGGCTCGCCCGTCCTGCCGTCATGGAGGGTCACCTGCCCGCTCTGCGACAGGCCCGCCTTCTTCAGCAGGTCTTTTATCTCGCTCTCCCTTGCGCCCTCGAAGACGGGGGTGGCAACGAAGAGCCCGAGGACCTTCGCGGCCCACCCAAGATTGGTCTCCAGTATCTGCCCCACGTTCATCCTCGAAGGAACGCCAAGGGGATTTAGCACTATGTCCACGGGCGTGCCGTCGGGCAGGTAGGGCAGGTCTTCCTCCGGAAGCACCATCGCCACGACACCCTTGTTGCCGTGCCTGCCGGCCATCTTGTCGCCGACCTGGATCTTCCTCTTCATGGCGACATAGACCTTGACCACCTTGTTTACGCCGGGCGGCAGCTCGTCGCCGCGCTTTACGCGGTCCACCCGATCGTCATAGAGCTTCTCGAGGGATTTCACGTACTGGTTGGCGTCCGTGTTTATCTGCGAGACCTGCTCCTTTACATAAGGGTCCTCGATCTTCACCTTCATCAACTGGTCGTCCCTTACCGACATCACCATCTTCCTGGTGAGCTTTTTGCCCTTGGGGCAGATGACCTCCCTGCCGCGGGGCTCCTTGACGTCCTCGAGGACCTTCTGGCCGACCAGCAGTTCGCGCACCTTGCGGGCCTTCTCGTCCTTCACTATGCGTATCTCGTCCTCCAGGTCGCGCTGGAGGCGAAGGACGTCCTCCTCCTCGATGCTCTTGGCGCGCGAGTCCTTCTCGATCCCCTTCCTGGAGAGAATGAGCGCATCTATTATCGTGCCCTCGATGCCCGGCGGCACGTAAAGGCAGCTCTCCTTCACCTCCTCGGCCTTCTCGCCGAAGATGGCCCTCAGGAGTTTTTCCTCCGCCGTAAGCTGGGTCTCCCCCTTGGGGGTGACTTTCCCCACGAGTATATCGCCGGCCTTCACCTCCGCGCCTATGCGGATGATGCCGCTTTCATCGAGGTTCCGGAGGGCCTCCTCGCCCACATTGGGGATGTCCCTGGTTATCTCCTCCGGGCCCAGCTTCGTGTCCCTGGCCTCGACGGTGAACTCTTCTATGTGTATGGAGGTGTAAGCGTCCTCCTTGACGAGTTTTTCGCTTAGGAGTATCGCGTCCTCGAAGTTGTAGCCGCCCCAGGACATGAACGCGACGAGGACATTCTTGCCGAGCGAAAGCTCGCCCTTTTCGGACGAGGAGCCGTCTGCCAGTATGTCGCCCGCCTCGACCATGTCGCCCACCGAGACAAGCGGCCTCTGGTTTATGAGCGTGGCCTGGTTGGAGCGCCGGAATTTTATCAGGTTGTAGATGTCCACGCCGCCGTCGGCCGATTTCACGACTATCCTGGAGGAGGAGGCGGATTCCACCTCGCCCGCCCTCTTGGCGATGACCACGGTGCCCGAATCCCTCGCGACGACGGCTTCCATGCCGGTGCCGACCATTGGGGCCTCGGGCTCCAGCAGCGGGACGGCCTGCCTCTGCATGTTCGACCCCATGAGGGCCCTGTTGGCGTCGTCGTTTTCAAGAAACGGGATGAGGCTGGCCGACACACCCACAATCTGCTTTGGCGAGATGCCGATATACTGGACCTCGCGCGCCGTGACTATCTTGAAATCCGCGCCCATGCGGGCAAAGACCGTCTCGCCCCCGATGTGCCCCTTCGGGTCCACCGGGGTCGTGGCCTCGGCGATGACGAATTTCTCGCCCTCCACCGCCGACAGGTACTCTATCTTGTCCGTCACGGCCCCGTTTTCGACCTTCCTGTACGGGGACTCTATGAACCCGTAGTCATTGACCCTCGCGTAGGAGGCCAGAGAGGTTATAAGACCTATGTTCGAGCCCTCCGGGGTCTCGACCGGACATATCCTGGCGTAATGCGTGGGATGGACGTCCCTGACCTCGAACCCGGCCCTCTCCCTGGTAAGGCCGCCCGGCCCGAGGGCCGAAAGCCTCCTTTTATGGGTGATCTCCGAAAGCGGGTTCGTCTGGTCCATGAACTGGCTCAACTGGCTGGAGCCGAAGAACTCCTTGACGGCCGCTATCACGGGCTTCGCGTTTATCAGGTCGTGCGGAGTGGCCTCTTCCAGGTCGGTAAGGGTCATCTTCTCCTTGATCGCCTTCTCCATCCTCACAAGCCCTATCCTGAACTGGTTCTCTATCAGCTCCCCCACCGCCCTTATCCTGCGGTTGCCCAGGTGGTCTATGTCGTCGACTTCGCCCTTGCCGGCCCTGAGCTGCAGCAGATAGCGCACGATCTCGATTATGTCCTTGTCCGTGAGTATCTGGGTCTCCAGGGGCACGTTTATGCCCAGGCGCTTGTTTATCTTCAGCCTCCCCACCGGGGAGAGGTCGTATCTCTTGGGATCGAAGAACAGCCCGTTGAAGAGCTCCCTTGCGTCTCTTATCGTCGGGGGCTCGCCGGGTTTTAGCTTCTTGTATATCTCTATCAGGGCGTCTTCCTCGGTCGCCACCTTGTCCGTAAGCAGCGTGTCCCGAAGCGACGGCAGGTAATGGATGTTGTCTATGAAGAGCAGTTCAAGCTCCGGGATGCCCAGTTTCAATATCCTCTCGAGGGCATCTTCGGTGATCTCCTCATTGCTCTCCACGATCACTTCGCCGGTCTCCGGGTCGACTATGTCCCTGAGCGTTATCTTCCCTTTCAGTTCCTTCCTGCCAATGGGTATCTCGGTGATCCCGGCCCCCTGGAGCTTCTTCATGGCGGCCCTCGTGATCCTTCCGCCCTCCTTCACGACAAGTTCCGCCGTCTTGGGGATTTCGATGTTCTCCACCGCCCTCATGCCCACCAGGACCTCGCTGAGAAGGCGGGCGAGCCTGCCGTCCCGGTTGGTGATCTTCTCGACCGGATAGAAGGTCTTCAGCAGGTCCTCGTTCGTGTAGCCCAGGGCCTTCAGCACTATGGTGGCGGGCAGTTTCTTGCGCCTGTCGATCCTCACATAGAGCAGGTCCTTGGTGTCGAACTCGAAATCCAGCCAGGAGCCCCTTGCGGGTATGACCCTGGCCGAATAGAGCAGCCTGCCGCTTACGTGCGTCTTGCCCTTGTCGTGGCTGAAAAACACCCCGGCCGAACGGTGAAGCTGGCTGACGACGACCCTCTCCGTGCCGTTTATGATGAAGGTCGCCGTGTCCGTCATCAGCGGTATCTCGCCGATGTAGACCTCCTGCTCGCGGGCCTCCTTGAGGCGTTTCTGCTCGCCCACGGTCTCGAAGATATTCAGCCTGACCTTTATTTTCAGTGGGGCGGCGTAGGTGATGCCCTTTTGCAGACAGTCCCTCGGGGCGAATTTGGGCTCGCCGGTGCTGTAGCCCAGGTACTCGATACTGGCCGTCTCGTTGTAATCCGTTATCGGAAATACGCTCTTGAATGCCGCCTGAAGCCCGGCATCCCTCCTCTCATCGGCCGGCACGTCGCTCTGGAGGAACTCCGCATAAGAGGCCAACTGGGTCTCTATCAGATGGGGCACCTGTATTATCGGCGGGACCTTTCCGAAATTCAATCTTTCTCGTAAAATCCTTGCCATGCTTCTCCTTGTTTACTCTTTATTTTTATGAAAGGGGGGGAAGTAAAGGCGTTTTTACTTTTTTACCCCCCCTCCTTTAAACGAAAAAACCGGAAACCTCTTTCTATTTCACTTCGACGGTAGCGCCCTGCTCCTCCAGCTTCGCCTTGACGCCGGCGGCCTCATCCTTGGAGACACCGCTCTTCACGGGCTTGGGCGCGGTGTCCACCAGTTCCTTTGCCTCCTTCAGGCCAAGGCCGGTGAGTTCCCTTACCACCTTGATCACCTGTATCTTCTTGTCCCCGGCGGCCGAGAGTATTACATCGAAGCTCGTCTTCTCCTCCGCCTCCGCGGCGGCAGGCGCGGCGCCGGGCGCCGCGGCCATGGCCATCGGCGCGGCGGCGGTGACGCCGTAGCGCTCCTCGAACTCCTTTATGAACTTTGACATCTCCAGGACCGTCATGTTGTCTATGTACTGAAATACATCTTCCTTCGTTGCCATCTCTTTTGAATATCCTCCTTGTATATTAAAAAACTTTCAGAAATCCGCTTGACCTTCCTATGCCGCCTGCTCTTTTTCCTTCTTTCTCAGAAGGCCGTTAAACGCATGGCCCAGGCCGGAGACCGTGGCGGCAAGTGTGCCCGCCATCTTCGCCATCGGGGCCGAAAACGTCCCGGCCATCATCGACAGCAGCACCAGACGGGGCGGAAGGGCCGCAATGGATTTAAGCTCCGCCGCGTCCACGAGCTGGCCCTCTACGACTGCCGCAAGGGGTTCCAATTTCTCGTTCCTGGACGAGTACTTGATAATTCCCTTTGCGACCGCGACAGCGTCTTCATAGCCGAGGGCCACGCCGACGGGGCCCTCGAAGAGTTTTTGGGCGCAGGCCATGGGAGTGCCTTCGGCGGCCTTGCGCGCAAGGGTGTTCTTCACGACCTTGAAGCGCACGCCGTCGGCGCGAAGGGCCGTCCTCAGGTCGGTCAATTCGGCCACAGTCATGCCCTTGTAATGGGTGATGACCGCGCCCTTGACCTTCCCGAAGCTCTCCTTCAGCTCCTCGAGGGCCTGTTGTTTTTCGTTCCTGTTCATATCCCTCCTTTCCCAGAGACCAGGAGAAATGTCTCGGCAGGCAGCCACGCACCCGTCTTTATGGGCGCGGGACTATTAAGAATCCGTGAGGACGCCGTCCTCTTCACCTGCTGTCTCTGACCAATATAAACACAGGCAAAGCCCGTTTCTTACACCTTGCTTACAGTCGACACATCCACCTTCACCCCGGGGCCCATCGTCGAGGCGATGGCGATCTTCTTCAGGTATTTGCCCTTGGAAGTGGAGGGTTTCGCCCTCACGAGCGAATCTATCGCGGCCATGGCGTTTTCAGCCAGGGCGTCTTCGGAGAAGGAGACCTTCCCCACGATCATGTGGATGTTGCCGGCCTTGTCCACCTTGAAATCCGCCTTGCCGGCCTTAATCTCCTTTACGGCCTTGGCCACGTCGAAGGTGACGGTGCCCAGCTTCGGGTTCGGCATGAGCCCCCTGGGGCCCAGGAGCTTCCCGAGCTTGCCGACGAGCCCCATCACGTCCGGGGTGGCGACGGTCTTGTCGAAATCGAACCAGCCCTGCTGTATCTTCTCGACGAGGTCTTCGGCCCCCACGTAATCGGCGCCCGCTTCGCGGGCCTCTCTCTCCTTCTCACCCTTTGCGAAGACGACCACGCGGACCGATTTGCCTATGCCGTGGGGCAGCAGCACCGTCCCCCTGACCATCTGGTCGCTCTTCCTGGGGTCCACGCCCAGCCTCACGGCCAGCTCGACCGTCTCGTCGAACTTGGCATAGGCGCCCTTCTTCACGAGGTCCACGGCCTCCTTGAGGCCGTATTCCTTCTGGATATCGTAATTTTTAAGCGCGTTTTCAAATTTCTTGCCGCTCATTGTCTTAAGTGAAACCCCCTTATTCGATCTCGACTCCCATGCTTCTTGCCGTCCCCTTTATCATGTTGGCCGCGCTCTCCACGGAAGTGGCGTTCAAGTCCGGCATCTTGGTCTTTGCTATCTCGACGACCTGCTGGCCGGTTATCTTGCCGACCTTGTCCTTGCCGGTCGTGCCGGAGCCCTTCAGGATGCCGGCGGCCTTCTTTATCAGCTCGGAGGCGGGCGGGGTCTTCAGGATGAACGTGAAGGTCCTGTCCGCGTAAATGGTGAGGACGACCGGCACGATCGTGTCTCCCATGGGGCCGGTCTGCGCGTTAAAGGCCTTGCAGAACTCCATTATGTTCACCCCGTGGGGGCCGAGGGCCGGACCTACCGGGGGCGCGGGGTTGGCCTTGCCCGCGGGAATCTGAAGCTTTACCATTGCTGCCACTTCCTTCTTTGCCATCTATCCTGGACCTCCTTAAAGCGAGCGTATTGCCCGTGGATAAAAACTTGCCACGGAGTCAGCGAACGAATATGTTAAAAAAACTCCTTGCATCCCACCCCTCTTCTTCCCGTTTTCCCCCCTGCCAGTCTTTCAGGACTTTTCGACCTGCCCGCCTCTCAGGATTTTTCCACCTGGAAGAAATTCAGCTCCACCGGGGTCTGCCGTCCGAAGATGCTGACCATGACCTTCAGTTTCCCGTGGTCCATGTCGACCTCCTCGACGTAGCCGTTGAAGTTGGTGAAGGGGCCGTCTATTATCCTGACCACGTCGCCCTGCTCGAACTGCATCTTGACCTGGGAGGTGACGCCCTTTTCGAGCTGCTGGACTATCATCTCCACCTCTTCCTCGTCTATGGCCACGGGCCTGGTGCCGCCCACGAAGCTGGTCACCCGGGGGATGCTCTTTATGAGGTGCCAGGTCTCGTCGTCCATCTCCATCTCCACGAGTATATAGCCCGGATAGAACTTCCTTTCCGCCTCCTGCTTCTTGCCGGCCTTAAGCTGTATGACCCGCTCCGTCGGTATCATCACCCGGGATATCTTCTCCTCCAGCCCCAGGCGCTTCACCTTGTCCTCGACCGACGTCTTCACCTTCTCCTCGAACCCCGAATACGTATGTACCACGTACCATTTCTTAGCCACGTTAATACCTCAAAAGGGCCTGGACGATCCGCGAGAGCACTAAATCAATCACGCCCAGAAACACGGACATTATCAGGACCGAAATTATGACGACCTGGGTGGACCCAAGGAGCTCCTCCCTCGTGGGGAAGACCACCTTCTTCAACTCGACCTTGACTTCGCGCAGGAACTGCTTCAGCTTCTGCATACCGGCAAATAAAACTCCTTCGAAAAAGAATTTTGGCAGGCCAGGAGGGATTCGAACCCCCAACCCTCGGATTTGGAGTCCGATGCTCTGCCAATTAGAGCTACTGGCCTGTCCGCCACAGTCAGGCCCTTGAGGCTGATATCCGCCCGTCCGTGCCTTATCTTCACATCCCCAACCCGTTTCGCGTCCCCGTGTGCCGCACTTACGCCTTCGTCTCCTTGTGCGCGGTATGTTTTCTGCAATGCCGGCAGTATTTTTTCATCTCCAGCTTGTCCGGCGTGTTTTTCTTGTTCTTCATCGTGGAGTAGTTCCTGTTCTTGCAGACGCCGCACTGCAAAAGAAGTATCGTTCTCATTCCCGTATCCCGCCTTTATTCCCGTATTTCCGTGACGACGCCGGCCCCGACGGTCCTGCCGCCTTCCCTGATGGCAAACCGCAGGCCCTCTTCCATCGCCACCGGCGCTATCAGGTCGACCAG
>JAJYJK010000020.1 GCA_021789555.1 Nitrospirota bacterium
GCCCGTCATGCCCGAGGTCAGGCGGGCCTTGAAAATCTCAATATTGTAGTGTATTGTAATACAGGAGGTGTTTTATGCGGACCGTTTTGTCAGTCAGCCTGCCGGAGAATATATCGGAGGAGCTCGAGAAATTCGCCAAAAGCACCGGCAGGAACAAAAGCGATATCGTAAAAGAGTCCCTGGGCCTGTTTCTCTGGGAAATGAAGCTTAAGGCCGTTCGGAAAAAGCTTGCCCCCAAGGCAAAGAGGCTCGGCCTCGTCAGCGAAGAGGACGTCTTTAAGGCTATATCTTGATTGCCGTCTTCGACACGAATGTCTTTATCGCGGCGATTATCACCGAGGGCGTGTGTTCAAAATTGCTGGGCAGGGCGCGTGCCGGAGAATTTCTGCTGGCTTCCTGCCCGTTTATCGAGTCAGAAATCAGACGCATACTTTCAGGGAAATTCCGCCTCGGCAAGGAAGAAGTGGCCTTATCGATGGCGCTTGTGAATGAAGCGGTCGAAAGGGTCTTTGACCCCGCCTGTAAAGTTGATAATATATGCCGCGACGCGGACGATGATAACATCCTGGCATGCGCCCTCGCGGCAAAGGCCGGCCACCTTGTCACAGGAGACGCGGGTTTGCTGGAAATAAAAAGCTTCCGGGGTGTCAAGATAGCCGCCCCGAGGGATTTTGAACTTTTGTTCGGATAGAGGGGGGCGGGGTTTATAAAACTTGCAATGGGCCTTCCGTTTGCCTTAAAATATTATGTAAAAGGAGGAGTTTGCAGGTCATGAAAGAAGGCATCCATCCTAATTATAAAGAGGCAAAGGTCGTCTGCGCCTGCGGGGAGACCTTTACGACCCGCTCCACGGTGTCCGAGATCCGCGTCGATATATGCTCCAAATGCCACCCGTTTTTCACCGGCAAGCAGAAGATTGTGGACGCTGAGGGCCGCGTGGAGAAATTCAGGAAGAAATACGAGAGGAAGAAGGAAAGTTAGCCTTTAAAAGGCTTTTGAAGGGGCTGCCGGGCGGCTTTTGCAAAATAAAACTCTCCGGCGCCCCTTTTTTGCGCTTATGTCCAATAAAGATAAAAAGCAGGCAATCGGGGGGCAGGCCGTAATCGAGGGGGTCATGTTCAAGTCCCCCAGGGGCTGGGCCGTGGCCGTAAGGGAGCCGGGAGGGGGAATAAGGCTCAAATGCGAGCCGCTGAAGGCCCACGCGGGAGAGAAGATCCCCTTCATAAGGGGGGCCATTATCCTGTTTTACACGCTCCTCCTGGGGATAAGGGCCCTCGAATTTTCAGCCCAGGTGGCCACTGCGGGGGAAGACGAAAAGCCGATATCCGCGCTTCAGATGGGGCTTACGCTTGTCGTCTCGCTTGCCGCGGCGGTCGGGCTGTTTCTTGTGCTGCCGCTATATGTGGCAAAGCTCCTCGGGTTTATTTTCCCGGCGATCGCCGCAAGCGGCCTTTTTTTCAACCTGACGGACGGCCTCGTCCGGGTGGCGCTGTTTCTCCTGTACATCTGGCTGATAGGGATGTGGAAGGAGATCGGCAGGATTTTCGAGTACCACGGGGCCGAGCACAAGGTGATCCACGCGTATGAGATGGAAAACGGGCGCATGGATATGGAAAGGATAATGCTCCAGCACCGCGAGCATCCCAGGTGCGGGACGAGCTTTCTGCTCATAGTGCTGGTGCTCTCCATACTGGTATTTTCCCTGATACCGCACGGCTGGCCCTTTTATTTGAAATTCCTCTCCAGGCTCGTCCTGATACCTTTCCTGGCGGGGCTCTCGTACGAGGTGCTCAAGGTGAGCGCCAGGTTCCAGAAAAACCCGTTCGTGCGCCTGATGGTGCTGCCGGGGCTTGCGCTCCAGAGGCTCACGACGGGCGAGCCGGATGAATTGCAGATAGAGGTGTCGTTAAAGGCCTTCGAGGCGGTGACGTCGCTTGCTGAGGAGGCCGTCCCCGCGGCCGGGGGCGCGATGACCTTGAAGGAACAAGTGAAATGAGACTGATTGAGAATCTTGAGAACGTAGAAAAAAGATATGAGGGGCTTACAGGGGAGCTTTCGAGCCCCGAAGTGATACAGAACCGGGAGCTATATCAAAGGCTCTCCCGGCAACAGGCGGAGCTTTATCCCCTGGTTGAGGAGATAAAGAAATACAAGAAGCTCCTGGCCGATATCGAAGAGGCCGAGGGGCTGCTGTCCTCGGGCGACGAGGAACTCAAAAAGCTCGCAATCGGGGAGCTTGACGAGCTGAAGCAGGAACGGCCCGAGGTCGAAAAGAAACTGACACTCATGCTCATCCCGAAGGACAGCCGGGACGACAGGGACGTCATCCTCGAGATCAGGGCCGGAACCGGGGGGGAGGAGGCGGCCCTGTTCGCCTCCGCGCTCTTCAGGATGTACTCGAAATACGCGGAAGTAAAACGCTGGAAGGTGGAGGTCATAGACTCCAACATAACCGGCCTCGGGGGAATAAAGGAGATAACCGCCTCCATCCAGGGCAGGGGGGCGTTCAGCAGGCTGAAATTCGAAAGCGGCGTCCACCGGGTGCAGCGCGTCCCCACGACCGAGGCCGCGGGGAGGATACATACCTCCGCCGCCACCGTGGCCGTGCTGCCCGAGGCGGAGGAGGTAGACATCAGGATAGACGAGAAGGACCTCAGGATAGATACGTTCTGCGCCTCCGGCCACGGCGGGCAGAGCGTCAACACCACCTACTCGGCCGTCAGGATAGTCCACATCCCAAGCGGGCTTGTCGTGAAGTGCCAGGATGAGCGCTCCCAGCTCAAAAACAGGGAGAAGGCCATGAAGGTGCTCCGCGCCAGGCTCTACGAAATGGAACAGGAGAAACTGGAGGACGAGCGCGCCAGGCAGCGGAAATCGCAGGTCGGCACCGGCGACCGGAGCCAGCGCATAAGGACCTATAACTATCCCCAGAACCGCGTGACCGACCACCGCATAGGGCTGACCCTCCACAAGCTGGACCGCTTCCTGGAAGGCGAACTCGACGAGCTGATAGATGGCCTCATCGCTTACTTCCAGACCGAGAAGCTGAAGGAAATCTCCGCCCTTGAAGAGGCCCCAGACGCTCCGGGCGCTTGACGCCCTGAAATATGTAATCGAGACCCTGCGGGGCTTCGGCATCCCCGAGGCCAATTGCCCCCAGGAGGCCCGCGCGATACTCAAAGACGGCCTCGAAATAGACACCCTCCGCATGTACAGGGACAACCTTCCGCTGTCGCCCGGACAGCTCCGGAGACTTGGCGAGATACTCGACAGAAGAAAGAAACGCGAGCCCCTCCAGTATATCCTGGGCTTCGTCTGGTTCTACGGACTGAAAATCCTCGTCGGCGAGGGGGCGCTCATCCCGAGGCCCGAGACCGAGATACTCGTGGAAGAGACCCTCAGGCGGGCGGGAAAGGTCCGTCTTGAGGAAAAGGGGAGGCGGATAAAGATACTGGACCTCTGCACCGGCAGCGGCGCGATAGCCCTGGCCCTCGCCAAAAACCTGCCGCGCGCGGACATAGTGGCAACCGACATCTCGGCCGGCGCGCTTGGCTGGGCGGAGAAAAACAGGCGGGCCTGCGGCGCGGAAAACGTCCGGTTCCTCGAAGGCGACCTCTTCGGGCCCGCAGGGGAGGGAAAGGCCGTTTTTGATTTCATCACCGCCAACCCCCCATATATTAAAGAGGAGAAATTGAAATCCCTCGAACCGGAAGTGGTCTGCTGGGAGCCCCGCATAGCCTTAAGCGGCGGGCGGGACGGCCTGGACCTTACCGGGCGGATAATCCGCGAAGCCCCCGCCCACCTTGAACGCGGGGGCTTCCTGCTTGTGGAGACCGCAGGGGGCACGGGGCCCGATGTCTTTGACCGCATGGCCGGTGAGGCCGGGCTCAGGATGGAGGCCCTTGTGCGCGACCTTGCAGGGTTTGAGCGGGTCTTCATAGCGAAAAAGGCCTGATAGCCGGGATTTATCTGCCTGCCCTTTCTTTTGGTCGCGCGTTTTCCCTTCCGGGCCTGCCCGGACGGCTTTGTTATTAATCGTCTCAAAATAGTTCTGACATCTTTTATGGCCGTCATTCCAGCATGTCTTTAGCGGGAATCCAGTTATTTTTCAAGTCTCTGGATGCCCGATTAAGGTCCTCGGGCATGACGAATAAAGTACGAAATCCGTTAACACTATTATGGGACCCTTCATAAGGCGTTTCTCAGGGGGAATGGCAAAGGTGTCAGGATTAAGGTAACAGGCAGATAAGCTGATAAAAGGGCGGGTGTTGGCGCTTAACGGGGGCATGGGTGCGGGGTCCTATTTGCATTATTTATGAAGCTATTCTTGACAAGATTTTCCCTCTTAAGTAAGATAAATCGAATTTTTTCCAAATAAAAAGGAGGCCCAGGAAACCGGATGGAAGAATCCACCATCATGGATTTGTTCATAAATCCGCACGTCATACCGCCTTTTGTGTCGTTTGCCTTTCTGGCCTCTGCCATCCTCATAGTCCTGGCCATAGTCATACGGGTGTCGATGTCGCTCGTGCCGAAGGGCGTCCAGAACGTTGTGGAAACGGTGGCGGAGGCGATGCTGAACCTCAGCATGGAGAACATAGGGCACAAGTGGGGAGAGTTTTTCTTTCCTCTTATAAGCACGCTTTTCCTGTACATACTTTTATGCAACTTCTTCGGCCTGGTGCCGGGATTCTTCTCGCCCACGGCCAATATAAACATGACGGCCTCGATGGCCGTGCCCGTTTTCATCATCTATCAGTTCCTGGGCTTCAAGGTCCACGGGCTCCACTACATAAAGCACTTCCTCGGGCCGATCCGCTCCGTAATGGCCCTTCCGCTCATGATTCTCATGTTCGCCGTTGAGGTGATAAGCCATATGGCAAGGCCGCTCACCCTCTCGGTGAGGCTTTTCGGCAATATGATAGCAAAGCACATAATACTGCTGGTGCTTGCCATGATGGTGCCGTTGATTGTTCCTATCGCGATACTGGGCCTGGGTGTTCTGGTCAGTATCGTTCAGGCGTTCGTTTTTACTCTTCTGGCGACGCTCTATATTGCGGGCGCCGTCCAGGAGGCACATTAGATATCATTCAGAAAGGAGGATTTTCAAATTCATGAAGAAACTTTTTTCCGTGCTGCTTCTTGCCGCTGTAATGCTTCTTTTGGTTGCACCGATTGCCTTCGGGGCTGATGCTGCCACAGCCGCCTCCCCCGATGCGGGCAAGCTGAGCTACTACGCCATGGCCGTCCTGGGGTGTGCGATAGGCATAGGCCTTGCCGCTCTGGGCACCGGCATCGGCCAGGGTTTCGGCGTAAGAGGCGCCTGCGAAGGCGTGGCCAGAAACCCCGGCGCTTCGGGCAAGATCACCACGACGCTTATCATCGGCCTGGCCATGATAGAGTCGCTGGCGATTTACGCCCTCGTCGTGGTCCTCATCGTCTTTTTCGTCAATCCGTTCAAGATTTAAGCTCTTAAGAATTTTATTAAAAAAGGGGCCCCGAAACGGGCCCCTTTTTAATTAAAGTATTACCCTCTCCCAACCCTCTCCTGGGGAGCGGGTTTCACTAAAGGTCCTTTTTGAAATCCCCTCCCTGAAAAGGGAGGGGATTAGGGGAGGGTGTTTCTTCGCCTGATTTTTCTTTCTTATGTTATCATTTAATATGTCAGAGGCATGGTATAACGAGCTTCCCGAATCGGAAGAAGACAGGCTTTACAGCGAATCCGTAAAACGCATTCAAAGCGCCGTCCTTCAGGGGATGATGTCTTTTGAGAGCGCCTCCGGGCTTATTGACGTGAAGGATGAGGCCCTTAGGGCCCAGATCTTGAGTGACGCCCTGAAGGTGCTGCTTGCGCAGCTGCACTTCAAAGACGGCACGCCGCTCGAGGCGCTCGCAAAAAAACTGGGCCTCCCGGTGAAACGGCTTGAGGAGGCGAAAAACTCGATGCTCGAAGAGGTAAAGGAAGCCGCGGTGGAACGCTACAGAAAGGAATCCGGGCTGTGATTGACATAGGCATCCGCAAGTTGGGAAAAAACAGGGTCTTTAAGGAAAACCTCCGGTTCGACGTGACACCGGAAATCCTCTTCAAGCCTCGGTTCGTCCACTCGGAAAAGGACAAGGGCCTGATAGACGAGACGCAGGGCTTTTCTTTTTATGTGGAGTACATGGAGGGCCTGCCTAAACCGCTCCTCATGGTGATGAAGACTTACTGCATGAGGTCAAAGACGATAGCGCAGATAACGGACGCTCCGGAGGACCTCCTCTGGGAGGCGGTCCGCGGTAAAGATATTAAAGATATTTCGGGTATGTACCCGCTTAACGGGCCGCTTGCGGAGTGGATAAAAGCGCAGTTGGACGCGGAGTAAAGCTTACTTTTCTTCCGGTTTTTTGTCTTTTGCCGCGTTCCTGGCGGCCTTGGCCTGTTTGGCCTGCGCCTCTCTGTCCTTGAGCACCGATTCCCTTACCTTGAGCGTCTGCTCCAGCCCGAGGACGAATTTCAGGTGCTTGAAACCGAGCTTCATGAGGGCCTCTTCTGAGGACTTTATCTCTTCGACCTCCGCTTCCGGGATATCGAATATCTCCAGGAAACGGCTGCCGAACACGAAACCCCTGAACTTGTCGAGGTCGTAGCTAGACATGAAAAAGAGCATCTTTTTCTTGTCGTCAAGCCCCGGCTGGCCCGGGAGGTTTCTGCGCATGAGGAGCTGCTTCCATTCGCGGTTCATCCCGTCATAAAGCGTTATCTCCTGGTCGTCCTTCCAGGAATCTATGGTCCACTCGTTTTTCTCCTTGTAGCCCATGCAGTGTTTTTCCCTCACGAAGAAATAAAATTCCTCGTGACGGACCTCCCCGCTCTCCGCGCTCTTTTTCAAAGTGCCCTGCCCCACGGGATAGTAGCGGCAGCTGACGGGCCTGTCCGTGTAGACGGCGCAGCCGTCGGGGACGACGACGAAGGGGCACTTGCGGTCGGCCCCGTCCCCCATCTTCAGGTAGGCGTAAGGATGTGTAGACTGCTTGTCCACCCGCACGATCGTGTATTTTTCGAGGAATTCCCCGGAGCTTACGCCAAGCCGTCTTTTGAGCCTCAGAATATCATAGGGGGTGAGCATGATGTCCACATTCGAGCAGCAGTGGGTAAAGCAGGATATCTGCTTATGGCAGAGGAACCTGAACCTGGAGCCGGGTCCCAACTGGCGGGGTTCGACGGCCTTCATGTTGAACATTTTTACCTCCTGCCCACCTCTCTTGGAGTTTTTGTCCGCACTTATTCTAACATATCCCGCCCCTTCCGGGACTCTACAGCGCCGGCGGCCTTTTTTCATCTTGTATATATCCCGCGCATATCTTAAAATTTAAAGGACATGGCGCCTCTGACCTCCCTCGAGGAGTTCCTTAAAGAGCCCAAAATAGCCTATTTCACGATGGAAATAGGTTTGCTCAACGATATGCACACCTATAGCGGCGGCCTTGGCGTGCTGGCCGGGGACACCGTGCGCTCGGCGGCCGATCTGAAGGTGCCGCTTCTTGCCGTGACGCTGGTAAGCAAAAAGGGATATTTCGACCAGCAACTGGACCCCGAAGGCAGCCAGAAGGAGAAGCCGGCAGCCTGGCAGCCGGAACTCTTCATGCAGCCGATGTCCGAAAAGGTATACGTGAACCTCCGGGGCAGGGACGTCGCGGTGAGAAGCTGGCTCTACATACAGAGGAGCGTAACGGGCGGTAAGGTGCCGATCCTGTTTCTCGATACGGACCTGTCCGAAAACGACCCTGAAGACAGGGAGCTTACCTCATATCTCTACGGCGGGGATGAGAGATACAGGCTGATGCAGGAGGCGGTCCTCGGCATCGGGGGCGTTAGAATGCTGAGGAAACTCGGGTTTGAGATAAGGAAATACCATATGAATGAGGGCCATGCGAGTTTCCTCACCCTGGAGCTGCTGCTCGAATACAAAAAGGACATCGAGGCGGTCTGGGACGAGGACCTGGTCTGGGACGTGCCGCGGGTGAAGGACCTCTGCGTATTTACGACCCATACGCCAGAGAAGGCCGGCCACGACGTCTTCCCCTATGACCTCTTCCGGGAAGTACTGGGCGAGATAATACCAATTCGCATACTCAGGAAATGGGCCGGCCCGGAAAAGTTAAATATGACGCACCTGGCCCTGAACCTCACGGAATACGTAAACGGGGTGGCGAAGAAGCACAAGGAGGTCTCCATGCGCATGTTCCCCGGCTACGAGTTCTCATCGATCACAAACGGGGTGCACTCATACACCTGGACGAGCGAGCATATGAAGGCGGTTTTTGACAAATACCTGCCGGGCTGGGCAAACGAACCCGAGCTCTTCGTGAGGGTCGGGCGCGTGCCGGAGGAGGAACTCTGGGGGGCCCACATGGCTTCGAAACGCGCCTTGATAGATTACGTGAACCGCGTGACGGGGGCCGGGCTCGGCTATGACCTGCTGACTATAGGGTTTGCCAGGAGGGCCACGGCCTATAAACGGGCGGACCTGATATTCAGGGACATGCAACGGCTGGCGCGCATCGGGCAGGGCAAGCTGCAGATTATAATGGCCGGCAAGGCCCATCCGAGGGATTTTGACGGCAAGGCGCTCATAAAGCGGGTCTTTAGCTGTATAAAGCAGCTGGCCGGCCGGGTAAATATAGTGTATCTGAGTAACTATGACATGGACCTCGCCCTGAAACTCGTCAGCGGAGTGGACATATGGATGAATACGCCAAGGAGGCCGAGAGAGGCCTCGGGCACCTCCGGGATGAAGGCCGCCCATAACGGCGTGCCCAATTTCAGCATCCTGGACGGCTGGTGGATAGAGGGGCACATCGAGGGTTACACGGGCTGGGCCATAGGCCCCGCGGTCGCGGACGAAAACGAGCCCCTCGACTTGAGGGACGCCAAAGACGCGGAGGACCTGTACCGGAAACTCGAAGAGATTATAATCCCCCTGTACTTCAATGACCGGCACATGTGGGTGCGGATGATGCAAAACGCGATAGGTAAAAACGCCTATTACTTCAATACCCACCGCATGATGCTCAGGTACGTCACAGAGGCGTATATAAAGTAGGAGGATTTCCCGCCCACCCGCCCTGTTTGATTTAAATGGGGGCTCCGCCCCGCGTTCCGAGGCTTTGCCGAATGAGCTTTTTATTAAAACCCCGCAAGGTCTCATTCGGCAAAAAATCCGCTCGCATACCCCCATCCGCTTTCTGCCTCATACGCCGGGTGCCAATATCATCTAATTATAATTAACTCGGGATGTTTATTAGCTGTTTTATCTTTTTGGGTTTGGGGGCGAAGCCCCAAATAAAAAGGTGGGGAGGGTGGGGAAAATTTCTTTAGTGGCAGCTTGAGCAGGAAGAGCTGCTGCAGGAGCCGCACCCCGAGGACTGTCCGCCCCCGGCGGAGGGCTTGCCCATCCCGCTCATCCCGAAGGTGGAGAGCTTCTTTTTTACCTCCTCGGAGCCGCATTTAGGGCAATTCACCCGTGACTGGGAGAAGACCAGTTTTTCGAATTCCTCCGAACATTTGCTGCACTTGTACTCGTAAATCGGCATATTTTTATTATACGTTTTGCGCCGGAGATTTGGCAATCGACATTGAAATTTAAACCCTTGCCAGAGGTTTTCCCTATAATCGTTGTAAAAATTTGCCTGTTATATTAATATTCTGCTAGCCGGGGAAGTGTTTATTCTTATTTTTTAAAGTATTTTGTTTGAAATTCAAAGGAGGTAAGGGATGGCGAGGCTTGATGCAAGGTGCAAGACGCGGATACCCGTTGTGATCATAATAAAGGGGGAAGGCCGGGATTTTCAGTCCTTTGCGTCGAACCTGGGTCTGGGGGGGGCGTTCATAAATTCCTCGTTATCGCTGCCTGAAAACACGCAAGTCAGGCTCAAGGCGCCCCTGCCGGGCGGGGAATTCGAGGTGGACGGCAAGGTGCTCCGGAGAGAGGAAAACGGGGTGGCGGTGAAATTCCTGGGTGTCGAGGAAGATGCAAAGGCCGGCCTTTGGGAATATATAAAAGAGAATATGGAGAAAACGGCCTGCCCGTTTTGCGGGGCCGCCCTGCCGGCAGAAAACGCCAGGTGTTCAGACTGCGGGATGACGACGGACCTGGCCAGACCGGGGTATCTGGAGAAATATCAAAATGAACAGGTTGCCGCCTGGTGCAGCATGCTTGATATGGAGACGGAACGTTTCCTGGGCACGATGGATGAGCTTGAGGCTGGACTCCTTAAAGGCAGATATGAGCATGATGTCATTTTAAAGAAGACCCATGACGCAATTGAGGAGATATTATCTTTTTGCGCCAAATTCGCGCGCAATGTCCGGGACAGAGAATTAATTATAAAAAAACAAGATGAATTCAACAATAAAACTGATTATATACTTTCTAAAAGCTATTTCATGAATCACGCCCGAGTATGGCCTAAGGGCTATCAGGGCGATTACAAGATGCTGGAAGGCATCTATAGAAATATTCCCCTTTCGGAAGGGATTGGCTACTATTTGGATTGTTATTTGCTTGCTTTCACTCTTTCAAGGGCATGCAGAGGAAGGCTCGACAAGGCAAAAAGAATACTCAAGGGCGAGTTGCTCAGGCAAAAAGGACGGCGAATCCTTGACATCGGGTGCGGCTCAAGCAGGGACCTTTTTGAGATTGCCGAAGATATAAGGGACTCGAACGCCGATATTACTTGCATCGATATCGATGATGACGCCCTTCGCTTCTCACTTAATCGCCTGGCATATGCCGGGCTTGGCGATCAGATAAAATTCCGGAAATATAACGTGGTCCGGATGATAAACCGCGAGAGAAATCTCAGGGAATTCGGGAAACAGGAAATCATTTACAGCGCGGGCGTCTTCAATTACCTGCCGGATGACATCGTCCCCAATCTGATAGACGCTCTCTATGAATTATTGAACCCGGGCGGCAGGCTGATAATAGCCTTCGAGGATGCCGACCGTTACCGGCCGCAGAATTGTCACTGGGGCTTAAAATGGGACGCGCTCATACAGCGCACCGAGATCGATTGCCGGGCGCTTTTTGAAGCGGCCGGGTTCCCCGAAGGTGCGATGAAAATAAAGCGCGATGAAACGGGTGTTATCATGTTCTGCATTCTGGAGAGGTAATGGTCTCACGTCCGCAACCTGCCCCCCAACCTGCTCCCGCCGAGAAGCAGAATTATATAAATGAGCACACGTTGCTCTTCACCCACTATTGGATAAACGTGATTGCTTTTACCGGCGCTGTTCTTTTTCCTATCTTCACCCTTGTGGATTATTTCGTTTCACCCAAGGATCTTACGTTTTTCTTCCTTGTCAGGTGTGTAATGGTGATCATTCTTCTTTCACTGTCTTTCATCAACATAGCTGTAAACCGGGGAAAAATAAAAAAGAGCGTGCTCAATCTTTTGGTCTTTGCAGCGGCTGTTTCATCGGCGGCCGCCATTGAGATAATGATCCTAAGACTGGGCGGGGATCGCTCGACCTATTACGCGGGCCTTATCCTGGTTGTCATAGGTTCTCTCGTTATACCTTTGGACTTTATCTACTCAATCATTACAGTGGGAATGATTTATCTTGTTTATCTACTACCTATACTGCTAATAAAAGGTGGAATAGCTGATTACCCTGCATTCATAAACAATAATACCTTCCTTGTATCAGCTATGGGAATTGCCCTCATGTGGCGGTTCTTGAGCCAGAAAAATCTTGAAAACATGCTCGGCCTCCAATATGAACTCGATCAGAACAAAAAACAGCTTGAATCCTACTCCAACGAACTCGAGCATCTCGTTGAGGCGCGCACGAAGGAGCTGAACAAGTCCGAGCTGATGCTCCGCTCCCTCTTCCAGAACGCCCAGGACGGCATCCTGATAATGGATGAAAACGGCAATATCCTGGATGTGAACCGGGCGCTCTGCGACATCCACGGTTTCGACAAAAACACCCTCATAGGCGCCAATATTGTGCTCCTGGAGGCGCATGAGGGCGACGAGCTTTTCCGCGAGCGCATGGCGCGCCTGCTGAGCGGCGAGTCCCTCCTTTACGAGACCCGCCACTACAGGAAAGACGGCAGCAAGGTCAATCTCGAAGTGAGCTCGAAGGTCATCGAAGTCGACGGCCGCCGGCTGATACAGTCCTTCTACCGCGACATCACGGAGAAGAAGAAGATGCAGGCCCAGCTCGTCCACTCCCAGAAGATGGAATCGATAGGCCAGCTTGCCGGGGGCATCGCCCACGATTTCAACAACATCCTCACATCCATCCTCGGTTTTACGGAGCTGATCCTCCTCAAGGACGACGTGGACGAATCAGTTGCGGGCAAGGTAAGGACGATAGAGAAGGTATCGAGGCAGGCCGTCCAGATGGTCTCGAAACTCCTCAGCTTCGCCAGGAGGGGCTATTTCGAGCCCGTCCCCTTCAGCATCGACAAGGCCGTCGAAGACACGCTGGAGATGATGTCCAGGCTCATCCCAAAGGAGGTAACGGTCCTGAAGGAGCTTGGGACGCCCCTTGCCGTTGTGGAAGGCGACGTCAGCATGATGGAGCAGGTCCTGATGAACCTGATCATAAACGCAAGAGACGCCATGCCGAAGGGCGGGACCCTCACCGTGAGGACCTCGGCCGTCGAGCTTGGGCCAAGCGACCTGGAGATCGGCGCCGACGTGCAGCGGGGCATGTACGTAAACATCCTCGTCGGGGACACCGGCGTGGGGATACCGGAGGGCGATGTCCCGCACCTCTTCGAGCCCTTTTTCACAACCAAAGAGAAGGGCAAGGGGACGGGCCTGGGGCTTGCCATGGTCTACGGCATCGTGAAGGAGCACAAGGGATACATCACGGTGAAAAGCAGGCCCGGCCGAGGCGCCGATTTTAACGTCTATATCCCGCTTTGCGTCAAGAAAAACCGTCCGGCAAAAAGCGAAAGGCCGCAGGTCACAGGCGGCGAGACGATACTTGCAATCGATGATGAGGTCCCCGTACTGGAGTTCATAAAGGAGACCCTCAGGGACAGTGGTTTCAACGTAATTACGGCTGATGACCCCCTCCACGGGCTTGACCTCTTCAAGAACAATTCAGGCGGGATCAATCTTGTCATCACCGATATGGCGATGCCCGTCATGGACGGCGGCCAGCTCATAAGGAACATAAAGACCATAAACCCGCGGGCCAGGATAATCGCCGTGACCGGCTTTAATGAAAACGATGAGGACAATAACATAGACATCCTCCTTAGAAAACCCTTCTCCGGCAGCAAGCTCCTCACGACCGTGCGGGAAATCCTCGACCGCCCGGCCTAGATCAGGCGCTTCGCTCCCCCCTCTGCCGCGCATTATTCCCCCGCCGTTTTCAGGGCCTTCCGTTTTCAAGACGGGGGCGTTCGCCAAACACTTTTTTTTTTGATAAAGTTTGGTATGGGCATAAAAAGGATCGCATTCATAGAGCCCAATACCCCCGGCAGGCACGTCTTCAGCAAAATCAGGATACCCCGCCTGGGCGCCCTTCTGCTTGCCACCATAATGAGAAACAGGGGGTATGAGACACGCGTTTTCCTTGAGGACCTGGCCCCCCCGGACTGGTCCTGGATAGAGAATTCCGATCTGCTTTGCATCTCCGCGATAACCAACACGGCGCAGCGTTCCTACGCGATTGCCGAGAGGTTCAGGAAACTGGGAATGCCGGTCATAATGGGCGGGGCGCACCCGTCTTTTTTGCCGGAGGAGGCCCTTCAATACGCCGATTATGTCGTAAGGCAGGAAGGCGACGAGGGTCTCCCGGAGCTGGTGAGTTTTCTCGACAAGGGCAACCCGCCGCTTGCCGGCATCAGGGGCGTCTCGTACAAAAAAGACGGCCGGGCGGTGCACAACCCGCAGAGGCCCTTCATATCGGAGCTTCTGAACGTGCCCAGCCCCGATTTCTCGCTTGCCCACGGCTGGCGGCCCGGCGATGTGTATCCCGTATCGAGTTCGAGGGGATGTCCGTTTCAGTGCCGGTTCTGCTCCGTTATCCAGATGTTCGGAAAGCGTTACCGTTTCCGCTCCGTCGAGGCGACCCTGCACGACCTGAAGGCGTTAAGCGGCATAAGCGGCACCGTGTTTTTTGTCGACGACAATTTCGCGGCGAACAAGAACCGCACGAAGCAGATACTGCGGGGGATCATCTCGGAAGGCATCAAGATGCGCTGGTCCGCTCAGGCCAGGGTCGATGTGGCCAAGGACCCGGAGCTGCTGAGACTCCTCGCGGATGCGGGCTGCTCGAAGCTCTTCATCGGTTTCGAGTCCATCAACCCAAAGACCCTTGAGCTATACAATAAAAAACAGAACCTGGAAGAGATAAAGAGCTGCATACGGGCGCTCTCGGAGCACGGCATAGGCATACACGGCATGTTCGTCCTCGGGGCGGACACGGACGACGTCGAGACGATAAGAAAGACGGCCGGTTTCGCGAGGGTGCTTGGCAGGGGGACGCTGCAGCTCATGATGCTCACCCCTTATCCCGGCACCCCGATATACGAGCAATTCGAGGAGGAAGGCAGGCTGCTGCATAAAAACTGGCTGAAATACGACGGGATGAACGCCGTCTACAGGCCGGCCCTGATGGACCCGGAGGAACTGCACGTGGAAACCCTGAGGGGGCTGCGGAAATTTTACTCCTGGGGATATATACTGGGCCAGGTGGCCGCCCTTGATTTCTATCACGCGGCCCTCGGCCTTTACGGCAAAAACTCGGTGCGGCTTGCCCTCAGGAAGGCGAAAAAATACCTTGAAGACGCGATAAGGGGCAATATGGCCGCCCAGTTCCCCTCGAAGGAGCGCAAATTACCGCAGGCGCAGTTGCCGCGCACGCCCCATTCCGTGGCATCGGAATAAGGGATTTTCAAAATGTCCCTAAAAAAAAGGGGAGCCCGTTCCGGGCCTCCCCTTTTTTATTTTCCAACCCTTCTACGCGGGCTCCACTTTCACGGCCACCATGGGGGCCTCGCCGTTTGATGGAGGCGAGGTGAGCAGGTTTACCCTGGCGTGGGCGAAATGCGTGGGGACGAAGACCATTCCCTCGGGGACTTCCTCGGTCACCTTCGCCTTCAGGTAAATGACAGCCCCGTTTTTGCCGCTTATTTTAGCAAATCCCTCATCCACTACTCCGCCGGCCAATGCATCCGCCGGGTTTATCTGCAGGTATGCGTCCGAGACGGCGGAGCCCAGGTTTTTGGATATGGTGGTAAGGCTGCCGGAGTGCTGCATGAGGTTGCCGGTGGCAAGCAGCAGCCGGTAGCCGTCCTCCGCCGTCTCAGTCGTTGCCTGCTCCACGGCGGTCAGGGCGGGCGTGACCGCGGGTTGCTGCGCGGAGAGCACGTTTTTTGCGGCCTCGGCGGAAACCTCCTCGAAATTATTGGCGCCCATCTCCGCCTGCATGAGCCTTCCAAGGTTTCTGACTATCTTCCAATCCGGCATCGAGATGCCGGTCTCGGGCAGGCATCTGACGAACCTCTGGGGTCTGCCCGTGAGGCCCACG
Organism: Nitrospirota bacterium; assembly: GCA_021789555.1. Taxonomy (GTDB): domain Bacteria; phylum Nitrospirota; class Thermodesulfovibrionia; order Thermodesulfovibrionales; family JdFR-88; genus JAJYGJ01. Next base: position 15,545 of record JAJYJK010000020.1, read on the forward strand.
AACGTGCCTTCCTTCTCGCTCCAGCTTGCGGCGGGCAGCACGACATGGGCGAGGCCGGCCGTCTCGGTCATCATTATGTCCTGCACGATGAGCAGCTCAAGCCCCTCCAGGGCCTTCACGACCTTTGCCGTATCGGGGAAGGTGACGGCGGGGTTTTCGCCCATGCTGTAGAGGGCCTTTATCTGCCCGCCTCCGTATAGCATCTGCTGTGCGTCGAGGCCCATGCCGTCCTCTCCAAAGGCCATCTGAAGCCCCAGGGTGTTTGCGAACTCGGGCGGGAAGCCAAGGGCTTCCGGCCCTCTTCCAAGCATTATTGCAAGGTCCATCAGCGCAAGCGCCGTCCCCTCGCCTTTCGTGTTCCCGGAGCTTCCGAATGTGGCAAAGAACATCGGGTTTTTGGCGGCGGCAAGCGCGGCCGCTGTCCGCCTTATCTCTTCCGCGGGGACCCCGGTCATGCGGGCCGCCTCATCGGGACTGTACTTCTTGAGGTTTTCCCGGAGGGCTTCGAACCCGGTTACCTTTTCGGCGTCCCTGTTATGAAGGCCCTTCTCAAGCAAGGCGCTCATAATTCCGTTTACCAGGGCAACGCCGGTTGCGGGCTTGCTCCTGAGCCAGCTTGAGCTCCATCTGGTGAACTTTGTCTCCTGCGGGCCCGCCACTATCAGGGCCGCCCCCAAATCCCTGTGGGCGGCCAGCACCTTCAGGCCGTAGACCGGATGGGTGGAGGTGAGATCGGATTCGAGCACAAAAAGGACGTCGGCCGCAAGCGGGGCATTGAAGTCGAGGGCAAGCCACGGGATGCCGAAGGCCTTTTTTAGCGCGCTTGCCTGTTTATGGTAGCCGAACCTCGCCCTTGAATCCAGGTTGTTTGAGCCGACGGCGAGGGACATGAACTTCTTGAGCATGTAGTTGTCCTCTACCGAGCAGCGCTCCGAACCCAGGGCGCCCACGCACTTCGCGCCGTGTTTTGCCTTTAGCTCCGTAAGTTTTGCCGCTATGAACTCCAGGGCCTCCTGCCAGCTCGCCGGTTCCAGCTTGCCAGCTTTTCTTAAAAGCGGGGTTTCAAGCCTGTGCTCGGACTCTATGAAGTCAAAGCCGAACCGCCCCCTGGGGCAGAGGTCGCCCTCGTTTATTCCGACGCCGTCTTTGCCCCTGGCGCGCATTATGCGCCCCTCCCGGAGGCTGAGCACCGTAGTGCAGCCCACGGAGCAATACGGGCAAATGTTTTCCTGCTCGTCCATGAACCAGACCCTCGAGCGGAACCGGTAGGGCTTTGTGCCCAGGGCGCCCACGGGGCAGGAGTCCACGCACTGGCCGCAGAACTCGCAGTCCAGGGTCTCCTCGAAGGCGGGGCTTATCTTTGTCTTGAAGCCGCGGCCTATCAGGTTTATCGCCCCGACCCCCTGGTGCTCCTTGCAGACCCTCACGCATTTCCCGCAGAGGATGCAGCGGTTTGTGTTTCTCTCGATGAGCGGGGCGGCGAGGAATTCGGGCTCGTGCTTGCGCTCGCCCTTGAACCTGCTTTGCGAGGGGCCGTACTTGAACGCCAGGTCCTGAAGCTCGCACTCCCCGGCCTTGTCGCAGACCGGGCAGTCAAGCGGATGGTGCACAAGCAGCAGCTCAAGGACTGTCCTTCTGGCCTTATCAAGCTTCGGCGTTTCCGTCTGGACCACCATCCCCTGCTCGGCCGGCGTGGAGCACGAGGCGAGCAATTTCTTTTGCCCCTCGATCTCGACCAGGCAGAGGCGGCAGCCGCCGTACGGGGTGAGTCTCCTGTCCCAGCAGAGGTGAGGTATGTAAATGCCGTTTGCCTGCGCCGCCTGCAGTATGGTGCTCTTGGGCGGGCACTGGACCTTCTTTCCGTTTATCGTCAGCTCTATCATATCGCCTCCACTCCTTTCGCCCTGGCCAGGAGTTCCTGCCTGAGACTGCCGGGGCCGACTTTGAGCGCGCCGAACTTGCACGCCTCGTAACAGGAGCGGCATTTAATGCAGAGCTCCTGGTTTATGACATGCGGCTGTTTCTTTTCGCCGGTGACGGCCTTTTGCGGGCAGACCCTGGCGCAGGCCCCGCAGCCCTTGCAGGTCTCGGGGTCCACGTAGAAGGTGACAAGCGGCCTGCAGACGCCCGCCTTGCACCAGCCCTCCTTTATGTGGGACTCGTACTCGTCCCTGAAATATCTTATGGTGGAGAGCACCGGGTTTGGCGCGGTCTGGCCCAGACCGCAAAGAGAGGTGTTTATGATGTCCTGGGCCAGGTCCTGCAACAGCTCTATATCGCCTTCCATGCCCCGGCCCTCGGTTATGTCCGCGAGCTTGTCGTGCATCACCTTGGTGCCGACCCTGCACGGCGGGCACTTGCCGCAGGACTCGTCCGTCGTGAACTCAAGAAAGAATTTAGCCACGCTCACCATGCAGTTGAAATCGTCTATTACGACCATTCCACCTGACCCGACTATGGCGCCCGTCTGGACGATGTCCTCGTATGTGACCGGGGTGTCCAGCAGGTGCTCCGGTATGCAGCCGCCCGAGGGGCCGCCCAACTGGACCGCCTTGAATTTTCGCCCCTTCTTGATGCCTCCTCCGATGTCGAATATCACTTTTCTAAGCGGTATGCCCATCGGCACCTCGATGAGCCCTATATTGTTGACTGAGCCGGTGAGGGCGAAGACCTTCGTGCCGGTGGATTTTTCCGTGCCGAGGCTCTTGAACCAGTCCGCGCCGTTTAGGATTATGGACGGGATATTGGCATAGGTCTCGACGTTGTTGAGGACCGTCGGCTTTTTCCAGAGGCCCTGCACCGCGGGAAACGGCGGCCTCGGTATGGGCATGCCGCGCTTCCCCTCGAGGGAGCGCATGAGCGCGGTCTCCTCGCCGCAGACAAACGCCCCCGCGCCCTGGTATATCTCGATGTCCAGAGAGAACCCGGTGCCCAGGATGTTTTCGCCCAGCAGGCCATATTCCCTGGCCGCGTCAATTGCCTTCTGGAGCCTCTGCACCGCCAGCGGGTACTCGGCCCTGACGTATATATAGCCCTTGCTCGCGCCGATTGCCCTTGCGCCTATTATCATGCCCTCCAGCACCACGTGCGGGTCCGCCTCCATGACGCTCCTGTCCATGAAGGCCCCGGGGTCGCCCTCGTCGCCGTTGCAGAGGATGTATTTCAGGGGACCGGGCACCCTTGAGCAAAGCTCCCATTTAAGGCCGGTGGGGAAGCCCGCGCCGCCCCTGCCCCTGAGGCCCGAGGCCTTGACCTCCTTTACAACGTCCGCCGGGGTCATCTCCGTCAGCGCCTTCGCGGCCGCCCGGTATCCGTCCCTGGCGATATATTCCTCTATCTTTTCCGGGTCCACCAGACCCTTGTTCCTCAGCGCCCGGAGCACCTGCAGGTTGAAAAACGGGATGTCCTTCATTACGGGCACGATCTGTTTTTTGTCCGGTTCCTTGTACATGAGTTTCTGGACCGGCCTGCCCTTCAGCAGATGTTCCTCCACTATGAGGGGGACGTCCTCGGGGGTCAGCTTCTCATAGAAGATGCCGTCCGGGTAGACGGTCATGATGGGTCCCTCGGCGCAAAAACCGTTGCAGCCGGTGAGTATTATATTTATCTCCTTATCAAGCCCCTTGTTTTTGAGCTCCGCCTCGAGGGCGTGCTTCACCTTGAGCCCGCCGCTCGCGATGCAGCCCGTCCCTCCGCATACCATCAGGTTGGCCCTGAATTTATCCATCTTTCAAATTTCCTCCGCTTTTGGAAAAATTTCAAAAAGAAATCTCATTTTTTATCTCAGTAAGAGGTCTCGCTACCCATCACGAGGGCGTATTCCTCGACAATATTGCCCTGTTGTATGTGCTCCCTGAATATCCTTTTCATCTTTTCGGCGTTGAGGTAGCAGTATTTGACGGGCGCGGCCCCCAGGAGCTCGACCGTGGCCATCGGCTCCTTGCTGCAGAAACCCGCGCACCCGGAGGCGGTAACGATCACGTCTTTTACGTCGTTGCTTGCCAGCTCTTCCACAATCGAGTTCATCACGGCGCGGGCGCCGGCCGCGATGCCGCAGGTCCCCATGTGCACCGTGACCTTGGCCTTGTAGCCGCCCTGCCTGAGATTGAAAGTGGCCGCGTACTGCTCTTTGATCTTCTTGAGGTCGTCTATCGTCAGTTTTTGCATATCAAAACACCTCCTTTATTGGTAATGGGTGAGGATGTCCAGCGCCTTGACGGGATTTACGGAGCCGTGGGTGTCCTTGTCCACCACAACGACGGGGGCAAGACCGCAGGCGCCCAGGCACCTGACGCTTTCCAGCGAGAATATCTTGTCGGGCGTCACTTCCCCGATGTCTATCTGGAGTTTTTCCCTGAGTTTTGCGAGTATCTCCTCGGCGCGTTTCACGTAGCAGGCGGTCCCCAGACATACCCTTACATTGTGTTTGCCCTTGGGCTTCATCGTGAAATAGGAGTAGAACGAGACGACCCCGTGGACCTCGCTGACGGGCACGTTCAGGCCGCGGGCTATGTGCCTCTGGACGGCCGGGGGCAGAAAACCGACCAGTTCCTGCGCCTCCTGGAGGACGGGTATGAGCGAGCCCGGCCTGCCCTTGTGCGCCTCTATGATGCCGGTGAGCTTTTCCGCCATCTCGGGGCCGAAATCCACGGCCTCCGGTTTGCGGGATTTCCTCCGGAACTCGACGGCCTTCTCGGCGGTCTCCGCCAGGAGCGCCGGCGAGAACGGTTTCGGCAGGTAATCGACGATCTTCAGGGCCAGGGCCTGCTTTATGCTCTCCTGGGACGGATAGCCGGTTATGAGCACCAGGCTGATATCGGGGTCCTTTTCCCGCAGTCTTTTCATGAACTCTATGCCGTCCATGCCGGGCATCTTGATGTCCGTTATGACGACGTCGAAGGGGGAAGCGTTTTCGCCGGGCATGTTTTCGTCGAGCAGCTCCAGGGCCTTCGCCGCGGAGGCCGATGTGCTCACCTCAAACCCATCGGGCTTCAATATCCTTTCACAACTCCTGAGGACGATCTCCTCGTCGTCCACAACCAGTATCTTGCCCTTCATCTGTCCCTCCTGTCCAAAGGATTTTAAATTAAATTAAATTAAAACTGATTCCCCATTATTATTCATTCGCCTTCCACATGGCGGCGGCCCTGCCGCCCGTGGACTCGTTGATGGAATTTCTTATCGACATGAGCACCTCCGGGAGGTTTACGGGCGCCTCCCCCAGGGCTTCTTTAAGCTCGTCTGTGTCGAAACCGTAGTAAAAATCCCCTTTCTCGTAGAAAAGGACGTAGCGGATCTCCGGGTGGCCGCATATCAGGGCGAGCATGGTGGAGCCGATGTCGCCCAGGGGTTTCAGGTCTATGTGGCTCAGCTTGAACGAGGCAAAGAGGGTTGTGCCGGCCCCCGGATTGGACGTAATATTAAAGTGGCCGCCGCAGTCGAGGGCCGCCTGCTTCAAAAGGGGGATGCCGAGCCCGAATTTCTTTTTCCTGTTCGTCGTGAAAAAGGGGTCTTCCACCCTGTGGAGGATGTCCACGCCGATGCCCGGCCCGTCGTCTTCCACGCTGATGGAGTACAAGTCCTTCACCGGGTCCTCCACTATCCTTAGCACTATCTTTTTGGCCCCCGCGTTTATCGAGTTTTCAGCGATGTCCAGTATGTGCAGCGACAAGTCCTTCATTTTCAGTCGATGACCACAGACCTTCCGCCTTCCGATTTGAGCGCCGAGGCGATCTCTGAAAAGCTCGCCCCGTCCAGCAGGAACCTCGTCTTTTTTTTCCCCACGTCCTCGAGCCTGTGGGCGTCCGAGGAGCTGACGGCCGCCAGCCCGGCCTCTTCGACACAGGGGGGCACGCCTTTCCCCCCCGAGACCTCCAGGGCGTCGAACCTGACACCGGGCGGGATGAAGCCAAGCTGGGAGATGACGCTAAAGGATTCACGGTCCACGTGGCTGGCTATAGCGAGCCCCCCAAGGGCGTGTATGGCCTCCACCAGGGCGTTTAGAGGCATGCCGGTTGCGCCCGCCAGCAGCCTGCTGTTGAAACCCAGCACCTCCTCGGCCTCGTTCACCACCACCTGCTCGCCCCAGAAGGCGGGGTCGTTTTCCAGGTCCGCCGGCAGGCTGGCATAGACCTTTTCCTGCATCCCGAGGGCGGCCTGGAGGCTGTCAAAGAGCGCAAGCACATGCACCTCCTCGGCCGAGGCGACCTCCATCGCGGCCAACAGGGTGATGCCCATTTTGCCTGCCAGGCGAAGGGCGGGCTCGAGGTTTTCGCAGGAGTTATGGTCCGCTATGGCTATTATGTCCAGCCCCCCCGCCAGCGCCCTTTGTATTATCCTCTTCGGGGTCATGTCCAGCTCCGCACAGGGGGAAAGACAGCTATGTATATGCAGGTCCGCCGTGAAAAACCTCTTTTTGGTCGCCATTTGTTTTGCCGCCCCGGGCCGGCCTTCAAGGGGCCAAAGGCTGCGCCTCCCCTCAAGCCTTTCCACCTCCCTTGTCCGTCAGAAACAGGTTATAGACGATCCCCGCGGTCTCACACGTCTGCAGGCCGGTGCTCAGGATGACGATGCCCTCGGACTCGGCCTTTTCAAGGGTCTCGGGGTCTATGTCCTTGTTGCCGGTCACGATTATCCCGGAGAGGCCCTTGATCGCCGCCACGGCCGCTATGTTCGGGTGGGTCTGCCTGGTGATCCAGAGGTTGCCCTCCTTGCCGTTTGCCAGTACGTCCGAGAGCATGTCGCTTGCGTAGCAGCCGGTTATCGGCGTGTCCGTGCATCCCTTGTTTTTGAGGCTCAATTCCAGTTTCCCGATAAGTTCATAAATAGTCATTTTTGCCCATCCGCCCTCAGATTGATGATGATTTCAAGTGTTGTCCCCTCTCCTGGCACAGAGTCTATTTGCAATGCGTCGGCGTTCTTTTTTATGTTGGGAAGACCCATGCCGCTGCCCCAGCCAAACTCCCTCGCCCAGTCCGGCGCGGTCGTATAGCCTTCCTTCATTGCGAGCCCTATGTCCTCTATGCCCGGCCCCATATCGGTCACCGTGATTTTGATCTCATCGCCCTCGATCCTGTAATTCAGGCTTCCCGCCACGGCGTGAATGATCACGTTTATCTCGGCCTCGAAGGCGCAGATGGCGGCGCGCCTGATGGTCTCGCCCGGCACCCCCATCTCCGCCAGCTCGGAGCGCAGACACTTCGAGCCGACCCCGGCATCCGAGAAATCTCCGCCTTTGAGCGGGAAGTAGTCGCTTTTTCCGGCCCCCATGTTTTTAAATTAGACCCCCTTTAAAACCTAAGCGGCCTGGGGCGCTATGCGAAGCAGCCATACCAGCCAGTTTTCAGACAGGCACTCGGAGACGAAGCTCGCGAGGGTCTCGTTCACCCTGTCGTTTTTCTGCCTTATGGCGCCGCTCATGGGCGCCATAAGCTCTATTATCTTGCCCTCCCCAAGCAGTATCCTGGCAAAGGGCTCCCCGGAGGTTATCACAGGCTGCTCTATCATATCTATATACAGGAGGTGGCCGCCCAGGTACCACTGCCTGACGTCGAAACCTATCTCCCAGCCGCCCATCACCGGCCTCGCCCATGCTCCGTCCTTGTAATAGATGGCCCGGTCATCGAGTTCGGAGGCGGGGGTTATGTACTGCTTGAACTGGTCTATGAAGGCCTTCCTCAGTATCCAGCCCCTCTTGTCGAAGACTTTCGCGGCGATGTTGCGCATGAACTCCGGAGTGAAGGGTTTTTCCAGGAACTCGAAGGCCCCGAGCCTTATGGCTTCCTTGGCGTCCTCGAGCGTGGGATAGCCGGTAATCATGACGACGTCCGTCCGGGGCTGTATCACCCTTGCCTGCCCTAATACCTCTATCCCGCCTATGTCGGGCAACCTGATGTCGGATATAAGGAGGTCAAACTCCTCCGAGGAGAGCCTCTTCAAGGCGTCCGCCCCCCTTGTGACGGCGCCTACGGCATAGCCCTCGGCCCCCAATATCCGTTTGCAGCTCAGGCCGATGACGGGGTCGTCATCCACAACCAGTATCTTTTTCCTCTCCGCCATACGCACCTCCTTCTTGGAAAGCAACTTATGATAAAGCAATATCCATGCCATGCTCTAACTACTTATTATAAAAGAAATCGTGGCTGAAAAGGGGTGTATGAAAACAGGTGTAATGTGTGAGAGTTTTTTATACAGGGGGAAGTGAAGTTTTAAGCGTCGATTTTTTTTACGATTTTACGGATTATTTTTACAGTTCTTACGGATTATTCACTCCGTTCTAATTATTTTTTCTTTATTTTCAAATAGTTTAACTTTGGTATGTTTATTGCTCCAATTTTGTCTACAAACGAGAATTTGTCTGCAAGCGAAAAAAGAGAGGAGGTGAAAAAGAAATGAGAAAGACTTTTATTATTCTGCTTGCGTGCCTGGTCAGCATCGTACTGGCTGCGCCGGTCTTTGCAAACCCGATTTCGCCAGGGTTCAATTCAAACACGCTGCCTGCCAATGACGACGGCTCTACTGGCGCTGTAAGCACGGGGTTCAATTTCAACTTCTTCGGCACCACGTACACCGATCTCTACGTCAACAATAACGGCAACGTCACCTTCGGCGGATCCATGTGGACGTACACACCCTTCGGCCTGACCACGAACACGGCAATCCCGATTATCGCGCCGTTTTTTGCGGACGTGGACACCCGCGGCGCCGGCAGCGGCATTGTCAGCTACGGCACGGGCACCTACGGCGGCCATAACGCCTTTGGCGTGAACTGGCCGAACGTGGGCTATTACTCCGAGGAGACGGACAAGCTCGACAACTTCCAGGTGCTGCTGGTGGACCGCTCCGACATAGGCGCCGGTGACGCGGACATCTATTTCAATTACGGCTCGATGCAGTGGGAGACCGGTGACTATAGCGGCGGCACTGACGGACTTGGCGGGCAGTCGGCGCATGTCGGCTACAGCGCGGGCACCGGAGTGGCAGGGTCCTTTTTCGAGCTTCCCGGTTCTGGTGTCAACGGCGCCTTTATCGATGGCGGGCCGGACGCGCTTGACACGGGGACAAACGACGGGACCCCGGGGCAGTATCTCTTTAATGTCCGCAATGGCTCAGTGACGCCGGTTTCCGTTCCCGAGCCGTCCACTTTGCTGATGCTCGGTTTCGGCCTGGCCGGACTGACTGTCGTGAGATTCATGAAAAAAAGAGGGACTGCGTAAATAAAAAAATAAAAAAAATATGTAGCAGGGTCTATAAGGAGCTGAACTGAGGGGGACCAGTCCAGAGAGGACCAGTCCCCCAGGGATAAATCCCCCCGCGTTTCAGCTCCCGTTATTTTGGTTATTTTGCCATCTCGAATCGTCCGCCCCGCTTGCCCATGCCCGGAATCAATGTTTTATACTTGGATGATGTCCGGTATAAAAATGAAAATGGATGCGGGAAAAAAATCGCGGGAAGCCCTGGCCCGAGGGCTGGCCCTCCAGATGGCGGAGTCCTTCAGAAAGTTGACCCCCTTTATAGAAAGGCACACGGGCATGGTCTGTCCGCATTGCCCAAAAATCTGCTGCGCGAACAAACACGGCACGCCGGAGGAAGATGATTTCATCTTCTACCGTGCGCTTGGCATGGCGGCGAAACCCGCTGACGGGGCCCCCGATGAGGTCTGCAGCCTGCTTGGAAGCAGGGGCTGCGAGCTTCCCAGATGGCAGAGGCCCTTCCGGTGCACCTGGTATTTCTGCCTCCCGCTCCTTGAATCCATGCGCGGCGACAGCGGCCGCGAATACCGGGCCTTCGTCGCCGGGCTGGCCCGCCTGGTAGAGTTAAGAAACAGGCTTATCACGTTAAAATAGGCAAGGCCCCTCATCCCAACCCCCTCCCACTGGGAGAGGGAGGAGTCCCGCCCAATAATCTGCCCTGTCCTTTCGTTCGGTCGCGCGGTTCCGGCCGTGTACAGACGGCTTTGTTTAGTCGTCTTCAGGGCGAAGGGCAAAGGTCGGTAGGATTCCACACTGTGAATCCGTCCGCTTTCTCCCTCTCTCAAGGACAAGCAGATAATTGGCCCGGGTCGTTTGCCGTCGCGGGGGCACGGAGGCAGCCCCATACCTTAAGGGCGGATGGGTGGGTTTATTTAAATAACCCCGGTTTTACATTTGATTTTATTTTGTGCTATGTTTTTACTTGTCTTAAGACCGGATATTGACGGAGTGTGCGATGAAGATAGTGCTTGCCTATTCCGGGGGACTCGATACCTCGGTGGCGATAAGGTGGCTTAAGGAGGCATACAAGGCGGAGGTCATCGCCTTTTGCGCCGACCTGGGGCAGGGCGAGGAGCTTGGCGGCCTCAGGGCGAAGGCGAAGAAGGCGGGGGCCTCGAAGCTCTACATAGAAGACCTCAGGGAAGAGTTCGTGCGGGAATACGTTTACCCCATGCTCAGGGCAAACGCGGTGTATGAGGGGGCCTACCTGCTTGGCACTTCCATAGCGCGGCCGCTCATAGCCAAAAAGCTCATCGAGATAGCCGGCAAAGAGAGGGCCGAATGCGTCGCCCATGGCGCAACGGGCAAGGGCAATGACCAGGTCCGCTTCGAGCTTGCCAGCTATGCCCTGAAGCCGGACATAAAGATAATCGCCCCGTGGCGGCAGTGGCCTTTTAAATCCCGCCGCTCCTTAATCGAATACGCCTCGATGCACGGCATGCCGGTTACGGCGACGAAGGAAAAACCGTACAGCACGGACAGAAACATCTTCCATATAAGCTATGAGGGGGGCATTCTCGAAGACCCGTGGGCCGCGCCGCCCCCTGATATGTACACCCTCGCGCTGCCGCCGGAGAAGGCAAAGGACAGGCCCGAATACATCGAGGTCGAATACGAAAACGGCAATGCGGCCGGGCTCGATGGGAAGCGGCTCTCGCCGCTTGAGATGATGGTTTCGCTCAACCGCATTGGCGGCAGAAACGGCATAGGACGGGTCGACCTGGTCGAAAACCGCTACGTGGGCATGAAATCAAGGGGGGTTTACGAGACCCCGGGGGGCACGGTGCTCCATGCCGCGCACAGGGCGGTGGAGTCCATTACCATGGACAGGGAGGCGCTCCACATGAGAGACGCCCTCATACCGAAATACGCCCAGCTCGTCTATAACGGTTTCTGGTTCTCGCCTGAACGAAAACTCCTCCAGAAACTCATGGATGAATGCCAGCAGGACGTGACCGGCACGGCCAGACTGAAACTCTACAAGGGCGGCTGCCTCGTCGTGGGGCGAAAATCCCCGAAGAGCCTCTATAACCCGGAGCTTGCCACCTTCGAGGAAGAGGCGATTTACGATCAGAAGGACGCCGAGGGGTTTATCAAGTTAAACGCCCTGAGGTTGAGGGTCGGGAGGCTCGCCCGGGACAAAGGGGAAAAAGCTAAAATAGCGGGAAAACCAAGACGCAAAATCAGCTTCTGAAAAGGCCCTGTTTGCCTGAGCGCTCGATTTGCAAGTATAAATATGGAAGACGAAAAAAGATGCCTGGCCGCTCTCGCCTCTATCCCTGACATAGGGCCGCTCACCATAAAGAAACTGCTTGTCGCCTTCGAAAGCGCGCAGGCGGTGTTCGGGGCGGCTGCGGCCGAGCTTGCCGCAACCGGCGTCGGACCCAAACGGGTGAATGCCATCCTCCGGTTTTCCGACTGGCAGGGGGTCCGGCGGATGCTCGAACGCGCCGAAGCCGCGGGCATGGAGGTCATCACCATTGGCGGCCGCGGCTACCCCCCAACGCTCGCGCTCATACCCGATTGTCCGCCGGTGCTCTACGTGAAAGGGGAGATCAGGAAAGACGACAAGTACGCCCTGGGCATAGTAGGCACTAGAAAGCCCACCTATTACGGGCTTGCCCAAGCCGAAAACCTTGCGGCGGGGCTTGCAAAAAAGGGGTTTACGGTGGTCAGCGGGCTGGCAAGGGGGATTGACAGCGCGGCCCACAGGGGGGCATTGAAGGCGGGGGGCAGGAGCATTGCCGTCATGGGCTCGGGCCTCGACGTGCCTTATCCGCCCGAAAATGCGGTCCTGATGCAGAAGCTGGCCGCAGGCGGCGCGGTCATAACCGAGTTCCCGCCGGGCACCGCGCCCAACAAGGAGAATTTCCCCAGGCGAAACAGGATAATAAGCGCCCTTTCCCTGGGCATACTGGTGGTCGAGGCGGGCAAGGGCAGCGGCTCGCTCATCACGGCCGAATGCGCCCTGGAGCAGGGCAAGGAGGTGTTCTCGATACCGGGGAACATCAGCTCCGCGGTCTCACTGGGGACAAATGAGCTTATAAAAAGGGGGGCAAGGGTCGTCACGGGCATCGACGACATCATCGAGGAGCTTGCCCCGGTGCTGAAGGGGTTTATCGCCGAGGGGAAATTGCAAACGTCCTGCTCCCCGGCGAAACCGTTAGGAAACCCCCTTTCATCAAATGAAAAACTCTCTCCGGATGAAAGACTCGTCATGGGGGCGCTGGGCCCCGAGCCGAGGCATATAGACGAGGTGGCGAGGGAGATCGGCTTTGACGCCCCGCGTATAATGGGGGTGCTTTTGTCGCTTGAACTGAAGGGCGTCATACGGCAGAGCGCTGGAAAAAAATTTTTCATCTGCTAAAATGCGTTGAAGGGATTTAAAACGCCCGGGGTTTGGTTAAAAAATCCGTGCTTCACGGATTTCATCTTCAATTTACGGTCTTCATCGACGGACTGAGGAAGCGGACATGAGTTTTTTAGTGATAGTGGAGTCGCCCGCCAAGGCGCGCACTCTAAGCAAGATACTGGGGAAGGATTTTACGGTCAAGGCATCGATCGGGCATATTAAAGATTTGCCGGCAAAAGAGCTTGGGGTGGACAAGGAGCACGGCTTCGAGCCCAAATACGTCATCATACCCGGCAAGGAGAAGGTCGTCCGGGAGCTTAAGGCCGCCTCCAAAAAGGCCGAAAAGGTCTTCCTCGCCCCGGACCCGGACCGCGAGGGCGAGGCCATCGCCTACCATATAGCCGCCGAGATAGGCGGACGGAAAAATGACGGGGGCGTTCTTTACCGGGTGAGCTTCCATGAGATAACGGAGAAGGCGGTAAAGGAGGCGATGGAACACCCTGGCCGCGTGGACCTCCGGATGGTCGATGCCCAGCAGGCAAGAAGGGTCTTAGACAGGCTCGTGGGCTATGAACTCTCCCCCCTTCTGTGGAGGAAGGTAAGGAGGGGGCTCAGCGCGGGCAGGGTCCAATCGGTCGCGGTGAGGCTTGTGGTGGAACGGGAGCGCGAGATAGAGGGTTTCAGACAAGACGAGTACTGGTCAATCGAGGCGATGTTCGAGAGTGCCTCGCACAAGGGCCCCTTTGCGGCGAGGCTCCACACCCTGGACGGCAACCAGGTGATCGAGCGCAGCGCGAAAGGGGAAGATAATAAATTCCTCCTCAAAAACGAAGAGGACGCCAGGGCGGCGATGGAGGCGGTGAGGGGCGGAGGCTATGTGCTTGCCGGGGTCGAGAAGAAACTCCGCCGGCGCTCGCCCTCGCCCCCCTTCATAACGAGCACCATGCAGCAGGAGGCGTTCCAGAAGTTCCAGTTCACAGCCAAGAAGACAATGCTCCTTGCCCAGCAGCTCTACGAGGGCATAGAGCTCGGGGAGGAGGGCGCCGTGGGCCTTATCACGTACATGAGGACGGACTCGGTCAACGTGGCCCAGGAGGCCCAGCGATGGGCCAGAAGTCTTATCTCCACGAAATTCGGCAAGCAGTACCTGCCGGAAAAACCGCCAAAGTACAAGAGCAAGGCCAGCGCACAGGAGGCCCATGAGGCCATAAGGCCGACATATACGGATAAGTCCCCGGAGGCCGTGAAACCCTATCTTTCGAGGGACCAGTACAGGCTCTACAACCTCGTCTGGAACCGCTTCCTCGCCAGCCAGATGGCCTCCGCCCAACTGGAGCAGACGACCTTTACGATTGAAAATAAAAATGAAGCTGAAAATGCCGCCGTCGGCGCGCCCCCGAAGGCGGTCTTCAGGGCCGCCGGGACGGTCGTGAGGTTTGACGGCTTTCTCGTCTTGTACAGGGAAGAAAGCGCCGGCCCCGAGGAAGCGGCCCTGCTTCCCCCGCTGGAGGAGAAAGAGGCCCTGGAGCTGCTGGAGCTGAAGCCGGCCCAGCACTTCACGCAGCCGCCGCCCAGGTACACGGAGGCAAGCCTTGTGCGGGCGCTCGAGGAGAAGGCAATCGGCAGGCCGAGCACATACGCCGCCATCCTCTCGACCATCCAGGACAGGAAATACGTCGCCAAGGAGACCGGGAAATTCAAGCCCACCGATCTTGGGATGCTCGTAAACGACCTGCTGGTGGAAAAGTTCCCGGAGCTGATGGACGTGGGTTTCACCGCCCGGATGGAAGACGAGCTTGACCAGATAGAGCAGGGCAACATGCAGTGGCCGGACGTGATAAAGGATTTTTATAAACCCTTCAGTCATGACCTCGAGGCGGCCCTGAAGACGCCGGGCAAGGTGCGCCCCGAGGACGTCATGACGGATATGAAGTGTGAGATGTGCGGCCTGCCGATGGTGAAGCGCTGGGGCAGGCACGGCTGGTTTCTCGCGTGCAGCGGATATCCCGAATGCCGCTATACCAGTCCGCTCGACGAGGCGACGGGGGAGAGGGCGGCCGTGGAGCCGACCAATGAGGTATGCAAGCTCTGCGGCGCGCCGATGGTGCTCAGGGCGGGCAGGTTCGGCAAGTTCCTCGCCTGTTCCAGGTATCCGGAATGCAAGTCCACCAGGCCCCTGCCGCTCGGGGTGAAGTGCCCGCTTGACGGGGGCGACATAGTGGAGCGCCGCTCCAGGAAAGGCAAGCTCTTCTACAGCTGCGGCAATTACCCGGAATGCAATTTCATCTCCTGGTACCGGCCGGTCAACCGGACGTGCCCGGAATGCCAAAACCCCTATCTGCTTGAGAAGAAGACGAAGGACGCGGTCGTCGTCTTCTGCCCGCAGAAGAGTTGCAGTTACAAGGAAGAAAGCAGGGAGGAGGCGGCGGGAGAATAGATTTTTTACCTGCTGACCTCAATGATAATTGGCATCGGCGGCTCGGCAAGCGGCTCCGGCAAAACAACAATGGCCGAGGAGTTGCTAAAAGCCCTCCGAAGGAGGGCTGAAGGGGATTTTGGCGTCATAAAATTCACGAAGACCGAAATCTACACCTCTGTTGTGACCGACGACGATACGCTGTTCGAGGAGGGCAAAGACACCGCGAGGATGCTAAAGGCCGGCGCCCGGGGCGCCGTGTGGGTGCGGAGCCCGGGGGGCGGGGAGCTGTCGGAGGCCCTGGGGGTGGCCCTCCAAAACCTCTTCGGGGGGCGTCAGCCGCTCCGGGGCGTCATAGTCGAGGGAAACAGCGCCATTGAGCTTTTAAAACCCGATATTGTAATATTTATGGGTGGCCCTTGTTTTAAAAGCGGGGCGGAGGGGGTCCTGCGCTTGGCCGATGTGGTTTACAGGCCCCAGGGGGCACATGATATCCCCGAGGCCCCGGATGCGGCCAGGAAAAATGCGTTCTTCTGCGGCGATATCAGGGCGTGTGTCGGAGCGGTCCTGAAACTTATTGATGAAAGAGAGGGCAAGGGATCATCATTATCATCCTGACGCGGGTTTCTTTAAAAGAACGCCGGGCGTTTTTTGTGATCTGATTTGATGGGTGCCATTACATTCGATATAAGCCTGGCGTTTTACTTCTGCGCGATGCTTTTTGCCCTCCTGGACCTCTTCAAGGGCGCAAAGATGCTGCCAAAGCTGATGCTGCTGTCCGCGCTGCTGGGCTTTGGCTTCCATACCATTTATATCTTTTACTCCGGTTTTTCCTCCGGGTATGTCCCCATTGTAAACCCGCATGAGGCGACTTCCTTTTTCGCGTGGTGCATTTTTTTACTTTTTTTCGTGCTCGAATACCGCTACAAACTGGGGCTGCTGGGCTCTTTCATAACGCCGCTGGCGTTTGCGCTCATGTTCGTCTCCTTCATATTGCCGGCGGAGATGAAGCCGCTGCCGCCGATACTGCGGAGCCAGTGGCTCGGGATCCACGCGGTGTTCGCCTTCCTCGCCAACGCGGCCTTCGCGATGGCCGCCGGCGTGGGCGTGATGTACCTGGTGCAGGAGCACTACGTGAAGAGCAAAAATCTTGGCGGGCTCTTCTCCAGGCTCCCCTCGCTCCACGTGCTTGACGAGATCAACTACCGTCTCATCACGATCGGGTTCCCGTTGTTCACGGTCGCTATAATAAGCGGCTCGATCTGGGCCGACAACGCCTGGGGCAGCTACATAAGCTGGGAGCCGCGGCAGGTCTGGTCCATAATCTCCTGGCTCATATTCGGCATCGTCCTGCACGCCAGGCTCCTTGCCGGCTGGCGCGGCAGGCGCGCCGCCGTCCTGTCCATCCTGGGCTTCCTGACGATCATAGGGGCCTTCGCGGGACTGGCCCTCTTGCACAAGGGGCAGCACGTCTTTCTATGAGAGCCCCCGCCTTTATATGAGAGTGCTTGTCGCGGGGTTAAACCATAAGAGTGCGGACGTGGAAGTCCGGGAAAAGCTCGCCTTTTCCGGGGAGAAGCTGGAGCCGGGGCTGAGGGCCCTGCTGGCGCTGCCCCTGGTGAAAGAGGCCGTGATAATCTCCACCTGCAACCGGGTGGAGATATACATGGGCATTGAAGGGGGCGTCGAAGGTGGCGAGGGTGCAATCCGCCAGGTAAAGCAGTTCATAAGCTCCTTCCACCAGATCCCCTCCGGGCTGCTGGAGAAGGCCCTGTATTTCTACACGGACACGGCGGCCGTCAGGCATATCTTCCGTGTCACCTCGAGCCTCGACTCCATGGTCGTCGGCGAGCCCCAGATACTGGGGCAGGTGAAGGACTCCTTCCAGTTCGCCCTCGGCAAAAAGGCCACGGGCGTGCTCATGAACAAGCTCATGAAGAAGGCCATCTCGGTCGCCAAGAAGGTGCGCACCGAGACAAAGGTGGCGGAAAACGCCGTCTCCATAAGTTTTGCCGCCGTGGAGCTTGCAAAGAAGATATTCAACGACCTGGCCGGCAAGCGCGTCCTGCTGCTTGGCGCGGGCGAGATGGCGGAGCTGGCCGCGCGCTACCTGATGACAAACGGCGTCAGCGAGATCGTCGTGGCAAACAGGACGTTCGAGAGGGGCTGCGAACTGGCCCGGAACTTTAACGGCAGGGCCGTGACCTTCGGGCTTTTCAAGCAGGAGATGGTGCATTCGGACATCGTCCTTTGCTCGACCGGCGCGCCCAGCTACGTGGTATTGAAGCAGGACGTCCATGACATCATGAAGGAGCGCAAACAAAGGCCCGTCTTCCTCATCGACATATCGGTCCCCAGGAACATAGACCCCAAGGTAAACGGACTGGAAAACGTCTATCTCTATGATGTGGACGACCTCCAGGGGGTCGTGGACAGCAACCGAAACGAGCGGGAAAAGGAGGCCGGCAAGGCCGAGGAGATAATCGCCGGCGAAGTGGAGGTCTTCGAGCGCTGGATGGCCGGCCTCGAAAGCGTCCCCACCATAGTGGCCTTCAGGCAGAAGGCCCTTCAGATAGGCGAGGGCGAGCTTGAAAAGCTCTTCAACCGAAACTCCTTCGACGAGGGGCAGCAGAAGGCCATCAGGCATATGGCCTCTTCGATTGTAAACAAGCTTATCCACCCCCCGACGGCCGCGCTCAAGGAAGACGCCGAGGACCGGGACATCCTTATCGCGCTTCTCAGAAAACTCTACGATCTAGGCGGAGACTGAAGTGAAAAAGAAAAAACTGGTTATAGGGACACGCGGGAGTCTTCTGGCCCTCTGGCAGGCCCGGTGGGTGCAGGCGGAGCTGCTGAAACTCGACCCCACGCTCGATGTGGAACTGAACATTATAAAGACGACGGGGGACAAGATGCTGGACGTCCCGCTTGCCAAGGTGGGCGGCAAGGGGCTTTTCGTAAAGGAGATAGAAGAGGCCCTCATCGCCGGCCGGGCGGACATCGCCGTGCACAGCATGAAGGACGTCCCGACGGAGCTGCCCTGCGAGCTGCACCTGGCCGCCATCTGCAGGCGGGAAAACCCAGGGGACGCCCTTGTCTCAAAAAACGGGACGCGTTTCGAGGGCCTGCCCAGGGGCGCACATCTGGGGACAAGCAGTCTTCGACGCGCCTGCCAGCTCCTGAGGGCAAGGCCGGATTTGAAGGTGAGCAGCCTCAGGGGAAACCTGGACACCAGGTTGAGGAAGCTCGATCAGGGCGACTACGACGCCGTCGTCCTTGCGGTGGCCGGAATGAAGCGGCTTGGGTTCGAGGGCAGGATAACGGAGATCATCCCGCCTGAAATCATGCTGCCGGCCATAGGGCAGGGGGCCGTCGGCATAGAGTGCAGGCGCGACGATCCATTAATAAACAGGCTGGTGGGCTGCCTTGACCACGAGGAGACCTCCGTGGCCGTGAGCGCGGAGAGGGCATTTCTGCTGAGGCTGGAGGGCGGCTGCCAGGTGCCCATCGCCGCATATGCGAGGCTGGTTGAAGGCGGCGGGCTCCGAATTGACGGCCTGGTCGGAGACCCTTCAGGCAGCGAGGTGGTCCGCGACGGCATCGACGGCAGCCCCGCGGAAGCCCAGGGCATGGGCATAAGGCTTGCCGAGATGCTCATAAGCCGGGGGGCCGGCCGGATACTCGCCCGCGTCTACGGCAGAGCTATCCCTTCCGTGGAAGGGGACGTCTCCACATAGTGAGGGGAAAACCCGGGCAAAAACAAAAAATCACCGGAGGCCCCCAGGTCGGCACCGGCCGTCCCCGCGGCGGCCGTATCAGTCTTGACCGCATCAGACCCGCCGGAGTGGATGGCACAGGGGGGGGCATCACAAGGGGGGGGATAGGGGTGCTGGGCGGCACGTTCAATCCCGTGCATATGGCCCACCTGAGGGCGGCCGAAGAGATAAGGGAGATACTGGGGCTGGAAAAGGTCATCTTCGTGCCTGCCGGGAACCCGCCCCTGAAGGAAAGCTCCGGGCTGGCGCCCGCCGACAAACGGCTGAAGATGGTGAAGCTCGCCATCAGGGGCAACCCCGGCTTCGAGGTCTCGGACCTTGAGGTCTCGGGCCCTGGGGTCCCGGGCACTGGTGTCCCGGGCCTGAAACGCCGCGGGGGTGCGCGTTGTTCAAGGCCCGCCGGTTATCCGGGGGAAACGCCCTCTTATACCGTCAATACACTTGAGAGGCTCGGGGAGCAATACGGCAGCGACCGGCTCTTTTTCATCACCGGCCTTGATGCCTTTGAAAACCTCCATCTCTGGTGGCGGCCCGAACGGCTGATAGAGCTTGCGGATTTCGTGGTGATGTCGAGGCCGGGACACGATTTTACCAGCCTGGCGGGTTCACCTTTCATAGCGAAAAAGAGGGGGGCGAAAAAAAAGGGATTCACTTTCCGGGGGCCGGGGGAAAAAGGGGGGACCGCGAGACTCGAGCTTGCAAGCGGACGGGCCCTCTACCTGGTGAAGATAACGGACATGGACATCTCGGCCAAGGGCATCAGGGAGCTCCTTGCGGCCGGCAGGAGTGTGAGATACCTGTTGCCAGAACCGGTCCTATCTTTTATAATTTCTAACAAATTGAAATTTCAGACGGGCAAATTGAAATCTAATTGAAATCTAAAAGGTGAACTTGCCAAAGACAGGAGAAATACCTTCCATAGAAAGCAGGGGGAAAGCCCTTCTCATAGCCGGGCTGGCCGCGGATAAAAAGGCCGACGGCGTGGTCATCCTCCAGATGGAGGGACTCACCTCTTTTACCGATTACTTCGTAATCTGCTCCGGGGAGAGCACGACACAGGTAAGGACGATCGCCGAACACATAAAAGAGGGCCTCGGCGCAAGGGGGCTCAAACCGATAGGCGTGGAGGGGCTTTCAAACCGGATGTGGGTCCTCATCGACTGCGGGGATGTCATTGTCCATGTCTTCGAGGCGGACACCAGGGCCTTTTACGAGCTTGAAAAACTCTGGCTGGACGCGCCGCGCCTTAACTGGCCGTAAGCCGCGGCCCGCTTTCGGCGGGCGGGATTAAAGAAGGGTTTATAAAAGGCACGATAAAGAAGTATATTAAAGGCATCGGCCAGGCGGGTAAAAGGCGTTACGCTTAGCACATGAACAAGATAGCCATTTCCATATTGATAGTCTTTTTCGTCATGGTGGCGTTTTTTTCAATCCACAACTACGACGCCACCACTGTCGATGTGCCGTTTTCCGGGACCTATCAGGTCCCGAAGATCGGCCTGGTCCTCTTCTCCGTGATGTCCGGGGCGCTTCTGATGCTCATCATGGTGGCGCTCAGGGACACGAAGCGTTTCATAAACAACTACAGGAACGTCAAGATGCAGAAGAAGGAGGAGAGACTCCAGGGGCTCTACTCAAGGGCGATAAACTCCATCCTGGCCAATAACAGGGAGGAGGCCAGGGAGATACTGGAGATCGTTTTGCGCGAAGACCCCGAGCATACCGACGCCCTTTTGAGGATGGGCGACATATGCTCTTTTCTCCGGCAGCACGAAAAGGCGGCCGAGTACTACAAACGCGCCCTGAACAGCTCGGCCGGCAAGAACATGGAGGCGCTCCTGCGCCTCGAGGAGCAGATGGAGGCCCTTTCCCGGTGGGACAGCGCGATAACCTATGCCGAGCGGATACTGGAGCTGGACCCCGACAACCTCTCGGCGCTTGAGAGCAAGCGCTCGATACTGGAGAAGCTGGAGCGCTGGGCCGACCTCATAGAGGTGCAAAAATCGATTCTCAAGCTGGAGCATTTGCCGGACCGCGGGGCCGAGGAGGCGAGGCAGTCTGGCTACAGGTACGAATATGCCAGGCAGTCGCTTGAGGCAAACGAGCTTGAGCGCGCCGGCAAGCTCTTCCGCCAGGTGCTGAAGTATGAAAAGGATTTCATACCGGCCTATCTCGGCGCGGCCGAGGTCCTCCTGGGCAACACGGAGGCCGATGAGGCGATTGAATTTCTGGAACGGGGATATGCCCAGACCCGCTCCGCGATCCTGCTGGTGAGGCTCGAGGACATGCTTATAAACCTGGGCGAGCCGGACCGGATCATCAAACTCTATCAGGGCGCGCTCGACCGCAACCCCAACGACCCCGTGCTGAAATTCCTCCTGGGCAAGCTCTACCACCGCCTGGAAATGATAGACGACGCCCTGGAGACGCTGAGGGGCTTCGAGTCCGCCGAGAATTTCCCGTCCGTATACGGTCTTTTGGGGGAGCTTTACATGCGCAGGGAGCGCTACGAGAAGTCCGCCCGCTCGTTCAAAAAGGCGGTCGACATGCAGCCCTCGAAACTGTTTTACTGCTGCTCGGCATGCGGCCACCTCTCGGCCGAATGGGCCGGCAGGTGCCCCGGCTGCAGCAAATGGAACTCTTATGCCTTCAACCTCTATGGAAGAAACAAGCTTTAAAAAGGGCGCGGTAGTCCTCGACACCAGCCTCTTCGTGAACCCCGATGTAAGGCGCAGCTTCGGGCCCAATCCCACGGCGGCCCTCGAGGGGTTTCTCTTCATGGCGGCCCAGGCGCCGGTCTTCGAGTTCTATATGCCGCCGTCCATCTGGAGCGAACTGAAGAATTTCGTAGAGCCCCAGAAAATCCCCGGGGAGCTCTTCGTCTACCTGCACCAGAAATCCCCGAAGAGATACGAGCTGACCACCCCCGCGTCCCTCCTCTACGAGCTTGTCGAGGAGATCCGGGACCGCGTCAACCGCGGGCTCAGGGTGGCGGAGCGCGCCGCCAGAAACCCGGAGGGCAGGGCGACCGACGAGGTGATCCAGGACCTCAGGCGCAAGTACCGCGAGGCCCTGCGCGAAGGCATCATAGACAGCAAGGAGGACGTCGACCTGATCCTGCTTGCCAGGGAGCTTGACGCCCTCCTGGTGACCGCGGACCAGGGGATAATAAAATGGGCCGACAAGCTCGGCATCAGATGGCTGGCGCCGGAAAAATTCAAGGAGTACATGACGGGCCTGATAAAAAAGGTCAAATACCTCTCCGCCGTCCCCGAAACCGGGGAGGACCCCACCAGCTCCACATAAATGTGAACCTGTCGACATAAACCGGGGTTTTCAAATGCGCCCCGGCATCGGATTCAAACCCTTCCAAATGGGCAGCGAGTATATTCCCCGCGTCTAAAGACCTGCCGCAGATATGGCTTTAAACCGCCGAATATAATGAAAATACCGCTTGCATTGGCCCCCCCCGCGGTCTTTGGCCGCAGGGGAGACCGGACCATCCCCTTGGCCATTTGGCACGGCTATTGCTTTCTATTTTTTTCAAAGGCAATTTTGGCCGGCAGAAACCATATGGAAGAAATATTAGGCAAGCGGATATCCGACAGGCATCCGTGCTTTTCCGAAAAGGCGCACAGGAAATACGGAAAGCTCCATCTGCCTGTTGCCCCCGGATGCAACCTGCAGTGCAATTACTGCATCCGTAAATTCGATTGCGTCAACGAGACCCGTCCGGGCGTGACAAGCGTGGTGCTAAATCCGTTTGAGGCCATGGAGCGGGTGCGCGCCGTCATGGAAAGAAACGACTCGATAAGCGTCATCGGCATAGCGGGCCCCGGAGACCCGCTCGCAAACGACGCCACCTTCGAGACCCTCAGGGCCATCCATCGAGAGTTCCCGGAGATTATTTTATGCCTGTCCACGAACGGGTTTTTACTTCCGGAGCGCCTTGGCGAGGTTTTGGACTCGGGGGTCGAAAGCCTCACAGTCACGATAAATGCGCTCGCCGCAGAGACGGCCGAAAAGATATATTCCTCCGTCTTCCATCCGGGCGAAAGGCTTTCGGGGAGGGCCGCGGCCGAGGCGCTCCTTCATAACCAGTGGGAAGGGCTTTCAAAGGCCATTGAATCCGGGCTGGTCGTCAAGGTCAATTCCATACTCATCCCGGGCATAAACGAGGGGGATATCCCGCTCATCGCCCTCCGCGCGGGCCGTATGGGGGCCGGGATAATGAACGTCATGCCGCTCATACCGCAGGCCAGGTTCAAAGATATTCCGCGGCCTTCCTGCGCGATGCTTGAGAAGATGCGCGCGGTGTGCAGGGCTTACATCCCGCAGATGACCCATTGCAAGCAGTGCCGGGCCGATGCGTTCGGCCTCCTGGGGGAGGACAGGGACATGGAACTGGAGCTGCTGCATTTCAGGATCGGGGAGGACTATTGTGAGAACGTATGAGGCAGTCCCCTCGCCTGTGGAGATGGAGAGATACCGAAGGCAATTGATGCTTGCGGGGTTTACCCCCGAGCGCCAGAGAAAACTGAGGGGCTCGACCGCCCTTGTGGCGGGCGTGGGCGGGCTTGGCGGCACCGCCGCCCTTTATCTGGCCGTCGCCGGTATCGGAAGGATTATCATGGTCCACTCCGGCAGACTCACCCTTTCCAACATGAACCGGCAGGTGCTGATGCGGGATTCCCGGATTGGCGAGAGCAGGGTCCTGCAGGCAAGAAATACGATAGAAGAGATCAATCCCGACGTGGAAATGGAGATCCACGACGAGCGGCTGTCCCAACCCCTGGCCGACGCCCTCCTGAAAGACGCGGACATCGCGCTCTCCACACGTCCCAATTTCCACGAGCGCCGGGTATTGAACGAATGCTGCATAAAAAGTAAAACCCCGATGGTCGAGGCGGCGATGAACGCGATGGAGGGCTATATCTTCACGGTCATTCCCGGT